>NZ_JACSRD010000185.1 GCF_014879935.1 Prosthecobacter sp.
CCCTCTTCCTACCACTCCGCTTTCGCCGCTGCTACCTTCGATACCCACTCAGGACAGCGAAGACTCCTATTTTGGCGCAGCCGTGGCTATCTCTGGAACCCGAGTGGTGGTGGGTGCGCTACAGGATGACGCAGGAGTCTCCAACTCAGGCAGCGTATATGTCTATGACGTAGGAGGCGCCACGCCTACAGTGCCAGTGGTCACACTGAACAATCCATTGCCTGCCTCGAACGATCTTTTCGGCACGTCAGTAGCAGTGGATGGCAACCTCTTGCTGGCGGGTGTGCCATTTGATGATACCGGTGCGACCAATGCTGGCAGTGTTTATGTGTATGACTTGGGCAGCGTCACCCCCGCAGTGCCGCTGATGATGCTGAACAACCCCATGATGTTAGCTTCAGATTTGTTTGGAGGCGCTGTGGCAATCTCCGGCACCCGAGTTCTTGTGGGTGCATCCCGGGACGACACCGGAGCCACTAACGCAGGCGCTGCGTATGTCTATGATCTGGCTGGAAGCACCCCCAGCGTGCCATTGGTCACACTCCACAATCCCACGCCAGGTGCTTCAGACTTCTTCGGCATGGCCGTCGCCATCTCTGGTTCGATCATGGTGGCAGGCGCAGGCCCGGATGATACAGGACTGCCAGACGCAGGCAGTGCCTATGTGTATGACTTGTTTGATGCCAGCCCAGCGTTGCCTAAGTTCTCTTTGAATCACCCTGGACCAGAAGTCGCGAACGAATTTGGCTCTTCGGTGGCAGTCTCAGGCACGAGAATGGTAGTGGGTTCTCAACGAAAAGACCGTGGGGCGTTGGATGCTGGTGTAGCTTATGTGTATGATCTGAGCACTGGAGCGCCTGTGTTAATCACCACGCTTAACAATCCTAATCCTGAGATTGGAGACATGTTTGGTGCTGCTGTGGCTATCTACGGCAATCGTGTGGTCGTGGGTGCATCTGCCGACAACGAAGGTGCGCCAAATGCTGGAGCCGTGTTTGTGTATGACTTGGTAGGGACTCCCAGCAGTCCTTCCATGGTAATTCACAACCCGGATTTGAGCAGCATGTCCGGGTTTGGTTCGGCCTTGGCTATTTCTGGCACACGGGTGGTGGTGGGAGCCGAGTATCACAGCGGCTACTCAGGAAAAGCTTATGTGTTTGACCTCAATTCTGCCACCCCCTCGGTTCCACTCCGCACGTTGAATAACCCAGACGCTCATGAATCTGATCGTTTTGGTTGTAGCGTGGCGATTGATGGACCGGTGGTGGTAGTTGGAGCATTTAACGATAACGTGGGAACAATTAGCGGTGCCGCCTATGTGTATAATTTGGAAAGCAGTGGTACAGACGCCCCGCTGCTTTTGTTTAACCCAGAGATGACTACTTTCGGGATGTTTGGGGTAGCGGTCGCAGTTTCAGGAGAAACTGTTGTTGTTGGTGCGTCCCGAGCGTGGACCTCCACTGAAGCTTTTGTTGGGAAGGCGTTCGTATTTGATCTCAGCAGCGCCATTCCCTCAGAAGCCGTCTTGGTATTGAATAGTCCGACACCAACTGCCAATGACGCTTTTGCGTCTTCACTCGCTTTATCCGGTTCGCTCCTGGCCATCAGATGCGGCGACTTGCCTGTAAATGGCAAGGGAGCAGTGCATGTCTATGACCTCGCTGGAACCAGTCCACAAGCGCCAGTGGCTACTTTGCGCAATACTGATGGAATATCAGTAGACTATTTGGGTGGTAGGCTTGCCATGGATGGAGCGATGGTGGTGGTGGGCAATGCGTTTGATGACTCCTTGTCGCGACATGCGGGAATGTGTCACGTCTTTGGCCCGCATCCCTTGGATCAGGACAGCGACGGCCTCCTCGACGTCTGGGAGCAACTCTACTGGCCCGGAGCCACCGCTAATCACGGTCCGCTCGACGACGAGGACCACGACGGCCTCGTGAACCTGCTGGAACTGGCCTTCGGCCGAAACCCGACGCTGCCTAATGCCGGAGCCCTCACGCCGCTCACTCAGGAGGACGGCTACCTGACGATGACGATCACCAAGCAGCCCGGCGTGGCCTACGAAGTGCAGAGCGCGGGTGCGCTGACGATAGGACAGCCGGATTCCTTCAGTTCCAGTTCCACCACGGTGCTCATCAACGACGCCACCACGCTCAAGGTGCGCGACAACACCCTCTTCGGCACACCGCCCGCCCGCTTCATGCGCGTGCAGGTGACGGGAGCGCCGTGAGCCGCGCTCGAAATCAAGAACTGGCATTCCACAGTCACAAACCGCGTCCGGTTTTGGCTCGCCATGCGGTTTGTTTCCGCTAAAACACCCGCACGCATCCCAACCGCATGAAACGCTACGCCCTCGGCATCGACTACGGCACGAACTCCTGCCGCTCCCTTCTCATCGACCTCGACAACGGCGCGGAGGCCGGATCGACCGTCTTCAACTACCCGAGCGGCGAGATGGGCATCCTGCTCGATCCGAAGGACCCGCATGTGGCGCGACATAATCCGCAGGACTACCTCGACGGCCTCGAAAGCGTAGTGAAAGGCGCTTTGGAGCAGGCGAAGGCTAAGATCGCAGGCTTTGATGCCGCGCAGGTCGTCGGCGTCGGCATCGACACCACGGGCAGCACGCCCATTCCCGTGAATCAAGACGGCACGCCGCTCGGTCTGCTGCCGGAGTTCAAAAACAATCTCAACGCCATGGTCTGGCTGTGGAAGGATCACACCGGCCATGCCGAGGCGGCGGAGATCACGAAATTGGGCAACGAAATCCGTCCGCAGATCATGGCGAAGTGCGGCGGCATTTACTCCAGCGAGTGGTTTTGGAGCAAAATCCTGCGTTTGCGTCGTGTGGACGAAAAAGTCTTCCAGGCCGCTTTCAGCTTCGTGGAGCACTGCGACTGGATTCCGGCCGTTTTGACCGGAAATACGAATCCGCTGACCTTGAAGCGCAGCGTCTGCGCAGCGGGCCACAAGGCCATGTTCAGCAGCGAGTGGGGCGGTTTGCCAGACAAAGAGTTTTTGGCCAAGCTCGACCCAAAACTCGCCGATCTGCGTGATCGCCTCTATTCAGAAGCCCACACCACCGACACGAAGGCGGGTGGCTTGTGCGTCGAGTGGGCCAAGCGTCTCGGATTGAAGGAAGGCACCGCGGTGTGTGTCGGCGCGTTCGATGCGCACACCGGCGCGGTCGGCGCGGGCATCAAAGAAGGCACGCTGGTGAAAATTCTCGGCACCAGCACCTGCGATCTCATGATTTCACCCACGAGCAAACCGCTCGCGGACATTCCCGGTGTGTGCGGCATCGTGAATGGCAGCGTGTTGCCAGGCTACTATGGCATCGAGGCCGGCCAGAGCGCCGTGGGCGATCTCTTCCTGTGGCTGGTGAACCACCTAGTGCCCGACAGCTACGGCAAGACCACCGGCGAGAAGTTTGTGAACATGGAAAAGGCCATGGAAGGCCAGAAACCCGGTGCCACGGGCCTGCTCGCGCTCGATTGGAACAACGGCAACCGCACCATCCTCGTCGATGTGCGTCTCACCGGCCTGCTGCTCGGCCAGACGCTCCACACCGAGGCCCACGAGATCTACCGCGCCTACATCGAAGCGACGGCGTTCGGTGCTTTGACCATCATCAAACGCGTCGAGGAATACGGTGTGAAGATCGAGGAGGTCATCAACACCGGCGGTCTCTCCATCAAGAATGCCACGCTCATGCAGATCTACGCCGACATCATCGGCAAGCCGATGAAAGTCAGCCAAAGCGAGCAAACCTGCGCCCTCGGTGCCGCCATCTTCGGGGCCGCCGCCGCCGGAGCCGGCACCTGGCAGGAACTCCAATCCAAGGTCACCGCCATCCGCGAGAAGGTGTATCACCCGATCCCCGAGAACGTGGCCGTTTATCGTGAGCTGTATGCGCTCTATCGCGATGTGCATGATGCTTTCGGCATGGCCGACTGGAGCGGGAAGCTCGGGCATGTGATGAAGAGGCTGCTCGATATTCGGGCGCGGCAGAGCTGATCAAGAGACCTCCCCAGCTTATGAAACTGGCGTGGACGATTCTGAAGCGACTGTTGGTCTGGATATTTCCAGTGCTCATGCTGGAGAATTGCATGAACCGAGATCCACATCTCAAGATTGACGAACGATTCAGTCTTGTTGCGATTTGCGGTAGTTGTCCCATGGCATTGATCTATCGAGACGACTCCCTCCGATGGCCTCCAGAGAGGACTCCGGAAATGACAGATGAGGATTTCAGCAAGGCTATGGACAAGACTCTGAAAGCACTGCGCTGGCAGTTAAGGGAAATCACTGACTATAAGCTGACAGAGAAAGCCATTATCGGTCGCTCTCCTGATGGCCACTTCATCGCTGATCGCATCACGGGAGTGTTGCGACTGTTTCGGTCAAATAAGGAGAGGGACCAAGCCTTAGAAGCAGAATATCACCTTCGTCCCGATTCAGATTTCCATCCACCTTCAACATGGATGTGGGCACGCAGCCGGTACTGTTGGCCATGGTTTCATCTCTACTCCCTTGCATGCTTCATCCTCATTCCTTGGCTTACAACTCGGCCTGGGCGTCTTGTGGGGAACACCCCATACATCCTCCCAAAGTGATGCGGGCACTCCTGTCCGCAAAGAAAGCGCTCGATTGCGGGCAGGAGTGCCCGTATCACTTCTGAGCGCAAGCTGAGGGCCTCTCTGGCCGTTTGGCATGTCTCCATGATCACGCGCACGCTTTCCCTGCTCTTTGCCCTCGGCTCTCCGCTCTTCGCTGAAAACTGGCCGCAGTGGCGTGGGCCTCGGCTGGATGGCACGTCGCAGGATGTGGGGTTTCCGGTTTCGGCGGAGGGGAACGTGACATGGAAAGCGGAGCTGCCGGGCAGTGGTCACGCGTCGCCGATTGTGTGGCAGGATCGCATCTTCACGGTCGCGTGTGTCGCGGAGACAGAGGAGCGCGTGCTGATTTGCCTGGATCGGGGTTCGGGAAAGCTGCTTTGGCAGTCCAAGGTGCTGAAAGCGCCGATTGAAAGTATTCATCGCCTCAACAGCCAGGCGTCCAGCACGCCTGCGACGGATGGCGAGCGCATTTTCACGGCGTTTCTCGACAACAGCGAGACGGAAGCCACGCGCAAAGCGAATGAAGGCCGTGTGATTCCGAAAGGCGAAGTGCCCAAAGGCACGGTCGTCATCTCGGCGCATGATTTCAGTGGCAAGCCGCTCTGGCAGGTGCGTCCCGGACTGTTCTCCAGCAAGCACGGCTTCTGCTCCAGCCCGATTGTGTTTGAGGACAGGGTGATCGTGAACTGCGACCACGACGGCGATGGCTACATCGTGGCCCTTTCCAAAACCGACGGCAAAGAGCTGTGGCGCATCGACCGGCCGAACCACACACGCAGCTACTGCGTGCCACTCATTCGCGACATCGGCGGACGCACGCAGATGGTGCTCTCCGGCACGATGTGCGTCACCAGTTACGATCCGCGCACCGGTAAGCTGCTGTGGATCATCGACGGTCCCACGGAGCAGTTCGTGGCCTCGCTCGTTTACAGCGATCAAACCGGCCTGCTCTACATGACGGGCGGTTTCCCCGAGCACCATCTGCTTGCCATCAAGCCTGATGGCAGCGGCAATGTGACCGACACCCACATCGCCTGGCGGACGAACAAGGGGGTGGCGTATGTGCCATCGCCAATCGTGGAAGGCGGCCACCTTCTGATCGTCTCCGACTCGGGCATCGGCCACTGCTTTGATGCCAAGACGGGCGACATCCTGTGGGAGGAACGCCTGCGGGAGCACCACGCCTCCCTCGCCAGCGCCGAGGGGCATGTCTATTTCATCAATGACAACGGCACGATGCGCACGGTGAAGCCCGGCAAGGCCTACGAGGCCCTCGCTGAGAGTGAGTTGGGCGAGAAGATCTTCGCATCGCCCGCCTTGAGCGAGGGGCAGATCTTCATTCGTGGCGACAAGAGTCTGATCTGCCTCGGCAAACGCAGCGCGAAGACGGCCGGACGCTGATCGTCAGTCGAAAACGATCAAGCTGCGAGCCACTTCGCCGCGCTGCAGCGCATCATAGGCTTCATTGATCTCGGCGAGCGGGTAGCGTTTGGTGATGAGTTCATCGAGCATCAAACGGCCGGACTGGTGCATGCCGATCAGCAGCAGCAGGTCTTTGCGGGGCTGGGTGCTGCCGTAAAGGCTGCCGCGCAGCGTTTTCTCGGCATAGACGAGCTGGTTCACGTTGATCGACGCACGATCGGCCGCGCTGGTGATGCCGACCATGACGCAGGTGCCGCCTTTCTTCGTCGCGTCGAAGGCTTGCTCGGCCGTTTTGCCGGAGCCATACGCCTCGATGGCGTAATCGACGCCCTTGCCATCGGTGAGGGCTTTGATGGCCTGCACTGGATCGCCGGCGTTGGCATCGACGTAATCCGTCGCGCCGAACTGCCGCGCGTCAGCCTCTTTGCGGGCGAATTTGTCCACGGCGATGATCTGCCTCGCTCCAGCCATGCGGGCGGCCTGGACGGCGTTCAAGCCGATGCCGCCACATCCGATCACCGCCACGGTGCTGTCCTGGCGCACCCGGGCCGCACGTTCGACTGCGCCGACTCCAGTGATGACGCCGCAGCCGATGAGAGCGGCTTTCTCGAAGGAGAAGTCCCTGGGGATCTTCACCACGGACGCCTCTGGCATCGTCGAGAGCGAGGAGAAGGCCGAAACGCCTGCGTAATGGCGGATGCTCTCGCCAGCTGAGTTCCGAAAGCGGGTGGTGCCGTCCGGCATCAGGCCGGTGAAGCGCATCGCCGTGCCCATGTCGCAGAGCGCGGGCCGTCCGCCCTCACAATACTCGCATTTTCCACAGGAGCCGCGCCAGACGAGGATGACGTGATCCCCGACTGCGACCGAGGTCACGCCTTCGCCGACCGCCTCGACCACCCCGCTGCCCTCATGGCCGAGAATGATCGGCACCGGCATCGAAAGATCGCCCTTCATCACATGGAGGTCGCTGTGGCAGACGCCTGCCGCCTTCATGCGGACGGTGACTTCGCCCTTCTGCGGTGGCAGAACGCGAACGTCCTCGATTTTCAGGGGCTTTTTCGCTTCATACAAAACGGCGGCAGGGGCGAGGGTGGTCATCGCGGGAGACTGGCGAACGGACGCGACGAATCAACCACGAGCCTGATGCACTCCCCGGTTGCAGGTGGGGCCGGTCTCGCTGAAATGACGCCAGCATGTTTTCCAACCGAACCCTTCACTCCATCCTGGCCGTTCTGTCGCTGGGCGGGGCGCTCCTGGCACAGACGCCGGCGGTGCCTCCAGCGGATGCGGCTGCGGTGAACCCGCCTGCCGAGGCAAAGCCGGACCTGGCGACCCTTCAGGCTGCCGCACGTGATGCGGAGGCGAAGCTGCCTTCGCCGGAGGTCAAACCGCAGAGTTATTTCGATCTCTCGCCTCTTCAGCGGGATCGCTGGCAGACCTACCTGCCGCAGACGCTGCTGAAGCTCACACGCAGGGAGCCGTTGCAGATCGTGGTGCTGGGGGATGCGATCCTTGGCAGTGCTGATGCGGGGGCTGCCACAGACCCGCTGCTGACGAGCTTTGTGGGTGTCTTTGCCAAATCGTTGGCGACCCAGTTTTACTACACCGGTGGCGTTCGGGTGCTGCGCCCAGGCATGAGGCCTCGCAGCAAGGAAGCGATGGTGATGGGGCCGGAGATCCTCATCCAGCCCGTGCGGACGTCCAGCATCGTCTCGGCCGCCTCCGCCCTGGCGACCGTCGGATTCCAAGGACGGCCTGATGTGGTTTTGGTGGCCCACGGATTGGAGGATGGCCTCGCGGGCACCTCGGCGGCGGACATCGCGGCCGCTTTGCGCAGCCTGCGCGACACGGTGCGTGGTCACCGTCTTGAAATGATCGTGGCGGGCCCCGTTGCGCCAGCGACAGAGCCTGCGGAGGAGAGCCTGGCCTCCACACGCACAGCCAGCAGCGTCATGCGCGATTTCTGCGAGGCAGAAAAGGTGTTGTTCTCCGACCTCGGCGATCTGTCGCGCCTGGTCATCCCGCCCGCTGGCACCCAAGCGGCGCATCTGCTGTTTCCAGCGCTCGTGTTGCAGTATCAAAGCCGCTTCAAGATGGCTCCCGGGGGCACCACGGCCATGCCGTCCGAGGAGATGCACGACGCCATGGGCCGCATCCTGTATCAAGACGTGATGCAGGGCAGTCCGGAGCTCGCCTGGGCGATCAGCGACGCACGTGTGGAGTTCGAAGGGCAGGGCCGGCTGAAGCTGAGCTTTCAGGTCGCCAACAGGACGAACGATGTCTTGGCGCTGACAGTCCTGCCTCTGGTGCCCGCCGGTCTCAAACTGAAGGATGCCCGACCCGACATCAAACTGGCCGCTGGTGCCAAAGAAGCGGTGACCGTGAGCTACTCGATTACCGACACGCGCTTTCTGCCGCTGAGCGATGGCAAGGCACGGCTGCCGGTGCTTGTCATCGCGGGCAGGGAATCACGCATTCATGACCTCACGGCGACGCTGCGTCCGTTCAGCGCCGCGTGGAATGTGCGGACTGCCTTCAATCAGGACAAGGACTTCCTGCCCGATCTCGAAATCGAAAACACCGCCGGGCAGAGCCTGGCTGCCACTTGGGAACTGAACTGGGCCGGGCAAAAGCAGACAGGCAAGGCGGCGCTGGATGCCAACGGCGCGGAAACGCTGACCGCGAAGCTGGCACTGCCAGCGGAAGGAACGGCAACATTCCGGCAGCGACTGCCGCTGCAGATGTCGCTGGAGGCCAACGGCGTGAAGCAGATCTTCGATCGTTATGTCGAACTGACCCGGAACTTCGGCCTCAAGGAGACAGTGCGGCTGACCACGACGGACGACAAGGCCAGCACGGTCACTCTGCGTGCCGATGCTGACAGCATGAAGCTCTTTTTGACCCTGGAGCTGACGGGGGTGGACCTCGTCGATGATGCTTCAGGCCAGGCCTATGAGTTGCTGCTGAACCTGGATGCCCGTAGCTATGGCAAACGCCTCACGCCAGGAGCCACGGCAGCCATACGCATCACCGGCAAGGCCGGCGATGGTGCGGCGAAGGTCGATGACATCGCGCCATGGGCCTTTGGCAGCGGCTACGCGGCGGTGTTTGATCCTGCGGAGATCGGCGCGGCCCTCAGCAGTTCCGCGGCAGGCGTGCGGCGGCTCACGATCACCCTGCCACGTTCCTACCTTTACATGCACGAGTGGGCTCTCGGGAATGGGAACAGCGAACTCGGCATCAACCTGCGCTTCAATGGCGGCGGCGGTGAGCACTTTCTGACGCGCAGCACCCGCCGTGGCGATGACGCGGAAGGACTGAGCGTGCTGGAACTGACGGACAAACCCACCGGCCGCTGGACGGTGCGTGTGGAGTAGGAGAAGAACAAGAAAACGCGCATGGCTGAAGAACGAGCGAGCAAAAAACTGTGGGATCGCGCGGCGTGGAAGGACGCCGGCTTTTTCCTGACCTATCTGCGCCCCCACTTCAATGTGTTCATCCCCGCGCTCATCGCGCTGGCGATCACTGGCGGGATGACCATTGTTTTCATCAAGGAACTGGCCGCTGTGGCAGGCAAAGGCCTCGGTGGGGCCACTGGGCCTGAATGGATGGCCGAACTCGATCGCAGTGTCTGGTTCCTGGTGGTCATCGTCGCCGCGCAGGCCTTCATCGCGTTCTGGCGCATCGTCTTGTTTGCCAAGGCTTCGGAACGTGCCCTGGCCTCGCTGCGTCGCGACACATTCAGCCGCATCATCCGCCTGCCGATGGCCACGCTGAACCGCCGTCGTGTCGGTGAACTCGCCTCGCGCCTCGCAAACGACGTCGAATCGATGCGTGAGACGCTGGTGGTGACCATTCCGATGTTGATCCGGCACACGGTGATGCTTTCGCTGTGCGTGATCCTCATCCTGAACATGTCGGTGAAACTGTCGCTGTTCATGATCGGCACCATTCCGGTCGTGATCGTGATGATCGCAGTCTTCGGTGCCCGCATCCGCAAGCTGACCAAACGTGCCCAGGACAATCTGGCCGCGTCTCAGGTCGTCGTCGATGAAAGCCTGCAAAGCATCGTGAGCGTGAAGGCCTTCCGCAACGAAGTGCACGAAATGGCCCGCTATGACAAGAATCTGGGCGAATACCTGCACACGGTGCTCCGCGCGGCCGTCCCGCGCGCCTCCTTCATCGCCTTCATCATCTTCGCTTTCAGCGTGGCGCTGATCTGTGTGACGTGGTTCGCCATGCGCATGCTGAACTTCGGGGAGATCGGCAAGGAGGAACTCACCCAGTTTGCCGGCCTCAGCGGCATGATCGCGGCCTCCTTCATGCAGTTTCCAGAACTCGTGACCCAGCTTCAACGCTCCCTCGGTGCCACCGAGCGTGTCCGTGAGATCCTGAAGGACGACACGGAACCCGAAGACGGCGAAAAAAACACCACAGAGCGGTTCCACGGCGAAATCGAGATGCGCGATGTCAGCTTTGCCTATCCGACGCGTCCGGATGCCGTGGTGCTGCGCGATTTCAACCTGAGCGCCAAGGCCGGGCAACGGATCGCCCTCGTGGGACCGAGCGGCTCAGGCAAATCCACCAGCATCTCGCTGCTTTTCCGCTTCTACGATCCAACAAGCGGTGAAATCCGCATCGATGGCCGCCCCATACGCGACCTGACGCTCACCACGCTGCGGCGCAATCTCGCGCTCGTGCCGCAGGAGGTGCTGCTCTTCGGTGGCAGCATTCAGGAAAACATCGCCTACGGCAAACCGGACGCCACAGATGAGGAGATCATCAGCGCCGCCAGGAAAGCCAATGCGCACGACTTCATCACCGGCCTGCCCGATGGCTATCAGACCATCGTCGGCGACCGTGGCGCGCAGCTTTCCGGCGGTCAGCGGCAACGCATCGCCATCGCGCGCGCCATTCTCGCCGATCCTGCGATTCTGGTGCTCGACGAAGCCACGAGCAGCCTCGATGCCGAAAGCGAACGCCTCGTTCAGGATGCGCTCGACAAGCTGATGGAAAACCGCACCAGCATCATCATCGCCCATCGCCTGAGCACGGTCCGTCGCTGCGACCAGATCCTCGTCATGTCCGGCGGGGCCATCCTCGAACGCGGTACCCACGACGAACTCGTCGCAAAACCCGGCGGTTTGTACGGTTCGCTGGCAAAGCTGCAGTTGGAGTAGGGCCCAGGCCATTCCAAGCCTGCTTCAACTCCTGAACACCATCGCGGGCTCCAGGCGGCTGACGCGCCAGATGCCCATCAGCGCCGCCAGCATGCAGATGCCCAGGACGACTGTCAGCACGGCGAGGGGCACGAATTCCGGCATGTAAAAGGGCGGCTGCTCGTTTTTCAGCGCACCGAAGGCAAACCCCGCTGTTCCGAGCATGCCAATGCCGTAGCCGACAATGCCGACGGTGAAGGCCTGCACGATCAGCATCACGCAAAGCGTGCCGTTTGAGGCTCCCATCGCCTTCAGGGCGCCCAGATGGCGCATGTTCTCCAGCACGAAGGAGTAAAAGGTCTGGCAGCTCACCGCCATGCCCACCAGCAGGCCGATGATGACGGTCGTGCCGAAGGAGATCGGGATGCCGGTGTTCTTCACATACCACCAGACGGTGGAGACATTGAAGTTCGTCGTCGGCTTTTCCGGTGATTGGTCCATGAACTCGCCGAAACTGGCCTCGCGATTGATGAACGCCTTCAAGCCGGTCTCACGCCGGATATCGGCGACGGCTTGCTCCAGGCTCACGCCTTCACGCGGTGCGCAGATCACGGCCTGCAGCATCTTGCGCTGGGCGGGCACGTATTGCAGCGCCCGCTCATACGTCGTCCAGACATAAGGGCCGCCCGTGAAAGACGTCTGCGCATCGGCGATGCCCACCACCCGGGCCTCCTGGTCGTTGATCTCGAAAACATCGTCGATCTGCACCTTGTCCCCGCGCTTTCTGGCGAGCCGCTGCACGCCCAGGTCGTCGATGATCACGGAATGCGGCAGCCGCAGCCTCATCAAATCGCCCTCCAGCATGCGTGCGGGTGCCCCGGCCAGCGTGTTCGCATCAATGCCGATGAGCTGGATGATCTTGAAATTGCCGTTTTCCAGCCGCACGCGCTGGATGCCGGAGTAGATCGGTGCCGCCCATGCCACGCTGCTGACGCTGCGCACACGGGCCACGTCCGTGTCGAGCAGCGGGTTCGTCTCGTTCACTTGCTCCACTTTTTCCTCCACCACCCAGATCGGCGCTGGCACATTTCGCAGCGTCGATTTGGTCCAGCTCATCAGACCGCAAAATACCGCTGTTTGTTGCGCCATCAGAAAGGTCGCCACAGTCAGCCCGGCGACGAGCATCAAATACTTCGCCGTGTCACCAAACAGCATCTTGAGTGCGAGTCGGAGCATCGGCGGGGTTACGTTGGGCCAGCGTCGGTCGGCGCAGCCGATTTAGCGTTTCCCGCCAAACAACCCGCCCAAACTGCTGCTGATCAGGCTGGTCAGCACGCTCTGGATTTGGGCTCCGCTGGGATGATTGTCGTCGATCTGGCCTTTCGGGGTGAGCTTGTCGATCACCTGAGGGAGAAACTGGGCAAGCAGCGGCAGCACCGTCTGCGCCTGCATGCCCAGTTTGCCTGCCAGGCGCTGGATTTCGTCCATGCCGACGGCGTTCTTCAATTCGTCGGCGCTGATGGATTGATTCTCGCCACTGCTGACCCAGGAGGAGAAATGCGCGCCAAACCCGGCGCTCTGAAATTTGCCCATCAGGCCCTCCAGGCCGCCCGTGTCACTGAGAAGGCCGGACAGCATTGAGGCTGGATCTTGCTTGGAGCCGCCGAGCAGGCCACCCAGCGCGTTTTTGGCGAGTGAATCGAAGAGTCCCATGGAAGGGCGCGAGTGTGGGGAAGCGAGGGGAGAAGTCAAGGTGGCTTCGAGATCGGATCTTGTGCGCGGATGCAACCGGGGCTTCGACCGCATTCCGGCACAGCCTTGACCGCGCATTGTGATCCGCTACTCTTCGCGCCCCCAAACCCTAAAAACATACCTACCATGAGCCAGACCCACGAATTCCAGGCCGAAGTCAAACAAGTCCTCGATATCGTCATCCACTCGCTCTACACCGACCGCGAGATCTTCCTCCGCGAGCTCGTCTCGAACGCGGCGGATGCGATGGAAAAAATGCGCCTCACGCAGTTGACGGAAAAGGATGTCTTTGATGCCCAGGCCGAGCTGCAAATCAGCATCACCACCGACGAAACCGCGAAAACCATCACCATCGCCGATGCGGGCATCGGCATGACCCGCGCCGAGCTCGTCGAAAACCTCGGCACCATCGCTCACAGCGGCTCGAAGGCCTTTGCTGCCGCTTTGAAGAACGCCGGCAAGCAGGGCGATGCCACGCTGATCGGCCAGTTCGGCGTCGGCTTCTACTCCGCCTTCATGGTGGCGGACAAAGTGCAGGTGTACACCCATTCGTGGAAAAACGACGGTGAGCACCTCGTGTGGACCAGCGATGGCCTCAGCAGCTACACCATTGATGAAGCGCCGGATCAAAACCGCGGCTGCAAGATCGTGCTGCATCTCAAGGAAGACGCCGCCGACTTCTGCAAAGCGAGCACCGTGCGCCAGATCATCGAGAAGCACTCGAACTTCGTCAGTTTCCCGCTTCTGCTCAATGGCGAACGCATCAACACCGTCGAGGCGTTGTGGCTGAAGTCGAAGGACAGCATCACCGACGAGCAATACAACGAGTTCTACAAGTTCACCGCGCACGCCTTCGACGATCCGAGCTACCGCATGCACTTCCAGGCGGACAGCCCCATCGTCATCAATGCGCTGCTCTTCACGCCGTCGCAAAACATGGAGTCCTTTGGCATGGGCCAGATGGAGCCCGGCGTGTCGCTCTACTGCAAAAAGGTCCTCATCGACCCGAAACCGAAGAAGCTGCTGCCGGAATGGATGCGCTTCGTTCGCGGCGTGATCGATAGCGAGGACCTGCCGCTGAATATTTCCCGCGAAAGCATGCAGGACAGCGCCCTCGTTCGCAAAATCGGCGATGTGGTGGTGAAGCGCCTCCTCAAGCAGCTCGACAAAGAGGCCTCCGACGACGCGAAGAAGTGGGATGGCTTCTACAAGGACTTCAGCCGCTTCTTCAAAGAAGGCGTCGCCACCGATCACTCGCATCGTGAGGCCATCGCGAAGCTGCTGCGCTTTGAATCCAGCATGACCCAGCCCGGCGAGACCATCGGCCTCGCGGATTATGTGAAGCGCATGGCCTCCGAACAGAAGGCCATCTACTACCAAGTGGCCCCGAGCCGCGATGCCATCGAAAGCGGCCCGTATCTCGAAGCCTTCAAAGCGAAGGGCATCGAGGTGCTCTACATGTTCGAGACCATCGACGAATACGTCGTTTCGAGCCTCAGCAAGTTCGACGACAAGGACCTCAAAGCCGTCAACGCCGACGACATCGACCTCGGCGACAGCGACGCCGAAGGCGAAGCCCTTCCCGAGGCCGAAACAACCTCGCTGTGCGACTGGATCAAGGAACGCCTCACCGCCTCCGTCGATACCGTCCGCCCCGGCAAGCGCCTCGTCGGCTCACCCGCCCTCGTGTTGACCCCCGAA
>NZ_JACSRD010000262.1 GCF_014879935.1 Prosthecobacter sp.
GAGAAGCTGGAAATGAAGTCGGCGGCGAATGTGAGCCAGCAGCTGAGGCGGCTTGACGTTAAGGCTGCGGTCAAAAAAGTGCCTGAAGAGCTCCGACGCTTTCTGGAAGAAGCCGATGCCCAGAACCCGTGAGCGTCGCCTTTTTGTCAAGCAGTTGAGGTCGTAGCCGTGGCGTGTGAGGCACCCGCCTTTGGCGATGAGGTGCGGACGCTTCAGCCCGTCGTAGGTGGTCTCGATGACGTGGCCGGTGCTGTAGGTGGCCTGGGTGCGGATTGCTGCCAGAGCCGAGCTGAGGGGGGGCATGAGGTCCCATGGCGGTGGCTTGCAGATGTCTTCGCGATTTTGCATTCGTGTGCTGTCCATTGCTCGCCGGATAGCCTCGTCACGTTTGTTGCGTTTTGGTTCCCGCCATGGAACCAACCACTCCCAGCCAACGCCTTCTCTCCCTCGACGCGTTTCGAGGTTTCATCATGCTGCTCATGGCCTCGTCGGGCTTTGGCATCGTGCAGATGGCGGACGCCCATCCGGACTCGTTCTGGGGATTCATCAAGCCTCAGTTCGCGCATCAGGCCTGGCAGGGCTGCTCATTGTGGGACCTGATCCAGCCGAGCTTCATGTTCATGGTCGGCGTGGCGGTGCCGTTTTCGTGCATGAAGCGGCGTGAGCACGGGCAGTCCTTTTTCGGCATGGCCTGGCACGCCCTCACGCGCTCGATCCTGCTGGTGGCTCTTGGTTTGATGCTGGCCACGCATGCCGGGGACAAGCACACCGTGTTTCTCTTCACCAATGTCCTGGCGCAGATCGGCCTCGGCTACTTCTTCCTCTTCGTCCTGTCGCGCATGGGCTGGGAGTACATGGTTTCCGGCATCATTCTGATCCTGGCGGGTTACTCCTGGTTCTTCATCAATCATCCGCTGCCCACGGCGGAGCAAGTCGCGGCGATCGCAGGCATGAAAGGCACAGAAAACGCCCTCCTGCCGGGTTTTGCCGGCCACTGGAGCATTCATTTGAATGCCGCGGCCGAATTCGACCGGTGGTTTCTGAACCAACTGCCGCAGGCCACCCCGTTCCAATTCAATCCTGGCGGCTATCAGACGCTGAACTTCGTCCCGGCGCTGGCCACGATGCTCGGTGGCGCCGTGACAGGGGACTACCTCCTCCGCAGCCTCAGCTCGGACAAGCGCAAGTGCGCCGTGCTGCTCATCTCTGGCATCATCTTCGTTTTGGTGGGCACAGGCATGGATCTGAGGATTCTCCCGGTTGCAGGTGAACAGTTCGGTCATTTGACCGTCATGCCCGTCGTGAAGCGCATCTGGACGCCTTCGTGGGCGGTGCTCAGTGGCGGCTGGGTGCTGATCATGCTCGCCATCTTCTACTGGCTGGTCGAGATCTTGGGCATGCGGCGTGTGGTGTTTCCGCTGGTCGTCGTCGGCATGAACAGCATCACGATCTATCTGCTGCACAGCCTTTCGGCCGGCTGGATTCGCGACCATCTGCACAAACACCTGCCCGACGCGGCCTTTCCGGCCTACTGGACACCGGTGATCGAACGCTGCGGAGTGTTGTTTGTTCTTTGGCTTGTCTGTTTCTGGCTGTATCGGCAGAAAGCGTTCCTCAAACTGTGATCTCCCGTCTCCTGCTCCTCCTCCTGCCTTTGGTCGCTGCCTGTCAGAGCAAGACAGCCGCGGGTGCCGCGCAGACACGCGAATCGGAGCAGGATCAGCGCTTTCACAAGGCCGGGCTCGTCTTGCTAGCCGACCTTCAGCATGCCAGCGCCTGGGAAAAACTCATTCATGCCGACATGGGAGTGCCGAACCGCAAAATCGAGGTGCAGGCAGGTCCGGGCTTCACCACGATCCTCATCAAAGACCTCAACAATCGCGCTGATGCCGAAAGCGTGGCCCAGGAATTCCGCCAGATCGCTGCAAAGCAGCCGGACAAATATGGGGCCACGAATGTCGAGGTGCGCCTCGATCATGCGGCGCAGACGATCAATCCCTTCTCACTGCCCTCGGAGATGAGCCCCGCCACCGTCAATCCTGGATCGGCTCTCCCAACGCTGTCATTACCGCCTCTCCAGCTCGACGGCCGCTGAGCAGCGCTCCGTTGATGGAGACATTTTCGCACCAGTCGCCGCAGCGGTAGAGGCCGGGCTCGATCACCGCCTCCAACGGGCCGCTGCCGAGCCGCATCTGCCGGTTTTCAGGCTGCGCATGGCGGATTTGGTAAGTTCGCAGATGGCGCCACTTTGCCACGACGGTGTCACCAAACCAGCGGCGCATCTGATCACGCACCACCTGTTCCAGTTCCGCGCTGGAGGGCGAACCGAGAACCGAAGTGGAGATCAAGTGTTTGCCTGGAGGCGCATAGTGCGGTGAGACGCGGGAAAGCACGACGGCGTTGTTCACGGGGCCGCGTCCATCGCCGTCGAGGTGCAGAATCGCATCCCCCGGGGGAACATCGTCAGCGGCGAAGTAGAGGCACGTCGTCGAACGGCTCGGCGGCGGTGTGGGGCTGGCCTGGGGAAGGAGCCGCCATGCGGCTTCCTCGCTCGCGGCGACCACGATTTGATCGGCCTTCAGCACCTCTCCGCTGTCCAGCGTCACTTCGCCTGCACGAACGGCTGAAACCGGTGCGTTCAGCCGCAGGCTTCCCGGAGGCAACGCCATGGCGAGCTGTTCCGGGATCGATTGCATGCCCCTGGCCGGCAGGGCGCTGCCGCCGCGGTCGAAGATGGAAAAAAGGAACAGCAGCATCTTGGCGCTCGTGCGCAGATCCTTCTCCAGAAAGATGCCGCCGAAGAACGGCCGGAAGAATTTGTCGATCATCGTCTCCGAGAATCCGAAGTCGCGCAGGTAATCCTCGGTTTCCATGTCCTGCAGCTCGCATGGCGGCTCGCGCATTCCGAAGACTTCCTTGCGCAGCAGCAGCATCGTCCACTTGTCGCGCAGGGGCACCAGCTCATCGCGGAAATTTCTCGCCGCTGTCAGAGGATGCGTTAACGGGTCGGCCAGACGATGGAAGCGATCCTTCACAAACACATCCGCGCCTCGATAGAGCGGACGCAGGTCCAGGTTCTCGTAATCCAGCACGCGGCGTGCCTCGGGGTAGCCCGGGAGGAAGATCTGAAAGCCGCGGTCCAGCAGAAAGCCGTCCACACTGTCGGTCCGTACACGTCCGCCGACGGCGTTGGAAGCCTCAAGGAGGGTGAATTGACGGCCAGCCGCCGCCAGAACACGTGCGCACGCCAGACCTGCAAGGCCGGCACCGACAATCACGATCTTGGGCTGCAAATCACTCATCCGGGAGAAGCGTCTGCATCTTGGGCAAGGCTTTTGGCTTTGCAAGCGCCGGAGCCGTGGCAAAACATGGGACATGTCACCTCCACGCATCCTTGTTCTCGGCTCCAATGGAGGCCTTGGGCGTTGCTTGGAGCGTAAATTTGCCCCGTCCGGCAGCACCACCGCCTGGACCAGGACTGATCTCGATCTGGAGCAGCCGGAAGCCATCGCTGCGAAGCTCTCCGCTCACCCATTCGATGTGCTGATCAATCCCGCCGGCCTCACCAGTCCGGATGTCTGCGAAGTGGAGCCTGAAAAAGCCCGCCTCGCCAATGACGAAGGTCCGCGAGCGCTCGCGGAGGCATGTCACGCGCGTGGGGCGCGCCTGGTCCACTTCAGCACGGATTATGTCTTCAGCGGAAAATCCCATGATCTGTGGCGTGAGCACGATGAAGCGCGCCCGGCGAACATCTACGGCCGCACAAAGCGAGATGGAGAACTGGCCGTGCTCAAGGTGTGTCCAGACGCGCTTGTGGCACGCGTGTCGTGGTTGTTCGGCCCCACCAAAGCCAGTCATCCCGACACAGTCATTCAGCGGGCCTTGGAAACCGAAGATTTGAGTGCTGTTGCCGACAAAACATCGATTCCGACGAGCAATCTCGACGTCTGTGAGTGGATCGAGGGTCTCCTGCAAACTTCTGCCAGCGGTGTGCTGCACCTCTGCAACAGCGGCGTCGCCTCCTGGCATTCCTGGGCCGAGGCAGCACTCAAAATCGCCCGGAAGATCGGCATTCCGGTGAAAACAACGAGCGTGCGGCCGATCCAGCTCGCCGAACTGACGCAGCTCAAGGCACCCCGGCCTTTGCACACCGTGATGAGCAACGAAAAACTGCAGAACTTGCTCGGTCGCGAGATTCGCAACTGGAGCGTGGCACTGGAGGACTATTTGATGGAGAAGCACCGGCCCAGATGAGCACCCCTTCCGAATCGACCCGCTGTGAAGTCCTGCATGAGGACCGGTTTCTCCTCGTGGTGAACAAGCCGCATGGCTTCCTTTCGCATCCGAATCCCCAGAGCGGAAAGCCACAGTCCGCAGCGTTCGAAGGCCGTTATGATGCGGATCGCCGTTGCTTCACCAGCGCTGCTGGCAAAGTCTGGCTGATCCATCGCCTCGATCAGGACACTTCCGGCGTGCTGCTGGCTGCGAAAGATGAGAAAACTGCCGCTGCATGCCGGGAGGCGTTTGAAGCCGAGGCGGTGAGGAAAATCTACCTCGCTCTCTGCGCAGGCGGCGGCTTGAAGCCGGAAGGCGTGTGGCTCGATCACCTCGTCACGGCGCACGAACGCCACCAAGTCCGCACAACTGTCCGTCACGGTCCGAGGCCGAACGCTGAGGCGCACTACCGGCTCCGGGAATACTCGCCTGCACAGCGGCTCTCACTGGTTGAAATCGAGCTCATCACCGGCAAGACCCATCAAATCCGGGTTCAGGCCGCCTCACGTCGCCTGCCACTTGTAGGAGACGACGTTTACGGCTCGTTCGACCTCAACCGGAAACTGCGCCAAAGCATCGGTGCCAGGCGTCTGTTTCTGCACGCGCATGAATTGCGGCTCAAACACCCTGCTTCCGGCCAGATGCTGAACATCAAAGCTCCGCTGCCGCCCGACTTGAGCGGGGTTCTGGCGGCAGCGGGCATGAAGGCGGGTTAAGCCTTCTGCTTGAGCAGAAAATAGCTGATGCCGTCAACCAAGGCACGCCAGCTTGCGTCGATGATGTTGCAGCTCACACCGACGGTGCTCCAATCGTCGTTGCTGTCGGTGCTGGTGATGAGCACGCGGGTTTTGGCCGCGGTGCCGTTGCCGCCATCGATGATGCGCACCTTGTAATCGGCCAGACGCATGTGTTGCAGGGCAGGGAAGAAGGGCAGCAGGGCCTTGCGCAGCGCATTGTCGAGCGCGTTCACAGGGCCATCGCCTTCGGCGACCGTGTAGGCGCGTTCGCCATTGATCTCGATCTTCACGGTGGCTTCGCAGGTCTCAAACCCATGCTCCCCGCCATGGAAACGGTGTGTGGAGTGGTATTCGATGAGGTCGAAGACCGGCTTGTGCTGACCCAGTTGCCTGCGGATGAGCATTTCAAACGAAGCCTCGGCTGCTTCGAACTCATAGCCTTCGCTTTCGAGGCGCTTCACCTCATTGAGGATCGCCTGAACCTCAGGAGCGCCTTTGGCGAACTTGAAGCCCATGCCTTCCGCCTTCACGAGCACGTTCGACTGGCCGGACATGTCCGAGATGGTGATGATGCGCTGGTTGCCGACGAGCGCGGGATCGACGTGCTCGTAGGTGCGGGCAAGCTTCTGCACCGCATGCACGTGCAAGCCGCCTTTGTGGGTGAATGCGGCGAGGCCAACATACGGCGCGCGGATGTCGTGCGGCACGTTGGCCAGTTCATCGACGAAATGAGCGAGGTCGCGCAGGCGCGTGAGGTCGAGGCCGAGATCGATGCCCATCTTGATCTGCAGATTGGGCATGATGGTGGTCAGATTACAGTTCCCCACACGTTCGCCGTAACCGTTGATGGTGCCTTGCACCTGGCAGGCGCCGGCACGAACCGCGGCGAGTGCGTTGGCAACGCCGACGCCACCGTCGTTGTGGGTGTGGATGCCGACCGGCCGGCCGAGATGGGCGATGACCTTGCGTGTGGTTTCCTCGACGAACTCGGGCAAAGCGCCGCCATTGGTCTCGCACAGGACAATGAGGTCCGCTCCGGCGTCTTGCGCGGCCTTGATGGTTTTGAGCGAGTATTCCGGGTTTTCACGGAAGCTGTCGAAGAAGTGCTCGGCATCGTAGAGCACCTCGCGGCCATGCTTCTTCAAGTAGGCCACGGTGTCGGCGATCATTGCCAGATTCTCCTCCAGAGTGACCTGGAAGACTTCGGTGACATGCAGCGCCCAAGTCTTGCCGACGACGGTGACCGCAGGCGTTTTGGCATCGAGCAGCATTTTGACCTGCGGGTCATCCTCGACCTTCATTTTGCCGCGGCGGGTCATGCCAAAGGCGGTGATCTTCGCGTTTTTCCAGGTGCGTTTGGAGGCTTCGTCGAAGAAGGCCGCGTCCTTGGGATTCGAGCCGGGCCAGCCGCCTTCGATATAGTGAACGCCGAATTCATCGAGTTTTTCGGCCACGCGGATCTTGTCGAGCGTGCTGAAGGAGATGCCGGTGCCTTGCGTGCCGTCACGCAGGGTGGTGTCATAGATGGTTACAGGAGGCATGAATCAAAAAAGGAAATGCAGGAAGAAGACAATCCGATGAAAATCGAGGACGCGTGGGGCGTGTCGGTTGTCTTGTCACACGCTCACCAGATCAAAACAAAAACGGACTTCCCCGGCCGCGTCACGCGCTGAGGAGTCCGTCGCTAATTCGGATGATCTGGAGGCTGTTGGCTTGGTTTCCCATGAGCAGCGCCGAGTTTAGGCGCTGCTTTTGATCATGGCAAAGGGAACTTTGAGGCCGACGGCGTCAGTCGCAGTGAGGTCACCTGCCTGCCGCCTCACCTGCCGGGATCACGTTCTCCAGTTTCGGAGTGACCACTCGATTCGCAGTGGCGGGAAGGGGCGAGACCCCGCTTTCGATTACCGGGCGGACTTCAAGATGCTTGCGCAGGATGGACTCCTCCATCTTGGCATTGTTGCGCTCGGTGAAGTTGGCCATCGGCAGATCACTGAGATCCATCTTGGGCACAAAAGGCTTGTCAGGAACCGCTTGAACGGCAGGGACCGGCGGTGCTGCGGTGATGTTCGTGCTGCTGCTGCCACCCGAGAACAACCACACGCCAGCCGCGCAGGCCACGGCGGCTGCACCAGCGAGACTCCATTTCGGCGCGGTCAGATGATTCCACCATGTCATGGTGCGCTCCCACAGCAGTTCCAAGGATGACTGCTTCAGCATTTCCGCCCTCTGGCGCTGATGGAATTCGCGAAGAAAGTCCTCCGCGAATCCTTCTTCCGGTTTCTCGAACCGCTTCAACCGGATCAACCGCTGGATGTTTTCAAACTCGCTCATGGTATTATGATGTGTGTGCTGGTTTGTAATTTGTGAACGGAGCGGGGATTACTTCACAAAGTCTTCAAGGTAGGTCTGTAGGAGGCGATGGGCGTAAAACAGCCTCGATCTCACCGTGCCTTCGGAGACACCTAGAATCTTGCTGATTTCTGCATGCTGGAGGCCCTGTATGTCATACAGAGTCACCACCGTGCGGTGGTCTTCAGACAGCTTCATCATGGCCGCGTTCAACCTTTTCTGCAGCTCATGGATGTTCACCTCCCGGGTGACGCCAGTGTTGGCGGTGGTGATGCGGATGAACTCTGGATCGTTTTCGATGCCCGTATCTACATCGTCAAGACTGACCTTGTGATGCCGGCCGCGCTTCTTGATGAAGTTCAAGGTCATGTTCACCGAGATCGAATAGATCCAGGTGTAAAATGACGACTTTCCCATGAAGCGCTTGATGGAGCGATAGGCCTTGGCGAACACGTCCTGCAGCAGGTCCGCAGTGTCCTCGCGGTTGGACGTCATGTTGTAAATCAAGCCGTAGAGCTTCGGAGTGTATTTGCGCACCAGATCATCAAATGCGCGTGTGTCGCCAGCCTGCGCTCGTTCCACCAGAAGGCGGTCTTCCGCAGCGCTGCTCCCGGGAGCAGGCTCGTTCAGCGAAGCGACGGGGGACGCTGGAGCGCTGAGGGATTGGTCTTGCATTGGCGTGAGCAAAACACTCGTTGTGCGAACAAACAAGCATTTCTTCCCAGGCAGATCATTTCGATTTTTTTTGAACGTCCCACAGATGGTCCACGCAGATCTGTGACCAGGTTTCGAGCTGGTCGCGCATCGCATGTAATTCCTCCAGACTGTGAAATCGTAGATCCTGGATCGCGTCCTCGTTCGATTGTACCTCTTCGCTGCTGAGGTCGAAGAAGTGAACCACACCGAGGTGGACGCTGCCCACCTCGGTGGCGTCGTCGTTGATCAGGCCGATGACTTTTTGGGTGTGGGTGCCGCGGATGACGAGTTCCTCTGCCATCTCCCTTTCGACGCCGTTGTAATACATGGTCTCGCCAAGACCGTCCTGCCCGGCGTCCACAGGGTTGATGTGGCCGCCGATGCCGACGGAACGTTTGGCGACCAGACGCTTCTCCCCTGAACTGCCGCCACGCGTGTAGCTCAGGTAGCGTCCGGCGTGGTGGAAGATGGTGTAGGGGATCAGTTGCTTGTGCGTGGGGTCATTCTCCGCCGCGGGCCTTTCCATGAAGTGATTCGCTCCCGGTGCCAGCATCGCGTGCAGGTAGCGTTGAGCGTCGGATTGGAAACCTTGAAAGCTGCCGAGATCGTCGAAAAGACGGCGGGTGATGACGAGAACGTGTTCCATGAGAAAAAGTCGCGCAGAATGGATGGTCCCGCAGCCGGTGCAACCGATCAATCCAGCAACCACGCCTGTGTTGTGTCGCCAGCCTTGAGGGACTGGCCCGCATCGAGCCTCAGCAGCACGTCCGAACGGCTCAGTGAGAGCAAGGCGTGGCTCTGTTGAAGGCCGAACGGCATGAATCGCCCGCTGGTCAAAGTCCCGCGGAGGTAATGCGGACGATCTCCTTCGTTGATGAGATCAACTCCCGCTGTGACCGGGATCAAACGTGGCAAAACACCCTCCGACGAAGCGCCCATCATCTTCAACAATGCAGGACGCACAAAGAGCATGAACGTCACGAACGATGACACCGGATTGCCAGGCAGGCCAAACAGGTGTGTCGGCCTCGGTTCGTGCTGTGTGGCGAAAAGAAAAGGTTTTCCCGGCTTCACCTTCACGCACCAGAGCTGCGGTTCGATGCCGAGTTGTCTCATAGCCGGCTTGATCTGGTCATGATCGCCGACGGAAACGCCACCGCTAAGCACCACGGCATCATTCTCCGCCATCAGCCGCCGCAGCGTGTTCACGGTGGCCTCCAAGTCGTCGCCGCAATGCACATGGGTGCTCTGGTGGATGCCTGTTTGCGCCAGGAGTGCGCGCAGCATGACGCCGTTGCTGTTGTAGATCTGCCCGGGCTTCAGCGGGGCATCGCCCGGCCGCACAATTTCATCACCAGTGCTCAGGACTGCGACCCTGGGAGGCGTGTGCACCGGTATTTTGGCGAGGCCTTGAGATGAAAGCACCGCCAGCCTGCCTGGGGTGATTCGTTCACCACGGCGAAGCACAAACTGGCCCCGGCAAAGATCGGCGCCGGCACGGCGGATGTTCTCGTTTGCCACAACAGGCTCGGTGCAGGTGATGTGATCGTTGTCGCGGAGAACGTCCTCCTGCATGATCACGGCATCCGCTCCGGCCGGAATGGGCGCACCGGTGAAAATGCGGACGACACAGCCGTTTTCGACGCACAAACCGCGGTCCAGTCCGGCAGGCTGCTCGCCAGTGACCCGCAGTGGGACTCCAGGACTGCTCTCGGCCGCTTTTAATGCATAACCGTCCATCGCTGACATGTCGAAGGCGGGAATCGGTACCGTGGCGACGACATCGCGAGCTGTGAAGTGATCCAGCGTTTCAAATAAAGGTGCGTCGTTCGTCGCCAGTGGCGACACAGCTTCCAGCACACGTGCCAGCGCCTCACTCTCAGAGATCATCGAACGACGGGGAGAAGCTTGCTGAGATCTGGTTCTGGCCCCGCCGGCGCAGGTGATGGCGTGGTGGCTGGAAGTTGCCCCGGCGGAACCGTTGTGGGACTGGGCTGCGCCGGTGTCACGGGCTGAAACGGCGTTCCGAGCGGTGGGATCACGTCGGCCTGCATGATGGGCGTCAGCGGCACCGCAGGCACCTGCGGGGTGTCCGTGGGGGACGCGCCAGGCTGCGCTGCCTGGGCCGGCAGGTCGCCCGGTTTGACTTGGTATAGCACCAGATCGCGAACGTCAGGGCTGCCTTCGACGATGTCGGCAGTGATGTAGTTCCCTTTGCGTTCAGGTGTGACTTTCAACCTGGTTTTCGAGCCATCAGTTTTCTGCGAGATCACTTCCGTCCCGGCAGGGATGTGCAGCCGCTGCTCGCAGTTGATCAGCACGTAGTTTTGTTCGGGATTTACCAGTTCGATGATTCCGACCACCTTGGCCTCGCCGACACGATTGTCCTTGGCAGGCTTTTTCTTGAAGAGCCCGGCGGTCTTGTTGAGAAGCCAGGAGCATTGGCACAAGCCCAGGAGCAAAGGCAGCAGGCAAAAGAGACGGAGGGCACGCATGGCTGAACTGATGCGCATCAGAGCCGGGCTGTCCAGTGGCTAGCCGATGATGCCCAGCTTCTTCAGCGTGGCGGTCAGTTCGTCCACCTTGGCCTTTTCCATGCCCACGAGCGGCAGGCGCAGCTCGTCGGAGCAGTGACCGGCCAGCGCCATCGCCGTTTTGATCGGGATGGGGTTCGTGGCCAGCTTCAGGAAGGCGGCGAAGAGCGGGTAATGCTTCGCGTGGATCGTGTAGGCGGAGGCGTGGTCGCCTTTCAGAGCCAGCTTCACGAGGTCGCTGATCTGCTTCGGAATCAGGTTCGAGGCCACGCTGACGATGCCGCAGCCGCCCACGGAAATGAAGGGCAGAGTGAGGCCATCGTCACCGGAGAGGATTTCGAAGTCGGCAGGCAAAATCTGCTTCATCTGGCTCACACGCTCAGGATTGCCACCGGCTTCCTTGATGGCACGGATGTTTGGGCAGCTCTCGGCGAGACGCACGAGCACATCGAGACCGATCTCGATGCCGCAACGGCCCGGGATGCTGTAAAGCATGATCGGCAGCTTCGTGTTGTCAGCGATGGCCTTGAAATGCTGATACAGACCTTCCGGCGTCGGCTTGTTGTAGTAAGGAGCCACTTGCAGCGATGCGGTCGCGCCTGCGGCCTCGGCTTCCTGGGTCAATTCGATGGCTTCACGGGTCGAATTCGATCCCGTGCCGGCCATGACACCGCCGCGGCCCTTGGCGAACTCCACGCTGAGCTTCACGACACGCGAGTGCTCCTCGTGATCGAGCGTCGGTGACTCACCTGTCGTGCCGCAGGGCACGATGCCCGTGACGCCGTTGTCGAACTGGAAATCGACGAGACGTTTGAGCGCGGCCTCATCAACTTGGCCGTTCTTAAAAGGGGTGACAATGGCGGTGTGGGTTCCAGCGAACATGGGAAAGGAAAGGGCGCGGAGCTTAGAGTTGAACGGTGCCTTGGAAAACGAAATTTGCGGGGCCAAACAGCGTCACGTTCGTGTATTCGGACTTCGAAGGCTCTTCGAAGCCGACTTTCAGCGTGTCGCCGCCCTTTACGAGGACGCTGACGGGGCTGGGGGCTCCGGTGAGTTCGTGGTGGATGAGGGCGCATGCCACCATGCCGGTGCCGCAGGCGAGGGTTTCGCCCTCGACACCGCGTTCGTAGGTGCGGATGGCGATGCTGCCTGGGGCGACGACTTTGGCGAAGTTTGCGTTGGTGCCCTTCGGCTTGAAGGCCTCGTGGTAGCGGAGTCCCGCGCCCCACTCGATCACCGGGACGTGATCGAGGTCATCAACAAACACCACCGCATGAGGAACACCGGTGTTCACGCTCTGAACGGTGAGTTCCGTGCCGGCCACCGGCAGCGTCTGCGCCAGCTTGAGGCTGTGCGGGGCGCTCATGTTGATGCGCACCTGCCCGGCTTCGAACTCGGCGCTGATCATGCCGGCGAGGGTTTCAAAGCGGATCTTCGTGAGCGTGCCACCGTGCAGATGATTCACAAAGCTGCCAAAGCAGCGCGCGCCGTTGCCGCACATCTCCGCCTCGCCGCCGTCGGCGTTGTAGTAGCGCATCTTGAAGTCACCGCCCTCGGTGGCGGGCTCGACGCAGAGCAGGCCGTCGGCCCCGATGCCGCGGTGGCGGTCGCACAGCTTCTCGATCTGCTCCTTGGTGAGGGCCAGCTTGAGGTCGCGATTGTCCAGCATGACGAAGTCATTGCCGGCACCGTTCATTTTGGTGAAGTGGAGGGTCATGGAAAAGGGGGCGGATTGAAAGCGAGGGCCGGGAGGCGGTCAAGCCAGCTTCGAGGGCATCCAATCCAGCCCGGCACCGGCCTTCGGGGCGTTGACGTGGCGGCGTCCGTCGATTTCGGAGGGAATCTGCCGCCCCTCATCCCATGAAGTGTGCTTCGGATAGGTTCAGGCGGATTGCAGGGCGAAAACGCGCCTGCCGCTCTCGCGTTGTCCGGTGCATGAAGCACCTCCTGCTCGCCCTTTCGTCATTCCTCATTCTGCATTCATCATTGGCCGCGGAGCGGCCCAACGTGCTCGTCATCCTCGTCGATGACATGGGCTTCAGCGATCTCGGCTGCTACGGCAGTGAAATCCCGACGCCGAATCTCGATGCGCTGGCGGCGGGCGGTGTGCGCTTCACGCAGTTTTACAACACGGCACGCTGCAGCACCACGCGGGCGGCTTTGATGACCGGTTTGTATCCGCATCAGGCTGGCATGGGCTATCTCGATGGCTTGAAGCTTCCGGAGTCAAAAGGCACGCATGCAAAGCTCGATGACCGCTGCGTGACGATGGCGGAGGTGCTCGGCGCGGCGGGCTATCACACGTCCATCGTCGGAAAATGGCATCTCGGGCAGCAAAATGGCACGCCACCGTGGGAGCGCGGCTTTCAACGCACGGCGACGACGCAGTTTGGCGAGCTGTACTTCCCGAAGGAACGCAGCAAGGATGCCTGCAAGTGGGTTTACCTCGACGGGCGCAAAGTCGCGGCCGATTCGCCAGAGGTCGGCAGCGGCGAGTGGTATTCCACCTTCATGTTCACCGACTGGGCGCTGAAGTTCCTCGATGATGCGAAGGCGAGCGGGAAGCCCTTCTTCCAATACTTCGCGCATGGAGCGCCGCATTTCCCGCTGAAGGCACCGAAGGAAGTGATCGCCAAGTATCGCGGCAAATACAAGATCGGTTGGGACAAGCTCCGCGAGGCTCGACACCAAAAGCAGATCGAACTCGGCATCGTCGATGCGAAATGGCCGCTCGCGCCGCGTCCGGCGGATGTGCCCGCGTGGGATTCACTCAGCGAGGAGGACAAGGATCGCTACGACCTGCTCATGTCGATCTACGCCGCCATGCTCGACTGCGTGGACCAAAGCGTCGGCCGCATGATCGCGGGGCTGAAGGAGCGCGGCCTGTTTGAGAACACGCTCATCTTTTTCATGAGCGACAACGGCGGCAATGCCGAGGGCGGCCCGCGCGGCATCACACAAGGCCCCGATCTCGGCGGACCGGACAGCAGCGTCTTCCTCGGCATGACCTGGGCCACGCTGAACAACACGCCTTTCCGCCGCTACAAGCACTTCACGCACGAAGGCGGCATCAGTTCCCCACTCATCGCCCACTGGCCTGCGGGCATTCCGGCGGCACGAAACGGCAAGCTGGAGCATCAGCCCGCGCATCTCATCGACATCATGGCCACCGCCTGCGATGTGACCGGCGCGGTTTATCCCGGCGAGTTCAAAGGGCACAAGATTTTGCCCGCCGAAGGCCTCTCGCTCATGCCAGCGATCCAGGGCGAGCCGCTCCATCGCGTGAAGCCCATCTTCTGGATGCATGAAGGCAATCGCGCCCTCCGCAGCGGCCCGTGGAAGCTCGTGAAGAAGTTCAAAGGCCCGTGGGAACTCTACCACATCGACGACGACCGCACGGAGCAGCAAGACATCATCACCAAATTCCCCGCCCTGAGCCAGCACCTCATCCGCCAATGGGAAGACTGGGCCGCGAGCACCTTCGTCGATGAATGGATCGGCGACGTCCGCAACGACTGGGGCGAGGAACATCGCCGCGAAGGCGCGGGGAAGAAGAATGGCAAAGGCAAATGACCCGTCTGACCGCAATCCTCTCCTTGCGCCATTTTGCCGTTCCGAATATAATCCAACCATGAGCTTCGCTGACATTGCAGCCCAGGCATCCATGCTGCCCCTCGCGGAAAGAGTCGAGCTGACTCGCTATCTGACCGCGTTGGAGACAGAAGACGAACTGCGGTGCTTCTATCCCAGCGCATGCGCTCCATGGATGCCGGGAACTCGATTTCTCTGGAGGCATTCAAACAGAGGCATGCGCAGCTCGAAAAGTTTGGGCTGCAAAAATCAGCACTGCTTGAGTGTGAAAGACGCCATATTTGAGCCGTCATTTGCCGTTTATGAACTTTGAATTCAATTGTCCTTATTGCACTCAGGCGATAACTGCAACGGAAGCAGACACCGGCCTGTTAGTTATTTGCCCACACTGCAACAAACGTGAAGGAGTGTATCCGAGCAGGAGGCGGAGGCAAGACTCGTTTAGCTGGAGGCGCGTGGCGCGC
>NZ_JACSRD010000239.1 GCF_014879935.1 Prosthecobacter sp.
CCTGAGCACCACCCGGAATCCGCGCACAGCGTAGCGCCAGCGGCACCGCCTTCCGCGGTTCCAGCCTGAGCACCACCCGGAATCTGGCGCACGGCGTAGCAGGACGGCACGCCGTTGTGCCCCGCAAAGACGCAGTCGTAGCGGCGTTCGCCATAGAGCTCCCCACCGGGGTCCCGCACTCTGCGCGGGCGTCTTCAGCCAGCTCGATTTTCAAGCTCCCCAGCTTTTGCAACCAGCCTTGAAGCGCCCCGGAAAGGTGTCATGAGAAAGCCCGTCCATTCGCCAATCAGGCACCAATCCTGCTTTGGCGGACGTTACCCCCAGCCATGTCCGAATCCCCCCCGCAGAATCTCCGCCAGCACGGTTTCCAAATCCTCGAAGACGACCTCCGCTTTCTCATGGAAGCCTTCTCCGCTGTGCTAAAACAGCTCGGCGAGCCCGAACTCGCCGCCAGTCTGCCTTGGATCGGCACCGGGGTGCCCAAACAAACCACCCGCTCTCTCGGCCAGGCCTACTCCATCGCTTTCCAGCTTCTGAACATCGTCGAGGAACGTGCCGCCTCCCAGGTGCGCCGGTTGCGGGAGAAAAAACTCGGTCCTGAGGCCGAAAAGGGCCTGTGGGCTGACAATTTGAAGCAACTGCGCACGCTGGGCCTAAATCAAAACGACGTGCTGGCCGCGCTCCGTGAAGTTTGCGTCGAACCTGTGCTTACCGCGCACCCTACCGAGGCCAAACGCGAGACCGTGCGTGAACTGCATCGCGAGATCTACAGCCTCATGAACCGGCACGAGAACCCGGCTTACACGCCGCGCGAGCAGAGGCGCCTGCAACATCAGCTTCAAACGCAGCTCGAAAACCTCTGGCGCACCGGCGAGATCCAGGTCACCCGCCCCAGCATCGAGGCGGAGCTTCAAAACGCCCTTCATTACCTGCGCGAAGTGTTTCCCGAAGCCCTCGCACGCGCCCACACCCATCTGCGCGAGGCCTGGCAGACTGCCGGTTACGACCCGGCGGACATCGACACACTGCCTCCCCTGCTCCGCTTCGGCTCCTGGATCGGCGGCGACCGCGATGGACACCCTTTTGTCACCGCCGATGTCACTCGCCGGGCTTTGCAGGCCATGCGCCAGAACGCGCTGCGCATCCAGCGCCGCGCGCTCGAATCACTCGGCAAACACCTCCCGCTCAGCTCACTTTTCCAGACCACGCCGCCCAAGCTCACGGAACTCATCGAAACGCTGGCCACCCAACTGCAAAACGAGCCGCACATCGACACCGCCTACATCCTGGATCGCAACAAGGAGGAGCCTTGGCGTGCCGCCGTTTACCTGATGCGAGCCAAGGTGCTGCTCGCCATCGAAAAACCATCTTCGTCCGCCGCCTATGTCCATCCATCGGAGTTGAGGACCGACATCGATACCCTCGCTCAAACCTTGCTCGAAGTGGGCTCCAGAGCCGTCGTGGAGGAGCAGATCGTCCCATTCTGCCGCAATCTCACGGCCTTCGGCTTCCACTCGGCTGCGCTCGATGTGCGGCAGAACTCCGCGTTTCACGAAAAGGCCATCGATCAACTGCTGCGTGCCGCGGGATTGCTCGATTCCGGTTCCTTCATCGACTGGAGCGTCGAAAAGAAGCGCGAACTGCTCGACCGAGAACTCTCCTCGCCGCGCCCTTTCCTTTCGCCCGGAATCTCCGCCGGTCCGGAGGCGGACACGGTGCTCGCCTGCCATCGTGTTCTCGCGGAACATCGCAAACACTTCGGCAACGCCGGCCTGGGATCGCTCATTGTTTCGATGACACGCCGCGTGGAAGACCTGCTCATCGTTTACATCCTCGCTCGTGAGGCCGGTTTGATGGAATGGACGCCGGAAGGGCTCGTCTGTCCGCTGCCCGTCGTGCCGCTCTTCGAAACCATGGGCGATCTTGAGGCCGGCCCAGGCATCGTCGAGTCCTTCCTCGCGCATCCGGTCACCCAGCGCAGCCTCAAAGCGCAGAGCAACGGTGGCATTCCCGTGTTCCAGATGATGGTCGGGTATTCCGACTCGAACAAGGATTGCGGCATCGTCGCCAGCCAGTGCGCCCTGCATCGGGCACAGCGCGAACTCTCCGCCACCATTCACAAACATGGTGCGCGGCCGATCTTCTTCCATGGCCGTGGCGGCACCGTCGGCCGTGGCGCAGGTCCCACGCACTGGTTCATGGAGGCGCTTCCGCATGGCTCCCTCAGCGGCGGCATGCGCATGACCGAGCAGGGCGAGACCATCGCGCAGAAATACGCGCACATCGGCTCCGCCGTTTACAATGCCGAGCTGCTGATCGCCTCCGCAACAGCCGCCACCGCACGGCATCGCAGCACCGAATCACGCGCTCACCCGGCGCTGGAGCCGCTCTTCGACAAACTGGCCGCCGACAGCCGCGATGCCTACCGCGCCTTCCTCCACACGCCGGACTTCATGAAGTTCTACCGCCAGGCCACGCCGATCGATGCGTTGGAAAACTCGCGCATCGGCTCCCGCCCCGCACGCCGCACCGGCCAGGCCTCGCTGGACGACCTCCGCGCCATTCCATGGGTGTTTTCATGGACGCAGTCGCGCTTCTACCTGCCCGGCTGGTTCGGTGCCGGGAGCGCCTTGTCCAAGCTCAAAAATGACGATTCCCAAGCCTACGACACCCTCGCTGCCGCGCTCCCCGGCTCCGCCTTCCTGCGCTATGTGCTCACCAACATCGAAAGCTCGCTCGTCAGCGCCAACACCGGGCTCATGCGCGCCTACGCCAGCCTCGTCGAGGACACCGCGGTCCGTAACCGCTTCCTCAACACCATCCTCGCCGAATACGACGCGACGCGTCGCATCATTGATGAACTCTTCCAAGGCACCTTCGAATCACGCCGCCCTCGCCTTGCCTACACGCTGAACATCCGCGAAGAACCGCTCAAGGTGCTGCATCAGCAGCAGATCGCCCTGCTCCGCGAATGGCGTGCGCTCGTCAACTCCGGCAAGGCCGATGCCGCCGAAGGCATGATTTCCGACCTTCTCATCTCCATCAACGCCATCGCATCTGGCTTGAGGACGACGGGGTGAGATTCGGTCACAGGGTTCACACCCTGCCCCGATATTCACCAGGAGCCACGCCGACCCAGCGACGGAACACGCGGGAGAAGATTGCCGCATTGGCGTAGCCGACGCGCGCCGCCACGATCTCCAACTTGTCGTTCTCCTGCTCCAGCAGACGACGCGCCAGCTCCATGCGCAGACAGGTGAGGTGCTGCATCGGGCTGCGGCCGAGTTCGCGCATGCAGAGCCGCCGCAGATGCTCCGGGCTGCAATGACTGCGATGCGCCAGCTCGGCCAGCGTCCAGTCGCGCATCAGGTCCTGCTCCACATCGGACCAGAGCTTCGCCACACGCGGTTCCTTGCTCCGCCACGGCTGCGCGATGCGTCGGATCGTGCCGTGCAGCAACTCCAGCCAGTGATGCAGCATGCGCGGCTCCTTTTCGCCCTCCCATTCAGCCCGCAGGCCGGTGATGATGCGAACGATCTCCTCCGCATGCGCCCCTGGCATCACGGGCGAGGCCGCGCCGACCACGGGTGTGACAAAACTCGGCTCATCATAGCGCACCCACGCGAAGCACCATTTTTCACGCCCCTTCGCCTCAAACGCATTCAGCACCCGCGGTGGTGCGAGGCAAACCATGCCCGGCTTCACGCGCTGCCAGCGTCCATCGAGCAGAATGGACCCCTCGCCGCTCACGCAGGCGAGCACAAAACTCCCTCCCGGACTCATCCGCACCCGTCGATACGGCGGCAACGCCTCATCCATCCCGAGCCGTGCGATGCGATGGGTGCTCATCTCGGCGCATTCACGCGATTCGATGAGCCAGCGTCGTGTTTTCGGCCCGTCGAGGGTGGTTTCGTTCAGATCACTGGCAGGATTCACAGCAGCACTGTAGCAGCGCCCGCGCCCGGCTGTCACGCATAGGTGCATTTCAGGCATGACGCCGTGCATGTGCTCCTGCTAGCCTGAGTTTGCACGACCGTTCAGCCCCATGATGCGCCTCCTGCTTCTCCTCTTCGCTCTTTGCCCTTCGCTCTTCGCCGCGGAGCATCCGAACATCGTACTCATCCTCGCCGATGACCTCGGCTATGGGGATGTCGGTTGCTACGGGGCGACGAAGGTGAAGACGCCGAACATCGACAAACTCGCGAGCGAGGGGCGACGCTTCACGGATGCGCATTCGGCATCGGCGGTGTGCACGCCGTCGCGGTATGCGCTGCTCACGGGCGAGTATCCGTTTCGCAAAAATCTGTGGGGACCGGTCATGAATCCGAGCCCGCTCGTCGTCGATGCGTCAAAGCCGACGCTGCCAAGCATGCTGAAGCGTCAGGGCTACTCCACGGCTTGCTTTGGCAAGTGGCACCTCGGTTTCGGCGACAGACCGAAGCCGGATTGGAACGCCGATTTGAAGCCCGGGCCGCTCGAATGCGGCTTTGATCACTACTTCGGCATTCCCGTCGTGAACAGCCATCCGCCCTTCGTGTGGGTGGAGGATCATCGCGTCGTCGGGCTCGATCCGGCTGATCCGCTCAAGTATGGCGGCAAGGCGCAGACACGGATGTTCCCCGAAAAGATGTTCGCACCTGCCATGTCCAGCGCGAAGGCCGCGCATGCCCTCTACAACGAAGAAGAGCACGGCGCCACGCTCACGGAGAAAGCCGTGAACTGGATGCGCGGTCATGCGGACGGGCCGTTCTTCGTTTATTTCGCCACGCCGCACATTCATCATCCCTTCACGCCGGGCGCGAAGTTCAAAGGCAGCAGCGAGGCCGGCGCGTATGGCGACTTCATCCAGGAGTTCGACTGGATGGTCGGCGAAATGATGCGCACGCTCGATGAATTGAAGCTGCGCGAGAACACGCTCGTCATCCTCACCAGCGACAACGGGGGCATGCTCAATCAAGGCGGCCAGCAGGCGTGGAAAGCCGGTCACCGGCTCAATGGCGACCTGCTCGGCTTCAAGTTCGACGCGTGGGAAGGCGGCCACCGCGTGCCTTTCATCGCTCGCTGGCCCGGGATGATCGAGGCTGGCAGCGTTTCCGATCAACTCATCTGCCAAATCGACCTCCTCAGCACCTTCGCCACTCTCACCGGCTCTGACACGCGAGGCCCGGACAGCCTTGATGTGCTGCCCGCACTGCTCGGCCAGCCTGAAAAGCCCCTGCGCACCGAACTCGTGCTCGCCCCGCACAAAAAGACCCACCTCGCCCTCCGCGACGGCCCCTGGCTCTACATCGGCGCACGCGGCGGCGGCGGCTTCAACGCCAACAAACCCGGCGAGCACGGCCTCGGCGGCGGCGGAGCCCTCAAGTTCACCGGCGAGACCAACAGCGACTTCCTCAACGGCAAACTCAACCCCGACGCACCCGATCAGCAGCTCTACAACCTCGCCGATGATCCGCGTCAGACGACGAACGTGATCCGCGAGCATCCGGAGATCGCGAAACGCATGGCGCAGCGCCTTGCCGCGATCCAGCAGTGACCTATCCCAATGAGCTGCCTCCGTCCGGGCCTCTTCCGCTCATCCGGGGTGGGTACATGAAATGAGCCACGGAGTATCGCGCGGTTTAACACCAATGCCGCCATCACGCCAGCCTGCGGCCACGACAGCCCATCGTGTTTGAAAACGTGCAGGAAAGTCGCAGCGCGACGACCTTGGCCGTGCCCGGCCTTTTCAAGGCCGGGAGAATGGCAGACCGCTGGACTTCGCCTGCAAGGGTGTGTCGCAGAGCCACACGCGAGCTGAACACGTCACCAACCGAGAGCCGTGAACCGCTCACTTCTTCTCAAAGCGCTTCCGAAGCTCGTTGAAGTAACGCCTCACTTGTTCGCGACGCGCGGGAGGCAGGGCGGCCTCGTCGAGGGCGGCTTCCTCGGCTTGAATGGCGTCCAGGGCAGTCTGCGTGGCGCTGCGGGTGGCTTGTTCGGTGCGGGCACCGCCTTCGACACTGCGCACGGTGCTCTGACCTTCGCTGTTCTGCTGGGCCTGCACCAGACTTTGATTGCCCGTCTCGATCTTCTGCGTCGGACTGTTGTTCAGCTCCGCTTTGCCAGCTCCCGGAGGCAGGCCTGAACCCGGGATCACCACTACCGGCCCGCCCGGGGGCGTCTCCGCCTCGCCCGGGAGGAGCATCACCGGCCCCTTGCTATCCGCATTCGCCTTTCCTGGAACGGGGGCCATCAGCATCGGCTGGTTGTTGTTTGATTGCCCCTGCTGGCCGGGCTGGCCCTGCTGCCCCTGCCCCATGGTCATCATCTGCGGTTGCTGCTGCTGTCCCTGGCCGTTGCCTTGGGACGGCTGCTGCTGCATCTGATCCGGTTGCGGCTGTCCCATGCCGGGAGGAGCCAGCGACTGCTGCGCGCCCTGGGCCTGGCCCACCTGCGGTGCCTCGCCTTGTTGCCCGGCTGGCTGGCCGCTCTGTCCGGCCTGGCTCATGGGCTGCATCGCTCCATCGCGGCTGTCATTCTGGCCGGCGATGTTGCTGCCAGAGTTGCGCAACTGCTGCGCGAGCTGCTGCAGCTCGTCGCGGGCCTGCTCACGCATGGCGGCATCCCGCATCTTGTCGGCGAGTTTCTGAAACTCTTCGCCCGCACCCTTGGCGTCGCCCTTCTGCATTTGATCGCCTGCGGCGAGCACGTTCTGGCCGACGGTGCGCTGGCGGTCCTCCGCATCGGCCTGTTTCTGGATGTCCTTGAGCGTGTCGTTCATCCGTTCCTTGGCCTCCGCCGTGAGCTGGGGGGATTGGAGCTGGCTGGCGAGCGACTCGGCGGCCTTGGCGGCCGACTGGGCGTTCTTCGCCGCCACTGAGTCACCCAGATCGGCGGTGTCGGCATGTTTGCGCAGTTCGTCGATCAGTTTGTCCGAGGCCCAGGCCTGCTTCGCCTTGTCGAGATCGTCCGCCAGCTTTTCCGCATCGCGTGCCCGGCGTTCCAGCTCGGCCAGGACATCTCGCGCGTCTTTCCCGGCGGAGTTGGCCAGCTCGGTGGCGGTTTGGTCGAGCTTCTGCTTCAAGTTCTCGATTTGCTGGTGCTCGTCCTCGGTGAGCCCGGCCAGTTTCTTCTTCTCCCAGTCGGTCTGCGCCAGCTTTTTGGCCTCGTCGGCCGCCTTGGCGACCATCGTCTCGTCCATCGGCACCGCATTCGATGGCGGAGCGGTGATGACGGACAGGAAGCTGCCGAGAAGCGCCAGCAGCAAGGGCACCGACAGCCAGCGATCCGGACGCAGCGGCAGGTCCTTCGTCAAAGCGGGCAGCGCCTGCGGCAGAACAACCCGCTGCGCGGCGATGTGCGCCCGCGCGGCCTCGCCTCCCTCCCCACGATTTTCAAACCACCAGGCGGAGGCAAAGGCCTCGCGTCTTCCAGCCGCCTGATCCCACAGGGCGAGAGCGCTGAACTCACTCGGACGCTGCCACCAGGCATAGGCCAGCGATCCCACCATCCAGCCGATCAGACCGGCCCAGGCGGAAAACAATCCGCCACCACGCAGCGCGGCCAGCAGGATCAGCGCGATCACCAGCGCGGCCGGAATCCACGTCATGCGCAGCAGGTCGAGCCAGCGCCTCAGCACCACCCACCGACGAACCTTCTGTGCCGCGGAGGCGAAGTCGGGCTCATCAGGTGAAAGGGCGGCGTCCATGAGATTCAATACATCGCAAAACGGGGCGCAGGCCAAGTACTTTGGGCGGAGACTGCTGCAGCAGGCCGGATCAGCAGGAAAGACGGAAGCCTGCACGGAGTACCAGGCTACCCATCGTGCCGCACGACAGCAGCGAACCGAGAACCCCGAACAGAGAACCGACAAACCGGATGATCTGGCGGCAAACCTGCGTTCACTCCCGCCGCATGATCGAGATCACCAAACGCAAAAACTTCATCCCCGTCACCGATGAGCTGATCTCCTACCTCGACCAGTTCGGCCGCTGTCATGCGCTGCCCACCACCTATGCCGAACTGCGCAGCTTTAGCGACAGCTACCCCCACTTCGACAAGGACGGCAACGCCACCCACTGGAGCAGCGTCATGTATCCCCGCGAAATCCAGCAGGAGATCTACCCGAAGCTCACCAGCATCTACTCCCTCCTCCGCACCGGCGATCTCCATGCCGTCCCGCACCTCTACGTCGAGCGCGTGGACTACTGCGAGTTTGGCAACTCCCGCCCCTTCCGCATCCGCGTCGTCAATCAATACAACGACAACTACGACCACTTCTACGTCAAGACCGCCGACGCCTCCCGCGTCTATGGCCTTGAGCTCGAGCACCTCCTCTCACCCAACCGCATCAACTACCTCATGCACCGCGGCGGCACCCTCGTGGAGGAACACATCGCCGGCATTCCTGGCGACGTCTTCATGCGCGACTACCTCCACCGCCCAGACCTCAACCGCGTCCGCCTCGCCAAGGAGTTCGTCAAATTCTCCGAGCGCTGCTTCATCCGCCTCCTTGGCGACATGCGCAGCTACAACTACGTCGTGGACATGACCCCCGACTTCGAGGAGGTGCAGTATCGCGTCCGCGCCATCGACTTCGACCAGCAGAGTTACGAAGGCCGCAAAAACCTCTACCTCCCGCAGTTCTTCAAGGAGAACAACCTCGTCGTCCAGCTCTGCTCCGCCTGCCTGAACTTCCCCACCATGAAGCAGTATCAGGAGGAGGAGCGCAGCCTCATCTCACGCCGTTACCTCTCCGAACGCCAGCGCATCACCGCCCTGCTCCGCTGCATGAAGGGGAACCCCGTCGAGCCCTTCGAAAAAGTCATCCAGCTCCGCGCCGAGCTCGGCCAGTATCACAACACCCACCTCTTCGACTCCTGCAAATCCATGGGCGACATCGTCGAAAAGAACCTCGAGATCCTCCTCGGCCGCCACCTGGAGTAGTGTGGCGACAATAACGAAGGCACACCTTCACCACCAAATACAATCTCTATCTTCAACTTTGTGGGCAAAGACCAGCTCGGAGGCCTGCGCCCCGGCAGGCTGCTCACGGCCAGTCGGAATGACTCCTGCTGCAAGATCATCTTCCCAGCCCGCAGCACTGCCGAGCCCGGAGGGCGGACGGTGAATCCCGAGACGTGGAAGTTCAATCTCACGCCCCGCGCAGCTTCGACACGTCGTAGAGGCTGAGCATGGCGGCGAGGACTTCGTCGCGTTTGCCCTGCTTGAGCATGTCAAAGGTCACGTGTTTGCCGGGCAGGAGCTTGAAGTGGCCGGACCGGGTGCGACGCAAGGCGCTGAGGTGGCCTCCGCAGCCGAGCTTCTCGCCGATGTCATTGGCATAGGTGCGCACGTAGAAGCCTTTGCTGCAGACCACGCGGAAATCGACCTCCGGCGGGGCGAAGCGGGTGATCTCGTAATCATACACGCGCACGAAACGCGGCTCGCGCTCCACCTCCTGCCCTTTGCGGGCCAGCTTGTAGAGCGGGACGCCGTTGATCTTCACAGCGGAGACCATCGGCGGAGTTTGATAAAAATCACCGCGCAGGGAATCGAACGCGGCCTTGACCTGATCGAGCGTGAGATCGGCGGGCACCGGCCTTTCCAACACGGTCTCGCCCTCAGCATCCTGGGTGTTGGTGGTCTTGCCGAGCGTGAGCGTGCCCACGTATTCCTTGTCCTCCGACATGAGAAGCTCCGAGAGGCGGGTGCCATTCCCGAGCACGAGAATGAGCATGCCCGTGGCCATGGGATCGAGCGTGCCGCAGTGGCCGATCTTCTTCATGTTCAGGCAACGACGTGCCACCGCGACGACGTCATGGGAGGTCATGTCCTGGCCTTTGTCCACCAGCAGGACGCCGCTAATCAATTCGTCTGACTTCATCCTCGAGTACTATCAAAAATTTCTCCGCTGCTTCTTCAATCGGGCCGCGCAGGCGGGCTCCCGAGGCCATGCGATGCCCCCCGCCGCCGAACTGGCCGCAGATGACGGAGACATCGAGGCGCTCGTCCTTGGAACGGGCGCTCACACGCACCTTCCCGCCGGGCACATCTTCAAAAATGACACAACTGACGACGGAATCGATCTGCCGCAGCGTGTCGATCAGACCCTCCGTGTCTCCGGGGAGCATGCCGATCTCCTCCATGAATTTCTGCTTCAACTGCCAGCTCACAATGCGCCCGTCGGCACGGAACTGCATCTCGTTGAGCATGGCCCGCATCATTTCCAGCCGACGCAGCGGGTAGGATTGATACACCAGCCTGGCCAGCCGTGCCGTGTCGAGCCCGGCCTCGATCATCTCCGCCGCGATGCGGTGCGTGCGGGCGTTGGTGCAGGAGAACTGGAAAGACCCTGTGTCCGTGGAGATGGCCACAAAGAGGTTCTGCCGGACGGCGTCGCTGATGGGCAGACCGTGCTCGGAGAGGATGTTGTAAATGATCTGGCCGGTGGCCGGAGAGTCAGCGTCGATGAAATTGAGCTGGCCGTAGCCGGGATTGGTCGGGTGGTGGTCGATGTTTGCCAGCAGCGGCACCGCATCGAAGAGCGCCTTGCACTTCTCTCCCACACGCTCATGCGCGGCTGTGTCGAGCGCGATGGCCAGATCGACCTCCAACGGCCCGGCGCCCGGCTGGATGACCGTGTCCGTGCCCGGCAGAAAGGCGAGATTCTCCGGCACGCCATCTTCCAACAGGGCGACCACCTCTTTTCCCAGAGCCCGCAGGCTCAAAGCCAGGCCCAGGACCGACCCGACCGCATCGCCATCCGGTCGCACATGAGAAACGATGGCGATGCGCTGTGCCGCACGCATGGCGGCGACGATTTCGGCGGTGGTGGAGTTGGCAGGCATCAGGGGGCGGTCACAAAGCACTCCCGCCGCAAAGCTGCAAGGGTGAAGATGCGGCCGGAGACGGATCTTGGGGGGGCGTTTCAGGTTTCAGGTTTCAAGTTCCACGCTTCAGGTGGGCAGGGACGCGCTTCATGCTTGGGAGGAGGTGGTCCACGTTTCAACGTGCCTTGGCTCAATCCCTGCCTGCACGGGCAGCTTCCTTCACCTCGGTCACCCGAGGGCGTAGAGACCGTACCTTGTTCCAGAAGGACAACCACGGATCACACGGATCACACGGATCACACGGAAAGCCGGATAGCAGAGGGCCAGGAGCGGAGGGCGTGGAGACGGCATGTTGTTTACGCTTCAACGTGCCTCGCCCATTCCAGCCGACCACAGAGCGATAACCACCTCCATCTGGCCATTCGGTTTCTTCGGTTCTCCAGCCATCACCTTGCGCCACAAGTCGCCGCTCGACGAGGCCAGTGCCGGATGGGCGTTCAGCAATTGCAGGGCTCGAAGAGCGTAGCCTTTGTTGAGTTTGGATCGTGTGTAGCTCCCGGCTGGCACCTCTTTGATGAGGCCTTCTTCGCACAAACCCAGAAAGGTGGACTTGGGACAGCTCTTCTTCCGCCCTTCCTCGGTCGGCAGATGCTTCTCGACAGCCCTTGTCCAGGCCGCCACTGGATCAAGCCCCTGCTTCTGGCAAAGCCGGGCCGCATCGACTGCCGCATCGCCATAAGCACTCATACCTTCAAATCCTCCGCGATGGTGGCGAACTGTTGGAGAGCGGCTTGCAGGTCTTCCATGATGTCTTGGGCGATCACGCCGGGAGCGGGGAGGTTGGCGGATTCTTCGAGGGACTCGTCTTTGAGCCAGAAGATGTCGAGGTTGATCTTGTCGCGCTTGATCAGGTTCCTCGTAGTCGAAGGCTTTGAAGCGTTCGGTTTCCTGGCGCTCGTGGCGGGACGTAGAACGAACGTCCACGTTAGTTCCCCCAAAGTAACACGCCACGAAATCATCCAGATGCTCGCGCTTCAGGGGATTCTCCTTGAGCGTGAAGTGCATGTTGGTGCGCAGGTCGTAGATCCAGAGCTTCCTCGTCCACGGCTTTTCCTGGGCGGGTTTGCGGTCGAAGAAGAGGACGTTGGCCTTCACGCCTTGGGCGTAGAAGATGCCCGTCGGCAGGCGCAGCAGGGTGTGGACATCGGCCTGCTTGAGGAGTTCGCGGCGGATGGTTTCGCCGGCTCCGCCTTCAAAGAGCACGTTGTCCGGCAGCACCACGGCGGCGCGACCGTGCATCTTGAGGATGGTGAAGATGTGCTGGAGGAAGTTGAGCTGCTTGTTGCTCGTGCTGGCCCAGAAGTCGTCGCGATTGATCACGAGGCTTTCCTTGGAGGACTCGCCTGCATCGTTCACGATGGTGACGCTGCTCTTTTTGCCAAAGGGCGGATTGGCCAGGACGATCTCGTATTCACCGTGTTTCCCGGCCAAGGCGTCCTTGGTGATCACGGGCAGGTCAAAAGTGGAAGCGGCATCCTGCCGCTTATGGTTCCCTTCCCCGGAGACGCCTCCCTTTTCATCGGAAGCGTTGTTCGCAGTCGTTGCATCAAGCGGCGAGACGCCGCTTCCACCATCCCCGATGCCATGCAGCAGCAGGTTCATGGCGCAGAGGCGGGTGACGCTGTCCACCAGCTCGATGCCGTGGAAGGTGCCGCTCTTGAGCTGCTTCTTCTGGTCGCGGTCGAGCTGGTGATGCTTAGCGATGTGGTCATGCGCGGCCAGCAGGAAGCCGCCGGTGCCGCAGGAGGGATCGCAAATGGTTTCGCCGGGTTGCGGGGCCACCACTTCGACCATGGCGGCAATGAGGGAGCGCGGGGACTGCCGTGCCGCGATCAGCGGCATTCAGTGAGCGAAGCCATTCCGCAGAGCCTGACGAAGGAAGGCAAAAGTATTGGCCCGCACCGCCTTTTACGTCCTCGGCGTTCTTTTGCAGCAGGCCTTCATAGGCATCGCCCTTCACATCGGCGGAGAGGCTGGACCACTGCTCCTTGTCGATCAGGTCCACGATCAACCGCCGCAGTTTGGCCGGGTCCTGGATCTTGTTCTGCGCCTTGCGGAGCCGGAGCGCAGCGGAGACAGGCAGTGCTAATGCACTGGGCGTACGCCCGTAGGCGAAGCCGGAGCCAACATGATGCCCAGCATCCCGGAGCACTTGCCCAGTTCCTCCAGCGTGTGGCGGTAATGCACCTCCAGTTCATCGCCATCCTTGGCGAGCAAGGAAGGCCAGTCCTTGCCCTTCGGGATTGCGCTCGGCGTGCCGCGCAGCCGCGACTGCTCGTCCGCCATCTTCAGGAAGAGGAGGAAGGTCAATTGCTCGACGTAATCGCCATACGACAGGCCGTCATCGCGCAGGATGCTGCAGTAGTTCCAGAGCTTGGAGACAAGGGCGGTGGGGTTGGTCATGGGACGATGATGCCGGTCTTCGGGTCGAGCACCTCGACATGCAACCACGCAGTTCCACGTAGCGGCAGGAAAGCCGCGCCATCCGTGGTCAGCAGTTTCAATCCGGCCACTTGGGCCGTGGCAGCGATCCAGACATCGTTATGATCGTGCTGAATGGCCAGGCCTTGGCTGCGGGAGAATGAATACAGCTCTGCCCAGCGCTGATGAATCTGCGGGTTGCCAATCGGCAACACCACAAAGTCCGAGAGCACCTTCCTCAGCAGTTCCTTTCGCTTTTCGCCCCACCCTTGGGCAAAGGCCCAGAGTTCCGCCACACTCACCTCACAAATGGCCGGGCGAAACGCTGACGATTGCAACTGAAACTGACTCTCCACCGCCAGCGACACGGGGCTCTGCTGACGCGTGGCATGCAAGACCACATTCGTATCCAGGAGGTAGCCTTGGAAGGAACTCATGATCAACTGAAGGCTTCGATGGCGGCGGCAAATTCCTCGTCACTCTCCTCCGCTGGAATCACACCCAGGATGCGATGATACGCAGACCGCTCGCCGGGGCGAACCCGCAGCAGGGACTCATAGTCCGGTGTTTCCAGCGACTTCGGCAGTTCGCGGAAGAACTCATCCTGGGTCGAAGCCGCAGCCACAGCGTCCGCCTCCACCCGCAGCAGAGTGCCTGAAGGCCGGAAGACCCCCATTCCTTCCACCACCACATCAGCATTGAAGCAGTGCTTGAACTGCTCCAGATCGCCCTCACCTGTCCACAGTGCCGTCACAATCTCACCGGGACGCAGGTGCAGCTTCATCACTCCCTGGCTGGCTCCCATCAGGTCCAGCTTGCCCGTCACACGCACCCGACGCGAAGCAGGCGTCTTGCGGGACAGTTGATGGGCCGACTCCACCACTGACGCATTGATTTGTGCCACGGTTCGCTGTCCCTCGCCCATCAGCGCCACTCGTTGCAGGCCCTTTTTGAAAAGCACGCCATAGCGGCCCACACGGGAGAGCAGAGGCTTGTCGAAGTGATCGCTGTTGGAACGGCCCGCGCCGATGTCGATCACGGCATCACCGAGCAGATCAAAGGCCGAGGACTCAGGTCGCGGACCGTCATCCCATAGTTGCCCTTGGGCAAAAAGTTCAGGTGCTACCTCGCCAAACACCGGCAGTTCGAAGTACACATCCGTAAAGTCGCCCGACGTGGACGAGCACCCGGCGAAGCGCACCTCCGATGCCGCCTGCAAAGCTCGCGACAGTCTCCCCCCGGCCCGGCTAGAGTGCAGAAAGCCCATGCGCACCGCATCGCGCAGCGTGTCAGGAATCTGCACGAGCAACGCTCCCAGCGAAAGCACC
>NZ_JACSRD010000156.1 GCF_014879935.1 Prosthecobacter sp.
TGATCTCACCCACCTCCACATCTTCAGCCACAGAGTATGAAGTCACCAGGATTGCTTAACGGCATTGGGGCTAGCCCAGGCTAGCCACAATGCCGTCAAGCAGAGTCTTTTCACGCGTCAGCGTCGTGGAGTGCGTGTGGCAAGCCTCGGCGCGACACCGCTGTCGCGGGCCGGAAGGTGTTCTTTGGCCTTTGAGCATTCTCTCGCGCGTCCGACAGCGGTGTCGCCGGAGCAATGGCTGCGCCTTGCTCCTCTGCCACCGCACTCCACGACGCTGTCGCGAGTATCCGGGCCGTTTTTGCTTGTGAACGGCTTTTGGCCCTGGAGCGGATGCCTGAGGTGTTGCTGCTGATGGATGAACGGCGCGGAAGGAGGCTGGCTGAGTCCTTTGGACTCCCTGTTGCCGGGACGATCAACATTCTCGCCCTGGCTGGCAGGCGAGGGCTGTTGGATTTTCATCATGTGATCTCCGAATCGCGTGAACGGACGAACTTCCATGTCAGGGAGGATGTGATCGCGAAGGCGTGGGTGCTGGCCGGCGAAAGTGAGACCTGATCTCACCCAGAGTGACTACGCGTTCGAAGCGACGATGAAGCCGTGTTCGTCGAGATGAAACGCCTTCAACAGCACTTGGCGGTTGTCTTTCGGAAGCAAGCCGCTGATTTGAAGGCCATCGGGCAGGTTTTCGATGAGGAAGCCGGGAAGCAATCGGCCCAGTGATCCGGCTCTGCGACCGTGCTGGGGTTCTTCATCACCTTTGGCAGGAATGGGGTCAGGCACTTCGACGGACAGGAGCGTTTCTGTGGTTGGGTCGATGTAACCACGGAGCGCTTTCACTTCAGAAGGCAGGGCATCCATGGAGCTGTCGAGACTGAAGGCGAGGCGCTCCTTGCCGGTGAGTTGTGAGAGTGAGTATCGCGTGCCAAAGGCGACGATGTGCGAGGAGTGGGCTTCGCCGGCACGGGTGACATATTTGCTGCCCGGAATCATCTGCGTGAGCGCCTTCACGGTGCGTGTGACGATGCTGTCCTCGGGCTCAAGGCTGAGGAAGACATCGCCAGGACGATGCCATTCGACCTCGCTTAGCCGGAAGGCGTTGGCAAAGGCGGGAAGGTCGTCGTGCGCGTCCTCCCAGCTCTTGCGGGCGAGCAGGGCTTCGCTGCCCAGCCGCAGCATTTCATGACGCACGGCACTTGCTGAAGCTTCACGGGCTCCGAGCGGTGTTCCGAAGCGCACACTGACGGGGTAGCGCAGATGGCGTGGCATCTTGGTGAAGAAGCGTCCGCCCTGGAATGAGAAGATGCTGCCGTAGAGACCGTCGAGATAGACGGGGACGACCTGCGCATCGCCCTGACGTGCCATGAGCTCGAAGCCTTTGCGCAGCTCATTGATCATGCCGTGGCGGGTGATCTGGCCTTCGGGGAAGAGGCAGACGACCTCACCCTCTTTCAAGGCGGTGGCGACGGAGCGGATGGCGTCCTTCGCACGGGTGGGGGAGATCGGCACGGTGCCGACGAGGCGGAGAAAGCCGTTCATCCACCACACCTTGTAAAGCACGTCCCACATGACGAAGCGCACCGGACGACGGCTGGCGGCGGCGACGACTAGCGCATCGACATAGCTGACGTGATTCGACAACAGCAACACACCGCCGGTCTTCGGCACGCGATCATCGTGAAATGGCCGCACCTTGTAGATCAGCCGGACTACAGCCAGCGTGAGAAAGCGCACGAGGTCCTGGGGCAGCAAACGCATGGTATAGACAGCAGCGCCGAAGGTGGGAATGGCAAGGAGCAGAAATTGCGTGGAGGCGCTGAACTCCAGCGACTTCATCAACGCGACGATAGCCACGGCGACGAGCGTGCCGAGGCAGTCCATGAGGTTCATGCCGGCGTGGATGCGCGCCTTCTCCTGCCTCTCCGCCTTGTCCTGCGCAAAGGCGTAAAGCGGCACCATGAAGCAGCCGCCCGCAGCACCGGTGAAAATGATGCCCGCATACATCCAGGCGCTGCCAAGTGAGGCGAGGCCGGACCAGAGCAGGCCGACGACGAGACCAAAGCCGCCCAACGGGATCAAACCGAGCTCGATGCGGTTTTTGCTGACATGCGAGGCGAAAAAGCTGCCGCTGATGACCCCGATGCCGAGGATGCCGGCGACTTTGGCCAGTTCCATCGGTCCATCGCCACCGCCGGTGTCGGGATGCAGCTCCTTGGTGAGCGTGACGAGGATGAAGCTGAGCGCGTTCGAGATGAACCAGAAGTAGGTAACGCCAAGTGCTGCCAAGCGGATGGAGCGGCGACGGAAGACGATCTTGAGGCTCTCAAAATGCTCCAGCGCCATGCCTTTGCGCCAGTGAACCTCGGGATGCGACGGTGTTTTCTGAATGCACAGGGCGGCCACGAGTTCGCCGATGCCGAAGAGGCTGATGATGATCAGCGGCCAGAGGGCGGACATCCACGCGTCATGCGTCTTTTCATATTCGGTGCCATACCAGATGCCACCTGCCCACATGCCGCCGAGAATGCCGGCGAGCATGGTGACCTGAAGCCAGCCGGAGACCATGCCGAGACGACGCGAGCCGGAGAGCTCCTTCATCACGCCCATCTTTGCCGGACTGAGCACCGCGGCCTGCACGGCGAGAAAGAAGAAACCGACGAGGCAGATTTCGAGCGATCCAGGCACACGCTGCATCCAGAGCGCCAGCGCCAGCCAGATGAAGCAGATGATCTGCATCACCTGCATCCAGATGATGACGTTACGCTTCGAGAATCGATCCGACCAGTAACCGGCCAACGGCGCGAAGAGCATGTAAGGCAGGGAGAAGATGGCGCCGAGCCACAGCTCCATGTGACGGCCCACCCACGAGTCGTTGGCAATGATGATCGACAGCGCGATCAGCAGCATTTTGACAAAGTTGTCGCTGAAGGAATTGAGCGCCTGCACCACGAGCACGAGCACGATGGAAACCCAGTTTCGGCGCGGCAGATGTGGCGAATGATCGAGATCGATGGAATCGGGCATGCGTCGTTCAGTCCACAAAACGTTGCGCCAGCACGATGTCTGCCGGGAACGTGATCTTTGGATTCATGCCGGCGTTTTCGATGACAAACACCGGCTCGCCGAGGTGCTGCACGGCGGAGACTTCGTCCGTGACGTGCAGATGGTCGCGGATCACGGCCGCGTAGGCTCTCACCAGCAGTTCGCGTGAGAAGACCTGCGGAGTCTCCATGATCCAGGCGTTTGCACGGTCGATCGAATCGGTGATGCGGCCGTCCGAGTCGCAGCGTTTGAGCGTTTCCGTCATCGGACGGGCACAGGCGACGGCTGCCTGCGTGCGTGTGGCTTCGACACAGCGGGTGATCTGCTCCACGGAGATCAGCGGACGAGCCCCGTCATGTACGGCGACGATGTCACAGGCTGGATTCAGCGCCTGAAGGCCGGCATTTACGGACAGGTGCCGTTCGGCCCCGCCGGAGATGATGGAAACGATCTTGCCGAGGCCCTGACTGCGCCAGGATTCGACCTCCGCGCGCACCGCATCGCCGGCCACGACGATGATTTCATCAATGGCCGCGCACTTTTGAAATGCGCCGAGGGTCCGCCGCAGGACGGGCTCGCCTGCCAGTTGGGCCAGGAGCTTGTTGAAGCCCATGCGCCTGCTGCTGCCTGCGGCGACGATGATCGCGGTGGTCATTGAGTTCGCGGTTCTCGGTTCTCTGTTCGCGGTTGTTCAGAGTTCAACGGCGAACCGGGAACTGCGAATCGCGAACGGGACGTCAGGCGAGTCGCTTGGCGACTTCCGTGGAGATGGACTTGCTGTCAGCACGGCCGGCGACGCGTTCCTGGAGCACCTTCATCACGCTGCCCATGTCCTTCTTGGAGGTGGCGCCCAGTTCGGCGATCACGCCTTCCACGAGCTTCACCAGGTCGTCCTGGCTCATCGCAGCAGGCAGATACTTCTCCAGCACGGCGATTTCGGCCTTGGCCGCTTCGACGGCTTCGGGACGTCCGGCTTTTTCAGCGCCGTCCACGGAATCCTGGAGCTTTTTGATCTCTTTGCGCACCACGGCCAGGGCGTCTGTGTCGCCGAGTTCGCCTTCAGCGCCGAATTTCTCGATGGCGGCGTATTTGACGGCGGACTTGAGGTTGCGGACGACATTGAGGGCCACAGTGTCCTTGGCCTTCATGGCATTCTTGATGTCTTCAGTCAGGCGTGCGGCGAAACTCATGGAAATGACAGATTTTGGGTTGGATTGGGTGCCGATCATGGCGTGATGGCTGCCGTTGTCCACCGGTTAGGCAGGAACGAATGGATTGCCCTTTGCGCCGCATCTGCGCCCGTGCATGATCGACCTGCCGTGCAATTCAACCATCCCAAACACGATCTCTACATCCCCGACCCGACCGACCCGGATACCGCCCTGCGCCGCGTGACGCATCTGGGCATCGTTTCACACCAGGACGACCTCGAAATCGCCGCGTATCATGGCATCACCGAGTGTTTTCACAGCAAAGACCAGTGGTTCGGCGGCGTGGTGGTGACGGATGGGGCCGGCAGCCCGCGCAAAGGGCCCTATGAGACCTACACCGACGAGGAAATGCAGAAGGTGCGCCTCATCGAGCAGCGCAAGGCGGCCTACGTGGGCGAATACAGCATCATGATCCAGCTCGGCTATCCGAGTGATGACATCAAGAAGCCGAAACACGCGCCCGCCGTGGCCGATTTGAAATTCATCCTGGAGCAGGCGCAGCCAAAGATCCTGTACCTCCACAATCCGTGCGACCGGCACGACACGCATGTGGCCACGTTTCTGCGCTGTCTGGAGGCGATCCGCGAACTGCCGCCGGAAAAGCGCCCGGAGACCGTCTATGGCTGCGAGGTCTGGCGGAAGCTCGACTGGCTGCTCAGCGATGACAAGGTCATGCTGTGGGTGGACAAGCATCCGCACATGCTGCGGCCCCTTTTGGGCGTGTTCGATTCGCAGATCAGCGGAGGAAAGCGTTACGACCTGGCCGAGGAAGGCCTGCGCCACGCGAACGCGACCTATTTTGACTCCCATACGACGGACAAGACCAGCCTGCTGACCTTTGCGATGGATCTGACGCCGCTGATCAAGGACGACAGTCTGTGTCCGATCGAATACTCCGTGAACTACGTGAAGCGCCTCGAGGACGATGTGCGGAATCGCGTGAAGAAGTTTCTGTGAGCGATCACACCATGAAAAATGCCAGCCGGAGCGACCGGCTGGCATTTTGAACTTTGAAGCAGTGAGCAGGCCGATTACTCGGCGATCTTGGCGCTCTTGATCGTGACCGGCTCGGCGGGAACGTCGCGATGGCCGGCCTTGGTGGTGGTGGCGACGGCGGCGATGGCATCGACAGCTTCCATGCCTTTGGTCACTTTGCCAAAGACGCAGTAGCCCCAGCCGTCCTGGCCCGGGTAGTCGAGGAAACTGTTGTCCTTCAGATTGATGAAGAACTGGGCGCTGGCGCTGTGTGGATTCGGCGTGCGTGCCATGGCCAGGCTACCTTTGACGTTCTTGAGACCGTTCTTGGCTTCGTTCTCGATGTTTCCGTCGGTTTCCTTCTGCTGCATGTCTGGAGTGAAGCCACCGCCCTGGATCATGAAGTCCGGGATCACGCGGTGGAAGATGACGCCGTCGTAGAAGCCTTTGCGGACATACTTGACGAAGTTGGCGACGGTGATCGGCGCCTTGGCGGCGTCGAGCTCGATTTCGATGGTTCCTTTGGAGGTTTCCATCACGACTTTCACAGGTTTGGCATCACTCACGGTTTGGGCGGGGGTTGTTCCGGTCAGGGCTGCAAACGTCAGTGCGAAGGCGGCCAGAGTCGGTGCGATTGATTTCATGGTTTGGGGTGGGTTGAGAACGGCGAATCAGCCACGAGGGGTCTTGATTTGCAATGATCAAATCGCCGCGGACGCAGCGCTGGTCTGCCGATAAACGCGGATGCCGGTGTCTGAAGACAACTCGGCCCGGAGGGACCCAACCAAAATCCCTCCGGGCCTTTAGGTGACCAGAGAGTCCCAACCATGAAGCGACTCTCCAGCTCGTTGTGTGTTTCCCCGGGCGAACCCGGGAAATATGTCAGTGAAGCTCGCGCCCCAACCACCTCTCACATGAGCAGCCGTCGGGCCAAGTCCGGTGACGAATTTCAGTTTTTTGCGATGTTTTTCGCCAAAGAGTTTTCGGACCTGCCTGCGGTCACGATTTTGGCATCACACGCACGGTGAAGGCCTTCTTCTCGCCAAAATACTTCGCCGCGATGCGCTGGATCTCCTTGGTGGTGACGCCGGCCATGATGCCGGGCAGCTTTTGGAAGTGATCCCAGCCGAGGCCGTTGAGTTCATTCCACGCGAGAACGTCCGCCATCGCAGGATTGCCCTGCTGCGTGCGCAGCCACGAACTGCGCCACGTGACACGTGCACGATCGATCTCATCGGCGTGCAGTCCGTTCGCGGCAAGGTCGTTGATCTGCGCCATGAGTTCCTTCTCGGCGAGCTTTGCCTTCTTCGGATCGGTGCCGACGTAGAAGTAGAAAGCGCCAGCTCCCATCGCGGCGAAGTTCTGCGCGCCCACGTAGTAGGCGAGACCGAGTTCCTCGCGAATGCGGTTGAAGAGACGGCTGCCCATGTCGCTGCAGGCTTCGTCGATCAGATTGAGCGCATGCACATCCGGCTCTTCGAGGCCGACGGTGCGGAAGCCGATGACGATGACGGCCTGCTCCTTGTCGAGATGCTCCGTCCACGCCCCCGGTTTGGCGCTGGCGTGGTAAGTGCGGCTGTGCGTGGAATGACGCGGCCCTTTCGGCAGCTTTGCGAAGGCGCTCTCGACCTGCTTTTTGACCTCGGCGGCCTTCACGTCTCCGAACACGGAGATGACACCGTTGTGCGTGGCAAAGCTGGCGCGGATCATGTCGCGGCAGTCGCTGAGCTTGAGCTTCGTGACGGTTTCCTCGTTGCCGAGCGCCGTGCGGTGGAAGGGCTGGCCGGCGAAGATCTCGCGCCGTGCCTTGCGCATCGCAACGGTGAGCGGGTCTTCCTTTTCCTCCAGAATGCTGGCGATCTGGCGCTTCTTCACATCCGCGAGGCTGGTCTGCGGCAGAGAGGGATTCAAAATGAGGTCTGAAAGGAGATCGAGAGCGACATCCTCGTCACCGACCATCACATCGGCACCGAGGAAGAAGCGATGCGCGTCCGCGCTGCACGCGAGCTGGCCGCCGCGGTTCTCGAGTTCGGAGGCGATGGCGGCAGCATTCCGCTTCTTGGTGCCCTTGAGCAGCATGTGAGCGGCGATTTGCGTGACGCCGGCGGTGAAATCCGTCTCCGCAGGCACACCCGCGAGGAAATTGGCACGCACGCTGATGAGCGGCAGGCGCGAGTTCTCGCCCACGATGAGGGTGAGGCCGTTCTTGAGCTTGAAATGCTGGATGTCGGCCTGCGCGGCGTGGCCGCCACCGGCGGCAGCCCTGGCAGTCTCGACATCCGGGCCGACGAGGACGGTGTTGACGGACTCTGGCAGCAGATAGAGCCTCGCGACGTCACGAACGGCCTCCGGTGTGAGTGAACTGATGGCCGCGAGGAACTGGCTCTGATAGTCGAGCGAACCGGAGAGCAGCCAGCCGTTGCCGATGGAGCTGGCCTGGCCTTTCACGGTGCTCAAGGTGCGCACCTGGCTGCTGAGCGTGGCGCGGACGGCTTTTTCGAGCTCGGCGTGCCCCGGACCGCTTTTGCACATCTTGGCGATCACTTCATTCATGCCTGCACGCAGCGCGACGGTGTCGGCAGGATTGCATTCAGCCTCGACGGTGAACAGGCCGCACTCCGCTGCGCACCACGCGCCGGACCAGACCCAGTGGGCGAGCGCTTTTTTCTCGCGCAGCTCCTGATACAACCGCGAACTGCGGCCGGAACCGAGCAGGAAGCCGAGAACGTCGAGCGCGGGCTTGTCGGGATGTGTTTCTCCAGGGACCTGCCAGGCGAACGCGACGCGTGTGAGGTCGGTGGTGAAGTTCTTTGCGGCAAAACGGGTGCCCTGCTGCCGTGGCTCGTCCGGAAGCAGCGCTGGATCGAACGCGCGTCGTTTCCAGTCGCCAAACAGGCGGTTCACACTTTCCAGCACGGCCTGGGTGTCCACCGCGCCGGCGATGACGATGAAGGCGTTGTTCGGCACGTAGTGGCGCTGCACGAAGCCGGCCACATCAGCGCGGGTGATTTGATCGAAGACCTCACGATGCCCGATGATCGGATGACGCAGCGGATGCTGCCGGAAAACCGTGCCCTGGATGAGATGCTGGATGGTGTCGCCCGGGTCATCATTCCCCATGGCCATCTCGCGACGGATGACGTCTTTTTCGCGGTCGAGTTCATCCGCATCCAGCTTCGAGTGGCGGATCATGTCCGCCAGGATGTCGAGATAGCCGTCGGCGTGTTCGGCGAGGCCATCGATCCAGTAAACCGTGCGGTTGAAGGACGTGTAGGCGTTCACGTAGCCTCCGAGCGCCTGGATGCCCTGCGAAATCTGCGCCGCGTCACGTTTGGCGGTGCCTTTGAAGAGCATGTGCTCCACACAATGGGCGATGCCGGCGCCTGTGTGCTGCTGCTCCTGCAAACTGCCCGCCTTGATCCACACCTGCACGCTGACCAGCGGATGCGCGTGGTCTTCACGGATGATCACCTCCAGGCCGTTCGGCAGCGTGGTGACGCGGGCGTCAGGAGATGGGAGGGAGAGGAGCCTGGAGCGCGCGGCACCAGAACGGAGAGTTTTTTTCATGAGGATGGGGCTCCTTTGCCTGTGCGGGCGGAGGTGGGAAGAAAAGGCTCGCTGAAGGCGGTCGCGAAGTCGTAGCCGCCGGCAAAGTCCTCAATGCTGTCGCCGTCGTTCTTGCCGAAGTAGCCGACGCTGATGAGGTTATACACGATGTTGCCCACGTCCTCGCCGCGTTGCAGGCCCCATTGATCGAGAATGAGGGAGGACATCGGGCCGAACTCCGACAGCACGTGGTCACGGAAGCCTTCGAGCAGCTCCTGGCCGCTCACATGCTGGTCGTCGGCGTTTTCCTCGCGGAATTTCTTCGCGGCGATGTGCAACGCGTCGCGCACCAGCTCATAGGCAGCCGGGTGGTAGCGCGGATCGTTCTGAACCGAGCGTCTGACGGCATCACCGAAACTGATCGAAGTCATGGGCGGGCTGGGGTCTGCTGGTTCCGACGGGTGGCTCATGCGGCGCGGGCAGTGGCTCCGAGCAGCAGGGCCTCGAAGCGCTCCGCCATGCGGGTGGAGGTGAATTCCTGCCGGACTCTTGCCGTGGCGACGCGGGCCATTTTCTCCCGGGCCACGTCGTCTTGAAGAAGGGATTCCAGCGCGTCTGCGAGCGCCTTGGGATCATCCGGCCTGCACAGGATGCCGCCCTCCGTGGCCAGGAGGAGCTCTGGAAACGCGGCATGATCCGGCTGCACGAACGGCACCCCACTGGCGGCGGCCTCGATCACGTAAAGACCAAAGGCCTCACCATAAGTCGCAGGCACGGAGAAGACGGTCAGATCATGGAAAAAATGCACCTTGTCCTTGAAGGACAGGTTCGGACGCCACTCGACGCGATTGGTGAGCCCGGCGGCGGCGATCTTCTCCTGAAGTCCGGCCACGTATTTGTCATCAGCCGCTGTCTTGGAGCCGCCAATGCGCAGCTTGAGGCGCGGGATGGTGTTCCGCTTCGCCAGATCGATGAACGCATCGACCAGCGTGGTCAGACCCTTGCCGTGAATCATCCGGGCGAAGTAGCCGATCGTGGGCCAGTTCGGATCGGCCGAGGCGGTGGTGAAGGCGGTGGCGTCGATGCCATTCGGGATGACCTTCATCTGCTCTTCGGTGGCATGCAGACGCTGACGCATGTGATCGGCGTAGAACTGGCTCGGCGCGATGAAATGGCGGACGCTGCGGGCGTTGCGTTTCATCGCCTCCCAGCACTGCTCGCGATAAGGCTCGGGCAGCGTGTCGAGGAAGCTGTCCTCGCCTTGCAATGAGCACACCACGGGAATGCCTAGCTCCTTTTCAATCGCCGGCGCCAGACCGGAAAGCAGGCTGTTGGAAAAGGAGATCACGTCGATCTTCTTCTCGGCTCGAATCCAGTCGATGAGCTTGTGCCATTCGCCCCACTGGCGGCCTTCCGTGCCGAGCAGTGCGCCGAGCGTCATCTCCCCCAGCACCTTCGGGCTGGTCATGCCCATGCGTTTGGCGGCCATGCGCAGATGGTCGGGCGTGTTCAGCCAGCGGTGGATGAATCTGGGCAGCTTGTGAAACCACGGGAACTTCTGCTGCAAAAACAGCGAGATGCCGCCGATCTGCACGCCCAGCTCCTGCGCTCCGAACTCGCGATCCGTCACCAGCGGCAGATAAAGCGGCGCCATCAGCGCGTCGTGGCCTCGTACACGCAGGGCCTTGATCAGCGCATGGTCACGCAGGCAGCTTCCGCAGTGGAAATTGCCGGTGCCTGGGGTGAGGTGGAGAATTCTCATTGAGAGGGCTGTCGGGGACGGGAAATGACGAATGACGAATTCAAAATGACGAATGAATGTCAAGGCGTCGCCCGCCAGGGGCATTCGTCATTCGGCATTCGCCATGGGTTCTTACGTCTCGGTCAGACCACGAGCCATCACGACTTTGCCGGTGCGGACGGTTTCGATGATGTCGAACTTGCCCAGCAGGCGCACAGCGGCGTCCAGCTTGTCGGTGTTGCCGGAGATCATGGCGATGAGGCTGTCCTCCTGGAGGTCCACGGTCTTGCCGGCGTAGTGCTCGACGATCTGCAGGATCTCGGTGCGCTGTTCCGGACCGGCGGCGACCTTGATGAGCACCAGCTCCTTGGCCACGGCGTCGCGGTCGGTGTGCTCGGTGCAGTGGATCACGTCGATGAGCTTGTTCACCTGCATGATGATCTGGTGCAGGCCCTCGGGGTGGCCGCTGATGCCGATGGTCATGCGGCTGAAGCGCGGATCACGCGTCTGGGAGACGACCAGGGACTCGATGTTGAAGCCACGGCGGCTGAACACCGCGCAGATGCGGCCGAGGACGCCGGGCTGGTTGTTCACCATGACGCTCAGCGTATGGATGTTGATGATGTCAGCCTGCGGCGAGGGCTTTTTGTTGGTGGTGGCGGGGATTTTGTCGCTCATGGGGGTGCTACTTATGATTTACGATTTTTGACTTATGATTTGGAGAAAGGCCGGGCTAGGAGGCTTTGCGGGTCTTTTTAACTTTAACGGCAACTGGTGTTTTTGCCGGACGCGGGGCTTTGAGCCGTCTGCGGGCGATCTTGAGGTAGTTTGAATCCTTCTCGATGCCCAACCACTTGCGCTGGAGCTTCTCCGCGGCGGCGGCGGTCGTGCCGGAGCCGAGGAAGGGATCGACGACGAGGTCCCCCTTGTCGGTGGCGCAAAGAATGAGTTTCTCGATGAGATTGACGGGCTTCTGCGAGGGATGGCCGCACTTTTCCTTCGAGTTCCCTTTCAAACTGGGGATGCGGAGGATGTTGGTGGCGAACTTTCCGGCTTCGAGATGGGCTTTGCGGGCCTTCTTGTCCTTGTAGCGCGGATCGCGCAGATACTTGGTGATCGTCGCCTCGTCGTAGGGGATGCGGACGGCGTCCTTGATGAACTTGGGCTTCTCCCCTTTCCGCAGGACGAGGACCATCTCATACTGCGGGGTGAAGCTGTCACGCCGCTCATCATAGCCCACCACACGATCCCAGATGATGAGATCGTGAAACTGGTGCTTCTGACTGAGGCGGGACATGAGGTGGAGGAAGGTGTGCTCGCGCTTGCCTAACTGGCCGAAGATGAAGCACAGGCCGTCCTCGCGAAGGACGCGCATGGCCTGGCCGACCCACTTCTCGCACCAGGCGAGGTAGTGGGCGGCTGTTTTCCATTGGGTGTCCCAGGCTTCATCTTCGAGAACATTGAAGTAAGGCGGATCGGCGATGATGGACTGCGCGCAGGCTGTGGGGAGCTTTTTCAACTCGGCGAGGACGTCGCCGTGGATGATGCGGTTCAGCTTCATGTGAGACCAAACTCCCTGAGCATTTCCTCATGGGTGAAGGTTTCACTGGAACGCCGGTTGATGGTTTCCATGAAGCGGTCGTTGCTCCGCAGGCTTTCGACTTCGCGCTCGAAATCAGTGTCGCGCGGCTCTAGCACGAACTGCTGGCCATTGCCGAGCTGGATGCAGACCGCGCCCTCAGCGGCGGCGGCAAACCAGGCGACTTCGGTTTCAGTGGGGCTGGGCACGGCAATGGTCTTCATAGCTCGATTTTTTCTCCGCGAAGGTAAACGTCATTGTGGATTTTGCACCCGATTCGCTGAATGCGAACCTCCTCGGAGGCTTCATCGACTTGGTAGAACACCCGGAATGGCTGGATGCGCAGTTCCCAGGTGAAGAAGGGATTGGGGCGGAGGAGTTTGCGTGAGTTGGTTTCGGCTGCCGGGTGGTGACTGAGCTGGAGTTCGATGGTTTTGAGGATGGTGACTGCCTCGTGAGGCTTGAGTTCCTTCAAGTCATCGCGTGCTTCCTTGTCGTAGATGAGCTTGAAGGGCATGAGGCGCGGTCTCATTGAACCCGGACTCGAAAGTCCGGGCTACGGGTTAGGTCGAACCGGTGGGTTTTTCCATTTTGTGCTTCGGCGCTTCGAGGATCATGTCTTCGAGAGCAGCCCCGGCGGGGATCATCGGGAAGACGTTCTCGGCCTTGATGCACTCGGCTTCGATGATGCAGGGGCCGTCGTTGTAATCGAGGGCCTGCTGCAGGATGCGCTCGACATCGGCGGGGCGGCGGATGTGCCAGCCTTTGATGCCGTAGGCTTCGCCGAGCTTCACGAAGTCCGGGTTGCCGATGAGATCGACGCCGCTTTCGCGGTTCTCAAAGAACAACTCCTGCCACTGACGGACCATGCCGAGGTAGCTGTTGTTGAGGATGAGGATCTTGATGGGCAGCTTGTGAATCGCGGCGGTGGCGAGTTCAAACAAAGTCATCTGGAAGCCGCCGTCGCCGGCGATAGCCACGACGAGCTTGTCCGGGCAGGCGAGCTGAGCACCGATGGCTGCGGGGAAGCCGAAGCCCATCGTGCCGGCGCCGCCGGAGCTGAGCCAGTGGTAGCTTTCGTCGTTCTTGTAGAACTGCGCGGCCCACATCTGGTGCTGGCCGACGTCGGTGGTGACGATGGCCTTGCCCTTCGTGAGCGTGTAGAGTTCGTCGATGACCTGCTGCATGCGCAGGCCGCCCTGCTTCTTGTAAGTGAGCGGGAATTTCTTCTTGTAGCCGTCGAGATGGGCCAGCCAGTCTTCGGTGGGCAGTTTTTCGACGTGCGGGAGTAGATCGCTGAGCGCGGCTTTCGCGTCGCCTTTGATCGTGACGTCCACTTTGATCATCTTGTTGAACTCCGCCGCATCGATGTCGATGTGGATGAGCTTCGCGTTGCGGCCAAACATGTGCGGCTTGCCAATGATGCGGTCATCGAAGCGGGAGCCGACATTGAAGATGAGATCGGCTTCGCATATCGCCTTGTTCGCATACGCGGTGCCGTGCATGCCGAGCATGCCGAGCGAAAGCGGGTGCGTTTCCGGGAAGACACCCTTGCCCAGCAGCGTGGTCGTGACCGGGCAGCCGAGCGTTTCCGCCAGCGTGAGCAGTTCCTTGTCGGCGCGGGCGATCATCGCGCCCTGACCGGCGAGAATGACTGGACGCTTCGCCGCGGCGATGAGGCTGGCGGCCTCCTTGATGCGGGACTGGTCGATCTTGAAGTTGTCCTCGGGATGGTAACCAGGCAGGTCCATCGGCTCGTCAAAGGTGCCGGTGAAGGCTCCCTGGCTGATGTCCTTCGGGATGTCGATCAGCACCGGGCCGGGGCGGCCGGTGGTGGCGATGTGGTAGGCCTCACGGGCGATGCGCGGCAGGGCGTTCGAGCTCTTCACCAGGAAGTTATGCTTCACGACCGGGCTGGTGATATTAAAGATGTCCGCCTCCTGGAAGGCGTCCTTCCCGAGCATCCAGGTGACCTGCTGGCCGCAGAGGATGATCATCGGGACGCTGTCCATCTGTGCGGTCATGATGCCGGTGACGGTATTGCCAGCGCCGGGGCCGGAGGTGACGAGAACGACGGCCGGCTTGCCCGTGGCGCGGGCGTAACCATCCGCCATGTGGACCGCGCCCTGCTCGTGGCGGACGAGGATGAACTTCATGTCCGTCTTCACGGTCTGGAGGGCGTCAAAGATCGGGATGGCCGCGCCACCGGAATAACCGAAGACGTATTCGACGCCGAGATCGGCGAGGGTTTTGATGAGGGCTTGAGCGCCGTCCATTTTGGGTGGGTTCATGAGCTTTTGGGGTGAAAATTGCGATTTCAGTGGCAAAAGTGCGGTTGAATTGGAAAATCGCAATCAAAAACAGGCCTTTTTTGGCCCACTTGACCACCTTCAATGGATTGGATGGCCTGAAAACGCCTGTTTTTGACCCCAAACAACCATTCTCGGCGCTTCGATGGACAAAATAGGCGCCACTTTCGATAAAACGCCGTCCGCG
>NZ_JACSRD010000269.1 GCF_014879935.1 Prosthecobacter sp.
GCCTAAAGGCTACACTCCAACCTCTGCCGATGAGTGCGTGCTCAGAACAAGTGTGAGAAATGCAGGCTAGAGACCTGCCTGCTGGCGATGGAAGGCACGTCTCCTGCGCCAGCGCCACACGGCGTCTCTCAGCATGAAACCCATCATGACGAACCAGATCAGCAGGCCGCCGCCGATCATGGCGAGGCTGACCGCAAGCTCAGGAACGGCGGCGTCATCCAGAATGACGAAGTCTTCCGCCAGATTCATGTCCAGCCTGGAGAGTCTGAACCGTGTCAGGAAGTCCGAGAACACCTCATGCCGTGCCAGCCCGGTGATGTCTTTCTGCATGAACAGCTTGTCCGCCTGATGCGAGGCGGCAACGAACTTCTGCCTCTGCGTGCCACCGGAGTGGCTCAAGTTCTCCAAGGCTCTCACCACGGCTTTGTCATCGGTGGACAGCAGGATGTGAATCGGCGCACCGGGAGACTCGCCGACGGGACGCACGGGAACGAAGATCTCGGAAACGTTTCCCATGCGCGACTTGTAGGCCGCCTCCCCGAGGCAGACTTTTCCCTCCTTGAGGACCAGCCATTCGGCGTCTGGCTTCCGCGCGATGTAGGCGGCCACTGCGATCTCCAGCGGCTCGTGATTCTTCAAAGCCACATACACGCCCTGGGCTCCGACCACCAGCAGGGTCACGATGGCGATGTAGCCGAGGCAAGTCAGGCTGCTGAAGCCCTGCTGGCGGCTCGAAAGGCGGGTTCTCACGCGGCTCTTGTGCGCGGGAACACCCGGCGATGCAAGGCTGTCGTTTCGTGCGGTTGATTTCGTCGGCTTGCTCGGCAGCTATGGGCACGCCGCCGTTGGATGGCTGATCCGACACTCCGCATGCCCGACACCCTTGAACGTGAAGACCTGTTCGACGCCGCTTTCCTCGACCGGCTGCGGGTGCTGGCGTTGCGTTTGAGAAAGCGGCGGCAGTTGATGCGGCGTGGCTCGCAATCAACTCCTGCAACGGGATTCACCCGCGAGTTCAAGGACTACCGCCACTACACGCCGCGTGAGGACTACCGTGCCATCGACTGGCGCCTGTATGCGCGGCTCGACAAGCTTTTCGTGCGTCTCTACGAGGAAACGCAGGAGCTGAACCTGCACATCCTGCTGGATACGAGCACCTCCATGGCGGAGCCCTTTCCAGAGAAGCGGCGGCAGGCGTTGCGCTTCGCCGTGGCGCTGGCCTATCTGGCGCTCAGCGCCCAGCAGCGGGTGAGTGTTTATTCCATGAGCAGCGGCGTGCATCAGGAACTGCCGCCGCTGCGAGGGCAGGGGAACATCGAGAAAGTCATCCAGGCCGTGTCGAAGCTGAAATTCGACGGTCTCACCGACATGAAGCGCTGCTTTGAGGAGTTCCGGCCCAGCAAGCAGCGCTTCGGCATCATCTTCATCATCAGCGATTTCTTCGGGCAGGAGATCGGCAGCGCCACCGAGGCCGTGGCCCGTGTTTCGGCCTGGCCGGGGGAGAATCATTTCCTCCAAATCGTCCACCCCGAGGAGCGCCAGCCGGAGATCGAAGGCGAACTGGAGCTCACCGAGGTCGAAACCGGCGAACGCCGCCGTTTCTGGCTCACCAAGCGCGATGTGCAGCGCTACGTCGAGACTTTTGACGCTTTCTCCGAGAACCTCGCCCGCGAGTGCGCCAGTCATCGCATCGACTTCATGCAGGTGAGCAGTCAGGAGGCGTTCGAGGAGCGTTTCCTCGACCTGCTGGTGCGTGGATCGGCCCTGGCGGGTGGTGTGTGAGCTGGTGTGCTTCTTTTGACCATGAACTGGCCGATGATCAAAGCCGTGGGACTTCTGGTGGCGTCGAATGTCTTCATGACCTTCGCCTGGTATGCGCATCTGAAGGACATGAAGGCGAAACCGTGGTTCATCGCCGCATTCCTCAGTTGGGGCATCGCCTTCTTCGAATACATGCTCCAGGTGCCGGCCAACCGCATCGGCAGCACCGCCCTGAACCTGCCGCAGCTCAAGATCATCCAGGAGGTGATCACGCTGACGGTTTTCGTGCCCTTTGTGCTGTTCTACATGAAGCAGCCGCTCAAGTGGGACTACCTCTGGGCCGCCCTCTGCATGTGCGGCGCGGTCTATTTCATCTTCCGCAAGTGAATCCATTCTGGGAACAACTTCTGGGGCGTCTGCTCGGTCCGTTGGGCACCTGGAGCGTGCGTGTGGCGACGCTGAACCGCTGCCGTCCTGACCCGGAGTCATGGGGCATGATTGGTCTCGGCTGGTTGATCCTTGTCGCTGTGATCGTGGGCTGTGCGTTCGCGGCAAACTGAGAACCGCGATCTGGATCGGTGCAACGTGCGTTGATGCGTCGCCTCAGCTCAATGTGACCGTTTTGACGCTGAGTTGAGGTGATGTGAAGTCTAAAACACTGTGACGGCAACAGGGCTGTCACCTGCGGTGAATTCTTGGCGAAAAGGTCACACGCAATCGCGAGCGCGATTTCAAAGCGCATCCATGAATCGCGCGCCTCAAGCCACCCACTGTCATGAAAACGCGATTCAAAGCTCTCAAGTCACTCGTAGCCGCCTTCAGCGCGGCGTGCATGATTCACCAAGCCACGTCGCTGAATGCGGCGCAGTTCACGCCGGGGAATGTTGTCATTTATCGTGTCGGCACTGGATCGGCAGCGCTGACAAATGCCTCCACCGAGGTCTTCCTGGATGAGTACACTTTCGCAGGTGCGTTGGTGCAGAGCATCGCGCTTCCCACGGCAGACAGCGGCGCCAATCAATCCATCACGGCCAGCGGCAGCGCCAGCTCGGGCGGGCTGATGTCGCGCTCATCCGACGGGCAGTACATCATTGTCACTGGATACGATTCAGCTCCGGGAGTCGCCTCAATCACGAGCAGCGCCACGACGACAGTCGCGCGTGTCATTGGACGAGTGGCAGCAGACGGCTCCGTCAACAGCAGCACAACGACCACCAGCTTCAGTGCGGACAACATCCGCGGCGCGACGAGCACGGATGGACAGGGCTTCTGGGCCTCAGGAGCCAACACAGGCATCATTTACCTGGCTCTCGGCGGAAACGGCTCCGGCACCATCGTCAGCAGCAGCACCGTGAACAATCGCAGCCTCGGCATCTTCGACGGCCAGCTCTATGTGAGCAGCGGCTCCGGCACGAACTCCTTCAAAGGCGTGAGCGCCGTCGGCACCGGCCTGCCGACGACGGCCGGCCAGACGACCACGCGGCTTCCGGGCATGAACGACACGGACAATCCCAGCAGCTACCAGTTCTTCTTTGCGGACCTTGATACGGGTGTGGCTGGCAACGATACGCTTTACATCGCGGATGACGGAGCAGGCGCGTTGACGAAATGGTCCCTCGTCGGAGGCACCTGGACCAAGAACAACACCATCGGAGTCACTGCGGATGACTACCGCGGCCTCACCGGTTCTGTGAACGGCACGACAGTGACTCTCTACGCGACACGTGACAATGGCACCGGTGCCGATACGCTAGTCAGCCTCGTTGACGCCTCCGGCTACAACGCGGCCATGACTGCAACACCAACATTGGTCGCCACAGCAGGGACGAACACCGCTTTCCGAGGCGTGGTGCTAGCTCCAGTGGAAATCCCACAGCTCATCATCACTGAAGTGAACTCAAACGCCACGGGCGGTGACTTTTGGGAGCTGACGAATGTCGGTGTGACGACGCAGGACATCGGAAACTGGAAGTGGGACGATGACAGCGCGAATCCGAATGATGCGGCGGCGGTGACGATCCCGGCGGGAACGATGATCGCTCCGGGTGAGTCGATCGTGCTGACCACGGCTGCGGATGCGGCGGCTTTCCGCACGCTTTGGAACATCGCGCCGACGGTGCAGATCATCGCTAGCCCTACGGGGCCAGGTTTCGGTCAAAATGATCAGGTTCATCTCTTCAATACCTCCGGTGCCACGGTGACGAGCTTTTCCTATGTGGCGGGCGGTTTCACCTTGAGCAGCGGCTCGCCTTCCATCGGTGGACACGCGGGTGCTTCGGCAGGTGGCACGGCCACGCAGTCGGCGGTGATTGATCCGGCGTTTGGCTTCGGCGCGGGCCGCCGCTACATCGCGGTGAATGGAACGCCGGGCTCTTCCGGGCTCAGCTTTGGCAGCGGACCTTCGATCACGCTTTCGCTGAGCTTTACGGCTTCTTCGTTCTCGGAAAGCGCCACGAATCCGGCCTCCGTCGGCACGGTGAGCCGTGCGACGAGCGGCACGAGCGATCTCGTGGTCACGCTGAGCTCCAGCGACACCACGGAGGCGACCGTTCCTGCCACGGTGACCATCCTGGCGAATCAAACGAGCGCGAACTTCGACGTCACCGCTGTGAATGATACCTTCCCGGATGGCAGCAAAACGGTGACGATCACCGCGAGCGCCGCGGATGCCACCACACCGACTTCCACCCTCACCGTGACAGACGATGGCGACGTGCTCGACACCAGCTTCATGCTTACCGAGGTGCAGTCGAATCAATCCGCCACGAAGCCCACGACAGCGAATGACTACTGGGAGCTGACAAACATCAGCGGCATGACGAAAGACATCAGCGGCTACTCCTGGCATGACAGCGGTCGCTCAGGTGCGGCGGCGCAGGCTTACAAGCTTCCTCCGGGCACCAGCATTGCCGCAGGCGAGTCGGTGATCTTCACCGCGACACCGGCAGCCGATTTCCGCGCCTGGTGGGGCCTCGCGCCGACGGTGCAGGTCTTCACGAGCACGGGTGCGCCGGGCCTTGGACAAAATGATGGCATCTCGTTCTTCGATGCGGGTCAGAATGAGCTCTTCTACTTCAGCTACGGCATCGCTGGCTTCACGAAGGAAGATGGTTCTCCTTCTACCGGTGGTCATGCGGGACCTTCTGGTGGTGGTTCGGCGGATTCGCAGGCTTTGATCTGGGTTCCGGCTTCCGACACCGCGACTCCTCGCTACACCGCCGCCACGGGCATCCCCGGCAATCACGGCAGCTTCACCGCAGTCTCTCCGGCCACCGATACCGGCTCGCCGGGCAATCAAGGCGCCATCATCCCGACGGTGAGCCTCGCGAACGCCTCCATCAATGAAGGCAACAGCGGCACCACGGTGCTTTCCTTGCCCGTCACGCGTTCTGACACCGTCACGGCCTTCACGGTCGATTACGCCGTCACCGGCGGCACGGCCACCAGCGGCACGGATTTCGCCACGCTGGCCTCCGGCACGCTCACGTTCACGGATGGTGGCTCCGCTTCGCAAAACATCGACATCACGGTGAATGGCGACACGGCCTCCGAGGCGGATGAAACCATCATCATAACGCTTTCGAACCTCGTGAACAGCACCGGAGCCACGGTGATCCAGACCGCCGCAGGCACCGGCACGATCCTCAATGATGACATCGTGCCCGCGAGCATCACCACGCATCCTGCGAGCGTCACCATCGCCACCGGCTACACCGCCACGCTCAGCGTGACCGCCGCCGGCTTCCCCGCGCCTTCCTTCCAATGGTATCAAGGCAACAGCGGCGATACCTCCACGCCGGTTGGCACCAACAGCAGCAGCTTCACCACGCCCGCACTCACCACCACGACGAGCTACTGGGTGCGTGCGACGAATGTCGGCGGCCCCGCAGACAGCGCCGCAGCCGTCGTCACCGTCACCACCGGCCCCACGGCGGTGAATCTGGCGAACTACGTGCGCATCGCCCGCATCAATCTGCCGGAGCCGACACGCACCGCGCTGCCTCCAGGCACACCGGTTCACAATTTCCTCTGCCAGGAAGCCTCGGCGGTGACTTACAACTGGGACACAGACACGCTCTTCATCACGGGCGATGGTGGCCGCGCCATCACACAGGTTTCCAAAACCGGCCAGCTCATCGACACGATGACGCTGGCGCTCGGCAGCAGCCCGCAGGGCACTGATTTCTATGATCCCGAAGGCCTCACCTACATCGGCGGCGGCCAGTTTGTCATGAGCGAGGAGCGTGACCGCCAGCTCGTGAAGTTCACTTATGCCGCCGGCACCACGCTGAGCCGCAGCGGTGCTCAAACGGTGAAAATCGGCACATTCGTCGATAACACCGGCACGGAAGGTCTCTCCTGGGACCCGCAGACCAGCGGCTTCGTCTGCTTGAAGGAAATTTCGCCCATCGGCATCTTCCAGACCGGCGTGGACTTCGTCGCCGGCACCGCCACGAACGGATCGCCCACCACGGTGAACTCCACGAACCTCTTTGACCCAGCTCTGCTCGGCATGACGGACACGGCGGATGTGTTTGCCCTTTCGAATCTGCCTTCCATGAGCGGCCAGCCACAGGCGGGGAATCTCATCGTCATCGGCCAGGAAGATGCCCGCATCGTCAATGTGGACCGCAGCGGCGTCATCACCAGCACGCTGAACATCAGCTCTGATCCGGGCAATCCGCTCACACCAGCCGGTCAGCAGCATGAAGGCATCACGATGGATCGCGCGGGCTTCATCTATGTGGTGAATGAAAATGGCGGCGGCAGCATCGACTACCCGCAGCTCTGGGTTTATGGGCCGTCCACAGTGCCAAATGCGGCACCGACGGCGGTCATCGTGGATAACGCCACCACCACGCTGCCGGAAAACAGCAGCACCGCTTCCCGCGTGAAGCTGGGAGACATCTTCGTGACCGACGACGGCCTCGGCACGAACACGCTGAGCCTCAGCGGAGCCGATGCGGCCTCGTTTGAGCTCACCGGCACCGAGTTCTTCCTCAAAGCCGGTGTCACGCTCGATTTCGAGACAAAGAGCAGCTACGCCGTCACTGTGAATGCCGATGACAGCACGGTCGGCACCACGCCGGATGTCAGTGTGAATTTCACGCTCACCATCAGCGATGTGGAGCCTGAGGCACCGCCCGCGCCGGTCATCATCATCTCGGAAGTGGCACCTTGGGCCAGCAGCAACTCTGCGGTGGCCGCCGACTGGTTTGAGATCACCAACGTCACCTCCAACACCATCGACATCACCGGCTGGAAGATCGACGACAGCTCCGCCACCTTCGGCAGCGCCGCCACGCTCAATGGCGTGACCACGCTCGCTCCCGGTGAAAGCGCCATCTTCATCGAAACGGCGGATCTTCCTGGCAAGAGCACGCTTTTCCGCAGCACCTGGTTTGGTGCGAATCCACCCGCCGGATTGCAAATCGGCTCCTACACCGGCTCCGGCCTCGGTTTGAGCTCCACGAGCGATGGCGTGAACATTTACAACGCCGCAGGCACGTTGATGGCCAGCGTGTCCTTTGGTGCTTCGGATGCCGTTTCGCCCTTCCAGACCTTTGACAACACCCGCGGCCTCAATGAGACCACGATCTCGCAGTTGAGCCTCGTCGGCACAAACGGAGCGATTTCCTCCAGCAACGCGCTGGAGGTCGGATCGCCCGGTTTTGCGGCTCCTGGCGTGCTGCGCATCACCGAAGTCGCGGCCTGGGGGAGCGGTAATGGCAATTATCTCGCCGACTGGTTTGAAGTGACCAATACCGGTGCTCGTGCAGTGGACATCAGCGGCTGGAAAATGGACGACAGCTCCGAATCGCCCGCCGCAGCACTTTCGCTGACCGGCGTCACCAGCATCGCGCCAGGTGAATCCGTCATCTTCCTCGAAACGGCCACGCCCGTGACGACCATCGCCACCTTCCGCAGCACCTGGTTCAGCACGACACCTCCGCCGTCGCTGCAAATCGGCAGCTACACCGGCTCCGGTGCCGGTTTGAGCACCGGTGGTGATGCCGTGGTGCTCTACGATGGCAACAACGTCCGTCAGGCGAAGGTCTTCTTTGGTGCCTCACCCGTCGCGACACCCTTTGCCACCTTCGACAACTCCGTCGGAGCCGACAACGTGAGCCTCGCCACGCTGAGTGCCGTCGGCACAAATGGTGCCTTCGTCGCCCTCACCGATGCAGATGAGATCGGCTCGCCCGGCACGACGGTTTCCGCCTCGCAAAACGACACCACGATCGTCATCAGCGATGCCAGCCTCAGTGAAGGCAACAGCGGCAGCAGCACACTGAGCTTCACCGTCACCCGCAGCGACCGCAACGGAGCCTTCACCGTCGATTTCGCCACCTCAAACGGCACCGCGACGGCTGGCAGTGACTACACCGCCGCCTCCGGCACGCTCACTTTCACCGCGGGCGGCTCCACGACGCAGAATGTGAGTGTTTCCATCACCGGCGACACCGCAGTCGAGGCTAATGAAACCTTCATCGTCACGCTTTCGAACGTGGTGAACACCGCCGGCACCGCCACCATCACGGATGCGACCGGCACGGGCACGATCAGCAATGATGACACCACGCCCGTCGTCTTCCCCGCGAGCAATTCGCTCAGCTCCGCCGTCAAAGGTAGCATCGCTCTCGCTGGTGCGGAGATTCCGGCCTTTGATCCGCTTTCGGATCGCGCCTTTGCCTCCTCTGGCACCGGCATCCAGGTCGTGAACCTCGCTGATCCTGCGGCTCCGGTCTTCATCAACACCATCACACCGTCCACACTCGGCGTTCCTGCCATCACCAGCGATGACATCTCGTCCGTGGCCGTGCGCAAAGGCAGTGGCAGCAACCCCAGCGTGCTCGCCGCCGCGATCATCAACAATCCAAAGACTAGCGCCGGTCATGTGGTCTTCCTCAATGCCGCCACGGGTGCGCTGATCAGTCACGCCACGGTCGGCGTGGTGCCGGATCACATCGCTTTCACTCCCGATGGCTCGAAGCTGCTCGTTTGCAATGAGGGCGAGCTTTCCACGCCGGAAGTCACCATCGAGACCGCTGTGCCCGATGCAGCACTAGGCACGGTGAGCATCATCGCCGTCGATGCCGCGGGTGTGGCTGGAACGGTGCAAACCGCCGATTTCACCGCCTTCGATGCTCAGACCGCTGCTCTCAAAACGGCTGGCGTTCGCTTCTTTGACGATGGCGTGCCTTCCACGGACTTTGAGCCGGAATACCTCGCCATCTCGCCCGATGGCACGAAGGCCATGGTCACGCTGCAGGAGGCCAATGCGGTCGCCGTGCTCGACATCGCCACCGCCACCTTCACCAGCGTGGCTCCGCTTGGCAAAAAGAACTTCGCCACCCTCCGCGCCGACTTCAGCGACGCCGACAGCATGAAAAACCCGCGCACCGGCCAGCCTGTATTCGGCCTCTATATGCCGGACGCCATCGCCTCCTTCTCCTCCGGCGGTCAAACCTACTACGTGACCGCGAATGAAGGCGATGACCGCAATGACTTCATCGCTCCGAATGAGACCACCACTGTCAACAATGCCGGTTACGATCTCGACAACGCCGTCTTCCCGAACGAGGCCGATTTGAAACTCAACGCCAACCTCGGCAAGCTCACGGTTTCCAACCTGCCCGGCCTGCGTGGCGATACGGACAACGACGGCGACATCGACGAGATCCTCATGTATGGCGCTCGCAGCTTCTCGATTCTCGACTCGACCGGAACCCTCGTCTTCGACAGCGGCGACATGATCGAAATGATCGCCGCCTCGCTGCACGGCAGCAACTTTGACGACACTCGCAGCGACAACAAAGGCCCCGAACCCGAAGGCGTGGCCGTGGCGACACTCGGCGCCCGCACCTTCGCCTTCGTCGGCCTGGAGCGCTCGCATCTCACCCTCGTGTTTGATGTCACCAATCCGCTCGCACCGACCTACGTCACCTCATTGGTGCGCAGCGGCGATTTCAATCCTGAAGGCATCGTTGTCGTCTCCGAGAGCGACAGCCCCAGCGGCCGCCCGCTCGTGCTCGTGACGAACGAGGTCAGCAACACGCTGAGCGTTTTCGAGCTCACTCCTGCGACCGATTACACGCTGCAAGTGCTCCACTACTACGGCGAGAGCGGCCTGCTCGGCATTCAGACCGCGCCGATCATGGGCGCGATGATTGATCGCTTCGACGACCAGTATGCGAACACGCTCGTGCTCGCTGAAGGTGACAGCTTCATCCCCGGCCCGTGGCTCATCGCGGGTGCGGATCCTTCTCTCAGCGCCGTCGCTGGCATCGGCTCCACCGCGCTTGGACGCCCAGACTTCGCCATCATGAATGCCTTTGGCACGGATGCCTCCGCGCTCGGCAATCATGAGTTTGACCTCGGATCGCCCGTTCTTTCCGGTGCCTTCTTCCCATCGGGTGCCTGGGTTGGTGCGCAGTTCCCTTTCATCACCGCGAATCTCGACTTTACCGGCGACAGCTCCCTCAAAGCTCGTGCCGATACCACACTCGGCGGCACGGGTGGTGCCATCGCCGGCTCTGAAACCTCCGCCATCAAGGCCAAGATCGCCCCGTATGCCGTGCAGACCATCAGCGGTCAAAAAGTCGGCATCGTCGGTGCCACGACATGGGATTTGCTCACCAAGACCTCCCCGAACGGCACGGTGCCCAAAGATGACGCCAACGCTGCCACCAGCGATCTCCAGGAAGTCGCCGCCTATCTCCAAGGTGCCATCACCGCGCTGCAAGGCCTCGGCGTGAACAAGATCATCCTCGTCGATCAGCTCGACACGCTTCAGCGAAACAAAGACCTCGCCGGTCTCGTCTCCGGCATCGACATCATGGTTGCGGGTGGCGGTCATGAACGCATGGGAGATGCGAACGATGTCGCTGTCGGCTTCAACGGCCACGACGCTGATTTCATCGCGGATGCCTACCCGATCGTCACCGCTGGTGCGGATGGCAAACCGACGCTCATCGTCACCACCGACACCGAGTTCAGCTACCTGGGCCGCCTTGTCGTCGATTTCGATGCCGATGGCGTTCTTATCCTGCCAAACCTCAACAATGTCATCAACGGGGCCTACGCTTCCACCGAAGCCAATCTGCAGGCAGCCTATGCCACGGCCAACAACGCCGCCACCATCATCGCCGGCAGCACCATCGGCACCGCTGTGCAAAACATCACGAATGCGCTCAACAGCATCGTGGTGGCGAAGGACAGCAGCGTGTATGGCTACACCGATGTGTATCTTGAAGGCGACCGCGTCTTTGGCCGCACCCAGGAGGTCAATCAGGGCAACATCACGGCTGATGCCAATGCCTGGAAGGCACGCACCGCACTTGGCTTGAGCGCGGCGGAGGCCGTCTTCTCCTTGAAGAATGGTGGCGGCATCCGTGCCTCGCTCGGCTCGGTGCTTGCCGATGGTAGCAAAGTGGCCCCGCTGGCCAATCCGATCACCGGCAAGCCCGCGAAAGGCATCTCGCTGCTCGACATTGAGAACGCTCTGCGTTTCGACAACAAGCTGATGGCCTTTGACACCACGCCAAGCGGCCTCCTTGCCATCCTGAACTTCGCGGCAGGACTCAGCAGTGGCCCCACGGTCCAAAGCGGCGGCTATCCGCAGGTCGGCAACATTCGTTTCTCGTATGACTCCACGCTACCCGCTGGTTCCAAGGTGCGTTCTATCGCGCTCGTCAACGATGCCGGTCACATCACGGCTCGCATCGTCGAAAATGGTGCTGTGCTGCCCTCGGCACCTGCCACCATCGCCTGTGTCAGCCTGAACTTCACCGCGAACGGCGGCGATGGCTACCCGATCAAGGCCAACGCCGACAATTTCCGCTACCTGCTGACTGACGGCAGCCTCTCCGCTCCGATCAGCGAGGCGCTTGATTTCACAGCCGCTGCCAACGTGCCTGCCAATGCCCTCGGCGAGCAAAAAGCCTTCTCCGACTACCTCGTGTATCGCCATCCGAGCCTCGCCACCGCTTACAACGTGGCTGACACGCCAGTGGCACAAGACACCCGCATCCAACAGCTCGCCTTCCGCACGGACAACGTGCTGAGCGGTCCGGCCACCTTCGCCGCTTGGCTGGCGCAGAATGGCTTCACCGGCACCGCGGGTGGTGATACCGACAACGACGGCGTGCCTGACTCCTTGGAATACTTCTTCAACGCCAATCCCAACAGCGGTGGTGATCGTGACAACCTGCCCACCGTGACGATGAACGGCAGTGATCTCGAGTTCCGCTTCACCTACCTCACCAGCACCGTCTTCCCCGGCTACCTCCAGTGCTCCGAGGACTTGATTGCCTGGGCCAATGCCACACCAGGCATGGACTACGAAGTCATCACCGAGACCGTGAATGGCAACGAGACCGCCGTCCGCTTCCGCATCTTCTGCAACCCTCTGCCGACCACGCAGGGGCCGTTCACCTACCTCACGCCGTTCACTGCAGCGGTCGGACGCGGTGCTATCGACCAGCTCACCATCACCAATCATGGCATGGTCGGCTCGGGCAGGCTCACGGGTGAAGCTCTCGACAGCTTTGGCGAAACAATGGGAGCCTCTTCCGGCCTCTCCATCACCGGCTGGAACTACAACAGCGGCACCGGCCAGTTCAACGGCACCTTCAACGTCCTGCCAGATCGCGGCTACAACAGCGGTGCCATCTTCTCCAACTATGCCGCTCGTGTGCATCAGGTGCCCTTCACCTTCACGCCCTACTACGGCGCAGGTCCGGTCGCTCAAAATCAGATCGTGCCGAGCTACAGCAGCACGACGAAGTTCACCTACCTGGATGGCTCTACGATGAAGTTCACCACAGGACTCAATGCCGTGGCGGTGAACACCGTCATGGGCCAGAGCGTTGGCACCGCGCCTGCGGCCAACGGTCCGGGTGGAGCCACGGAAAATCTCATCAGCTTCGACGCCGAGGCCATCCACGTCTTCGCCGACGGCTCCGGTTTCGTCTCGGACGAATACGGTGCCTACATCGCCCGGTTCAACAGCTCGAAGCAGTTCACGCGCATCATTCAGCTTCCCGCTGCTGCACAGCCGCACCGCCCGGTTGGCACGCTGAACTTTGACGCTGTCACGGCTCCGACCAACGGCCGCCGCAACAATCAGGGTCTCGAAGGCCTCTCCGTCTCACCTGACAACTCACGCCTCTTTGCCCTGCTGCAAAGCGCCACCATTCAGGACGGCGCCGCCGCGCCAACACGCTACAACACCCGCCTCTTTGTTTACGACATCGCCGGTGCGAACCTGGAGAATCCCGTGCTCATCGGCGAATACGCCGTGCAGCTCCCTCGCTATGACTTGAACGGCAATGGCTCCGCACTCGACACTACGGCTGCGCAGTCCGAGATCGTCGCCCTCAGCAATACGCAGTTCCTCATGCTGCCGCGTGATGGAAATGGCCTCGGCAAAGGAACCACCGATCCCATCGTCACCAAGACCGTCGATCTCGTGGACTTCTCCGCCGCCACGAACATCCTCGGCCTCTACGACGCCGAAGGAAACCAGATCAGCCCCTCCGGCACGCTGCGCACCACCATCACACCGGCCCGCAGCACCGTCGTGGTCAACCTGCTCTCCAGCACCGACCTCGCGAAGTTTGGCTTCAACACCAACACCGCCGCGCCGAACCAGTTCACCGTGAACGAGAAGATGGAAGGTATGTCGCTCGTGCCAGACACCTCCACGGCCAGCACCGAGGACTACTTCCTCTTCGTCGCCAACGACAACGACTTCCAATCCAGCGACGTGCGCATGATCGATGCTGCTGGTAACCTCGTCAGCTACGGCGATGCCCGCGACCGCGGCATCACCAATGATGCCGTCTTCACCGCCTGGCGCATCACGATTTGCCCGAACAACCGCAAGTTCTTCCGGATCGAGGTGGACACAAATCCTTGATCGGTCCCGGAGCGCCCGCGACACCCCAGCCGTCCTTATGTCCGTCGTCCGCACAGCAGGCAGTCCGGTCGATCACGTTTGTGATCACTTGTATCGCCGCCACCAGCTCAACTTGGTGAGCTTCGCCCGCTTGCGTGGCTGCGACGAGCATGAGGCTTGGGACGTGGTGCAGGAGTTGTTCCTGCGGATGTTCCGTCTTGGCATGATCATGTCGCTCGCCGCACGTACGGAGGAGATGCAGAGAGCCTGGCTGCTGCGTACCCTGCGCTGGATGATCATGAATCTGCACCGCCATCGTTCGCGCCAGCGCCGCGGCGGCGGTCAAAGGCTCGAATCACTCGATTCACTTGTCGAGGAGGGCTTCGATTTCTCCGCTGCGGGCACACCGGCGGAGGACATGGACCGGCAGTGGGCCCGCTCCGTGCTGGATCGCTGCCTCTCACGTCTTCACCAAACCTCGAAGCCTGCTGCCTGGATGGCCTTTGAAGCCGGGCTGAGTGGCTCCGAGGCCCACCGCACGTCGGCGATGCGTGTCGCCGCCCATCGCACCCGCGTGAAATTGAGGCGCATGATCCGCGTGGAGGCCTGTGAGGAGGCTCTTCTGCAAGCGCTCGCCGCCTGAATGTAGTCCAGGGCTTCAGCCCGCCAAACTGATCGCCTGATCTGCGCTCAACACATCTGTTGAACTGAGCCGCTGCGCGGAGGGTGCGTGAGGGGAGTTTGGATGGGGAGTACGCTGGGGGGCT
>NZ_JACSRD010000096.1 GCF_014879935.1 Prosthecobacter sp.
GCGCCACGCGCCTCCAGCTAAACGAGTCTTGCCTCCGCCTCCTGCTCGGATACACTCCTTCACGTTATACCTTCCTTTCCAAACGCTAAACTCGGTGAGCTCCTTTAGAAGATTAGCATCATCTTCAGAAATGGTAACCTTAGCCCTCTGAGCCAGTTGGAGCAGTGAGTGTCCGTGTATTGGGTTCTTTTCTCCGTCTTTAAGATTGGGCAACTCTTTCGCGACGATAATTCCCTTCAGAACGTTCTCGAATGCGAGGGCAATCAGCATGGCCCAAACGCTGCTGGTGTTCAGAATATCGGAATCAATCAATTCCTCACCTTCGATTGTTCGTGAGCCAGATCGCCAATACGTTGGCGATTCCATACGGCGTAGCTGACGTGACTCTGATGCGATTATTGCTACAGCGAGCACATCCGCAGAAATGAGCAGCCGTCGAGCAGCTGATGCCCACGTAATTGGAAGAGTGACCCCGAGCTTGAATTGACGTTCTGCAAGCTCACGAAGAAACCGATCTGAGTTCAAAATTCCCACGCCATAGAATGTCATCTCTCATCCTATGGCGCAACAGGGCTGCTTAGTGATTAAACAAGAACGCCGGTGAGTTGATCAAGGCCCAGGCGAGGTCCTGCGCGGCGGTCAGGCGCTTGTTGGTGAGCTGTTTGGCGCTGAGGTCGCTGTCGCGGCGGAGTTGGATGAGTTTGGGGTCGAGGGCGATGGGCTTTTGCGACTCGGTGTGCTTGGTTTCGAGGGCGATGAGCTGGGGATCGACCAGCAGCGGGCGTTTGGCGTTGGCGAGGGTTTTGCGCTCGGTTTGGTAGGGTCGGAATTGGTTGAGAAAGTGGGCGGTGAGGTCGGCGGTTTGTTCGGGGGTGCGTTTCATCGCTTTCACGGCGTCGGCGACGGTTTTGGGGACGCCGAAGCGGATGGTGGGGCTGGTGGTGACCCAGAGGCGGAAGCGGCCGGGGTTGTATTTGCCGTTCTGGAAGTTGCTGGTCATCTGGATGCTGAAACTGGTGCCGCCTTCGTTGCTGACGGGCTTCTCGAAGCTGAAAATGGCCTCGTGACGGAAGCCTGTGTCGGGGCTCACAGCCCAGCCGCGGTCGCGATTGCCTTTTTTGAGGGCTTCGGTGACGGGGAAGTTGGCCTGCTCAAAGTCGGCTTTCGGGTTTTTGAGCGTTTGGGCGACGCCGGAGCCGCGTTTGCGTTTCGCATCAGCGGCGTCGGTGGTGACGACGAGTTCGCCGAGGACAAAATTGCCATCGGGGGCGGTGCCGGGGCCGTTGGAAGGAAGGCGGTCATCGGGGAGCATTTCGAGTTTGATGCCGGTGATGCCTTGGAGGTCGGATTTGCCGAGAAGGAGGTAGTTTCCGGCGCTTTGCTTGCCTTCAGGCAAAGCGGTGGCGAGGAAGCTGCCATCAGGGAGACGTTCGAGCTTCTCGACGCCACCAGCGCGTTGGACCTTGAGATCGAGCAACTGCCATTCGGTGGTGAGATCGAGGTAGTTTTCCCATTTCGGCTGATTCGCGGGCGCGGTGTCGAAAGCGGCCTTCACCTTGGCTTCGGCGGCTTGGATGGCGGCCTGGCGTGCGGCTTCCTTTTTGGCGACTTCGGGGGCGATTTTGGCTTTGTAGGCCGTGAGTTCGGTTTCGGCAGCTTTGATGGCCGCGAGGCGATCCTGCTCGGCTTTGGCGATGACGGGCTTTTGCTCGACTTCCTTGGCCTGGAGCGTGGCGGCGAGTGTTTTGTGCTCGGAATCGAGTCCGGCCATGCTTTCGAGCGCGGCGCTGATTTCCTTCTCGGTCGCGTGACGGTTCAAAATGCGCATGAAGACGGCGTCGATGAGCTGTTTGTCGTCTTTGATCTCGGCGGTGAGTTTCGCGATGGCGTTGTTCGAGTCGCTGATGGCATCGCCGACGGTCGGGCCGCTCATGAGGGCCATGACGGGGCCGAGATTGACGTCGTTGCTGCGTTCGCACTCGCACACGCTTTCACGGGCAGGGCGGCCGAAGTTGGTGAGGAAGCCGTCCTGCAGTTTGATCTGCGCATCGGCCAAAGCGGCGGCGCGAGTGCCTTTGGGCACGCCGGGGATGTTTGGCATGCTGCCGGTGACGGCGAAGACGGAGTCAAAGAGCACCTCGGCAGGCAGGCGACGCGCTTTGGCGTGGCTGTAGTTGATCTTGTCGTCCTCGTTCCATTTGTTCGTGGCGAGGCTGAGCTGGTAGGTGCGGCTGTTGGCGATCAGCTTCATCAAATGGCGCACGTTGAAGCCGCTCTGGATGAATTCATTCGTGAGGTATTGCAGCAGCTCGGGATTGCTCGGCGGATTGCCGGCGCGGATGTCATCGAGCGGCTCGATGACGCCGGTGCCGGTGAGGTAGCCCCAGATGCGGTTCGCGTAGCTCATGGCGAAGTAATCGTTCTGCGGGCTGGTCATCCAGGTGGCAAAAGCCTCGCGGCGTGAGGTGGCGGCCTTGCTGACGAGTTCGGTGTCGTAAGGCACTTTCGGCGCGACGGGTTTGTTTGTGCGGAGGTGGAGCACGTCGCCGTCTTTTTTATCGGCGACGATTTCATACAGCGGCTTCGCGCCTTCGACGGCGGTGCCGCCGATGGTCGCACCTTTCGCATTCGGATCGGCTGAAAGGCCGATCTGCGCGAAGTAGGACGCGGTTTCATAATACTGGTCCATCGTCCAGCGCTCGAAGGGATGGTCGTGGCACTTGTTGCAGTTGAAACGTGTGGCGAGGAAGAGGTGCGTGGTGTTTTCGACGAGCTCCTCCGGCGTGCGCACGGTCTTGAAGTAAGCGGCGGCGGGATTGTCCTTGTTCGAGCCGGTGGCGGTGACGATGCGGTAGGCCATGCGGTCGTAGGGCGTGTTGTCGGCGACCTGCTGTTTGATCCACGTGCGCAGACCGGCCGCGCCTTCGGTGCCGAGGAATTTGGAGTTCACCTGGAGCATGTCGGCCCATTTGTTGGACCAGTGTTCGACGAAATCGGGATTGCCGATGAGCTTGTCGATCACTTCGCCGCGCTTCACCCGCACGTCGCGCTTGTCGGCGAGGAAGGCGGTGACTTCTTCGGGCTTCGGCGGCAGGCCGGTGAGGTCGAGATGAATGCGGCGGAGGAAGTCCTCATCGCTGCACAGGCCGCTGGGCTCGATCTTCATGCGCTGCCACTTCTGCGCGACGAGTTCGTCGATCTTGTTCCACGTCTCCGGCTGCTTCCACGCGAAGCCGGTGCGGTCGCCCATCACGGTGATGGTGGTGGCGGCGTAAGCGCCTTCAAAGCGGGCGAGCACTGGTGCCTCGCCGCGACGCAGGCTCGTCATGAGGCCTTTTTTGTCGGCTTCGATGACTTCGCCATTGCCGCTGTCCATGAAGGCCTCGGCGGTGACGTCTTTGACATAACCATCGGCATAGCGGGCGATGACGCGCATCTGCTGGCGGCTGCCGATCTTTTCGATGACAGGATTCTTTGGGCTGATCTCGATGCTGGTGACGCGTGGCGTGGCGAGGTTCACCTTCGCGCCCTGGCTGATCCAGGCTTTGAGCGATTCGTAGTAAAGCTCGCCCGGCACGGTGAGCTGGCCGCCTTCATGCGGCACGGCACCGCTGGCTTTGAGAAGCATCAGCGAATGCTCCGGCGAGGCGACATTCGCGCGACGGCTGGCGAGTTCGTCCGCATACGCGAGCACGTCATAAATGGGATCATAACCACGCAGCGAGAGCTTGAAGCCGGCTTTGCCATCCTTCGCGCCGTGGCAGGTTCCTTGATTGCAACCGAGCTTCGACGTGATGGGCATGATGTCGCGGACGTAATCCGGCTTCAGCGCCACATTCAGGCCACTGACATTCGCGGGCACGCTGGCGGTGCGGCCCATGAAGCTGATGTTGATCGCCGTCGCGCCGTCTTTGTCCGGACGAATCATGCCGCGGGAGTCGATCTGCACGACGTTGGCCGCGGCGGCGGTGATTTTCGCCATGCGCGTGACATCCGCACGCGTGCCGTCGCTCATCTTCGCGGTGATGAGGAGCTGCGCGTATTCGGTGGGCTTGCCAATCTTGATGTTCGCAGGCTCGACCTCGATGGAGGCCACGGTGGGGCCGGTGTGCAGCGTCTCGACCTTGTCGTCCTTTTTCACGTCCACGCGCACGGTGTCGTCCGCGATCACATCGCTCGCAGCGAGCACTTTTTCCTTCACGAGCGGCACGGAGGTGAATTCCTTCGCGATCTTGCCCGTGGCGGTGTCGATGAGGCGAATCTGACCATCCTGACCTGCTGCGGCGACCGTTTTGCCATCGGGCGAGAAGGTCACGCTGAACACGCCGCTCGGCACCGGCGTGCTGCTGAGCTGCTTCACGTCTTTGACGATCCAGTCGTCGAGCTCCTTGCCTTTGCCGTTCACGGTTTCGACGATCTTTTTCACCTCGGGCGGCATGTCGCTCGAATACTCGCTGCTGTAGATGTTGATCGTGCCGCTGCCTTCAAACGACGCGCCGGCGGCGATGCGCTTGCCATCGGGCGCGAAATCGACGCCGAAGATGCGGCCCTGCATCGCGGGGAATTTGCGGATGAGGTTCGCGTTGTCGCCGATGACGCGCTTCGTGATGCGCTCCATGCGGTAGATCGCGGGCACGCCGTCGGTGCCGCCGATGAGCACCTCGTTGCGCTGCGGATGCCGTGCGAGCACCTGCACGCCGCCTTTGAGTGCGCCGGGTGTGATGGACGTGATGTTGTCGATGAAGCGCTGCGTGGCGACCTCGGTGAGCTTCACGCTCATGTCGCGGCCGCAGGACACGACGTGCTTGCCGTCCACGCCCCACACGGTGTCGAGCACCCAATCGCTGTGGCCGCCCATGAAGAGCGTTTCTTTGCCAGTGGCCACGTCGATGGCCCGCACGGCGTTGTCGGCGCAACCAAACGCGAGCTGTTTGCCATCCGGCGACCAGCTCGCACCGTAGATCGTGTCAAACGTGAGCGATTTGGACAGCTCGAGCTTCTTCGCCGCCACGTCCCAGATTTGGATCTCGCCCATGCGCGCGGGGCTGCCGCCGGTGACGGCGATTTTTTTGCCATCCGGCGACCACGCGAGCTTCTGAATGCGCTCCGCGAGGCCCACCAATCGCGCGACGAGGCCACTGCCGTCCGCCTTGTGAATCAAGACCTCATGATAACCCGCCACCGCGATCATCGCACCATCTGGCGAATACTCGACCGATGTCACCGCCGGCGCGGTGACATACACCGGCGGATGCGCCATGTCGTATTGCGCCTTTGCCGTCGCGGGCGTGTCGTCCTTCGCGCCCTCATTGATCCAGCGCTCGATCAGCGCGATCTGCGTCGCGTGCAGCGCATCGGCCTTCTGCGGCATCTCCGCCTTGCCATGCGCATCCGGTTTGATGAGCTTCAGCAAATTCGACTCCGCCGCCTTCCCCGGCACCACGGCCACCGCCTCCTCGCCGCCCTTCAGCAACGCCGCGAACTCCGTCATGATGTAATCGCCCTTCTTCTTCGCCGGCTGATGGCAGCCATTGCACTGCGCCTGGAAGATCGGGCGGATGTGCTTGTAAAACGACACCGGCTTCGAAGGGTCGATGCCCTCCTCCTTCTTCGGCATCTGCGCGAAGGCAGACGAAGACAAAACGAGGGCAGGAATGAGCAGACGCAGCTTCATAGGCATAAGGACGGGTTTGGGGCGCAAAAAACGGGAAAAACTGCCCAATCCTTGCGCTGGCGCTCCTGACGGCGGGATCGTCCATGCGCCGGGCGGGAATGGACGGGGAAGTTGCTTTGGCTGCTGTTTCAAGCCAACGTGTCAGCATGACACTGACGATCACTTTGCCTGATGAAGCGGTCTGCACCGACCTCAGCCCCGAAGAGGCTCGGGTCGATCTTGCGTGCTCGATGTTCGCACGCGGGGCGTTGAGCAAGCTTTCGGCATCCGCAGTGGCCGGTCTCGATTTCTTCCGCTTTCAGCAAGCTCTCGCCGAACGGCACATCTCCAGCTACACCGAGGAGATGTTGAATGAGGACATGGGGCATCTGGCCGCTTTGAAGGTCGCATGATCGTCGTGGCAGACACATCCGTGCTGCTGAACCTCTGCTGCATCAAAGAGGCGGACTTGGTTTGGCAGTTATTTGGTCAAGTCGTGGCTCCGCAAACGGTGAAGGACGAGTTTGAGAGAGCTGTCGGTGCCTATGGACGCTTCGCAGGACTCAAGTTTCCTGGATTCGTCGAGATTCACCCACGGCCGCAGTCGCTTCAGACGCGGCTCCCTGGAGCCCGGCTTGACCCAGGAGAAAGCGATGCCATCGCACTCACCTTGGCATTGAAAGCCGATTTGTTGCTGATTGACGAACGCAGAGGCCGTCAGGTCGCGTCACAACTGGGCATCCGCTTTTCCGGAATTCTGGGCGTTTTGGTCCGCGCCAAGCAGGCTTTGCTCATTTCCGACGTGAAGGCTCTTTTGTCGCGTCTGCGGTCGGAAGCAGGCTTTTTTCTCAGCGATCAACAGTGAGACAACGTGCTGAAACTGGCTGGCGAGCAGCCCTGATGCCGAACCTTGCCACCGCGCCGTGCCTCCGCATCATGCGTGGCTCTGATGCCTTCCGAAACTCTCAGCACCCGACTCAGCCGCAGCGTCTCGGCGGATTTTTTCCGGCCGTTGGCGCGGCCATCGGCGCCGGTGTATGTGGATTGCGCGGATCGTCTGATTGATGAGGCGGGCGAGGCAGGAAGGCTTTCGCAGCGGGAGACGATTGAGATCATCAAGGAAGTCATCGCGCGGCATCCGCTGTCGCTGCTGGCGGAGGATGAGGGCGCGGCGTTGCGGGATGCGCGGCAGCGAGCGGGGCAGTTTTTTAATCGCCTCATCGCTGCCGGTTGGCTGGAGGATCAGACGCTCGGGCTGCATGAACGCTGGGCGGTGATCACGCCGGGGCTGCGGCCGCTGCTGCGCATGCTGCGGGACCTCGCGGAGGATCGCGTGGCAGAGCTGAAGACCTTCGCGGACACGCTGCGCGGTCTTTGCCAGACGCTGGAGGAGCGTGGCGTGCTCGATCCGCAGATCCAGCCGCCCGATCAGCTCCGCTCGACCATCACGGACCTCACGCAGCGTCTGGAGCGGGCGATCGAGCAACTGCATGCGGTGGAAAAAATCGTCACCGGCTTTGAGCAGCGCCAAAGGCAGACCGCCACGGCCGCGGACACGCTGAACCTGCTTTATGAGGAGTTCGGTCAAGGGCAGCACATGGTGTGCTACGATGCGCTGCGTCGCGGTGGTCTGCTAACGCGCATCGAGAATGCCCGCAGCGCCGTTTCCGAGTGCCACGATGATCCGCTCATGCGCGAGCGCCTCGCCAGCGGCCTGCGAGAGCATTACGGCTACGACGACGCCGATGCCTACGACCACGCGGTGGCGATGCTCACGCGGCTGGAGCGTGATCTCGGCGGCCTGAAACGCCGCGCGGAAGCCATCGACCTGCGCATGGCCGCCTTCAACCGTCTCAGCCAGCAGCGTTACCGCTATCAGACGGAGCTGCGCGGTCGCCGGCCGGAAATCGTGAAAGCTTACTGCGATGCGATCAATGCCGCCCATGCGGGCGGTCGCTTCTCCGAGTTCGCCGGTCAAAGCGCCGACTTCGCGCCGCGCTGCGTGGAGACGCGGTTCTTCTTCGGCACCGAATCGCTCTACAAGCCACGCCGCACGAAATCTGTCGATCTGCGTTTTGGCGAAACCGGTGCCTCGAAGCAAAGCGAGGACGACGTGCTCGCCGCGTGGAAGGAGCGCCAGCGCCTCGCTCTCACGCCGCAGCGTGCCGCACGACTCGTCGCGAAGCTTTTGCCTTCCAAAGGCCGCACGACGAGCACCGAGGACATCACGCTCGAAACCACCGACGACCTGCTCGATCTGCTCGCCGCCGTGGCCTACGAGCACGCGCCAGCGCTCGCCGGCAAACGCGTCCGCTGGAGCGTGGACGGCCTCCGCCGCCGCAACGGCCTCGAACCGCACGTTTTGGAGCACGACGAAATCGCCGGGCATCGCATCGAGCGGTTCGCGATCACGCGGGAGGGGTGAAAAAGCGCCGCTGAAGCGAAAACGGCCGTGAGGCGATCACGGAATCTCGCTCACCTGCACCTGCGTCTTGCCCAGCGAGGCATGGCAGCTCACACACTGCTGGCGCAGGGCGGTGAAGGCGGCCGTGGCGCTTTTCGCGTCCTTCTTTTGCAGCGCTGACTTCAGCGCGGCATAGGAGCCGCCTTCCCACGCGGCGAGCAGCGGCTGGAGATCGACCATCGCTCCGGCGGCAGACTTTTGTCTGGGTGCTGACGCGACCGACTTGGAGACGCTGGAGTGCATGCGTTCCGCCATGGCGAGTGCTTCGTCCCACTGGCCGGCCTGCTGAAGCTTGCGGGTGTCGAGCATCTTCCGCTGCGCGGCCTTCATGCGGTGGCTGTTGATGTTCATCATGGCACAGGAGGCCAGGGTGAAAGCGGGGAGGATGACGAGAAGGCGTTTCATGGGTGCGGCGATTCAATCACCGGCCTTCGAATCTGTCACGGCCTTTTGCCAGGGCGGCGATTTTGCGGTCGGCGATGCTGCGTTTGAGCATCCAGAAGCCGCAGTCGGGGTGGATGAACTTCACGCGGCCTGCGCCGAGTTTTTTCTCCGCGGCTTCGATGCGGCGGGCGATTTCGTCGGCGGTTTCGACGTGATTCACTTTGATGTCCACGACGCCGAGGCCGACGCCAATCTTCGGATCGAGTTCTTTCAGCGCGTCGAGATCGGCAGCGGGACGATGCGCGAGTTCGAGAACGAGGTGATCGGCATGGAGGGAGTTCAGGAAGGTGATGAGCGCGGCCCACTCGCCTTTCTGGATCGTCTGGCCGCCGTAGTTGCCGAAGCAGAAGTGGACGGCTTTGCGGCCTTTGACCGCGTCGAGCACGCGATTGATGCCTGCGGCGGCAATCGGCGCATCGGCGGGATTACCGGGGATGTTGGCTTCATCGACTTGCACGCAGTCGCATTGCAGGTCGGCGGCCTGCGCGGCCAAAGCATCGGCGATGGCCATGTTCAGCGCGGCGAAGTCGTGGTAGTGCGTGTCCAGCAGCGTGCGGGCGAGCATGTAGGGGCTGGTGAGCGTGAATTTGAACGGTCCGCCGGCCACTTTGCCCGCGCGGACGCAGTCTTCGGCCAGATTGAGCACGCCTTCGGTGATGGGGCCGCGAACGACGGCGGCGGGCTTGCTCCGGAAGGCCATTTCATGCTTCGCACGGAAGGCGGCGGTGTCGGCGCGGCCCACACGGCTATCGATACCACCGAGTTTGTGGACGAAGTACTCGATCATGCCGTTGGTGTCGGGATGATTGACGTCGAAGCGATACAATTCGCCATCCGTCGGCAGGTCGATGCCTGCCTGACGCTGGGTGTCGAAGACGACGCGTGTGGCGTCGATCACCGCTTGTTCGCTCGGCAGGGCAGAAAGCCAGTCAGGGACGGGATAGGAACCGACAGTGGTGGTCTGGATCATGCCGGATTGTGGAATGCGGAATGCGGAATGGGAATGCCACGCTGCAATTGTCCAAAGGCGTGATGGATTCGGCCAAGCGGGAGAGTAGGGCGGATGTGTTTGGCGGAACCGGTCTCCGCATCTGCGCTGAGCCTTCTTCGCCAAACTATCCGCTGCTGGGAGCGCGGTTGTGTGACTGGCTGGCGAAAGTCTTGGAGCCGGATAGTTCGGCGAAGCAAACACGGCATGCAGGCGGCACGGTTTACGCCAAACACATCCGGCCTACGAACTATCGCTCCTTCTTCGGCCCCTTGCCGCGCACGCTCATGCGGAAGGGCACACCGGGGGCGGGCCATTCGTCACGGATGACTTTTTCGAGGTAGCGTGTGTAGCTTTCGGTGAGTTTTGAGGCCCGGTTGGCGAAAAGGACGAAGTGCGGCACCGGAATGGCGAACTCGGCGGCTTCGTTGACCTGCGTGGCATAGAGCAGCTTGAAGCTGTGCGTGCTGCGGCCGAGTGCGCCGGGCGTGTTCTCGATGGCGGTGTGCAGGAGGCGATTCAATGAGCCGGTGCTGATGCGGTTCTGCGAGCCGCTGCGCACTTTTTCGATTTGCACGAAGAGTTTGCCGACGTGTTCTTTATTCTTCGCCGAGATGGCGACGAGCGGCGCGTAGTGCAGGAAGAAAAACTCACGACGCATGATTTCTTCGAGGTGCTCGATGCGGTCCTTCTGTTTGCCGTCGGGATGGAAGAGATCCCACTTGTTCATGACGAGGATGCAGGGCTTGCGCTCCTCCAGGATGATCTGGGCGATCTTGCGGTCCTGCATCTTCGCGCCATCGGCGCAATCGACGACGAGCAGAACGAGGTCGGCGCGTTTGATGCTCTGGATGCTGCGATCCACGCTGGAAATCTCCACGTAGGTGTCCAGGTTCGCGCGGCGGCGGATGCCGGCGGTGTCGATGAGCTGGTAGGCCTTGCCATTCCAGCGGGCCTGGATGTCCAGCGCGTCGCGCGTGGTGCCTGCGACGGGGCTCACGATGGCACGCTCCTGTCCGAGAATGGCGTTCACGAGCGAGGATTTGCCCGCATTCGGACGGCCAACGATGGCGAGTTTCAGCGGTTTGACGTTTTGACCGGCCTTGGCGTCCTCGGTTTCCGTCGTCGGCTTCAAATCGAGCCGTTCGGAGATCATCGCCACGAGTTCGTCGATGCCTTTGCCATGCGCGGCGCTGGCTTCGATCATGTCGGTGAAGCCAAAGCGGGCAAACTCGCCAGCGTTGAGCTTCCGCTTCGGCGAATCGGCCTTGTTGCAGACGAGAATGACCGGTTTGCTGGTTTTGCGCAGCTCGCGTGCGAGCGCCTGGTCGATCGGGGTCACGCCATCGACCACATCGACGACGAACAGGAGCAGATCGGCCACGTCGAGGGCGATGCTGGCCTCGGTTTGCACCTGATCGGTCAAAACGTCGTCCGTGTTGGCTCCGATGCCGCCGGTGTCCATGATCTCGAACCACGCGGGCCCTTTGCGGCATTGCGCGGTGATGCGGTCGCGCGTCACGCCCGCCATGTCATGGACGATGGAGATGTTTTTGCCGGCGAGGCGGTTGAAGAGCGCGGACTTGCCCACGTTCGGGCGGCCGACGATGGCGACGGTTTTGAGCATCGTTCAAGGAGCACGAAGCACCCGCCGCGTCAATCAATGCCCGGCAGCTTTGATCTGCCGTGTGCCATCCACGAGGTAAACCATGCCGGACCAGAAGGTGAAGAGGCCAGCCAGCGCCACCGGCCAGATCAGCGGAATGAAGGTCAGATCGAGCAACACCCAGAGAATGGCGATGATTTGAGTGAAGGTGGTGGCCTTTCCGGTCCAGTGCGGCTGGATGCGGCAGTGACCGGCGACATGGTCGATCAAAAACGCGGCTCCGATGCAGGCGAGATCCTTGAAGATGATGAGCAGCGGGAACCACAACGGAAAATGCTGCCGCCAGGAGGTGAAACTCAGCGTGATGATCGCGGAGAGCAGCAGCAGCTTGTCCGCCAGCGGATCGAGGATGGAGCCGAGGCGCGTGCGTTGGTTGAAGTTGCGCGCGATCCAGCCATCCACCGCGTCACTCAGCGCCGCGATGCCGAACACGGCCGCCGCCCACAGGCGCAGCGATTCATCCGCCTTTCCGGCATGCACGCTGTCGCCATAGTAGATCACCAGGCCGATGAAGACCGGGATGAGCAGGATGCGGAAGATGGTGATCTGCGTCGCGAGAGTCATCACCGCCAGTCTCAAGTTTCAGGTCCGAAGTTTCAAGTTCCAGATTGGGCACAGGCGAAGGAACTTGAAACCTGAAACTTGAAACCTGAAACTGACCCATGCCGCGAATCGAGCCTGTGGATCTGTTGAACGCCTACTGTGAGGGTGCCTTCCCGATGGGGGAGGACGACGGGTCCATCTCATGGTATCGGCCGAAGATGCGCGGCATCCTGCCCGTGGCGGATTTTCACGTCCCGAGGCGTTTTGCCCGCTACTTGAAGGATCACCCCTTCGAGGTGCGCTGGAACACAGCCTTCGGCGATGTGATCCGTGGCTGTGCAGATCGTGACGAGACCTGGATCACCGACACGATCATGGACACGTATGAGGAACTGCACCGCATCGGTTTCGCACATAGCGCGGAGGTGTGGCGTGACGGGAAGCTCATGGGAGGCGTGTATGGCGTGAGCATCGGCGGGGCGTTTTTCGGCGAATCGATGTTCAGCCGGGAGCCGCAGGCCTCCAAAGTGGCGCTGACGCATCTTCAGTGGCGGTTGAAGGAGCGCGGCTTCCTGCTGCATGACACGCAATGGACGACGCCGCATCTGGCGATGTTCGGCGGCCACGAGATTCCGTGCGCGAAGTATCTGGAGCTGCTCCAGCGGGCGATTCTGCGGAAGGCGACCTTCTGAGCGTAGGGCGAAGAGCAAAGAGACGCAGGTCGGCCTTCGCTCGCCACAAACCTGCTCCACGCTCTTCTCAGCTCTCGAAATACGTGTAGCCGCGCAGGCCCGCCTCGAAGACCTCCATGATCTCGCGGCGCTCGTTGGCGGTGATGCGCTTGGTGTGCACGGCGTTTTCGGCCAGATTGCGGAAGCGGGTGACCATGTCCTTCGGCTCGTATTCCACATAGCTGAGCACTTCAGAGACGCTGTCGCCTTCGAGTTCGCTGTATTTGACCTTGCCGTTCTCGATGTGGACGGAGACGACGTTCGTGTCGCCGAGGAGGTTGTGCAGGTCGCCCAGCGTTTCCTGATACGCGCCCACCAGGAAGATGCCGAGCATGTAGCTTTCGCCCTGGTCGATCTTGGGATCGTGGAGCGGAAGGCTGCGGCTGATGCCGCTGGCGAGCGCGAATTTGTCGATCTTGCCGTCGCTGTCGCAGGTGATGTCGGAGAGCACGGCATTGCGTGTGGGCTTCTCCTTGAGGCGATGAATGGGCATGACGGGGAAGATCTGGTCGATGGCCCAAAGGTCAGGCAGGCTCTGGAAGACGCTGAAGTTCCCGTAGTAGTAATCGGTCAGGATGGTGTCGAGGCGCTCCATCTGGGAGCCATCGTGCTCGCACCTCTCCTGCATGTCGGAAACCCATTTCAGGATGTCCCAGTAGAGCTCCTCGCCGTGGGCACGCTCGCGGAGGTTGACCTTGCCGTAATTGAACTCGCTGCGGAGCTTGTCGCGGTAATAAACGGCGTCGTTGTAGATCTCCTGAAGGCGGTCGCGGCTGGTGCGGGCGGCGTTGCGGGTGCTTTCCGCCCGCAGTTCGTGCAGATTGCGCAGAAGGGCGGGCGAATCCTTGTCGATCTCGATCTCGGAGATGCAGGCACGCGGCTCGAATCGGTTGATGTCCAGGATGTTGATGACCAGCACGCTGTAGTAGGCCACGATGGCGCGGCCGGACTCGGTGATGATGTCAGGATGCGGCACGCCGGCCTCGGCGGTGACTTCGGTGATCGCCTCGATGACGTCGGCGCAGTATTCCTTGGTGCCGTAGTTGCTGCTGGCGGCGCTGGCGCCTTTCTGACCGTCGTAGCTGATGGCAAGGCCGCCGCCGAGGTCGAGGATGCCCATGCGGGCGCCTTCCTGGACAAGGCCGCAGTACACTCGCGTCGCTTCCGTCACGGCCTGGCGGATGGCGCGGATGTTCGGAATCTGCGAGCCCTGGTGGTAATGCAGCATGCGCAGGCAGTCGAGCATGCCCTGGTCGCGCAGGTGGTCCACGACATGCATCAATTGGGAGATGTTCAGGCCGAAGACGCTGGAGTCACCGCCGCTGCCGCTCCAGTGGCCGGCGCTTTCGGCGCTGAGGCGGAAACGCACGCCGAGCGTGGGGCGCACGCCCATCTTCTTCGAGCGCTGGAGGATCAATTCCAGCTCCGTGGGCATTTCGAGCACCAGGATGACCTGGAGGCCCATCTTCTGCGCATACAACGCCAGATCGATGAACTCCTCATCCTTGTAGCCATTGCACACGATGTAGGCCTGCGGGTCGTGCATGTAGGCCAGCGCGGCGATGAGCTCCGGCTTGCTGCCGGCTTCAAGCCCGTAGTGATACTTGCGGCCGTAGCGGGTGATCTCCTCGATCACCTCCTGCTGCTGGTTCACCTTGATCGGATACACGCCGCGATAGACGCCCTGGTATTTGCCTTCTGCGATGGCGGAGGCAAAGCCTTCGTTCAGTTCATCGATGCGGCCGCGGAGCAGGTCGCCGAAACGGATCAGCAGCGGGAGCTGCGTGCCACGCTCGCGCAGGCCGTTCACGATCGAGGCGAGCGAGACGGTCTTCGGCTTCTTGCCGTCCTTGAGCTTCACCACCACCTCGCCCTGCCGCGAGATGTCGAAGTAGTCGTGCCCCCACTCGCGGATGCCGTAAAGATCAGCGG
>NZ_JACSRD010000264.1 GCF_014879935.1 Prosthecobacter sp.
CTCCAGCACCGCTCCAAAGGCTTCGACTACTACTACCACCGCTCCTACTACAAGACGAACGAGGCCGACTTCGACACCGAAGAAGCCCCCGTGCGCCCGAGCACCCGGAGTCTGCACGGAGCCTGAGGCCTTCTTCCGCCATCCGCGATTTCTCTCGCGGTCGGGTGGCTCGTGCAGCGAACCGCTAATGGGAAAAGACGGCAGGTCGTAACGTGCTTCTCCAGAGGTGAGACGAATCGCTACGGTGCGGGATTGTGGCTGTCGTTGATGCCTCGCCTGCTCAAGTCTCTTGTCGAAGGAGGCAAGCGGCCCAACGCGAGCGGGACAAAATCCATCCACAGGCCTGAATCAGGTGGTTTGTTGCTAGTGATTTTCTCCTGGCGGCGTTTGTTCCGTCCCCCCATGTCCGAAGCCCGGCCGAGTGCATTTCTGCGATTCCTTGCGTTCATCCTTGTCACAGGAGGAGTGGCGGCGGGTGGCTGGGTGCTGTGGATGAAGCAGGGCCAGCCACGCAGCGCGAAGCCGGCGGCGGTGAAGCGGGATGCGGCGGTGCTGACGGCGAAGGTGACGAAGGAGAACTACGCGCTGGACTTGGATGCGATCGGCACGGTGCGGGCTTTTGAGTCGATCGACATCAGCGCGAATGTGACGGAGTCGGTGACGCAATTGTCCTTCGATGACGGGGATTTTGTGAAGAAGGGCACGCTGCTGGCCATGCTGAGCGATGCCGAGGAGCAGGCGATGCTGGCTTCGGCGAAGGCGACGCTGGCGGAGGAGGAGCGCGAGATCGCCCGGCTGCAGAAGCTGGTGTCCGATGGCGCGGCGCCAGAGGCGCGGCTGGCGGAGCGCAAGACGCTGGCGGACATCGCGAAGCAGCGGATTCTGGAGGCGGAGGCAAAGCTGGCGGACCGCCGCATCACGGCGCCGTTTGACGGCTGGCTGGGGTTGCGGCGGATCAGTGTTGGCGCGCTGGTGTCGCCCGGCACGATCATCGCCTCCCTGGACAAGATCGATGTGGTGAAGATCGATTTCGCCGTGCCGGAGACGTATTTCGGCAGCGTGCAGCCGGGGACGAAGATCACGGCGCATGCGGAGGCGGCGGCGGGCCGAAGGTTTGAGGGGACGGTGTCGCGGCTGGATTCGCGCATCGATCCGGTGACGCGCTCGGTGGCGGCCCGTGCGGAGGTGCCGAACGCGGACCTGCTGCTGAAGCCGGGCATGCTGGTAATGGTGACGCTGAGGGTGGAGCCGAAGCTGTCGCTGTCGATCCCGGAGCGGGCGCTGGTGCCGGTGGGGGCCAAGGCTTATGTGTTCAGCATCGAAAAGGACAAAGCGAAGCGCAGTGAGGTGAAGACAGGCCGCCGCAAGCCGGGTTACGTGGAGATCCTGGGCGGGCTGGGCGAGGGGCAGCTCATCATTGCCGATGGTCTGGTCGGTTTGCAGGACGGGGCGACGGTGAAGATCGCGGGGGATTACGGCGGGCCGGTGCCGGCTTTCAATCCGGAGCAGACAACCTCAGCCGAGGCGACTCCCTGACATGTGGCTTTCAGACACATCGGTGCGTCGTCCTGTGCTGGCGATGGTGATGAACTTGATCCTCATCGCCTTCGGCATCGTGGCGTACACGCGGCTGGCGGTGCGGGAGTATCCGGACATCGAGCCGCCGATCGTGACGGTGGAGACCTATTATCGCGGTGCGTCCGCGAATGTGGTGGAGCGCCGCATCACGCAGCGGCTGGAGGACCGCATCTCGCAGGTGGAGGCGATCAAGAACATCTCGTCGGTGAGCACGGACGGGAAATCGGAGATCACTGTGGAGTTCAACCTGGGGCGGGACCTCGACGCGGCGGCGAATGACATCCGCGAGGCGATCAGCCCGATCCTGCCGACGATGCCGGAGGAGGTGGAGCCGCCGAATGTGGGAAAGACGGAGCTGAGCTCGGAGGTGCTGATGTATCTGAACCTGACGAGCGAGTTTCGCAGCACGCTGGAGCTGAACGATTATGCGGAGCGTTATCTGGTGGACCGCTTCTCACGCCTGCCGGGGATCGCGCGGGTGCGCATCAACGGCGGCTCGCGCTATGCGCTGCGGGTGTGGCTGGATCGTGAGGCGCTGGCGGCACGGGGACTGACGGCGCTGGATGTGGAGGAGGCGCTGCGGCGGGAGAACGTGGATCCGCCGGCCGGAGCGGTGCAGTCACTCGACCGCCAGTTCACTGTGCGCCTGAACCGGCAGTATCAGAGCACGGGGGATTTTGAGAAGCTGGTCATCGCCCGTGGCGAGAACGGCTATCAGGTGCGGCTGGCGGAGGTGGCGAAGGTGGAGCTGGGGGCGGAGGAGGCGCGGAATGTTTTCAAAGGCAATCGCGTGCTGATGGTTTCCCTGGGCATGATCCGGCAGTCGCGAGCGAATCCGCTGGAGGTGGCGCGGGCGGTGCGTGCCGAGGCGGAGAAGATCCGCGAGACTTTGCCGAAGGACATGCGGCTGGAGAACAGCTACGACATCAGCCAGTTCATCGAGGAATCGATCCATGAGGTGTATCGCACGTTGATCATCGCCCTGGTGCTGGTGGTGGCGATCATTTATCTCTTTCTGGGCAGCATGCGGGCGGTGCTGGTGCCGGTGCTGGCGGTGCCGGTGAGCATGTTCGCCACCTGCATCGTGCTGATGGCGCTGGATTACTCGATGAACACGCTGACGCTGCTGGCCTTTGTGCTGGCGATCGGCCTGGTGGTCGATGACGCGATCGTGGTGCTGGAGAACATCCACCGGCGCATCGAGGAGGGTGAAAAGCCGCTGGTGGCCGCGTATCTCGGCACGCGGCAGGTGGGATTCGCCGTGGTGGCGACGACGCTGGTGCTGATGTCGGTGTTCGTGCCGGTGACGTTCATGCCGGGGGACACGGGGCGGCTGTTTGCCGAGTTCAGCGTCACGCTGGCGATCGCCGTGGGCTTCAGCGGCTTTGTGGCGCTGACGCTGTCGCCGATGCTGGCGTCCAAAATCCTGCGCGGACGGGAAGGAGACGGCCTGGTGGCGCGGCTGTTGGAGAAGGCCTTCGGCCATGTGCAGGCCGGCTATCGCCGGGTGCTGGGGCTGGCGCTGCGGTTTCCCGCCACCGCGTTGCCACTGGTGGCGGGGATCACGGTGATGTGCTGGTGGCTGCTGAAGACGATTCCGGATGAGTTCACGCCGCGTGAGGACCGCGGGTCATTCTTTGTCACGGCCACAAGTCCGCCGGGCACGACGTTTGCGAATACGCTCGAAACCATGAACGCGGTCAATGAGCGCCTGATGTACCTGGTCGAGGGCGAAAGGAACGAGGCGACGCGCGTGAATGCGCGCGCGCCGCGCACCTTTGGCTCCGCCGCCGACTTCCACGAGTCCATCTGCGTGGTGACGCTGACGCCGTTCGGCACGCGGCGGGACGGCTTCCAGATCATGGACGAGCTGCGGGCGAAGACCGGCGACATCCCGCAGGCGAAAATCAGCATCACCATGCGGCAGGGGATGATGCGCGGGCTGAACAAGGCGCTGGAGATCGTGGTCAGCGGCCCCACCTTCGAGGAACTGGCGGCGTGGCGTGACATCATCCTGCGCAAGGCGAAGGAAAACCCGAACTTGGTGGGCTTTGACTGCGACTACCGCGACACCAAGCCGCAGCTCCGCGTCAGCATCAATCAAACACGGGCGGCGGATCTCGGCGTGTCGTCCGCGAACATCGGCCGCACTTTGGAGACGCTGCTCGGCGGCCGGCGTGCGACGACCTTCATTCATCAGGGGGAGGAGTATGATGTGATCCTGGAAGGCAGCTATCGCGACAAGCGCAGCCCGCTGGATCTGAACAACATCTTTGTCCGCAGCGAGCGCAGCCAGGAGCTGATCCCGCTGGCCAATCTGGTGACGATGGATGAATTCGCCGACAGCGGCACCTTGAACCGCTACAACCGCATGCGCAGCATCACCTTTGACGCGGAGCTCGTGACAGGCTACAGCCTCGGCCAGGCGGTGCAGGACATGGAGCAGCTCATTCACGACAACCTGCCCGCCTCGGCGGTGATCGGCTACAAGGGCAACTCGCTGAAGCTCAAGGAGAGCAGCGGCAGCAGCGGCTTCATCTTTGCGCTGGCGCTGCTGGTGGCCTTCCTGGTGCTGGCGGCGCAGTTTGAGAGCTTTGTGCATCCGCTGACGATCATGCTGACGGTTCCCGTCGCAGTGGCCGGGGCGCTGCTGGGTTTGCAATTCATGGGCATGAATCAAAGCATCTACAGCCAGATCGGACTGATAATGCTGATCGGTCTCGCCGCAAAGAACGGCATCCTCATCGTGGAATTCATCAATCAGCTGCGTGACGAGGGCTTGAGCTTCCACGACGCGATCCTGCGCGCCAGCGAGCAGCGGCTGCGGCCGATCGTCATGACCGCGCTGGCCACGGTGATGGGGGCTTTGCCGCTGATGCTGGGCCACGGTGCCGGTTTCGAGACGCGCATGGTCGTGGGTGTGGTGATCGTGTTTGGCGTGTCGCTGGCGACCCTCGTGACGCTGTTCCTGGTGCCGATGGTGTATGGCTTGATCGCGCAACGCACCGGCTCGCCGCTGGATGTGACGCGCCGGCTGGAGTCCGAACTCAGTGGCGAGGAAGCGAAAGAGCGCACGAACCTGCCCGCGCTCGTTCACGTGTTGCTGCTGGCGCTTCTGCTGCTGCCGTCGTGCAATCTGGCACCGAATTATCTCATCCCGCAGCCGAAGCTGCCGACGGAATTCAAAACCGAGGGCCCCTGGCGCACCGCCACGCCGAAAGATGACGCCAGCCGCGGGAACTGGTGGAGCCTGTTCCGTGATTCAAAGCTGAACACGCTGATGAAGCAGGCGGAAGCGGGCAGCCCGACGCTGGAACTGGCCGCGCATCGCGTCACCGAGGCGCAGGCCCTGGCGCGGGCGGATCGCGCGGGCTTGTTTCCGTTTCTCACCTTCAATGGCTCCGCTTTGCGCAACCGTGGCTCCAGCAACATGAAGTTCCAGTTCGCCGGCGGTCGCACGCGCAACACGCTCGGCGGCACGCTCGATTTCGACTATGAGCTCGATTTCTGGGGCAAGCTGCGGAACCAAGCACGTTCGGGCGTCGCGAAGGCCGAGGCGGAGCACGCAGACTACCACACGGCGTTGCTTGGTCTCCAGAGCGAGCTGGCGCTGAATTACTTCACGCTGCGGGCGCAGGATGCGCAGATCGCGCTGCTGAAACGCACCGTCGGAGTGCGCCGCAAGACGGTGGATCTGGCCCGCACCCGGTTTGAACAGGGTGACATCGCCCAGATCGACGTGGCGCAGGCGGAAACCGAGCTCGCCTCGGCGGAGGCGGAGGCCATCGGCCTGGAAAAGAAGCGGGCGGAGCTGGAGCACGCCATCGCCTTGCTGCTGGGCCTGACGCCATCGCAGTTCAGCCTGACGACGGACGAGATCCGCGGCTCTCCGCCATCGATTCCCGCCAGCGTGCCGAGTGATCTGCTGGAACGTCGTCCGGACATCGCCGCCGCCGAACGTCAGATGGCGTCGCTGAATGCGGAGATCGGCGTGGCGAAGGCGGCGTTGTTCCCCAGCGTGCGGATCGGCCTCACCGGCGGAACGCAAACCAGCTATGTGTGGAAACTGCTCGATGCGCAGAGCCGCGTGTGGGGTCTGGGGCCGGGGACGATCGAATGGCCGCTGCTGCGCGGCGGCGGCGTGCGTGCGAACATTGATGCGACGAAGGCCCGCTACGATCAGGCGGCCGCCAGTTACAAGAACACGGTGCTCAGCGCCGTGCGGGATGTGGAGGATGCGCTGAGCGGCCTGTCCGTCCTGCAACGCCAGGCCGCGGCGCAGGCTGCCACGGCCGATTCGGCCCGTCGGGCGCTCGAACTGTCGCAGAAACGCTACGACTCCGGTCTCGTGGCCTATTATGAGGTCCTGGACGCGCAGCGCACGCTGCTGCGGGCCGAGCAGGAGGCCACCCGCATCCAGGGTGAGCGCTTCTTGTCGGCAATCCTGCTGATCAAGGCGCTCGGCGGCGGGTGGTGAGGCGCAGATTGAGGTTTCCAAGGCGGAAATTGGCGTCACATTTGGCCTCTCCGGCCTAATTTTCCCTCGTGTCCGCCCGTTCCACCCCCGAACACACGCATGCCCGCCCCACACGTCCAGGATGAAGCCTCGGTGCTGGTGCGGCGAGCCTTGGACCAGCATGAAAGCACGCTCATCGCCTACACAGCCGGAATACTCGGGGGAGACACCGAGCGGGCGCGTGATGTCGTGCAGGATGCCATGCTGCGGCTTTACCTCACCGATCCGGAGCGTGTCCGCGACAATCTCAAGTCCTGGCTTTTCACCGTCTGCCGCAACCGCGCCTTCGACATCCTGCGCAAGGACCACCGCCTGGACCTCGGCAACGACGACGTCATCGACGCGGCGACCGATCACGATCCTGATCCCGCCCAGAGCGCCGGCATGCAGGAGCTCTATCAGCAAGTCTGGCGCTGTGTGGACCGCCTGCGGCCGAACCAGCGCGAGGTGGTTCGGCTCAAATTTCTCCACGACTGCTCTTACCAGGAGATCGCAGGCATCACCGGCCTCAGCGTCGGCAATGTCGGCTTCATCATGCACCATGCCATCAAGAAGCTCCGCGAGTTGCTGAGCCGAGAAGCCGCCGAAGAACAATTTCACTCACAATCATGAATCCGCAGGACAACCCCCACTTCACCGCCTACGCGCTCGGCGAACTGAGCGCCGAGGAAGCCCGTGAGCTGCACGAGATGCTGGCCATCACGCCGGCGGCCGCGCATGAGCTTGAGCAGATCGAGGCCGTGACGGACGCCTTGCGCCACGGAGCACCGATCCCTCAGGCCCGCCTCACGCATGAGCAGCGCTACGCCGTGCTGCATCCTTCCAATCTGCCGCGTCGCGTGCAGCCGATGCTGCCGCGCACCACGGTCCAACGCCCGCGGGCGACGTTCTGGCCGATGATGGGCACCGTCTTGAAGGCTGCGGCAGTGATCGCCGTCTCCGGTGCGGCCTTCCTGGCTGGCTGGTCCTTCAGTTCGGTGGCGAAAGACGCCGCCACCATCGCTGCCACGCCAGCGAAGGAGCCCGGCAAGCTGCCGTCGCCCAAAGCGCCTGAGGTTTTGCCGACGCCGAAAAAGGTCACCCCTGTGCCGCAACCGCAAGTGGCCGCCCTGCCTCCCCAGAAAGTGGAAACGCCTCCAATGAAGGAGGAACCGGTCAAGGTGGCCGAACCGGCGGCGAACAAGGCTGTTGCTGAGGCCAAACCCGCTCCCGCGCCTGCTCCAGCCCCGATGGTGGTCGCGCCTGCTGTAGTCCCGGCGGTCACCGGAACGACGAACTTCGGTTTCTCCGCCCCGGCGGGCCGCCAGGTCTTCGCCAGCACCACGAAACAACCGTCCGACCAGTTCCGAGTGCGTCCGAATCTGATCAAACCGGCACCGCCGAAGCCGAAGGGGGAGATGCTGGCCTCCCCGCAGCCGCCGAATGTCAAAAACGAGCCGAAGCCGGCCCGCGTGAACGATCTTTACATCCATTCGTGGAAGGCGGAGGTGGCCGCCTGCCCGTGGAATCCGGCGTATCGCCTGCTGCGTCTCGTGATCCAGCTTCCGGCCGACCAGCCGGCGGTTTTGTCGTCTGACGCGTCGTTCCCAGTGCAGGTCAGCTTCGATCCGGCGAACGTGAAGCAGTTCCGCATGCTGAGTGAGCGTCATCTTGCGGCATCCGAGCTGCGCAGTGCCGGCACGCACGTGCTGTGGTATGAGTTCCAGCCGAATGGGGCCAGCGATGTGCCGCGTGACCGCCAGATCGCGAACGTGACGATGCCAAACGCCCGTTTCACCGCCCAGGCCGTGGGGCCGTTCGACAGCAGCAAGCTGCAGGTCATTGACCGTGGTTACTCGCTGCAGAACGCGCGTGATGACTTCGTGTTCGAGGCGGCCGTGGTGGGCTTCGGGCTTCTCATGCGCGGCACCGGGCAGACGGGCGAGCTGAACCTGGATCTGGTGCTGAATCTGGCGAAGCAGGTCAAAGGAGCGGACTCCAACGGCGATCATGCGCGTTTCATCCGGCTCGTCCAGGATGCGCGTCGCGTGGCCGGACTGTGAAGGCGGCGTATCTCGCCGTCTTCAGGCATGATGGAGCACGAGATCGCTGAAGTGCGAATGATGCGTGCCGTAGAGCTTGTGGCCGATGGACAGATAGCGCTGACGCAATTCATCGCGGCGTTCGTTGATCATCTGGCACCAGGGGCTGCGGCGCACGGCGAACGCGGGCTCACGTGAGAGATTGGCGAGGTCATGATCGCGTCCGAGCATGTGGCCGAGACGCCGCGCCCGCTTGATGCGGCGCGCAGATCCATGCAGGTGCGAAAGCGCCAGGGTCTGGTAGCACAGATCCTTCACGCGGTGCCGCCAGCGGTGCAGTGTGCGACTGTCGTTCACCTGGCTGCATTCCTTCATCAGCCGGCGGCCTTTGCGATAGCAGCGGGCATGTTGCTCGAGGATCTGATGCTCATCGAGCGCCTGGATGCAGGAGCGTTCGATGAGCAGATCGAGCGCGTGCAACTGGTGGCACAGGTTGGATGTGGAAAGCTCGACCGTCGCGGCTCCGGGGGCTTTGGGGCGATGTCTGGCGTCGAGGTGAAAGCGGCGCGCGAGCTTGTCGATCAGCTTGTCCCGCACCGTGCGCTCACGGCTGCCGGCACAGCTGTTTTTGATCGAACGGATGTGCTGCCGCATGGCCTCCAGCGTGTGCTCCTCGATGCCTTGCTGGGCGAGGCGCAGCAAGGCGAGAATCTTCTTCATCCGCACACGGAGCTGGTGGATGGCGACTTCCTCGTGCCGTGCGATGCGGCGGACATCGTTCTGAGCGAACTCGCACAACTGGTGGAGCAAACGCTTCAGGCGCCGCCCTGACAGGCCGGTAAGAGCGCGTTCGCGTTTCATGCTGCCATTCAGCACAGGAGGCACTCGACCGGCAAGAAAGAGTTTTTCACATTCATCAGGGGAAACCCTGTCAAAATTGTGAGCAGGCTGTGAATTGTCTGATCTGCTGGAATGAGGCCGGTTGAGTGAAAATGTCGTCACATTGGGCTGGAGCCCCGTTTCCGGCACTTTTTGGCCCGCCCCGGGCAAACTTTCGTTGATTCGACTGCCGCCAATGCCAGCGTGCATGCGTAGTCTTTTCTCAAACATTCCCCCCCAACACCATGGCCAGCGAAGCAGTCATCACCCTCAACGAAGAAAACTTCTCCTCCGAAATCTCCAAGTCCGACGTGCCCGTCATCGTGGACTTCTGGGCGGAATGGTGCGGCCCGTGCCGCATGCTGACGCCCATCCTGGAGGAGCTGGCCAACGAGCAGGCCGGGAAGGTGAAGATCGGCAAAGTGAACGTCGATGACGCCCCGAACCTGGCCGCGCAATTCAACGTGAAGTCGATTCCGATGCTCGTTTTCTTCAAGGGCGGCGAAGCCAAGGACACCGTGGTCGGCGTGCAGTCGAAGGACGCGCTGACGAAGCGTCTGGCCGCCCTGGCCTGAGTCGAAGAGTCAAAATACGAAGAGCGGCGACTGTGAGGTCGCCGCTCTGTTTTTGTGAAGTCGCCAGTGCGGCCGTGGCCTCACTGATCACCGAACGAGATGCCGATGGCACGCGCGGCCTTGACGATCTCGCTCTCTTTGTTGACGAGGCGGAGCTGATGCACGGCCTCCTCGATGGACACATCCCCCACCTGGTAGTGCTGGTAGCTGACCATGCGGCCAAAGCAGCCCTGCTCGATGAGATCGACGGCCTTCGCACCGAAACGCACGCCAAGGATGCGATCCAGCGCCGTGGGAGCGCCACCACGCTGAAGGTGGCCGAGTGTGCAGGCGCGGGTTTCCTTGCCCGTGCTCTTTTCAATGTGTTTGGCGACGAAATCGCCGATGCCGCCGAGGCGGTCCTCGCCTTTGGTCCCGACGCGTTCCTTTGTGAGCAATTCACCGCTTTCCAGGCGAGCGCCTTCCGCGACGACGACGAGCGTGCTGTGGTGGCCTGCGGCGTCACGTTTGCGGATCGCCTGGCCGACATGATCGAGCTGGAAGGGAATCTCCGGCAGCAGAATGACATCCGCGCCGCCCGCGATGCCGCCGTACAGCGCGATCCAGCCAGCGTGCCGGCCCATCACCTCGAGAACGATGACGCGCTTGTGGCTTTCGGCTGTTGTATGGAGGCGATCCAGCGCATCGACGACCGCCGCCACGGCGGAGTCGAATCCGAAGGTCATCGCGGTGGCCTGGATGTCGTTGTCGATGGTTTTCGGCACGCCAATGACCGGAATACCCATCTGATAAAGCTGCAGCGCGGTGGTGAGGCTGCCATCACCACCGACGACGATGAGAGCGCCGACTTCGAGGTGGCGCAGAGTGTTCTTGGCCTTCTCAACGATCTCGACCGGCACCTGGGAGACGTTGCCTTCGCCGACTTTGGCGACGAAATGGCCTTTGTTCGTGGTGCCGAGGATGGTTCCTCCGAGCTTCATGATGCCGACGGTGCGTTCGGGGTCGAGCATCATGTAGTCTCCTGGCGGCAGCAGACCCTCAAAGCCATCGCGAAAGCCAACGACCTCCCATCCGAGATTGTGGGCGGCGCCGACGACACCGTGGATGACCGCATTGAGACCGGGGCAATCCCCGCCGCTGTTCAAGATTCCGATTCGCATGAGTTTGGAGTGAGAGAAAGAAAGAGTGAGGTGGGGAGCGGGAAGAATGCCATCCACGCACGGTTAAAAATGATCGAGCATCTGCTTCTTGTCCGTGATCGGCCGGCCGGCGGCCAGCCAGCGGTCATAAGCAGTCCATCCTTGATGCAGCAATGCACGGGCTTCGCCGAAGGGATTCGCGGAACCCAGCACGACCACCACCATGCGGTGATGGTAGATGAGGCTGGTGTTGTCAGCCTGCACCTGCACGCTGGAGGGTTTCTCGGCGGAAATGACCACACAGCCTCCTGAGCGCTCGGTGTTGCCGGTTTTGACGCCGTCGATGCGGTCCACACCGAGCAGCGCGTTGGTGTTCTTCAGCGGCACGCTGAGCTGCTGGCCCCCGCGGTAGATGGTGACGCTGCGGCTGCTCTGGTTGGTGTAAAACCGCATGGCCGGGCGGGAGACGGCGTAGATCGAGATGCGGGCGATGTCCGCCGCCGTCGAATAGGGCAGCGGACGGGAGTTTTCCAGGCCATGCGGATTGGTGAAGCGGGTGCCACGGGCACCTTCACGGGCGGCGAGCTGGTTCATCTGCCGGACGAACTCCTCCATCGGATGGCCGCTGCGGCCGAGGCGGGCCAGATGGTCGCGGCCGACGAAATCACCCAGCGTGATGGCGGCGATGTTGTCGCTGCTCATCATGGTGGCATAGATCAAATCGCGCAGCGTGACCTGGTCGCCGGCTTGCAGGCCGATGGTGCCGGGATCCGACATCTGAAAAGCATAGGCCGGCACGGTGGCCAGCACGCCCACGCCGACTTTGGAGGCCTCCGCCCAATCGAGCGTGACCATCGCCGTGGCGATCTTCGCCAGGCCACCGACGGGGCGTTTCGCCTGCGCATTGCCTGCGACATGGACCTTCTTGTTGTAGGCGTCCACCACGATGACTGCCGACTGTGCGAAGGCGGATGCCGTCTGGAGGGCGAGGATGCAGATGCCAAGGATCGATGCGCGGACGAACGACCGCGCCATGTTGGGGGAAAACATAGACGCGGGCTATTTATCCTCCGTGTTCCGGCCTCGCAACCCTCTATTTGGGTGAGGAGAATTCCGCGTTGACGTGGTGATCGGTGAATTCATTCTCACGTCCACCATGTCCGACCCGCAACGTCACGCCGCCGCCCTCATCAAGACCTACTACGAAACCTTCAACGCCGGAGATCGTGAGGCCTTCCTGCGGCTCCTGGCGGATGACGTGGCCCATGACATCAACCAAGGCGGCACCGAGACGGGCAAACAGGCGTTCCGTGCCTTTCTGGTGCGCATGGACCGCTGCTACCGCGAGCAGGTGCGCGAGTTGGTCGTGTTTGCCAATGAAGACGGCACGCGCGGCGCTGCGGAGTTCTTCATTGAGGGTGAATACCTGTCCACCGACGAAGGTCTGCCACCGGCGCAGGGTCAGCGCTATCGTCTGCGCGTCGGCGCCTTCTTTGAGCTGAGTGACGGCCTTGTCAGCCGCATCACCAACTACTACAACCTCGAAGACTGGCTGCGGCAGGTGAGGGGGGCGTGATCGGCTCCCCCGCTGACGACCTTCGCTTACTTGTCGAAGAACGACTCCTCTTCGCGGTCGCCGACTTTGAGGTAACGGTAGAACACCTCAAGCTGGAGGGTGCAGAGGCACTGGCGGTAGATCTCGTCCGCCGCATCGCCAGCGGGCCAGTTCGGACGGCCGCGCTTGAAGGAGCCGTCTGCCTGCTGGGCGCTGAGGATCTGCGGCAGGAACTGCTGGTTGTAGAACTTCCAGTCGTCGCCGCCCTGCTGGAAGAAGGCCTGGGTGTAGTAGTACCAGCAGTAGAGGTTGCAGTTCTTGTTCCAGTCCAGCGGTTCGGCGGTGATGAAGTCGCGCAGGAACTTGATGCCCTTCTTGATCGAGGTCGTCTTGCCTTTCGCCATCGTCTGAAGGCCGAGAATGCCCACGCCGGAGAGGCTCCACTGATTGTAGTGCGCGTCGCGATTGGTTCCGCCAAAGCCGCCGTCCTTCGACTGCTTGCTTTCGAGATAATCGATCATCTTGGAGATCGAGCCGTGCAGACCGTCGATCTTCAAGCCGGTGTTTTTGGCCGCTTTGAGCGCCTGGAACTGCCAGCCGGCCACGGAAAGGTCCTCGCCACCGCTGTCCTTGTTATAGACGATCACGTCGCCGCCGTAGGTCCAGGATCCGCGCTTGTTTTGATTGTCGATGATGACTTTGACGCCTTTCTCGAAGGCCTCACGCATCCCCGGAAGCGATTTGCTGCCAAGTCGGGCCAACGTGTACATCTCGCCCAAGGCATAGGTCGCGATGCCGTGCTCATAGGTGCCTGCGCCGCCTTTCTTGCCTTCCCAGGCCTCGGAGAAAATGCCGTGAGGGTTCTTCTTGCTGGTTTCAATGAGGTACATGATGCCCTTCATCACGTTGTCTCCGTAGAATGGCGACTCCGGCGTCTCGCAGCGGCCCAGGTAGCACAGTAGCGCCAGTCCTGTCATCGCACACTTGTTGCCACGGCCCCAGGAGCCGTCCGCGTTCTGCTTGCCCTTCAGCCATTCCAAAGACGCGCTCACCGCAGCCTCGCACTCCGGACTGCCCCCGTTCTGGCGCAACTTCTCAAGACGTTCCTGCGTCGAACAACGACTGCGCATCGACGGTGGCAGCGTCACAAACCCCGCCGCGCCTCCAAGGCCCATCCCCTTGCCAAAGCCGCCTCCCGCTCCACCCATCCCAAAACCACCGCTCGCGCCCAGCGCTCCCCCACCCATCATCGCGCTCACATCCGGCATGTCCAACGCGTCCGGTGGCGCCTCCGGCAGGGTGATCGACGAGTTCATGCTCGTGCTCACCAGCTTCTTCATCGGCATCGTCTTGTTGATCGAACTGCGTTTCTTCTGCTGCACCTTGTGCTGCAGGTCCTGGCTGGCCTGCGCTCCCTGCGCCGTGCCGCCTCCCGGCAGGAAGTCCACCTGCTTGTCCATCACCCCGGTGGTGAACACCACAAACAACGCCAGCACGCCCAGACCGGCATGCACCAAAATGCTCACCAGCAGGGAGCTGGCTCCCATCTTGCGCCACATCTGCACGAACTTGTTGGGCGGCGGCCCGGTCTCGATGTGCGTCAGCGCCGGCGGGTGATACACCTCGCCCTCTTGATGCTCGGCGACAGCCACCGCCTCGCCGCCATCGTCATCGGCTGGCGCTGCCACGGCCACTGCCGCCATCGGAGCGCTGGGCACTGGCATCGCAGGAGCCACGGCTGAAGGAGCGGGAATCGGTGCCACCGCACCGGTGACCGAGGACGGCGCGGGTGGCGGCATCATGGCCGGCATCGGCATCGCAGGCATCGGATAACCCGGCGGGTAGCCCTGCGGCATCGGGTAACCTTGTGGATACCCCGGCATCTGTGGCGGATAGCCCTGCGGCATCGGGTAACCCGGAGGCATCATGCCCTGCGGCATTGGATAACCTTGAGGATAGCCGGGCATCTGCGGCGGATAACCCGGTGGCGGTGTGTAGCCAGGAGGCAACGGCTGGGTGGCTCCAGGATGCTGTGGCTGCTGCGGATTGCCGGGCTGGG
>NZ_JACSRD010000209.1 GCF_014879935.1 Prosthecobacter sp.
GATGGCCGGCCGTCTCGACCTGCAAATCCCTTCAGCTTTTACCCACCCAGCATAGCGAAGCGCCATAATGTCTGGTAGTTTGTCTCCACCTCCGGGAATCGGCGCTCCATCTGGACGCTCCCGGCCTCGCGCCTGTTCACGGGTGCGGAAATGAAATCCGTCCCAGCTTGGCGGCAGGGAGCCATCGTGATTCTTCTTCCACTTCTCCTCGAACTTGTCATAGTCCTCAGGCGTTTCGCTAGTGAAGTGGAAGACGGAGCGGTTCTTCTGCCCTTTCAGCCAGCCAGCGAGCCTCTGAACCTGGTCATTCACCAAGGCATTCATCGGGTAAAGAATAAGGGCTGAGATGCCGCCCTGATCGCGCGGAGCGGACCAAAGATCGTTCAATAGAGGAATCAGGAAGGATTCTGTCTTGCCAGCGCCCGTGCCAGCCTTCACAAGAATCGCCGGGCGCTCTCCGGGCCGTGCATTGGGAGTGTGCCGTGCAAGACAGATGGCCTCCTCCTGATGAGTGTAGGGATGCCGATCGAGCGGAAACTCGCCGACTTTGGCGAGTTGATTGGCGAGCTCTCGTTCGAGCACCCCTGCTTCAACCAAATCTCGCAGGCTTCTCTTGGCTGGCTCGGATGGGAATGCAGCCTCTACCCAAGGCTCACTGGCGAGGCCACCCTCCTCTGCTGGCTTTTTCCAAATCTGCTCCAAGGCTTCACTCACTTCCGAATCGCAGACAAAATGATCACTCAAACAGAAATTGACGGAACGCTCTTTGAGCGACTTGGCAAGGTGTAGGGTATTGAGCTGGCTCATAGGCAGGATGTTAAACAGTAATTCTGGCGCGGCCCTGCAGGTCCGCCAGCCATTCATGAAGGACAAGCTGGCGAAAAGCCGGTTCATGGCAGAAGCGCCTAAATTCTGCCGAGAACGCCGTCGATACGATGTTTCCACTGAGGTTGAGGGAGGGAATTGCTTTCAGCATGCGGTTTGTATCGACCTTGAAGCGCTTCGCTAGTTGCTCGGCCTTGCCGCTGTCTTGAGTGATCAGTGCGTTCGCGTCTGATGCCTGAACTGCGGCCCCCAAGCCGAGAATCGGACAAATCGTTAGCAATTGATGAGCCAGGGATGCGACGCTTTCACAGCGGCATGCCTTAGCGAGTTTCACGACCTGATCTGAAGTCAGAAGCCTGGGTGAATCGAAGTGACACTCGCGAATTGCCTCAAGCCAATAGCTGTCATCTTTGAGAGAACTGACTGGCAAAGAGCTTTCGCCTCGATCCGCAACTGAGGAGCCGAGCCAAACAGGCAGTGCATCTGCTAAATGCTGCCTGAAGAACGAAGAGAATGGCCCCTGAGCATCTTTGGACAGAATCGGGGCGCGCCACCATTGCAGCCAGGCGGCCAGCTTATTCGAAGAAGGCGCTTGATCATCGCAATCCATCACAGATGTCCACTTGACAGGATGAAGCCAGGACCCCACTCGATGTCCTCGGTATGAAATAGCCAGTCCCAGGAGGTCATTCCAATTTAAATTCGGAATAATGAACGACTGCTGATCACAACTCTGGTCTCTCAAGGAGATGGCAACGACCTTTGGAAGAGAACCCCGGCACCATGCCCAGAGCTGATGCCCTTCATCAAATTCGTAAGGGCCAGCCAATGCAATCAGGCAACCACCTGAGGTAGGCTCCACTGCTTCCATGATTCCTTGATCCGTGCATTCATCTGTCACGGCCAGAAGCTCCCGATCTCCATATTTTAGAGAAACCCTGCCGCCAAGACCCGCGAATGAGCGGGGGTGTGGAAATTTAAAAGCGAGCCTGTCCTTGTACCGTTGCTTGATTGGCTTGGTTTCAACGATCATGCGATGGCTTTCAGACAGCACCCCTTTGGCATTTGGTTCCCAGCCGTTTGGAGTCTTGACCGCAATGGTGATTTCGGCGTTTTCCAGGCGGCGACTCCGGCAGGGTGATTTGCTATCAGGTGCCTCATACTTGCTATCACCTGCCAGGGACCATTCTTTGAAGATACAACCAAGCCATGCGACGGGCTCCAAAGTTGACTCGCGCCACACATTCACGCCCTTTTTTGACAACTTAGCCCCAACCGAAATCCCCTCTACCATGGCTTCCAGCGTCACGGGAATCTCAACAAAGTCAGCGGGATTTTGCCAACGACGCATTTCGGATGATTCTCCAGCTGGCACCCTCACACGAACTTCATTTGCTTTCCATTTATCTGAAGCCACCACGCCGAAAAGAGCCGACTTATCATGAGGGCTGATGCATGTCTTCCATTTCAGTTCGAAACTCTTCGGTGGCTTCGTAGCCCCGATGGGCAGTTCAGCGGGGTCTGCCAGTGTCTCAATCAATGGGCCATTCCATAATTCGCCATCACCTAGCTGCGCTGGGAGCAACACCTCCAGCAACCGTGGCCGCCAGTCAGGGCGAAGCCAAGGATTGCCATTGATCTCCTCAATCACACGCTCTCGGGTCATTTTCCCAACGATTGCAAGCCAGAGCATGTGGAAACTGCCTGACTTCCCGGTTGATGTAAGCAGGTCAGTCAATTCCGCCGGGCGTTTTTTTTGTCGTTCTCCATTCCGATATATGCCCCTTGAGATCATGCTCACAGATTCCTGCATGAGTTCGGAAGAACTTCGGCCAGTCTCGTCTTTCGAGAGCATCTCCACCAGTGCGTAGTCGAAAAGCTTCACATGTGGCCTTCATGAGCAGCCGGAAATGCGTTGTGAACTTCCCTTCATCGTCAAACATCCACCAGGGGATTTCGCTGCCAAATACGGGTGATTCTCGAATGAGCGTCTCTGGTTGAGATAGGTCTGTTCCCCGCAGCAAAATGACCTGTCTGATGAGCAAAGCCAAGCCCGGCAAGACCTGCTCGGGCTTCAATCCCTCTTGGAAACCTTTCCGCCTCAATGAGGCAGTCTCTTTGAAGAGAAGGCATAGACCATCAAGCGCTTCGGGGCTAATGGCTTCAATGATCCTGGTCGCAGCGTCTTCAAAGGAATCCAGTGGCGGATTGATCTCCCCCAAAGATGCTCGTTTGCCAGCGCCCGTTAGACGCTTTAGCTCGGAGCACAGACTGTAGAGATTCACCATTTGATACGTAAGCTGCTATAGTGGAATCCCGAAAGTCGGAAGAGTTTGGTTTCTGAGATTTGCTGCCCCCATTTTTCTGTCAGCCGGGTTCCCTCAATCATCCGCCTCCGCCGCGTCTTTGATGACGAAGCGGGCCTTCAGTTTGCAGACCTGCTGGGCGAGGCCGGCGGCTTCGACGCTGTGGAGGACTTCTTTGAAGTCTTTGTAGGCGTTCGGGGCTTCGTCGATGGGGTATTGGCGGGCGTTGTAGAGGATGTCGTGGGTTTCGAAGTCGGCGTTGACCTCCGCTTGATTCAGAGTGCGGGCGGCGGCTTTGCGGCCCATGCAGCGACCGGCTCCGTGATTGACGCTGTAGCAGCTTTTCACAGCATCGGGCTTCGCGACCATGACGACGGAGCCGTCTCGCGGATTTCCGGGGAGCAGGATGGGGTGGCCGGTTTCGGCGAAGGGCGTGTCTTTGAGCGCGTGGTGGCCGCCGGGGAAGGCACGCGTGGCGCCTTTGCGGTGAACCCACGCGAGCTGGTCATCGACGACTTCCTGACGTGCGATGTTGTGGCTGATGAAATACACGAGCTGGCCGGTCGTCCCTGGCAGCACTTCTTGGAAGGCCTCCAGCACGAGCGCATTGATGAGCAGGTGGTTCACGGTGGCGAAGTTCGCCCCGAGCGCCATGTCATCGAGATACGCGTCCGCCTCGGGTGTTCCGAGCGGGGCATAGACGAGCTGTTTGTCATCGGCCGGGAAAGGCAGGCCCCAGGTGCGGAAGAAGCCTTCCAGCGACTTGAACTGACGCTGCGCGAGGATGTTCCCGAACCCGCGCGATCCGCAGTGGCTGAGGAAGGCGACATGATTGTCCCGCAGGCCGAAGACCTCGGCGGTGCGGCGCATCGCGGGGTCATCGGCGAGCTGCACGACCTCGCACTCACCGAAGTGGTTTCCACCTCCGTAGGAGCCGAGCTGGGTCATCTTGTTTTCAAAGCCGGGGAAGGCGTTGAAGGCGCGCATTTGGTCGAGGCGCTCATGGAGGGTGGAGACGTTTCCGTCATGACCGAGGTGGGTGCTGTCTTCGCAACGCTGCGCCCACTCAGGCGGGATGCCGAGCGCGTCGCACACGCTGCGGCTCGCGCCTTCGGTGCACACCTGCACGCCGAGGTCGGCGGACACGCGGCGGGATTTTTTCGCCTCGCGCTGACCACGACCTGCGCCAGTCGGCGTGCGGGCCACGATGGCGTCGATGAGGCGACGACGGATGGTTTTATCGATGATCTCATCGGCGGGGATGTCCATCTGGAGCAGGGACATGGAGCACTTGATGTCCACGCCGACCGGCCCCGGATAAATGTGCGTCGGCGAGACCATCACGCAGCCGACCGGTGCACCGTAACCGCTATGCGCGTCGGGATTGAGCACGAGATCGGTCACGCCCGGCGCGGAACGCGAATTGAGCGCCTGCTCGATGCAGGATGGGTCAAACCCGGCACGGATCGCCTCCGTGCCGATGACGGTGATGGGTTTTCCGGCGTTGTTGCGGGCTGGTAGGATGGCTTCGGCTTCGCCGGTAATGTGGAAGGGGGAGGAGGACATGGATGGTTGGAGAAATGGAGTGTTGGATTGGCGATTGCGGAGGCGAATGAAGGTTGGTAGAATCACCGCATGACGATCACCGTGAATGAGTTTCAAAGCCTCGGCGCTTCATTGCTGGAGCGGGTGCGTCGTTTTCATGAGGAGGTGGAGATTTTGGATGCTGGTGTGGTGGTGGCTCGCTTGGTTCCCGAAGAGCAAAGTCAGCCTGCGAAACCCTGGCATATTCTGCGTGGGGCCATGGGCATTCACGGTGATCTCACGGAGCCTGTGATGACCGAAGAGGAAGTGGAAGCAGGATTGGCCGCCGAGGCGAAAAACGTGATCGGGAGCCATGCTTCTTGATACGCACATTTTGATCTGGTGGCTGAATCGCACCAGCGATCTGAGTGAATCGGCTCTGCGCTTTCTCGATGCGAAAAATCCGCGTCCGATCATTGCTGATATCAGCTTGTGGGAGGTGGCGACGCTGGTGAAAAAGGGCCGAATCACTTTGAACATTGAATTGCGGGCTTGGTTTGATGTCGTGACGCAGCATGTCGAGGTCATTCCGATCACACCGGGCATCGCGGCACGAGTTGCTGACTTACCAGAGGAATTCCATGGTGATCCTGCGGACAGGCTCATCGTGGCAACCGCTTTGGAAATGGGCGTGCCATTGGTGACACGGGACAAGAAGATTCGGGATTCAGGTTTGGTGCAGATCATGGAGCTGCCGGGTTGAGGTTGTTTCACACCTTCGTCACGGCTTTGAGCCGCTCAGAATCCGTCAGCCCCAGCACCAGCGTGTTTCCCACACCGGTTCCGACTTCCTGGAGGGTCTGCAGGTAGCGGAGTTGCAGAAGCTCAGGGTTGTCGCGCATGAGCTTGGCGGCGTTGGCGAGGGTGCGGAGCGCGGCGGTTTCAGCGCGGGCCTTTTCGAGGCCTGCCTGGGCTTCCTGACGCTGCTGGAGGGCGGACATGAAGCTGCGCTTCAGGTCGGCAGGCAGCATGACATCGCGGATGTCGATGCGGTCCACTTTGAGGCCGAGAGACTGGGCGCGGTCGGCGATGAGATCGAGGAGTTTAGTTCCGTGTCCTGCCTTCTGTTCCAGGAAGAATTCCGCGTTCTCCGCAGCCACGATCTGACGCAGAGCAAGCTGCACTTCGCTGTAGAGCACCGCTGCGGCATCTTGAGTGGCGCGATGCATCGTGAGAGCATCGGCGACACGGAAGGTGGCGAGCGCGGATACCTTCAGCACGACCTGATCGGCGGTGAGGAGTTCCTGTCCTTGCACGAGGAGCATCTGCTCGCGGTTGTCGATGCGCTTCACCTCATGGCCAGCGCTCCACAGGCGATGCTTGCCGGCCGTGAGAGCACGGATGTAGCGGCCATGCTGGAAGAGCAGCGCGGTTTCGTGGTCCTGGATCACAAAGCTGAATCCGGCGGCAGGACGAAAGGTGGAGATGAAGGTGTTCATGATGATTGGATGCTTAAAAATGTCCTTCCCGGATGGCTGGCGGCCCGCTGACGGGAGTTGAATGGCCCGCACGCGGCGGACATCGCCACGCTGCCAGACAGCTCGCAGAGTCATGAGGCCGTTGCGTCCATCTGCCGGAGCAGACTTTCACCCCGGCCATCCGGGAAGGTTTATGTCGATGGGGATTCGCACCCCGAGGTTGCCCTTTACTAGGTGTCTCCTCACCGATGGGCAGCTTCCTTGGGCGTATCGCTTCAGTCAGTGCATGGAGTCGGAGGACAGAAGGATGTATTGCCAGACGCGTGCCAAAACTTGGCACGGAGGGGTCGGATGACGCTGGAAGCCCTGTAAATACAGGGGAAGAAAATTTTTGGAGCGGTTTGGGGGGAAGGCGGCCTGCCGCATCGAACGACGAACAATGCTAGCGTATAGGCTATTGATTTATCCCAGGAGAAGGCTACGAACTCCGCGTTCTGTTCTCCCGTCATGAAACGCGACCAGAAATGATCTGGCAGGCCGATGAGGAGACATTAGAATCACGATATGATCCTCGAAACCATACCCGCTATCCGACAGCTCACGGCGGAGCAGAAAATCCGGCTCTGCTGGGAGCTTGCGGATGATGTCTCAAAAGAGATGGAGGTTCGGCCTGAAGTGCTGCGCGTGCTCGATGAGCGGCTCGACGCCTATGATGCCGATCCTGCGGCGGTAAAGTCGACCAACGAGGTCACGGCGGGCATTCTCGAACTCAAACGCCGCATCGTGGGCGCTGCTGCGTGATCGCATGAAGGAGGTCGTCTGGACTTTGGCCGCGGAGGCGGACGTGCAGGAAATTTATGAGCGGCTGGAACTGCGTGAAGAAGGATCCGGCGATGCCTTTTATGCCGATGTGCTTCATGTGACCCGGTTGTTGGCGCAGTTTCCCGAGTTGGGAACATCCTTGTACCATCGGCGGCTTCGCAGAGTCCTGCTGCACAACCGCCACTACGGCCTTTTCTATGTCTCCGAGGCTCGTGGCGTGGTTTTGCATGCTCTGTTCGATCTTCGACAGGACCCGGCCATGATCGAGAGGAGGCTGCGCGATGTTTAAGCCGCACTTAGAATGCCCCTTGCCACTTCATGCCCGAGAGGGCACTATCCAAACATCATGCCTGCCATCTCCATTCCATGTCCGCCGAGCCTGATTCCCGCACCGATCTCGAAGGTGAACGTGAAGCGCACCGTGGCGGCGCGGCCAAAGCAGGTGACGAAAAGTCGGCCCTCGCTGATGAGCGTGGAAAAACTGGAGGAGATCGCCTCTTCGCAGCCAAAAGTGTCGTCGAGCGAGTTCTGGGCCGACGTGGAGGAGAGCATTGGGCGGCCTTTGAATTTGAGCTGGAAAGAGACCGCGAAATAGCCTGTCTCGAGCATTGGGCGCGTGCTTCAGGTTGCTGGCTGGAATCGGAACTGCCTGAGAGATGGGGCAGCAGCGAAACTTTCGGCGAGCACGACATCGTGCAAAAAGAGGATCGAATCTGGAAGGCAACCAAACCGCAGAACCAGACGGGCAAGCTACGCTTTGGCGTTTATCCGAGCTGCTTGAGGCGAGGAATGGCTGATCCGGTGGATCAGCTCAAACAGCAATCGGGCACGCCCTACCAATACCTCACTCGCCTGGAGTTGCTGAACCGCTGGTGCAGCGGGCCAACTGTTACGGGCGGCATGGCGCTGACCCGTTTGGAAGGCTTCGCACGAGTGGCGGGCCGCTTTTCCATCATCACCTCACAGCCCTTTTTCAACGGGACCGCCATCTGGATGACGCCAGCTTGTCGAACTGGCTTCGTGGACTGGGCTTTCAAAGTGTCACCACAGGCATCTGGTATGATCCAGACATGAATCTGGCCTTGTTCGATGTGAAAGCGGCCAATGTGATCCTTTGCCAAGGCGTCTTCATCCCCGTGGATGTGATTCCCACCGAGCCGCAAGGCCATATGCGGGATGTTTTGAATCAAGCCGTTGCTCATTAACCACTGGCACATGAAACCCATCACCACTTTCGGCTTCCTCGGCTCCACGCTGGACCGCGCTCAGGGCGCGGATCGGTGGTCGAAATGGCGGCCGACGGTGGCGATGTGCCAGCAGGAGGACTTGCTCATTTCGCGGCTGGAACTGCTCGTGGAGCCGAAGTTTGCCGATCTGGCGAAAAGCGTGGTCGCGGACATCGCGAAGGTTTCGCCGGAGACGGAGGTGGTGGTGCATGAGTTCGCGCTGAAGGACCCGTGGGACTTTCAGGAGGTGTATGAGCGGCTTTACGACTTCGTGCGCGGCTATGACTTCCAGCCGGAGAAGGAGGACTACCTCATCCACCTGACCACCGGCACGCATGTGGCGCAGATTTGCTGGTTCCTGCTCAACGAGGCGAACTTCATCCCCGCGCGTTTGCTGCAAACCTCGCCCTCACGCGAGGGCGGACGCGATGCGAAGGCCTGCGGGCGCTACGAGATCATCGACATCGATCTCTCGAAGTATGACCGGCTCTCCACACGCTTCGCGCAGGAGCAGGAGCGCACGCTCGACTTCTTGAAAAGCGGCATCGCCACGAAGAGCAAGGGCTTCAACAAGCTCATCGAGCAGATCGAACTCGTCGCCGTGAACTCCAAAGCGCCTATCCTCATCATGGGACCGACCGGCGCGGGCAAATCCATGCTCGCAGGCCGCATCTACGACCTGCGACGCTCGCGGGTCGGATTGAGCGGTCGATTTGTCGAAGTGAACTGCGCCACGCTGCGCGGTGATCAGGCGATGTCGGCATTGTTTGGCCACAAACGCGGTTCCTTCACCGGGGCGCAGTCGGATCGGCCGGGATTGCTCAAAGAAGCCGACAAAGGCCTCATCTTTCTCGATGAGATCGGCGAACTCGGTCTCGACGAGCAGGCGATGCTGTTGCGGGCACTCGAAGACAAAACCTTCCTGCCGCTCGGCAGCGACAAAGCCGTGCAGAGCGACTTTCAGCTCATCGCCGGCACGAATCGCGATCTGCGGGCGCAAGTCGCCGCGGGCAAATTCCGCGATGATTTGCTCGCCCGCATCAATCTGTGGACCTTCACGCTGCCGAGCCTCGCCGAGCGTCGCGAAGACATCGCCGCGAACCTCGATTTCGAGCTGGAACGCTTCGCGAAGACACATCGCCGCCAGGTGCGCATGAACAAAGAAGCCCGCGAGGCCTTCCTCAAATTCGCCAAAGGCCCGGAAGCGAAATGGAGCGCGAATTTCCGCGACTTGAATGCCGCCGTGACCCGCATGGCCACGCTGGCTCCGAAAGGGCGAATCACGGTGGAGTGCGTGGAGAATGAGATCGGGCGGTTGAGGGAAGGATGGCGGTCAGAGGTGAGAAGTGAGATGTCAGAGGTGGTGTCGGAGGAGCTTGATCCGTTTGACCGTGTGCAGTTGGAGTTTGTGATCAAGACCTGCCGAGAGTCGAAGACGCTGTCGGATGCGGGACGGAGGCTTTTTGCCGTCTCGCGGGCCAAGCGGTCGAAGATCAATGATGCGGACCGGCTGAAGAAGTATCTGAAACGCTTTGATCTGACGTGGGAGAAGCTGCAAAAGGCGGAATGAGCACTCCCCGCTTCGCCGTTGCCCAACTGGATGAGATCACGCCGACGCCTTGCCCTTGCGGGCAGGCACGAAGGGCTTTCAAGGAGCCTTGGAACACGCTGGCGACGGTGCATCTGACGGACATTCATGCGGACTCGAAGGCGCACTGGCATGAGAAGATGACGGAGATCTACATCGTGCTGGAGGGCGAGGGCCATCTGGAGGCGGACGGGCAGATCATTCCGCTGAAGCCGATGACGACGGTGATGATCCGGCCGGGCTGCGTGCATCGCGCCGTGGGCAAACTCAAAATCATCAATGTGCCGATGCCGCCGTTTGATCCGGCGGATGAGTTTGAGGTTTGAGACTGGTCAAAAACGCCGCAGGGTGCTTCAATGGCCGGCATGACGACGGTGTTCACAGACCAGGATTGCACGCGGGTGGGCTATGCCAGGAGCATTCTCGAATCCGCCGGGATCGCCTGCTTCATCCAGAACGAGAACACGCAGACGCTCGGAGTGAGCCTGCTGGGCTACTCCCACACGCCCATTCTCGATCCTGCGCTGTGTGTGGTCGATGAAACTCGCGTCGAGGAGGCACGCACGCTCCTGCAGCAGCATTTCGGCATCGAAGCCGGAAACACCGAGTGGGTCTGTCCCTCCTGCAAAGAATCCAATCCGGCCTCGTTTGAGCTGTGCTGGAACTGTCAGGCTGCGAAACCCCAATGATCACCTTCATGAACAAACTGGCCGCGTTGCTGGCGCTTGTGGCGCCGGCGCTTCTCGTGGCGGAGCCCCCTGCGAAGCCAAAGAAATCCGCCTCCTCACAGCCCGCGGGCTTTCATGAGTTGAAGATCGGCGATCCAGCACCGGATTTCGAGCTGATCGGCATTGATGAGGAGATGCACACGCTGAAGGATTACGCCGAAGCCGGTCTGCTGATGGTCGCCTTCCTCAGCAATCACTGCCCGACGTCACAGGCCGTGGAAGGGCGCATCAAACGGCTGGTGAAGGAGTTCAAAGGCAAAGGATTCAAGCTGGTGGCGATCAATCCGAATGATCCGGCGGCGTTGCGGCCGGATGAGCTGGGATATTCGAAGTACAACGACAGTTTTCCGGAGATGAAGCGCCATGCGAAGGAGCAGGACTTCAATTTTGACTACCTTTACGACGGCGACACGCAGAGGACGGCGCTCGCCTACGGCTGTCTGGCCACGCCGCATGTGTTCCTCTTCGATAAGGAGCGGAAGCTTCGCTACCAGGGCCGCCTCGACGACTCACGCTACGCCGATGAGGCCACGGTGACCGCTGCAGACGCCCGCAATGCGATCGTGGCGCTGCTGGATGGCAAACCGGCGCCGGTGGAAGTCACCCAGCCGCACGGCTGCTCCACCAAGTGGATCGACAAGCGCCAGCAGGTGGCCAGCGACCACGAGAAGTGGGAAAAGGGCGAGGTGGAGGTGGAGCTAATCGATGCGAAGGGCATTGCGGCGCTGCGGAAGAACGACACGAAGAAAGTGCGCCTCTTCAATGTGTGGGCCACGTGGTGCGGGCCCTGCGTGAAGGAGTTCCCCGAGCTGGTGGCCACCTCGCGCAAATTCGGCCTGCGTGATTTTGAACTGATCACCATCAGCATGGATGATCCGAAGGAGATGCCTGCGGTGAAGGCCTTCCTCGAAAAGAACAATGCGATCGTGCCGGACAAGCTGAAGCCGTCACTCCAGGCCGAAGGGCGCAAGGGCAACGCCTACATCTTCAACGAGGCCAGCAGCGAGGCGCTGATGCAGGCGCTGGACACGGAGTGGCCGGGGCCGATCCCGCACACGCTCGTCGTGGCTCCAGGAGGCGAGGTCATTTTCCGCCACACGGGCGAAGTCGATGGCGACGAGCTGCGGGCGAAAATCCTGGATCACATGGGCCGCTTTTACGTGCCGGAGCCGTGACGTCATCCTCGCATGCGAGTCAAAACCAGCCGCACACCAGCTTGACGAAGCGCAGACCTTCAGTGGTCAGTTTTCCGGTGCTGCCGCTGCCGGTCACGCAACCGCGTGTGTGCGTGTAGTGGGGGATGCCGGCATCCTTCACCCAGGTCACCACGGGCTGTGAAACGGGTGTGTTCGACGTCTTCACGGCCAGCGGCAGGCCCCAGCGGCTGAAGGTGACCTCCCAGCTCACCGGTTTGCCGGTCGGCCGGGCACCATCGAGCAGCCAGGGATAATTTTTTACGATCTCCATCTCCGCATCGCCAGGAACGGCGACGCGATAGCCGCTCTCCGTGGCCCGCACGGCTCCGGCAGCGGTGACGGCGGGGTTCTTCTTCTGGGCGAGGTAAAGCGCCTGCAAATCGAGCCCGATCAGGTTGAGCCCGTTGAAGACGCCATGATGATTCGGTGTGGCAAAGCTGGCCGCATGCCAGGCTTCGAACCGGCGGGAGAGAAACAGGTTCAGCTCCACATGCACGTGCGCACGACGCTGGTCGATGCCGCTGCCTGTGTAGCCAAGAACACCCAACATGGTGCCTGCTTTGACTTTCTGGCCCACGGCCACACGTGGCTCCGCCAGGTGGGCGTAGAGCGAGTAAAACGAGCCTTCATTCCAGTCGTGCTTCACCACGATGTAGCGGCCGTAGTTGCTCAAGCCGGGGGAGACGGTGGAGTAGGCCACGATGCCGTCGGCGATCGCACGCACCTCGTCCAGCGGGTTGCCTTTGGCATCCCGTTGCAGCGGCTTGATGTCGAGACCCTCGTGAAATCGGGCATACGCGATGCGGCTGCCGAAACGGCGAGGATCACGAACAAAGCCAAACTGCCCGCCCTCCCATGGCGTGGTTTTCGCCCCTTCGAAATCGCGATCGACAAACTGGAAGAAGCTCGAAGGCTGATCAAACAGGGCGCGGTTGTCCGTGGGCAGCAGAAGCTGCTGCGCATGCGCCGTGGAGGCCAGCAGACAGAACCCAGACAGCGCCAGAAGCAGCGATTTCATCAGGTGCCGGGAGTTTTGAAGCCTTCCAGCGGGATCTCATTCGTCTTCGGCGCCTTCGGCAGGATGCCGCGTTCCCGGTCCTCCTGCGCTTTTTTCTCCGCAGCTTCGAGCTTCTTCGCATCCTCACGGGCACGCAGCTTCATGAGGAAGGTGGAAGGCATCATCTCCATCGCCTTGGACTGCGATTTCATGTATTTGATGTGCGGGTAGAACTTGTCCAGGTCATCCACGGCCTCCTGCGAAACGCCGCGCCAGATGGTGAAACGGCCGTCCGTGATCGGCTGGTCGAGTTCCACCATGTCCACGGGCACGCCGTTCACAAAAGTGATCAATTTGCTCCCCTGATTGAGGCGTGAGGCCGCCTCCAGGGCGTTTTTGCCTTTCATGTCGAGCTGGAGGAGCAATCCAAAGCCCTGGCCGTCGTCGGACGGAAAGGATTCGAAACCGGCGATCGCGCGATGGCTGAACTCAGGGATCTTTTTGAAGGTCATCGTCCGGCCGTCGATCGGCAGGTTCATGATCGCCATGGGATGATCCGGTCCGGAGGTTTCCAGGTGGGTGGAGATCTTCGTCTTGCTGTCTCCCAGCAACTGACGGAACACCGAACAATTCGTCAACAGCCCGCAGGCCGACACCAGTGCCACGACTCGAAAGAGGTTTGTCATGCGCGCATCAAACCAAAGCCGCGTCCGCTTTGCAACCCTGGAGGCGAAATCAGGCCCGGAAACGAGCGCGGCGGCTGATTTGACAAGGCGGCGAATCACCGGACTGTCCGCGCACGATTTTCACCATGCCCGCAGACGAACGCCCCCTCCTCACAAAGGCCCAGATGGCTGACGGGGTGAAGGCGTTGGCCCGAAGGATCCGGGAGGCGAATCCAGACGCGGAAAGCATCGCGCTTGTCGGCATTTTCACGCGTGGCGTGCCGCTGGCAAAACGCATCGCCGCCGAGATGGAAAAAGACGGCGGATTGAAAGTCTTTGTGGGCACGATCGACATCACGCAGTATCGCGACGACCTGAACACCTTCCAGATGGTGCCCAAGCTCGAAGGGTCGGACATCTCCTTCGACATCGACGGCCTCACAGTCGTGCTCTGCGACGAAGTCGTTTACACCGGCCGCAGCGTGCGTGCCGCGCTGGATGAACTGCTGAATTTTGGCCGCCCCAAACGCGTGCAGCTCGCCGCGCTGGTGGACCGCTGCGGCCGCGAACTGCCCGTGCAGCCGGATTTTTCCGCCCTCAAGGTCACGCTGGCCCCTGGTGAACGCGTGGCCGTGCGTTTTGAGGAGGTGGACGGCCACGACTCCTGCACCGTGCAAACCCAGGCTTCCAACCGATGACCCCGCGCAAAGACCTTCTCGACATCGCATCGCTCACGGACGAGGAAATCGCGTTCGTGCTCGACAACGCCGTGCCGTTCAAGGACCTCTTCAAGCGCAGTGTGAAGAAGGTGCCCACGCTTAAGGGCCAGACCATGCTCACGCTCTTCTACGAGCCGTCCACCCGCACGCGCTCCAGCTTTGAAGTCGCGGCCAGCCGCCTCAGCGCCGACGTCACGCATTTCGACATCGAATCCAGCAGCGTGGTGAAAGGAGAGTCCGTTCTGGACACCGTCGAAACGCTGGAGGCCATGCGTGTGGACTACATCGTCGTGCGGCACAAACAGGCCGGCATTCCGAATCTGATCGCCAAAAACACCCGCGCCAGCGTCATCAATGCCGGTGACGGCTGGCACGCCCACCCCACCCAGGCCTTGCTGGATGCCTTCACGCTGCGGGAGATTCACAAGGACCTGCGCGGGTGCCGGGCGCTCATCGTGGGCGATATTCAGCACTCCCGCGTCGCCCGCAGCACCAGCCTGATTTTTCGCCGTCTCGGCATGAACGTGGCCTATCTGGCTCCGGGATCGATGATGCCGCGTGAGGTGCCGAAGGAGATCCCGCAGTTTGGCAACTGGCGCGATGCCTTCGACTGGCGGCCCGATGTCATCTACCTCCTCCGCGTGCAGGGCGAGCGTATCGACGAGCCCTTCGTGCCCAGCTCCGCCGAGTATCACAAAAACTACGGCCTCACCGACCAGCGTGTCGAAATCGTCCGCGAACGCGGTCTGCACATCATGCATCCCGGCCCGGTGAATCGCGGCGTGGAGATCACTGATGCCGGCATGAACTACGAGAAGTGCCTCATCAACCAGCAGGTGGAAAATGGCATCGCCGTCCGCATGAGCGTGCTCTACTGGCTGCGACCAGGCGCCGCTCTTTCGTGATCACGGCTTTTCGATGACAAAGCCGGCCTTTTCGTCAGGCCTCATCACGACCACTTTCGCTTGGTTGCCCTTCGTTTGGCCATCCACGCCCTTCACGGCGGTGTTTTGTGCGATGAGAAAACGTCCACCGCTGATCGGTGCGATGCCGACAGAAGCATTGAACTCCCATTTGCCGGTGAATCGGAGCTTTTCACCGCCCCGCAGCAGCACGGCGGGCTTGCCGTAGCAACCGAACCACCACACGCCATCGGCCTGCGCGACAGTTTGGATGCCCATGAGCGTGTAGCTACTCGCGATGACGTGGCGACGCTGAAATTTGAAGCTCTCGTCATACTCATAGGCGTAGTTTTCGTTCACACCAGGCGGCAAACCGCCCACCACGATGAATTTGCCGTCGTGCCAGGCCATGCCGCCCGCGCCATGCACCAACTCTGGCACACGATGCTTCGCGAGCTCGGCGAGTGTATCGCCATCATAGACATAGACCCATGAATCGGCTTCGCCGGCGGGCCGATTGAACTTGCCGAGATTGGTGGCGACATAAACGCGTCCGGCGTGAAAGCAGAGGTCGCCGTGATGATTCGCCACCGGCACTTTTTGGAGCACTCGGCCCTCGGTGTCGGTTTTGACGAGGAAATCGGTCCAGCACCAGTAAATGGCGTCTTTGTCGTTGGTGCAGATGCCTTGGAGATGACGCGGATAGATGCCTTCGCACGTCGTGGCATGAAAATCGGCCGCGTGGAGGGATTGAAGCGCGAGAAAAGCGAGGGTGAGCAGGCGCATGGAAAGGTGAGGTTGGAGTCTAGGCTTTAGCCGACGGTTTGGGAAGGTTGAGAGGTCAAAGATCGGCTAAAGCCTGGACTCCAACTTCTCGATTCGAGAGCGCTACTTTTCTTCGCCGTGGGCAAGTTTGTTGTTGGCGAAGGTATTGTCCTCGCCGCCTTCGATGCGCAGCGACGGCGCAGGTTGGCGGTCTTTGCGACGGTCGGCGATGAGACAGCCGGTGACGAGGCTGTGGCTCGTTTTTTGCATCAAGAGACCCGCGCCATCGCTGTCGAGGATGGTGCAGGCAGAGATGTTGAACGTGTCTCCATTGACGATCTGCACGGCGGCGGGATGCGAGCGCACGCCGTCGATGTGCAGGCCGGTGAGCGTGATGTCGCGGCAGTCGCGGAAGACGAGGCCGCCTTTCACGGCGGCGGCCTTGCCGCGGTAGTAGGGCGGATTGCGGTCAAAGGTGTTCGGGCCGATGGCGAGATTGCTGCAACCCACCGCGAGCAAGTCGTGCTCGAAGCCGACGCCGAAGGTGTTGCCGGTGATGACGGCTCCGCGCACTTCCTGGAGGTCGATGTTCACCGAGACATCGCTCAAAACATTGTCGCAGATGCTCAGGTGCCCCCAGCGGGCGGTTTCGTCGTTGCCGTAGGGCTTGCCTTTGCCGATGAAGCGCACATTGGCCGAGCCGGGCGAGACGCTGTTGTGCTGAATGGTGCAGCCGGTGATGCTGACCTCCGCGGTGGAGCCGTCGGTGCAGTCAATGAGCACGTTGGCGGTCGGCGGGGACTCGGGAGCCATGTTGCTCTCGATGTCGCAGGTGCCGATGTGGAGATTCCGCACCGCTCCGCCGCGTGTCACGACGCCTCCACCCGCGTTGTAGCTGATGTGGCTGCCGATGATGTTCGACTGGTGGAGATCGACGTGATCGTAAAACACGCCCGCGCCGCTGTTGTGATACAAATGGCAGTCGCTGATGATCACATTGCGGTTTTTCACGCTCAGCCGCACCGCGTGACGAGCCTCATGCACCGAAACGCGTGTGATCGTGAGCTGCATCGTGCCCGTGGCCTCGATACCATCCGCTTCGGCATGTGCGCCGACGATTTCGATGCCATCCACCATCGGCGTGCGCTGGCGGGCAAAGATTTCCGGCTTCAGGCTCGTGGGGTCGGCCGTGCCGCCGTGCGTGCCTTTGAAATGAAACGCCGGTCCGGCGCTCTCCATCACAAATCGCGCCACGCCATCGCCGCTGAGCGAAATGAAGCCCGTTTTGTCGAGATCGACAGCGATCGTCTTTGTCAGCCGGTAAGTGCCGCGCCCAAATCGCAACGCACCTCCGGCATCGAGCAGCGTTTGCACGGCCGCAGTGTCGTCCGCTTTGCCATCGCCGACGGGTTGGGCTGTTAGCGAAAGCGATGTCAGTGAGAGCAGGAGAAAAAGCCGTGAGAACATGAGGCGGTTTCATACGCTGCTGAAGCCCTCGATTGCGCGAAGCAAAAGACCCTTCAATGGCAGAAGTTGGAGTCTAGGCTTTAGCCGATACTTCGGACTCCCCAAACCATCGGCTGAAGCCTGCACTCCAACCTCCGAGAATGACTATTTGGCCGCGAAGTAGGCCTCAAACGTCTTTGCCAGGCCTTCGCCGAAGGTGATCCAGTGTTTGCCCATCGCAGGTTCCCTCAGCTTCTCGATGTAGTTGCAGTTGAACTCGAGGATGACGGCATCAATGCCGAAACGCGAGAACCAGCCCTCGCCGAGGGTGCCGGGATTGTGAAACGAGGGCTTGGTGGAGCCGACGGTGAACCACGTGTGCTCGCGCAGGCTTTTCTCGAACAGTTCCATGCGCGCGAGATACGCGTCGATGTCGGGAATGTCCGGCCGGCTGATGTGCAGCATGCCGTTGCCATCGTTGTGGAGGTCCATGGCGAAGGTGGGCCGACGTCCGGCTTTGATTTCGCCTTCGAGCCAGCGCTCCAGCGCGGCATTTTCCGGCGCGAGCTTCGGATCGGCGGGCTTGTCCCACTTTCGGTTCAAATCCCAGCCACCGAGGTTGAAACGCGTGCCTCCACGCTCGACGCCATCTTTGTTCGCCATCGGCAAAATGCACACGTTGTAGAGCGCGAGGCACTTCTGGGCCTCGGCATCGCCTTTGAGCAAGCGGCGAACGAGTCCTTCGACGACCCAGTTGCCCACCGGTTCCCACGGATGCGCGCGAGCGCGGATGAAAACGTGATTCGGCCCGTCGTCGTTGCCCACGCGGATGATCTCCAGATCACGCCCCTGCACTGTTTTGCCAATGGTCTCGACTTTCACGAGCGGGCTCGCTTGGATCTCGGCGAGGAAACGATTCAAATCGGAGACGCGATACGGCTCCGCGCGTGCGACGAATAGCGATGTGCCGGGCATCTCCAACGTCACACGCACGCGGCCGATCTCGGGCGATTCCGTCGGCACTGCATTCCAATTTTTGCCGTCTTGCGAGATGACCACCTGCTTCACCTCTTTCGCCACGGAGCCCGGCTTGCCATTCCAGACGTTTTCAAGGTTCTTAAAATCCAGGGTGAGTTTGCGGCCTTTTTCCGCCTGAATTCGGAAGTGAAAATGACCTGCCGCACGATTCGGTGAAAGCCGCTCCTGATCGTAGATGAGATTGATCGCCACCGTGCCATCTGCCGCGAATTCATACCAAAGCGGCGAGGCATTCTCGAAGCTGGTGTCGATGAAATCGAGCGGTGGCGCAGGTGGTGTCTCAGCGGCAGCTGCGCCTATCGCGGTCATCAGCAAGGCGGCAGGGACGAGGAAGGCAAAGCGATTCATAAATGAGGGATGAGGGTGCAGGAAGGAGCTCGGGCTTTTCACATTCTCCATCGACAGGATTACTTCTCCGCCGCCAGCGACACGCAGACGATCTCCTGGTCGTTTCGCGCGAAGACGCAGCGGTTCGCATACGCGGGATGGCACCAGACGATGGAGCGGCCGAGGGCTTTGCCGACAGGATCGAGCAGATGGGCGCGGCTGAGTTCGACATATTTCTCGGGGGTGAGCTGCGCGATGATGAGGTCGCCGTTTTCGCCGAAGATGAAGAAGCGATCCTCGTGCTTGGTGACGAAGGTGCCGCCTTCCACCGCACGGCGCGGGTCGTTTTCCTTGCCGGTGACAGGCTTGGATGTCTCCCAAAGCCTCTCGCCAGTGGTGATACGCACGGCGCGGAAGAGACCGTCGCCGTCGATGCCGTAGGCGACGCCGTTTTCGACGAAGGGCGTGCCATTCACCGGCGCGAGGCCCAGCGTGCGAGAGCCCTGCCACACGCGGGTCACCGCGGGCTTTGTGGCATCGAGTTTCAATCCGATGGATTTGTTGCTGTGGCCGCCGGCGAACAAATAATCCTCCCAGCGACGCGGCGACATGATGGACATCGCATACGCGGTGCCGAGCGGCTCGGACCAGTGGAGCTGGCCGTTGTCGGGGTTCAGGCTGTTCAAAGCGGTGCCGTGGAAGATGAGCAACTGCGTGGTGCCACCGGCCTGAATGAGCGTGGGCGGGCTGTAGCCGAGCTGCGCGGCAGTGAGCGACTTCCAGACCTCTTTGCCGTTCGTTTTGTCCAAAGCGATCACTGCACTGCCTTCGCCTCCGGCCATGCAAATGAGCAGGTTTTTGTAAATCAACGGATGCCCGGCGTAGCCCCAGATCGGCACTGAGGCGCTGTAGTCACGCGGCAGGTTCTTCGACCAGATCACGCGTCCGCTCGCGACATCGAGGCAGAGCAGATCACCCATCGCGCCGAGGGTGTAAACCTTGTCGCCATCCACCGTCGGCGTGCAGCGCGGCCCGGCGGGATAGCTGATGTCGTAATTGCACGCATACTCATGCTTCCAAAGCTCCTCGCCGGTGTCAGCATGGAGGCAAAGCACGCGTTCCTTGCCTTCGAGCGTGCTGCGCTTCGTCGGGTGCGGTTTTGCATCGCCAGCCATCAGCACGTAATCGGTGACAAACACACGCCCGTTTGCCACCGCAGGTCCCGCGAAGCCTCCGTGGATCGATTTGCGCCAGCGCGGCTTCAAACCCTCGGCGGGAAATTTTTGGACGATGCCGGTCTCGCTCCAGACATCATCGCGATTCGGCCCCATCCACTGCGGCCAGTCTGCCGCGAGCGAAAGCGAGGACGTGGGGCAGAGAGCGGCTGCAATGGAGAGGAGAGGCTTCATCATGGTTGGGAAGCCAAAACGCGGGAAACAGCGAGAGCTTCCACAAACAGCCATGCATCTCACGCGACCCGCGACGCCAGCTCCGGAATCGGCCGGCCATTGGTCACGATATGCACCGGGCGGCCGTTGAAGTCGTTGATCGTGGTTTTGGCGGAGTCGATGCCGAGATGGTGGTAGATGGTGGCGAGGAAATCATGCGCGCTGCACGGGCGCTCGATGACGTCTTCGCCGCGTTTGTCGGTGGCACCGATGACGCCGCCCGTCTGGATGCCGCCACCGGCCCAGAGATTGGAAAAGGCACGCGGCCAGTGATCGCGGCCTGGCTGCAAGGTGCCCGCAGGGCCGCTCGCATCGCCGGCACCGGTGCTGCGATCAAAGGTGATGCGCGGGGTTCGGCCAAACTCGCCGGTAACGACGACGAGCACGCGTTTGTCGAGCCCTCGCGCGTAGATGTCCTCGATCAGTGCTGACACGGCCTGGTCGTAGTAGCCCATGCGAAAGCGCAGCGCCTCGAAGATGTGATGATCGACGGCGTGATCGTCCCACACCTGCGTGCGACCACACAATGGGCCGTGCAGACTGCTGGTGATGAGCTCCACGCCGGACTCGACAAGACGGCGTGCGAGAAGGAGCTGCTGGCCCCAGCGATTGCGGCCATAGCGGTCGCGGGTTTTGGCGTCTTCCTTGCCGAGGTCGAAGGCATCGCGGGCCTCGGGCGCGGTGAGCAGCGAGGCGGCCTGCGCCTCAAACTCGTCGAGCGCTTCAAGTTCGTGCTGGCGGTCAAACGCACGCTCCATGCGGTCGAGACTTTTGCGCAACGCGATGCGGTCGCTGAGGCGACGCGTCTCCGCTTCGTCGGCGAGACCGATGTTGGGCACTTCAAACTGCGGGCGATTTGGGTCCTCGGTCACGGAAAAGGCCGCAAAGGCATCGCCGAGATAGGCGGGACCGCAGTAGCTGCTGTTGATCGGATTGACACTCGTGTAGTTCGGCAACGCGTTGGTGCGCCGGCCGTCTTGGGAGCGCAGGTAATGCGCCACCGACATCCAGTCCGGCAGACGCGGTGCCGGTTTGTCACGCGTGTCGGGATCGCCGGAGAGCATCTGCATCGTGCCTGCGGGATGTCCGCCTGCGGCTTGATACATCGAGCGCAGCACGGTGAACTTGTCCGCGATCTTCGCCTGCAAAGGCATCAGCTCGGTGAAATGCAGCCCTGGAACCTTCGTGGGGATCGTCTTGAATGGGCCGCGATACTCGCTGCTCGCGTCCGGCTTTGGATCGTAGGTGTCGAGGTGCGACTGACCGCCGGGCAGGAAGACAAAAATGACCGCCGTGCGCTCTGACTTCGACTTGAGCGCATTCGCAGCCCGCAACCGCATCAACCCAGGCCAGCTCAGCGAGGCCATGCCGCTGAGGCCGATCTGCATGAAGCTCCTGCGCGGGGTCAGCGGACCTGTGCAACGAAGGCGTGATGGCTGGTGATTCGAACTCATGACGGGAGCTTTCTACGCTCCCCAGATCCATGATTATGCGGGTTCACAGGCTGCGGCAGGGATCACTTCGCCTTCTTCAACGCCTTGTATTTCACCGGCTCACTGGCGTCGTTTTTCATGTCGATCTGCCATTCTGTGATCGCATCCGCCAGGCGTTGCACGTCCTGCGGACGTTCGGCGGCGAGATTGTGCTTCTCGGAGGGATCGGTATCGAGGTCGTAGAGTTCCCAACCGGCTTTTGCATTCGGGCGCATGAGTTTCAGCGAGCCTTCGCGGATGGCGACGGCCTCGCCGAGGCGGAAGAAGAGACGTTCGTGAGGTGTGTCGGCATGATGGGTGAGAGTGGGCAGGCAATCGCGACCATCGAGGATGCGCTCCTTTAGCGCCGCGGCTCCGGCGGCAGTCACAAACGCGGGCAGGAGGTCGAGGTGGCTCAGCATGGCTTTCGACACGCTGCCGGGAGGGATCTTGCCGGGCCAGCGGAAGAGGGCGGGCACGCGGATGCCGCCTTCATACAAAGACGGAGCGCCATCACGATAGATGCCCGCGCTGGCGACACCGAGACCGTGCGTGGGCCGCAAAATAGGGCCCATGTCGGAGATGAAGGCCACGAGCGTGTTTTCACGCTGACCGGCGGCATCCAGCGCCTGAAGCACACGACCGACATTGTCATCCAGCGCGGTGATGACCGCTAGGTAGCGGCGTTTTTCGTCCGTTTCAGCCGGATTCCAGCCGTAGGCGGCAAAAGCACGATCCGGTGCCTGCCACTGCGGTTTTTCGCCTTTCGGCATGTTGATGCTGCTGACGTAGTGCGGCGAGTTGAATGGCAGATAGACAAAAAAAGGCCGTTTCGCGGCACTTTGACGTGAAATGAACTCCGCCGCGGCTTCGGCGAAGAGGTCGCCGCTGTAGCCCTCCATGCGATGCAGCTCCGTGCCGCGAAACAGATCGTATTCGCCGTGATAGGTGTGGGTGAAGTAGTTGATGTTTCCGCTTCGGCAGCCGAGGAACTCATCAAAGCCGCGCTCCGTGGGCCTGCTGCCGGGTGCGAAGCCGATGTTCCACTTCCCAAAGCAGGCCGTGGCATAGCCCGCGTCCTTCAAAGACTGCGGTATGATGCGCTCACGATGCGGCAGGCCGATGCCGTGCCAGTTCTCCTCGACCACGAGCTGGTGCAGCAACCCGTTTCGCAGTGGATGCCGTCCTGTGAGCACCGCGCCGCGTGAAACCGTGCAGGTGGAGGTCACGACATAAAAATCCGTGCAGCGAACGCCCTCCGCCGCGAGCCGGTCGAGATGCGGCGTCTTCACCTCCGTGTTCCCATAGCAGCCGAGATCGCCGTAGCCGAGGTTGTCGGCATAGATGAAGAGGATGTTCGGCTGCGCCGATAATGACAAGTGCCAAGCGGCGAAGGACGCAAACAGCGTGAGGAGGACGCTTTTCATGATCGGGGCTGGCTACGCAAAGAGCGCCGCTATGGGGGTTCCTTGATCGGTGATCGGCACGGGGCGGTCGCCGTCGTAGAGGTTCTTGCGGTAGTCCACGCCCACGGCGGCGCAGACGGTGGCGAAGAAGTCGGGGACGCTGACGGGATTGGCGGTGATCTTTTTGCCGAGGTCATCGGTTTCGCCCCAGGCACCGCAGTGCTTCAAGCCACCTCCAGCGAGCACGCAGGTGAAGGCGCTGCCCTGATGCCCACGTCCGCCGCCGCTGTCGAACTCCGGCGGCCTGCCGAACTCGGTGGTGACGATGATGAGGGTTTTATCGAGCAGCTTCTTGGCTTCCAGATCGCGGATCAAAGCAGCCATGGCGGTGTCGAGTTCCTGGATCAGCACATGCTGCTGAAGAATGGCCTCTTTGTGAGCATCCCAGCCGGCTCCGTTGATGAAGTTCAGATTGTGCGAGACTTCGATGAAGCGCACACCGCGTTCGACTAAGCGGCGGCTGAGCAGGCAGCGCTGTCCAAACTCACCCCCGTATTCATTGCGCAAGGCTACTGGCTCGGAGTCGAGCTGGAACGCGCGATTGAAGGCCGGCCCGCTGAGTTTCAAACTCTGCGCGATGGCAGCGTCGTAGCTTTGCAATTGGCGGTCGTTGGTCTCGCCAGCGCTTGCTTGGAGGGCGGTGAGATAGCGTTCGCGTCGTGCCTGACGCTTCATCTCGATGCCCGGAGGCAGGGAAAGTCCCGCCGGTCCGCGAGCGGTGTCGGTCAGGTAAAGGTAGCTGGATTGAGCGCCGAGGAATCCGGGGCCACGCGTGACATTCGGATAGCCGATCAGCACATAAGGCGGAGCATCTTCGGCAGCCGCTCCGCGCTCGTGAGCGATGATGGAGCCGATGGAAGGATAGCCAATTGTGCCGCTGATGGGCCGCCCCGTGTGCATGCGATTGGTGGCAGCGGCGTGCTCGTCGATGACGTCATGATTCACGGTGCGCACCGCCGTGACACTATCCATGAGCGGAGCCAGTTTGGACAAATGCTCGCACACCCGCACGCCGGGGACTGCCGTTTCGATGGATGGGTAGAAGGAGCCAGGTTTGTTGGTTTTCGGATCGCCCAAGCGTTTGGGGTCAAACGTATCCCCCTGTGCCATGCCGCCGCCAAGCCAGATGGAGATGACGTGCTCGGCTTTTCCGCGAATCTGTTCCGCGAAAAGAGAGTGAGGCAAGGCTAGGCCACCAGCCAAGGAGGTGCTGGCTTTGAGAAAGTCTCTGCGGTTCATGAAAGCGGTGTAGGTGGATTGGCAGGCATTGTGTTCAAGGCACCCAGACGAAGTCACGATGGGTGATGAGGCTCCAGACGATGTCCTCGTAAATTTCCCGCCATTCAGGTCGCAGTCGCGTGTCGGGCGCGGGACCTTTTTGCACTCGGTTTTCGATCTCTTGCTGGATCGTGTTGGCGTCGGGAATGACGTGGTTGATCCAAGTGACGAGGCGGAGAGGTTTGGGTGCGGTGGGTTCCACGATTTCATTCTGCGGCGTGAGTCGGTTTTCAAAGCCTGAGCGCAGATCCGGCAGGAATGAGTCCCATTCCGAGGGTTGCGGCTTGCGGCTTAGAAAGCGCAAAAACAACTGCTCCAGCAAGGTTTCCGGCGATTTCGCCTCCACGGCCAGATTGGCCAATTTTGACCTCCAGGAGGCTCGGGACAGGGATTGGGTCAGTGTGCCGTTTTCGAGGATGCCGGGCTGGAGGACGTTGGCTTCGCTTTCGCGGACAAAGACGGGTTTTTGGCGGGCGCCGTTCCATCCGAAGGCCTCCAGCACGTTCACGACGGCCTGCGCACGCGGCAGGGCGAGGCTGGGGCGGTCGCGTTCGTTGTTGAGGCTGGCGAACATCCATGCTCGACGCGGAGGACCGAGGTCCTGGCGGTTTTGCAGCGTCTTCGAGCCGTCGTGAACAAACGTCATGGACTCGGAATCAATGACGGCTCCGGCGGCGGCGTGCAGCGAGTCCACGATCTGCTCGGCGGTGAGTCGGCGACGTGCTGGCGCATGGAAAAAGCGCTCTTCAGGACCAGCGGAGGCCAGATTTTCGATGCCTGCCTCACGTTGATAAGCCTGTGAGGTGACAATGAGACGGATGACGTGCCTGACATCGTAGTTTGCAGCCAGCAGTTCGTTGGCGAGCCAATCGAGCAGGTCTGGGTGACTCGCATCGTGACCTTCCCAATCCTGCACCGGCTCCACAAAACCCGCTCCCATGAGCCGCTTCCAAATGCGGTTCACGATGACGCGAGGGAATCGACGATTCTCCGGCGAAGTGATCAGGGCGGCGATGCGCTCGCGAGTATCCTTCGGATCTTCGAGCAGCGCATCGAGACCTGCGTTTTCCGCCGCGCCGGTCACTTCGGCAAAGGGCCAGACGGGCGTCACGGGCTCGTCGGGTTTCAACGTCACCCGGATCAGAGACTCGCGGACCTTCTTTTCAAAGAACGCGGCAGGCACGCGGCTGGTCTTCGGCACCGTCACGGTCTTGCGCTCCAGCATCGCGGCCAGGGAGTAGAGATCGCGCTGCTTGGTGCTGTGATAGGGCGAGTCATGACAGCGGGCGCATTGCAACTCCGCGCCGAGGAACGCGGAGGCGATGATGTGGCCCTTCGTCGCGAAAGGCGCATCGTTTTCTCCTGCCTGCGCAAACCCGGCGCTGCCTCCGTGAGAGGCATCGCCACGCATCATCAGCAGCTCCGTGACCATGCGGTCGAGCGGTTTGTGATCGCGCAGAGAATCGAGCAGAAACCAGCGAAACGGGCCGGTGCTGTTGAGTGAGGCATTGATCAGCGTGGGGTTCTCCGCCAGCGCATCCAGCCATTCGCTCATCGCATGATCCGCGCCGCGTTCGTCGGCCAGGAGGCGATCAATTAGCATCGTGCGTTTGTCGGGAGACGAGTCGGCGAGAAAGGCGGTGGCTTCATCTGCGGCAGGCGGCAGGCCGATGATGTCGAGGTAAACGCGGCGCAGAAAGGCCGCATCGGAGGTGAGGGGCGTTTTGGCGAGTTTGGATGCATCCACGGGTGGTGAAGGCCACGCGGCGCCTTCGCGAATCCACGTTTCCAGCCGCGCGATCTGCTCTTTGGTTAAATGATCGCCCGTGGGCGGCATGACGTTGTCTTCGTTATCGGAGCGAACGCGCTTCAGCAACTCGCTCGCGGCCGGATCATGGGGAACGATGGCGGCCAGCTCCGAATCTCCCGAACGCAGCGCAGCCTCGCGAGTGTTCAATTTCAGCCCGCCCTTGTCCTTCTCACCGTGGCAGCGGAAGCATTGCTCGCGCAGGATCGGCAGCACCTCGCCGTGGAAGGTTTTCGCCGCTGCCGAGGTGGTCGCGCTCGTCGCGACTGCCTTCTCGATCTTCGCATCAATGAAGGCATCGACTGGATGGCCTTGGCGCGGCGGTTGAGGCGCTGAATGGTCCTTCACCCATGCGTTGGCAATGGCATGTCGTTTCTGCCAGAACGAGTCGCGTGACTTTGCGGCTTCACGTCGATTGGCATCATCAAGACGCGCCAGCGAGGTTTCGATGTCAGCGAGCGCAGGCTCAACTTGAGCATCGGTCAAAGGAAGCTCCGGCTTGCCTGCGGCACGCAGGACGGAGAACCAATCCTGTTTTGCCGATTCGATGGCGACACAAACCTCGCCGGTGTCCGTGCGCATGTTTTTCCCTCCGACGATCAACTCCAGCACGACGCGGCTCGTCTTCTGTGGCGAGGCCGTCACCATGCCGAAGACCTCCTGCTGCTTGTAGCCCTTCACCCGCACACCGGGATGCGGTGGCTCGGCCAACGGCGTGAGCGGGTCAAACCCATTCTCGCCGTTGCCAACAGCGGGTTGGGTCTCAGCGATCAATTTGCCATCCACCCACAAGCGAGCGAGTCCACGAGTCCGCAGCAGCAGGCGATGCGATCCTGACGGCAGTTTCACATCGCCCGCCATGCGCAGCAGCACAGGGGCCGCCCATGCCGAGCGAATGCCCCAGTCATCGTATCGCAACGGTATGCGCGGCAGCAAAAAGGCATCGCCCGACCAGCGCAGCATCTCCTTGGGCATCTCCAGCGAGTTCGGCCAGCGATTGGAGGCGCTATGGCCTTCATTCACCTGCACCAGCACCTTGCCCTCTTCGATTTTTCCCATGTCCGGCATCTTCGCGACCTCGGGCTGCACCACCTGCGGACCATCTTTACGCCGACAATGTTTCGCGATCTCCGCATCGCTCAGCGCACGACGATGAATCGCCACGCCATCCAGAAATCCCGTCAGACTATTGCCAGAGCTGCCACCTAGCGACGAACCGATCCACACATCGTCATCATCCACCACCGGCGCCTTCGTGGTGGCTCCGTCCACACTCCAGTCGCCATCGGTGGGCACGCCATCGATCCAGCCGCGCATCGTCTCCGGTTTGCCAAACTCATAAGCCACCGCCACATGATGCCAGCCCGTCTTGATCTGAAAAGACGCCGTCGAGTTCCACAGATGCCAGGTGTTTCCCCCACCGGGCGCTGGAGCGCTGGCAAAGAGGAAACTCAGATGCGCCAAGCCCTCGCTGCCGCCGATGACACGCAGCGACCAGTTCTGATTGTTGCGGGCAAAGTGCGGCGAGTTCGTGCGGCCCTTGCCGATCAAATACACCGGCTGTCCAGGGCCGATCTTGTCCACCTTCACCCACGCCTCCAGCGTGATGGCATCGCCATTCGTGAAATCGAACGGACTCTGCGCTCCCGAGTCCTTGATCTCGTAACGCGAGCCTTTGCCCTGCAACTGAATCGCCGTGTTGTTCGCCTCAAAGTCCGGAAACTCCGGCGGCCTCGGCCCCGCCTGATCGCGCACCACATTGCCAACCGCAATCAGTGGCGCGGACTCCTCCTGGCCAAAATCCAGTTGCAGCACCGGCTTGGAATCATCGGCATGAAGCACGATGCCCGAGGCAAAAAACAGTGTAGATAGGAGGAAGGGATGGACGGACATGAGCTGCATTCGAGCAAAGCGGACCGAAGACATACGTTTGGCGCTCCTGAATCACTCAGCGCCCAGCGGCCTGCATCTTCCATGGGCCGTGATCCTCGATGACCAACTCAAACCCGGCCCGCACACCGCGAGAGTCCGCCTTGTCGCCTCGAAGACCTCATCCAAGACCGCGCTGCGGGTGTTTCATTTGCTGATGAATTGAAACTGCCGTGGTCAATGGCGAGGCCTTTGAGCAGCGTCAAACCCGGCTCATGAGAGTGGCATCAGCCGGGAATCCATCGGCAGGATCAAAGGTGGATCTAACCCATACTGGCTCCGGTGCGCTTCGTCGGCTTCAAGCGATACTGATGGACTGGCCGGCGGTCCAACTTGAGTCAAATGCCTGTTTCAATGCGTCGCAGTTCGTCGCGTCCTCCATTTCGCTAATCATGAACGTTTTCCCTCCAGCGTCCTTGATTGAGGCTCCGATGTGCCAGCAACGGCTATCATCGACGATGATAAAGCGGTCGTGGAAGCTGGAAGTCTTGCGGGCGTCGATGGTGAATCGAGGAAACTGTTTTCGGAACTTCCCACCTTCCAAAGCAAAATCAGGGGGCACCTTCGCAGTCAGGAGTTTCACCGACAAAGTCGGCGATGACGACGTGGCGAGCATCGCGAAGATGGTTCCGTCGAGGTATGGGTCCACGACCGCGACGCACTGCTTCGCCTCTTGGATGACCCGCCTGATGGCGCGGTAAGAATCGTATTCTGTGCCTTGCATGAACAGAAGTTCACGAATCGGACTCGAGCTGGGAACTAGGGTCACCACGTCGATTCGCCAGCCGATTTCAGCCAACTTGGAGCGAACCTGTTCTTCATACTCCGGATGCCGCTGCAGCAGTTCGCGGGTAAGTATCCACGCGGCTCTTAACTGCGCTGAGTCGTCGAGCGAACGGAAGGCAGCATCTAGGCGGGGGCGATAGGCGCGTTTTCGTGTCTTGTTTGAGTGGTCGTCATTTCCCGAGAGTGCCCATTCAACCACAAGCCCGGTGCTGTCGATGAGCGAGACAACTTCCGTGCTGTCGAGATCCATGACGAGCGCAAGCAACGGCGGCCAAGGATGCAACTCAGCAGCGATCATTGCTCCTGCTTCCCTCCGCGCAAGCGAATCGCCTCAGAGAGGCAAGCAAAGCCGTCTTCGCGCTTGCCCAAGGACATGAGGGCAATGCCTTTGTTGTTCCACGCGCCGGAATCGCGAGGATCTAGCTTGATCGCCCGTTCAAAACAGGCCACCGCCTCCGATGCGCACTTCAGAGCCAGCAATGCAGCGCCCTTGTTAACCCAGATCACCGTCTTGCTTGGGTCAAGTGCAAGGCCCTTCTCGTAACAAGCGTTTGCCTCGGTATTATTGCCCTCTTGTTGATACCGGGAACCGAGCCTGAAATACCATTCGGCTTGTGCCAAGCGACAACGTGCCATGTGACCGCCTGCGCTCGTGTCGCCAAGTTTCTCTGACTCTTGAAAGCAAGCCATCGCTTCATGGAACTGCTCCATGGACAGGAACCCAAGTCCCTTCAAAATCCAGAGCGGGCTGGAGGTCGGATGGATTTTCAACGCACTTTCGCAACATTTAACGACATCCTGATGACGACCCAGATTGCCGATGGAGAGGGCCAAGTTGAACCAAATATGAGAGTTGTGTGGATTGATTTTGAGGACAGTTTCGTAGCATGCCACGGCTTCCTCGTGCCTTCCCGAAGCTGCTAAGTTCGCAGCTTTCTCATATAATTCCTGCGCATCATTCATGTTCATTTGGATGTAAAAGTTTTTGGCATTGCTCGACGTATTTGCCAGCGGTCGGGTCGCCCAACCTCTGCGCTTCCTGAAAGCAAACGAGAGCGTCTTGATAACACTCCAAAATCCCAAGCGCGCTACCTTTGTTGAGCCACGTTTTCACGTCCCTCGGTTCGATTTGAAGCGCTCTGTCGTAGCAGGTAACCGCCTCTGACAATCTCCCCAGTGCCTTTAGTGCAACCCCTCGGTTGCACCATGATTTAATGTCGCTTGAATCGAGGCCGACAGCCTTGTCGAAGCACTCCAATGCGTCTGCGTAGCGTCCCGCCGCGTGAAGGGCGTTGCCTTTATTGCACCAAATATCCGGTCTTTGCGAGACCATCTTTAGCGCCTTGTCGTAGCAAAGGAGCGCATCGTCGAGTTTGCCAAGCTGTTTCAGGATTAAGCCTTCATTGTTCAAACGATCCACCGTTTCTTCGTTTGTCTGCGTTATGCGTTGGCTCAAATCGGCGAGGTGCCTTTTGGCGGCCGCGATCTCATCAGCATACGACGGCCCTGCCGTATCAATGAACGCGCGGAGTGTGCTCATCGCCTCACTCAATCGCCCTTCCATCTCTTCGGAAATCGCTTTTCCAAAGAGCGCCGACGCGTCTTTTGGTTCCAAGGCGAGAGCGCGTTCAAAGCAAACGAGCGCCTGCGAGTGCTGGCCGGAGGAAGCTAGCGAGCTACCCTTGCCGCACCACGCAATGACGTTCTTCGCATCAATCGCTAAAGCCTTGTCATAACAGACACCAGCGTCAGCGGCCTTGCCTGCCGCTGCTAGCACGGCACCCTTTACGGCCCATGCGCCAGCGTGACGTGAATCCACCTTGAGCGCCCGGTCGCACGAAATAAGCGCATCTTCGCTTCTGCCCATCGAGGCGAGCGACGTTGCCCTGCTGCTGTGCGTTACAGCATTTGTGGAGTTGATCGTAATCGCCTGATCGAAGCACTGCACAGCATCTTCGTGCCGACCGCTGGTTGAGAGCAGGTTGCCCATGTTGATCCAAGCCATTTCAAACCGCGGATCGATCGCCAACACTTGGTCGAAGCATGTCGAAGCCTCCGCGTCTCTGCCGAGACTTATCAGAGACAAGCCCTTGTTGTAGAGCGAGTCCAGATTTCTCGGCATTAGAGCCAGCGCTCGGTCGTAACAGGCAAGTGCGTCTGGATGTTTCCCCATAGCGGCAAGCACGGAGCCCTTCTTTTGCCACGCTCCCGCATCCCGCGAATCAAGCGACAAGGTTTTGTCGTAGCACCGCAATGCCTCCTCAAGTCGGCCCAGAATCTGAAGCTCTCGGCCCCTGTTCTCGTAGGCCATCGCGAAGCGCGGATCAATCGCGAGCGCCTTGTCGAAGCATTCAAGTGCCTCTGCTCTTCGAGCTAGGGCGCTGAGCGCACTGCCCTTGTTATTCCAGACCTTCGGAGATCTGGGCTCCAGTTCTAATGCTGTGTCGTAGCAGCGAATCGCCTCCGCGTGCCGCCCCAACGCTGCTAGTGAACCTCCTTTGTTGTTCCAGAACGCTACGGACTTCCCGGTGGGCTGAGGTATCTCGAACTTCCGTCCTGTCTTGCGCTCAAGTATCGGCTCTAACGCCGCCCGCAGTTCCTGAAAACTGCCATATCGCTCTAAAGGTCGAGGTCGGAGGCAACGCTCGATTGCTGCCCCCAGCGGTCCATCCAATCGTGGAATGCGGCCGGACATTTGTTGTTCGTAAACGCCGCGCATATAGTCCGCGATGTCGCCGGTCCACGGAACACGAAACGGCGGGATCGGGCTCCCTGCCGCCATCTGCCATAGCACCAAGCCAAAGCTGTAAATGTCGCTTCGGACGCTCGCACCCTCAGACCGACACACCTCAGGCGCAATGTAACCCGGCGTTCCGCATACCACTTTATCTTCGGTTTGTATCACGCTGAGTCCAAAGTGGCCGTCCTCTCCCATCACCGACGAACCGACCCGTCCGGCGGTTTTCCGCCAAGCAGACTCAGTCGCGATGGACAGGCCGAAGTCGCTGACTTTCAGGGTGCCATCCTGTGTGATCATGATGTTGGCCGGTTTGATATCCCGGTGACATTCGACACCCTGCGCTCTTGCGTGCTCCATGCCGAGGCAAAACTGGATTCCCCACTTGAGCACTTGGTTTTCGTCCAGCGGACCAGCAGCCAGATAGTCGCCCAAGGTAGCGCGTCCCAGTGCATCGGCTTCCACACAATCCATGAGAACGAGCAAACGCCCGGACACTTCTTCGGGCGTTTGCGCTTCCAAAACGAGTTTTTTGCGTTCGTCTAATGTTGCGATGCGCCCGTGAAGTATTTCTTCGACCCAGATTGCTGGCAAAATGAACGGGTGCCGTTCCAGATTAACCCACACGAGCGCTTCCCTCTTGAATGCCTCCAGAGCAGAGGGATCGGCTGTCAGCTCGTCCTTGAATGTTTTCAACGCAAAGTCCTCGCCCGTCTCCCGAAAGCGCACTTGGTAAACGATACCGAATCCGCCCTTACCAAGGACTCGAAGCACCTCATACTTTCCAGCAATCACGTCACCGCATTGGTATGGCTGAAACGATTCCGTCGGCAATATCGACCCATTTGAGGCGGGGCGCTTAGCTCCATCTTCTGCCGCTGCTTTCTTGCCGAATAGATTTTCGAAGATGTTTTTCATGATGAGCAATGAGGTCTTGGATGTTCGCTCAATTCAGGTTTCCCGCTAGACGCTTCCGCGTTTGAGGCGTGCCGCAGAAGAGCTCGCAGGGAAGGGCCGAGGGAATGACGAAGTTCGAATGGTGAATGCCGAATGGTTGGAACCCACCCTTGAAGTCGAGGTTGGCAGCGGAGTTGGCGGTCTTGCTGGATGCTTGGCGTGCCATGGTTTCAAATCAGGAACTGGATCGTCGCAACGTGAAGCACGTCTTCGCCGCTGTCACAATTTTTTGCCTCCGTGGGCCGTGCTTCCACCCGAAAAAATGTCCTTGCCTGAACCAACCCAAGTCCCGCACAATCCGCCCTGATTGCTGCGGCATTTTCTCTTGAGGTCCAGGTGGGTCTCACGAGGCGAGGAATGGCGGGACTCCAGCTCAGGAGACGCTGCTGCTTATGCTGACCAACCCGCGCGAAGAGGTTGGACGACATGTCGGTAGCTCTCGCGCAGGAGCGTGATGTCCGTCTCGATGGCGAGGTGGGTGTAACCGAGGGCTTGCAGCTCGGCAAAGTCATCCGTTTGGCGACAAAATATCCCGCAAGCCTTGCCAGCTTGCTTGGCCGCATCTGCGACCTCCTTGATGCAAGCCGCAAAGTCGAGATGCGTGCGTTCGGGGTAGGATTGAAGCTGGAGTTTCAAATCCATCTGCCCGACGAAAAGCACATCCACCCCATCCACCGCCGCGATGGCACGGGCGTTCTGCACGCCTTCGATGGTTTCGATCTGGGCATAGAAAATAGGAGTCGGCATCTCGCGCCGCAGCCCATATTGAAAGCCCCGCACCATCCCCGCCAAGCCACGATCACCACGCGGCGGATAGCGCATGGCACGCACGCAGGCGTCGGCTTTCTCGGCGGTGGAGACCATCGGCACCATGATGCCAGCCGCACCCCAATCGAGGCAACGTGCGATCTGCTCTGGATTCGGTGCTCCGACACGCACGATGGCCGCCGCATGGCGAATCACTTGGATTTGCGACAGCACATTCGCTTCGGTGCCGCAGCCGTGTTCGAGGTCGACGAGCAGCCAGTCTAAGCCGCTGGCATCGGCAAGTTCGGCGATGACGGGAGAGCCTGTTTGCAGCCAGGAGCCGAGTTGGAGGGGGGATTCGGAGGTCATGAATCAGACAAGTTTGGTGTAAGGCCGGCCTTCGTTTTGGTCGATGCGCTCGGGGCGGCCCATGTGGGGATAGATCAGCCGCGTGTGATCAATGCCCAGCAGATGCAGGATCGTCGCGTGGAGGTCGTGGACGTGGAGGCGGTCTTGCACGGCGTAGAGGCCGAGTTCGTCGGTGGTGCCGTGAGTGCGGCCACCTTGCACGCCGCCGCCAGCCATCCACATGGTGAAGCCCGTGGGGTTGTGATCGCGGCCATCGCCTTTTTCACTCATGGGCGTGCGGCCAAACTCGCCGCCCCAGATGACGAGTGTTTCCTCCAGCAGGCCGCGAGCCTTCAAATCAGTCAGCAGTCCAGCGATGGGTTTGTCCACGGAATGGCAGAGCTGCGAGTGCTTGGCCTCGATCCCGGCGTGGCTGTCCCACTTGCTGCCAGCGCCGCTGTAAAGCTGAACGAAGCGCACACCATTCTCGACAAGACGGCGGGCGAGCAGGCAGTTGCGACCGAAGGTGGCGGTGGCTGCGTCATCCATGCCATACAGTTTTTTCGTGGCCGCCGTTTCCTTGCTCAAATCGACTGCGCCGGGTGCCTCGGCCTGCATTTGATAGGCGAGTTCAAAGCCTCGGATACGAGCCTCCAGTTCGGTGTTGCTGGCGCGGCTGGCATTGAAGTCGTGATCCAGCTTGCCGAGCAAATCAAGCTTCTCGCGTTGCTCGCGGCGATCCACGCCTTTGGGATTATCCAAGTATTTGATCGGTGTGCCGTCGGAGTGAAACTCGACTCCCTGATACACGGCAGGCATGAAGCCCGCGCCCCAGTTGCGCACGCCGTTCACGACCGAGGACTCGCTGTCTTTGATGACGACAAACGCTGGCAGGTTCTTGTTCTCCGTGCCGAGTCCGTAAGACGCCCAAGCGCCGAGTGATGGGCGACCACCAAAGAGCGAGCCGGTATTCATGGAGCACACACCGCCCGCGTGATTGATGCCGCTGGAGGCACAGGAATGGATCACCGCGAGGTCATCGGCATGACGTGCGACATGGGTGAACCAATCCGAGATCCACAAGCCGCCCTGTCCATGCTGCTTCCAAGTGCGTTTGCATTCCAGCAGCGGCGACTTGCCCTCGCCCGCTGCCGTGAGTGGAGTCTTGAAGCTCGCAGGCAGAGATTGCCCGGCCAACTCATTCAGCAGCGGCTTGCGATCAAAGGTGTCGAGGTGACTCGGGCCGCCTTCCATGAAGAGAAAGATGACGCTCTTCGCCCTCGCCATGCGTTGCGGGAGTTGCAGCGGCGCGGCTTGAGCCTTGTCGTCCATCAGCGCCGCAAGCGCGACCGCGCCAAAGCCGCAACCCGCCGTTTGCAGGAAGTCTCGGCGCGAGGTGGGGAGATCGTAGCGATGGCAGTGCATGATTAGTGAAGATAGAAAAACTGGTTCGTGGTCAGCAGCACCTGGCAGAGACTGGTCATGGCTTTGAGCAAAGGAGTGTCTTCAGAGTCGGCAGTGGAATCCGCGCCGCTCCAGGTGAACTGTGAGGGTAGCGGATCAGCGGCTCGCCAGATGAAGAGGCCGGCGTTCCACTTTTCGGGATCGGTGCTGAGCATGCTGGCTGCGGATGTGCCCGACACGATGCGCAGGGCTTCGATCTGGCCATCCCATTGCCGCGTTGGATTGCGTTTGCCCAGACCGCCGAGGTAGATGGGTGAAGCGCCTTGGCTGAGCTTCGAGAGACGATCCATCGGGACCACGGCGGATTGTGCGGCGGCACCGGGCGTATCGAGATCGCGAACGGTGAAGGTCACGCTGTGTCGGGCGCTGGAAACCTGCACCACGAGGTGATAGCGGCGGCCCACCTCAATGTGGATGTCGGAGGCCACGACTTGATAGCCAATGTTCGCGTTTTCATCCTCGCCCACGAGTTGCATGAGGATGTTGCGCGGCTTGTAGCGCGACTTTTGACCCGTGACATCAATGCTCCAGCCAAAGGACTCCAGGCTGGCTTTTCCGCCATCCCAATGCGAGATCAGCGTGCGCAACTCGGCGTTCTTATCCACGCTATCGAGCTTCACGATGGACTCGACGGTGAACTCATCACCCTCCTTGTCATTCACGCTCACAAGCAGGCGCTCATGCTGGGTGTTGACTTTGAATCCTTGGTCATTGGCGGCGATTTCGTTCTTGGGTGGGGCTTGTTTGACCCGAGTCATTTGCGTTTCGAGAAAAGTTTCCGCTGTGGCTCGCTCTTGGTCGGTGGGCTGACGGCCCAGCACTGCCAGCCAAGCGTCTTCGATGCTTTTGGTTCGTGAAGCGAGATGATGCGCACGAGCACGCAACCAGTCGCCATTGAGCAATTGCAGCGCTTGGGTGGGCGTCGTCGTGCTCTGTCGCTCGGCAATGCTGGTGAAGCCAGCGGGCATGTCGAGAGCAAGCAGCAGGTCGTTCGGGCTGTTGCGCTTCTTCCGGGTGTAGATCGAGCGGCGCGTGCCATTGCCATCGCTGGCCGGACCTCCGGCGGTGAGATCGAGTTCGCCGCTGACGGCCAGCATGGCATCGCGCACCTGCTCCGCATCCAGCCGACGCGGATGGAAGCGCCAGAGATAGCGGTTGGCGGGGTCAATCTTCGCCACCGCCTCATCAGGCTCGCGGCGAGCTGTCTGACGATAGGTCGCGGAGAGCATGATCTCGCGATGCAGCGCTTTGAAATGCCAGCCTCCCGCGACAAACTTTGCCGTGAGATGATCAAGCAGCGCGGGATGCGTCGGTAGCTCGCCCAGCGTGCCAAACTCACTCGCGGAGCCGACGATGCCGCGCCCGAAGTGATACTGCCACACACGATTCACGATGACGCGAGTGGAGAGCGGGTTGTCCGCACGCGTGATCCAATCCGCGAGCGCTGTGCGGCGTCCGGTGGAGGTTTGCGTCGGCGTGATCTTCGGCGGAGCCGAGTCCACGATCGCCGGAAAGCCGGGCTCGATCTCCAGATCGCCTTTTCGCGTCTGCAGTTTATTAGCAGGCGCTTTCGGCCCTGCATCCGTGACCACGAAGGCTTCAGGCAGTGGCTTTGGCTTGAGGTGATCGAACTTGTTCAGATCTTCTCGGAGCGCCTTGTATTCCGCCTTGGCTTTTTCATCCTTGATGTCCTTCATCGGGTCAAACGACGCACGTGCGAAGTCCAATTGGCGCTCACAGAGCCCGGCGAGTTGCTTCTCCAATGAGTCGCGCTGATCTGCGGGCTTGTTCGTCATCGCCTGCAAGTCCTCGGGGAAACTCACCAGCCAGGTCTTCACTCGCTTATCAATCTCTGGCCTCGTGAGCGCGTCCATTTTGGCGCGAAGTTCAGCCGTGGCGGTCATCCACTTGGCTTCTTGTTCATCGAATGCCTTTTTCTCTCCCGGGGGCACGAGTTTCAAGTCATCGCGCCAATGCACGGGCGTGAAGAAGGCACGCAGGCGGTAGTAGTCCTTTTGGAGAATGGGATCGAACTTGTGATTGTGGCAGCGAGCGCAGCCCATGCTCAAGCCGAGGAAAAGCTCGCCCGCCGTGTCGGTCATGTCGGTGACAATGAGGTCCCACTGACCGCGAATATCGCGCAGATTGTATTCATACACCGGATGGCGCATGAAGGCGGTGGCGATGAACACATTCGGATCATCCGGGGCGATTTCGTCGCCCGCGAGCTGCTCGCGCACGAACTGATCGTAAGGCTTGTCGTCGTTGAACGACTTGATGACGTAGTCGCGATACGGCCAGGCATGAGGGCGATAGGCGTCCTGGTTGTAGCCATCGCTCTCCGCATAGCGCACAAGGTCCAGCCAATGCTGCGCCCAGCGTTCACCATAGCGTGGACTCGCGAGCAACTCATCGATCAGCTTTTCATAAGCACGCGAGTCCTTGTTATTCACAAATGCATCCACTTGAGCCTTCGTCGGCGGCAGGCCGTGGAGGTCAAAATACACCCGGCGCACCTGTTCATGCCGATCCGCTTCCGACGCAGGCTTCAGCTTCATCTCCGCCTGCTTCTCCGCGATGAAACGATCGACGTCATTGCGCACCCACGAGCCTCCGGCATCCGGCGGCGACACTTTCTGCACCGGTTGGAAGGCCCAAAACTTCCGCTGCTGCTCCGTGAGGCCGCCCTCCGTCACCACGACCTTCTTCGCCGCATCCTCCGGCCACGGAGCGCCCATCTTGATCCACTTCTCCAGGATCGCGATCTCCGAGGCTGGCAGCTTTTCCTTCGGTGGCATCTGGAAGTCCGCGTTCCCATACGTCACCGCCTCAATGAGTGCCGATTTCTCCGGCTTTCCAGGAACCAAAGCCGGTCCCGTGTCTCCGCCGGATTTTAGATACCCGATGTGATCCACACGCAGCCCGCCCTTCTGCTTCGTATCGCTGTGGCACTCATAGCAACGCTTCACCAGCAGCGGTCGCACTTCGTTCTCGAAGAAGGTCAGAGCCTCATCTGCCGTCGCCACGGTGGTCGTGGTAGCGAGGCAGAACAGTAGATGAGTCAAACGTGCTGGGTTCACTTTAAGAATGCGTTGAGAGAGTGAGGTGCTGGGTTTTGCATGAAGGGTTAGTTTGCAGGCAAGCAAGGTCGTGCGGTTGCCATGGACTGTTATGGATACGCAGTCGCATATCGTTTTTTGATGCGGATGTTAGTCTGCAATGAAGGAAGAGACGAGCGGGCCGTATGTGTCTCACCACATGAAACTCATTCACCTTGCCACCTGCCTCCTCGCACTTGTTTGCTCAACTTCTGCCAATGCGCAGGAAAAAGTCTTCAAAGCCGGCGCGGCCACGAGCAACATCACTCCGCCGCTGGGGATGGAGATCGTGGGGAACTTCGCGCCAAGGCCCATTGCGGCGCATGTGCATGACGAGCTGCATGCACGCTGTCTGGTGCTGGATGATGGTGAAACGAAGCTCGCCTTCGTCGTGGCGGACACGATTTCGCTCGGGCGCGATGTGTGGGACGAGGCGAAGGAGAAGATCGAGGCCGCCACGGGCATCCCGCGGTCGAACATGATGTTCTCCGGCACGCACACGCACTCCAGCGTGTCCGCGATTACGAACAAAGATCCCTCGCTCGACTACCGCCGCCTCATCATCTCACGCGTGGTGGATGGCGTGCGCCGAGCGGTGAACAACCTGGAGCCCGCGAAGATCGCCTGGGGGGCAGGAAAAGTGCCGCAGCATGTCTTCAACCGCCGCTGGAAGCTCAAGGAGGGCATGACGAACGCGAATCCCTTTGGCGGACTCGACCGCGCGGTGATGAACCCCGGCGGCACGGTGCGCATGAAGCTCGCCGGACCGGCGGGACCGACCAATCCCGAGGTCTTCTGCCTCTCCGTGCAGGCGACGGATGGCCGCCAGATCGCGCTGATGGCCAATTATTGGCTGCACTACGTCGGCGGTGTCACACGCGATCATTTGTCCGCGGATTACTTCGGCGAGTTTTGCCGGATGATTGAGATGAAGCTGGCCGCAGGTCCCGAGCATCCGCCAGTGGTCGGATTGCTCGCGAACGGGCCCTGCGGCGACGTGAACAACAACGACTACAGCGGCAAGACGCCCGCTGTGAAGCGCGAGCCGTATGAGAAGATCAAGATCGTGGCCGGTGATCTCGCCGCCGAGGTGCTACGCGTGCGTGAGACGCTGAAACATGCGGACTGGGTGCCGCTGAAGGCCGCCGTTGCTGATTTGGAGCTGGGAGTGCGCCGACCCACGCCCGAAATGATCGAGTGGGCCAAGGCAGTACTCGCCAAGCCGAAGAATGCCGCCGAGGTGCATCGCCTGGAGCAGCCTTACGCCGAGCGCACGCTGGCCGCCCGTGATGCCAAACCGGACACCGTGAGCTGTGTGATGCAGGCCTTCCGCATCGGTGACCTCGGCATCGCCTCGATCCCCTTCGAGGTCTTCACGGAGATCGGTTTGGAAATCAAAGCCAAGAGCCCCTTCGCCAACACCTTCACCATCGAGCTCGCCAACGGCAGCAACGGCTACCTGCCCACACCGCCGCAGCACGACCTCGGCGGCTATGAGACATGGCTCGGCACGAACCGCGTCGAGCGCGAGGCCTCGGTGAAGATCACCGCGAAGATTCTGGAGCTGCTGGCGAAGGTGAAGTGAGGTCTCTCACCTGGCCTTGGGCTTCAAATGCTTGTCGAAAAAGCCAAGCACCAGCGGTCGCAGATCGCGCTGCTTCGGCTGGAGGTGAAAGGTGTGCGGCGCATCGGGGATGATTTCGAGCTTATAAGCGGCGCCGGCGGCCTTCATCGCCACCGCGAGCGCCTCGGAATCGGCCACGGCGACGGTTTTGTCCGCGGTGCCATGCAGGATGAGCAGCGGCGGGTCATTCTTGTCGATGTGCGAACGTGGATCAGCCTGCTTGTAGAGTTCAGGAGCCTCCACGTGCGCTTTGCGGAACATGGCGAGGTCCCGCTGCTCAAACCACAGCACCGGGCCATACAGATCCACGGCGCACTGCACGCGCGTGTCACCCTCGCCGGGAGGATCGAGCTCGCCGCCGCAGAGCCCGACCATCGCGGCGAGATGTCCGCCCGCGCTGCCGCCGATCACGCCGATGTGCGCGGGATCAATATGGAGGCGTTCCGCATTCGCCCGCAGCCAGCGCACGGCCGTTTTGCAGTCGTGCAGGTTCTGCGGCCAGGTCGGGCCTGGGTGCTCGCTATTCGCTAAAACGTAGTCGATGCTCATGCCGACATAGCCATTCAGCGCCAGCGTGGTGCCGATGTTGATCTCACGCGCTGCACGCTTCTCACCACCCGACCAGCCGCCGCCATGGATGATGACCACCGCGGGAAACCTCTGCCCAGGCTGCGGATTCGCCGGCAGATACAGATCCGCCTTTTCCTTTCGCCCTCCGCCGAGGTAATCGACATCGTGCTCGGTGCGGATGGTGTCAGCGGCGAAGGCGCTGGTGGCGAAAAGGAGGGCGAGGAGGCGTTTCATACCAGCGACGAAAGTTCAAAGCGTGTCAGGAGACAGAATCTCATACTTCAGGCCGAGGCCTTTCAGCCCCTCCGCGAGCTGCGAGAGGCTCCAGCCGCGTGGCAGCACGAGTTTGGCGTCTCTTTCGAGCTCGGCAAAGTTCACGATCAACTCGCCCTCGTGCTCGTTCCAGACCACCAGCTCGACCGTTGGCTTCCATTTCTCAAAAAGCGCCTTCACCTGAGTGGAATGCTGGGAGAAGCCTGGCACACGCAATTTCATCGACGCGATGTAAGGCATGCCGTGAAGTCCGGGAGCCTCGCGCACGGCTTGCGCGATCTGGTGCTCGCTGACCAGCTTGGGATCGTAGCTGACGCTGGCGTAGCCTTCGAGACCTTGCAGCACCTCGACCTCGGCAATGCCGGGTGTTTGCGAAAGCTGGTGCTGCACCATGTAAACGCAGCTCCCGCATTCGAGGCCGGAGACGACGAAGACCGTTTTCGCGGGCGCAGGCTTGTCCGCGGCGTGGAGCGAGAAAGGCAGAAGAATCGCCCAGACAGCCAGAAGCCTCATTTCGCCCGCTTGGTGAAGGTTTTGCTGTCGAGCACGCGGCCGTCATCGAGGGCTTTGAGCTCGGATTTCAACGTCCCGACCTCGCGGTCGAGGGTGAGGAGCTGGTAGCTCGCGGACTTGTCGGAGAAGGCCGCCTGCGCGTCGTGGCCAAAGGTGCCGTTGCCGCGCACGGAGCTGTTGTAGTAGGTCACGCCGTCCACCTCGGTGCGCTCGGCGTGGTAGCACTCGCCGGAGATGGCGAGCGTGCCTTTGCCGATCACGCGCTTCCATCCACCCTCGGCGTGGCGACGCACGGTGCCGCCGGTTTCACCAAACAGCGTCACCACGAAGCCCGCCTTCGTGCCGTTCATCGTCTCCTCGAACCATTTGAACTGCTCGGAGTCCTTGTCGAAGGCGTGGCAGGCTTGGTTCGGCTTCCCGAAGTCGCCCGTGTGGCTCATGTCCACGCTGATGAGCCTCAAATCGAAGTCCGGGATGTCCCAGGCCCAGATCCACTCCTTGCCCGGCAGCGCGAAGAACTTCCGGTAGCCCGTGGCCTCGATGTCATAGCCCGGTTCCTCCATGCTGAGTCCATTGGGACGGATTTTGCGGTCCAAGTTGCCGAGTGAAACCATCAGCGGCGTGCTCTTGAAAATCTCCGCCTGGGTGTCGATCGCCGTGCTGTGCGACTTCGTGGCCTCCTTGTCCGCCTGCGTGGCAAATTGATACTGCATGGCCGTGTCACCCGCGGAGATGAGCAGATGCGGATCGTCCTTCCGGATCGCAGCAAAGTTCAGCTTCGCATCGGCGCGGATGTTTGCCACGACAGCGATGCGCAGCAGCTTCGATGGATAGCCTTTGAAGGTGTTGATCTCTGAGACCTGGCCCCCACTCTTTACGCGGTAGTGATAGACGACATCCTTCTGCGGGATGGGGATCTCCACCTGATGCAGCGTGCGGTTGCCATCCACCTTCACGCTCTCGCCGAGCTGCGGTGACGTGCCAAACTCAACAACGGAGTCACCCGCAGTGGTCGTTTCCCACGAGATGACGAGTTTGCTGTTGTCCGGTGACTGGTGCGTCATCCAGATGCGTTCCACTTTGGCGAAAGCGGCGGTGCTCCAAAGAGCCAGTGTGAGGGAGAGGAGGGTGGTTTTCATGGTTGAGCCGAAAAATACGACTCGGGACCACCTGCTTTTCACCCAAAGGCAGGGAAGTGATCATTCACACCAGCACTTCTTTGATCACATTCCCAAAGTCCTGTTCCAGGCGCTGGCGGCCGGGGTGCATCATGCGGTGGTTGAGGCCGAGCTGGTGCAGCACGGTGGCATGCAGGTCGGTGACGTATTGTCGGCCTTCGACGGCGTGGAAACCGAGTTCGTCGGTGGCTCCATGCACAAACCCGCCTTTGGTGCCGCCACCGGCCATGAGGCAGGTGAAGCCGTGCGGATGGTGGTCACGGCCGGAGCCGCTGACGTTGGTGTCACGGAACTCCGCACCAGGCGTGCGGCCGAACTCGGTGCCCCAGACGACGAGCGTCTCGTCGAGCATGCCGCGCTGCTTGAGATCGTGGATGAGGCCGGCGATGGGCTGGTCAATCTCCGCGCACATCGGCGGCATCAGTTTGGCGATGTCCTTGTGATGATCCCAGCGTCCGGCGTTGCCGCTGTAGCCGTGGAAGAGCTGAACGAAGCGCACGCCCTGCTCGACGAGGCGACGTGCGGCGAGGCATTGCGAACCGAAGGCGAGGCACTCCTTGCGGTCGAGGCCATAGAGGCGCTTCACATGCTCCGGCTCCTTGGAGAAATCCATGATGCCCGGCACGGCCATCTGCATCTGGAAGGCGAGCTCGTAGGCCTTGATGCGTGCGTTAAGCTCGGCGTCGGTCGGGTAGTCGATGCCGGAGAGCTGGTTCAGCTCACCGATGAGGCTGAAGGCCTCACGCTGCTCCTCAAAGGTGAGTTTGGGATCGGCGGGATGGACGAAGGACAGCGGGTTTTTCGGGTCGACCTTCAGCCGCACGCCGCCGTATTCCGGCCCGAGGTAGGCGCTGCCAAAAGTGAAGGAGCGACCGCAGCAGTCGGCGCTGGGCTCGCCAAGGACGACGAACTCCGGCAGGTTCGCGTTCAGCGTGCCGAGACCATAGCTGGCCCAGGCGCCGACGGTAGGATGGCCGGTGTCGCCGATCTTGCGCCCGGTGTGGAAGGTGAGCTGCGCGCCGTGGTTGTTGTCGATCGTCCACATGCCGCGCAGGAAGGAGATGTCATCCGCCACGCCGCCGATATGCGGGAAGAGGTCGCTCACCTCAATGCCGCTCCGGCCATATTTCTTGTGTCCGGCGATGAGCGGCAGGATCTTCTTGAAGACCTCGCGCTTTTCCTTGCCCGGCTCGGCCAGGATCTTGTTGATCTTGGTCTGGTCGGCCGCGTCGCGGTAAGGCGTTTCATCAATCGACTTGCCCGCGTATTTGGTCAGCTCAGGCTTGGGATCAAAGCTCTCCATGTGGCTGGTGCCGCCGATCATGAACATCCAGATCACCGACTTTGCTTTGGCCTGGCCGGTCTGCCAGGCGGTGAGCACGTCCTGCGTGGAGGGCGCGGCCTGTGCCACGCCGTCTTTGAACATCATCGCGTTCAGCGCGAGGCCGGTGAAGCCCATGCCCGTGTCGAGCAGGAACTGGCGGCGGGTGCCGGTGCAGCCGGGGCGTTTCATTTTCATGGTTCAGCGCAGGGTGATGAAGTCGTTGTGGTTGAAAAGCGCGCCGAGGAAGTGCTGGCGCAGCCGCGTGCTGTCCCGGCCCTCCTTTTGCAAGAAGGCGGTGCTCAGTCGCAATTCGTCGGCCTTGGGAGCACGGTTCAGAATGTGCCCGAAGGCGGCGGTGACGAAAGCATTGTAATCCGCGCCGGTTTCACGGGTGAGGCGTTTCTCGAGCGCCACGGAGGCGTCGAGCGTGACCTGGCTGTTGGCCAGCGCCAGCGCCTGATGCGGCTTGATGCTGCGCTCGCGCTGGTAGCATTCGTTGGGGCGTGCGCCGTCAAAGATCTGCACCATTTCGGCCTGTGTCTCCTGCGCATGGCGGTGATACACGCTGCGTCGGCGGCTCGTCTCGGCGGTGGCGCTGTCGATGTCCGGGCCGCCGAAAGTGGGGTCGAGCAGGCCGGCCACATGCAGCAGGTTGTCGCGCACGGCCTCGCCCTCCATGCGACGCAGGGGGGCGCGCCAATACCACACGTTGTCGGGATCGACGGCATCGTTCGCCGTGGCCGGGCCGCTGGCGCTGGCGCGGCGATACACCGCGCTGCTGAGGATGAGGCGATGCATGTGCTTCAGGTCGTGGCCGCTGCGGATGAACTCAGCCGCCAGCCAGTCGAGCAGCGCGGGATGCGTGGGCTTTTTGCCATTGGCACCGAAATCATCCGGCGTGGCGACGATGCCCACGCCGAAGTGGCGGATCCACAGGTGGTTCACCGCGACACGGGCGAACAACGTGTTCTGCGGCGAGGTGAGCCAGCGCGCAAAGGCCAAGCGGCGGCCGCTGCTGGTCGCCGGATAGGTGGCGACGGTGCGCGGCTTGTAATCCGTGGCCTTGGCAGGCGCCTTCATCGCCGTCTCGGCAGCGGCGAGCTTCTTGGCGGCCGCCGCGGCATTCGTCTTCGCTGTGGCGATGGTCTTTTTCACCGAGGTGGTCAGCGGTTTCGTGGCGATGGCCTTCTTCAGGGCCTCATCCGCCTTTTCCTTCTCGTCGCGCGCCTCGATGAGGGCCGTCTGCTTTTGCAGCTCCGCCACCTGCAAGGCCATGGCTTTCCAGGCCTCGGACTTTTTGCTCATGCCCTTGTCCTCCAGCGTCTCCAGCTCGAGCTGCTGCCCCAGCATTTTGCGCTTCATCTCACGCAGCTCCTGGTCGGCCAGCGATTCCACGGCGGCGAGCATCGCGGCCTTGTAGTGATCGCTTTTCTCCGGCTGCTGCGCCACCAGCGGCAGGCTCACGGGCTTCACCTCCAGCCTGCCGTTGAAAATCGCGGGCACGCCGGGCGCGACGGGCTTGTCCTTGATCGGGAAACGTTCGTCGCCGCGCTGGAACATGTAGGTCACGGCGGTCAGCGTCTTGTCATAGGCGCGGGGCAGGCCGTCCTTGGCCACGTCGATCTGGCCGGGCACCGGGTCGGTGCGCACCTGGTAGGGCTCAAAGACGGCCCGGATGGCATAGTAGTCGGCCTGCGGAATGGGGTCGTATTTGTGGTCGTGGCACTTCACGCAGTTCATCGTCAGGCCCATGAAGGCCTTGCTGGTGTGCTCCACGATGTTGTCCATCCATTGCAGGCGGTCGCTCTGGAAGTTGCGCGCGAGGTAGCCGGTGGCGCGCACAGCGTTTTCATCTGTCGGCGACAGTTCATCGCCTGCCAGCATCTCCTGCACCATGCGGTCGTAGGGCTTGTTGGCGTTCAGGGACTCAATGATCCAGTCGCGCCAGCGCCAGATGTGCGGCTGGCTCAAGCGCACCGCGCCCTTGTAGCCCTCCCAGTCGGAGTAGCGCCAGATGTCCATGAAATGCCGGCCCCAGCGCTCGCCATGACGCGGATCGTCCATCAGGCGGTCGGTGAGCTGGCGGACGGCCAGCTCAGGCTGCGCCGCGTGCGCCTTTTCAAACTCCGCCACCTGCTGCGGCGAAGGCAGCAGGCCGATGAGATCCATGTAGATGCGTCGCGCGAGCTGAGCAGGCGTGGCCTCGCCAAGAGGCTTCAGGCTGTGCGCCGCGAGCTGCTCGTTGATGAAGGCATCAATCGGATTCGGCACCCCTGGCAGCGGCAGCGCCGGACGTTTCACCGGCTTGAACGGCTCCCACGGATATCGCTTCAGGAAGGCGGCCAGCGCCGTCTCCTTCTCGGGCAGCCCGGTCAGGGCGGCTGGCTTTACCTTGGCATCGCCCGGATGCCCGCCGAGCAGGATCTCAGCCAGATTCGGCACGCCATCGGCATCGCTGTCGGCTTTCGCAACCTTCTGCAGCCGCTCCGGCAGCGGCGATTTCTTCCCGAGCGCGGCCAGTTCCTTGCCAAAGGCATTGTGCGGGAACTCCTCCAGGCTCTCCGGCGTATGATTCGCCGAAGGCAGATGGCAAAGCGTGCAGTCCGTGAGCTTCGCGGGCAGGAAATGCTCAAAATGGTTCGCCGCCGACTTTTTGTTTGCCGGGGTGGCCCACGCCACGCCATGCGCGAGCACCAGAGTCAGGGCGATCTGGGAAAAGGGCTTGGAGGGTGGATGAAACAGTCTTGGCACATCCATCACTACGAAGATCGCTCCCTGCTTATTGCCCACCGGCCCTCTACTCAGGCTGGGCGGAGCGCATGCCGACCAGCGCCTGCTTGTAAAAACCCCAGTTGTCCTCACCAAGAGCATCGAGCACGAGATTCGGATTGTGCGGTATCCCCGGGAGCTGGCGGTAGGTGTGAGGGATCTTCAGCGCGTCGAGATGCCGCTTGAACTCGCGATTGAAACCGAGCGTCTCATCGCGATCTCCTATGATCTGGCGGATGAGGAGGCCGGAGCGGAGTTTTTCGACGTTTTGCTCGGCGATGAGCCACGGGCTTTGCGCGCGGTAGTAGGCCATGTCGCCGCCATACACGGTGCCGAGGACTTGATCGCGACCGCGTGGGCCTGCGCGAGGCGCTTCATTGAAATCTGGCTGCAATGGACCCGCACCGAGCAGCGACACAGCAGCGAAAAGCTGCGGGTATTTGAAGCCCAATCGTGCCGCGCCGTAGCCGCCCATGCTGAAGCCTTCGATGATGCGGCCTTCACGCTTCGCCTGGGTGCGGAAACGCTGGTCGATGTGCGGGATGAGTTCCTCAATGAACATCGTCTCGAGCTTCACCGAGCCGTCTTTCCAATCGCACCACATGCCCATCGGCAGTCCGTTGGGGAAGACCATGATCATCGGCGGGATTTTGCCGGCCCGCATGGCCTCGCCATAACGCTGCGCCACTTGCGCGGCAGAGCCAGGTGAGCTGCCGCCGCTGCCGTGAAGCCAGTAGAGCACGGGGAAGCGCTGTTCCTTCTGCGTGTCGTAGCTTTCAGGCGTGAAGACATAACAGCTCACCGGTTCACCGGCGGCTTTGCTGTCGAAAAGCATGCGCTGCATGCGCGGCGCATTGATCTCCGGCAGCACCCAGACGTGTTTTTGCTGGGCACACAGGCAGGTGACGGGGGCGAGCAGGCTGAGCAGGACGGCTTTCATGCAGCTCGGTGAAACGCGGCATGCTTCAAAAGGTCGCGGCTCACTTCAGCTTCGCGAACAGCTCCTCGAGTCCCGCGACGATCTTGGTGGAGGCATCGACTTCGAGGCAGCTTGAGCGCGCACGCCAGGTTTCATAGCCGCCGAGGGCGTGATGCTCCGGTGTGGGCAGGTAGCCGTGGTAGGCGTTGGCCAAGGAGACGGTGAAAGTGGGCGAATGACGCTTTTTGAGCTCCAGGCCGATTTCGACGAAGACCTCGGCGGGAATCGCGGAGACGTGCAGATTGCCGATTTTCATGATTTGCAGCGGTGCGGACACTTTGGCGGGAAAATCGGCCAGGAGCACGGTTTCACGCGCATAGACCTGCTCCATCGTTTCCATGCGTGGGAAGAGTTTGGAGCCGTTCATCACTTCGCGGGCCTTTTCGACCTCGTCCTTGCTCGGAATGCGCAAACCGAGCTCGATTTCCTTCTGCGCGACACGCAGCGGCACCGAGTCGGCATGCTTCACGGTCTTCACCGCGGCCGCGACGGCCTGCGCGACATCGTTCGCGACGATCTGGATGCGGCCATACGGTGCTTCCTTGGCCTGACCGCCACGGAAGTCGATGTTGTTGATGTCGCCACTGGTGCCGTTCGACATGATGCCGACGAACTCAGGGCCTGCGCCGAGCAACTGGCCGATCTTCACCGCGAACGCGCCAAAGTAGTCCGCCGAGATGTGCCCAGGACCGACACCGCCGACGTAATGAAGCGAGTAGTTTGCCAGCAGGGCGATGGGTTTTCCATCCACGCCTTGCACGCTGATGAAGCTCACTTCGGGATCGGTGGGGCCGGCGGGCTCCACAAGACCTGGGTTGTTGATGCCGGGATTGGTCTTCACCTGATCGGTGGTGATGCCGAGTGGAGTCGGCGGGATGGTGCCGGGCTTCATCTTCCAGCGTCGGTTGAAGACCTGATGTGGCACCGTAGCGCTGCCGTGGCCGATTTTCGCCGGCGCGAGGTTGTTCAAGGCACGCCGCACACCATCGGCGATGCGCCGCACCACAAAACGCTGATACATCGGGTTTGGCTCGCTCTGCCCAACCGCCTGCAGCGTGCCGCAGGAGTGCGAGTGCGTGGCGGACATCATCATGTTCTCCACCGGCAGGCCGGTGGCTTCGTTCACCATCTTCTTCGCCTCGTCAAAGATGCCGCGGCCGATCACGCAACTGTCCGCGACGACGAATACGAGCTTCGTCTGGCCATCATCGAGCGCGAGGCACCTCGCATGCAGCTCATCGTGGATGAAAGCGGCTTTTCCATCCTGAAAGCCGCCGTTGATCGAGCTGCCGAGCTCCGGCGTGATGTTGCTGGTGGCGGCACCGGCACGGAATTCGGCGGCGTGAAGGGAGACGGAGAACAACAGGACGGCGCAGGCGAATCGGAGCAAGTTCATGCGTTTCATACGAACGCCGCGCCGCGAATCCTCGCAGCGATCAACGACTGGCGGACAGATGTCAGCGCGAGTCGGTTTCAAAGGCGAGGGTCATTTCCTGGCGCTGCCGTACTAGGCAGTGTTTTAGAACCTCAGAATGGGTCGAAAATGCAGTTGTACCTGCGGTGAGCGTGGGGCATA
>NZ_JACSRD010000093.1 GCF_014879935.1 Prosthecobacter sp.
GTCTACACGGATCGGGCGAAACCCTGCTTGCATGGGCCCAGCTTTTAGCCTCTGGCCACAATCAGAACCCATTTATCTTATAGGACACGGCAAATTCTGGAATTTGGGTGATGCCGAAGACATGCCCGTCGACAGTTTTGAAAGTCGATTTGCCGGACTCCTACCACCGAAACCTGTCCGGGATGAATGCCAAATTCCTTGGCGATCTGTTGCACGGTTTTCAGCCCCTTGAGGGCTTCCAAGGCCACACGGGCCTTGAACTGCGAGTCATGTCGTTTGCGTTTGTTCTTCATGGTCTGTTCTTGGGTTCGGGGTATGCCGCCCCAAGCCACAACCACCATAATCGCATACCTTAACCCCTGGCCCGATTTTCGGGGTCCACCTCACATAGTCCAACCAAGAATATCACTACCTCCGCGATCTCGTCGGCGACTTCTCGCTGATGGCGTGCCTTCCATTCGTCATAGACGCTCTTGAGTTCAAACCACTTCACCCCACCCAGCATATAAAAGTCAATACCCGCCAAGACTGATGCGTCGAGAGGGTATCCAAAATCCAAGGGGCTCCAATGCTTCGGCGCACATGGCGGCCAGGTCAGCAGTTTAGCTCGTGCCATCCAGCGCAATGTCTCCGCATACAGCTTTGATTCTTCATCCGCAGTCATCATCTATGTCTAGTTGATACGCGATGGAGGGCAATCGTTGATTAGACCGCCTCGCAATGCAGAAAAATTTCTCGTGCTCGAATCCATATCAGAAATCGCAGACAGCGGCGAAAGCTCACCCCCCCGCCCCGCCTGCTTGAACGGTCGCCTTATGCCGACAGCCTCTCAGGCTGTGCCGCATCCGCTCCGGGGAACGCGATCACGTTTTGAGGCGGCAGCAGCGAGCCAAGCCCCGTGCTGATGCGCTGCTTCTTATCCGCGTAAAAGTCCGCGGTCACGCGGATGTCTGAATGCCGCAGCAGTCGGGAGGCCGCGTAGATGCCTGCCGACTTTGCCACCAGCGCACCCGCTTCCTTCCGCAGCTCATGCAGCGCCTTTTGCGCCTTCACTCCATGACCGCGCAGCCACTCATAAAGCGCCGCATACACCGGCTCACAGCGGTAGCTCACCCGGCTTTTGAAGTCCGTTGTCGCCCGGCCCTCAATCACAAACTCGCCCTTTGCCAGCGACCGCCAGCGCCGCAGCAGCGCCAGCAACTCGGGATCAAGATCAACCTCGCCTGCGGAGTCCTCGCTCTTCGGGCGGAAATGCTCCGTGGCCTCGATGCGGATCACGCCCGCCTCCATGTCCACCTGATGCCACAGCAGGCAATCAATCTCCCGCTTTCGCAGGCCGCAGCACAGCGCCAGCAGCAGCACCTTGAACGCCTCCGGCTGAGTCGCCGCCAGCTCATCACCGGCCAGCCGTAGCAGCCTCTCAGCGTCGATGCGGGACTGATACCGCGTCTTTTGCTTCTTCCCGAAAAGCTCCGACAGATTCACATCCCCCATCGGCAGCGGCTCCGGCAGTTTCAGCCCGGCCACATCTCGCAGCGCCTTCGCGATCTTCACGCCAAACATCGCCTTCGCATTCCTCACGATGGAGCGGGCGGAGTTCAGCACCCGGCGCTGTGCCTCGGGATTCGCAGGCTTTGCCTTCCGATAGGCCACCTGCCACGCGTTCACCTGTGCCGAGTCCAGCAGCGTGAGCGGCAGCTTGTCCACCGCCTCGCGCCATTCCTTCGAGCGGACCAAGGCTGTCTTCGGGTATTTCAACCTGCCTTTCGATGTGGAGGGCTGAAGATTTCCATCCTCACGTCGTCCAAGGCCCGCATGAAGCTGATTCTGGCCCTCCTGCTCCCCGTTCTCGCCCTTGCTGATCCTGCGTCTTCACTTGCTGGTAAAACTGCCACGCTCAGAGACGGAAAGGGCAAAGCCTCGACAACCTACAGCACATCAGGAACCAAAACGACCTTCCGAGATGCTCAGGGAAGGACGACAGGAACAGCCACACAATCGAGCACCGGCAAGACGACCTTCCGCGATGCCCAAGGAAGAATGACCGGGACTTCAAGCACCAGCGGATCGAAAACTACCTGCCGAGATGCTCAGGGACGACTCACCGGGACCTCCTCAAGCTCATCCTCGGGAGTGACAACCTACCGCGATTCATCAGGTCGAGTCACAGGCACCAGCGCCATCCGAGGCAACACCATCACTTTCCGGGACGCTTCAGGACTGCTCACCGGAACAGCGACCGTAAAGAAGTGACCTGCTTTGATCACCTGAATTCCTCCAACCCGGTCCATGATGACCGCACTGCCTGGCGGGTTCTCGGGTCGATCAATCCGACTTCCTCCACAGTCCAGTTCATACGCCCGAAATTGCACGGAGCGCAGGTGATCACAATATTATCCAAGCTGTTGTCTCCACCACGAGCGTGCGGGAGCAGATGGTCATATTGCAACCACATCGCCTGAAATGCGGCGTGTTGGTCGATGTTCTTCGATCCCCATGAAAGTGCCTTGGGATACGCCTTTTTGATGCGCTCTCTGATCTCCTTGCGGATGAGGGGAATGCCACAGAACCGGCAGTGGAACCCGTCACGCTCATGCAGGACGTTCTTTTCCGCATTGGTGGGCATACGAAGCTTCACCCGTTGCTCTTTGGGAATACTGGGCGGCGCATTCTCAACGGGCCGATATTGAACATACGGGCTGTTGCTACCCCAGAGGGATTCCGTCCATTCTCGAATCGCAGGCAGGTCAGCACCCCGGATCATTTCATGGGCTAGATTTGGATTGCCCGCGAGGTGTGCCTGGACCGCAGACTCAAGCAAACGTGCTGCCTCGCCGATTTCTGGGATGGGTTCTCGAAGGCAGGGGCGCAGGCTGGGTGTCATGTGTCTTGGTCTAGGCAGTCAGGGATGGGCAAGTTTACGTCCAAATAGAATCACGCCAGCAGTTCCGCCATGCGGTCGTGATGCGGACGGCGGACGTGGCTGTATGTGTCGAGGATGAGCTTTCCGCCATCCCGATGCCCTTGCCACTCGGCAATGGTCTTCACGTCGATGCCTTTCTCCAGAGCATCTGTGATGAACATTCGGCGCAGGGATCGCTGAGTGAAGTGGGGGTAGTTCAACGCCTTGCAGGTGGATTCGAGAGCGTGCTTGGCTTCCGAGATCGGAACGAGCTTGGCATTCGGGGCACCTCCTTGCGCACGAACTAGGCGCTCTACTAGGGGACGGAGACGTGGGAATATGGGAATATGGAAACCGGTGTCGGTCTTCTGCCTGCGCACCCAGATGGTGCCTCGGGCGAGATCGACATCCCGGACCTTCAACTCGGCCACCTCGCCATTTCCGAGCCCTGACAAACCCATGAACTCCACGAAATCGCCGCTGGCCGCACAACGCCGGTTGATCGTGTTATTGCGGATGTAGCGGACCATTTCCTGAAACTGCTCCCAGGTTGGTGTGAGCCGCTCCACAGCCTGACGTTTCACCGGCATGATGTGAGCTACGGGTGACTTGACCAGGATGCCATCCCGCACGGCACGCTCGAAGACCCCCTTGATGAAAAAGAGCCATTCATTCCGGGAGGAGTGCCGCATGCCTTTGGTGACTTTCAGCAGCCATTCCTCAACCTCCGAGGCACGGATCTCCAGTGCCGGACGATCAATACTTTTCGGCCACTCCTGGTAAACCGCCTTGGCAATGCCGGTCTTCTTGGTGATGCTCGACCGGGAAAGGTTTCCCTGAAGTTTCAGGTGCCGCTCGGTGATCTCGCGGAGTGTTTGCTTTCCTGCGTTCGGATCAAGGTGCTCCTTCTCCTGGCGCAGATCCCTGAGCTTCCGTTTCGCGACGGGAAGCTCGGCAGTGCCAAGGCTCTCTTTGAACACCCGCCCATTCAATCGGAAGTGAGCGAAGTAGGCACCGGAAGCTGGATTCCGGTAAAGACCTTCGCTGACGCGCCTGAGAGAGTTGGGGGTTTTGGATTTCTGGTTCTGTTCTGATGAAGTGGACGAGTCCACGGCTGAGGATGTGTGAAGTGTTACTATTTGCGTTACTAATCTTGTATGCGGTTAGTAACCTTCACACCCAAGCCCCTTGATTATCAGTGGTTTGGATGGTCGGGCTGGCGGGATTCGAACCCACGACCTCTTCGTCCCGAACGAAGCGCTCTACCAGGCTGAGCCACAGCCCGCCGTTTGGTCATTGCTGACAAAATCTGCGGTTTTTCTCGCGGGGGCACCGCGAGCGGGACAGCATTTGTAGCGTCTCAAAGAGAAGGCGCAAGGGCGAAGATGCGCCTTCAGCGGCCGTGTGTTCGGTCAATCCTGCGAACGCCTGCGACGGCGCAAGGCGAAGATCGCTGCGGCGAGGAGAAGCAGCGACATCCGGCCGGGTTCGGGAACGAGCACGACGCTGATCGCGCCGCCGGTGTAGAGATCGCCCAGATCCCAGGTCAAACCGGTGCCGGTGAGGTCGGGAAGCACGGTGCTGAAGGTGCCGGTGCGGAGTGAGACGCCCGACCAGTCGAAAAGCTGCCAGGTGTCGCCATCCTGCCATGCGGTGGTGGGCAGCGAGGTGCTGTTGATCACGTTCAGGCTGACATTGCTGCCAATCGTGAGCGTGCCGTCCAGATTGAGCAGGTCGGAAACGTTGAGCCCGCCGGTGTTGGCGCTGAACAAATCCATTTCCAAACTGCTGTTGTCCTGAAACACCAGCGCACCGCCGGAGGTGGTGTCGAGGCTGAGCGTCGCCGCTGCCGGAGTGGCGTCTCCGACGCTGAGTTTGCCGTTGGTGGCGATGGTGATGTCGTTGCCGCCGGCCACAGTGACGAAGCCCATGCCGCCGAGAGTGGCATTGGCACTGATGGCGTAGCCTGCACCGCCGCTGTGGGCGCCATTGACGAACCAGGAGCCCGCATCGACCGCCGTGGAGCCCGTGAACGTGTTGGTTCCATCAAGCACCAGGCTACCAGTCGTGGTCTTGGTGACAGCCCCGCCGCCATTGATTTCGCCCACGTTGCGCAAAGTGCCGCCTTCCACCGTCAACGCGACCGCATTGGAGGCATCGCCAATGTCGTGACCTTTCATGTCGAGATCGACCGTGCCGCCGACTTTCACATTGGCGGTGGATGCGCCGCCGCTCGTGGCTCCGGTGCGGACCACATCGCCATCGATGGTGATCGTGCCGCCGGTGAAGTACACATTGGCGACTGCCGAAGCGCCCGTGGAGGTGGTGTTGGAGGCCATGGCGATTCCGCCCGCCCCAATTTTCACCGTGCCGCCGCTGATGTTGAAGTTGCCGGTGACCGTGGCCGTTCCGCCGCCTGATTTGTCGCCAATCGTGACCTTCGTGACATCCAGCGTGCCTTGATTGAAGTGGAACGTGCCTGTGGTGTTGTTGGCTCCAGTTCCGGCCAGACGTCCGCCGATTTTCAGATCGCTGAGGAGCAAGTCGGTCGTGTGATTGCGGAAATCGGCCGTTTGGGCAGGACCTGCACCCGTGCCGGCCGTGACGGCATAAGCAACCGTCATGGCGGCACGACTGACGCCGTCCTGGGCACGGATGGTCAGCGTTCCCGTGGTGTTGCCGGCTGCGAAACCGAAGGTGCCCGCGCCACGTCCGTCCGAAATGCCGATGGTGACCGTGTCCGCCTGGATGATGTTGGCGCCGGTGCCGAGATTCACGAGCGTCGTGTTGGTGTAGTGGGCGTTGTCCGTGCTGAAGCGTTGGGCGTTGATGAAATTGTCCGTGGCCATGGTGAAGGTCACGTTGCCGCTGCCTCCGCCACCCGAATCCGCCGCGTCACCCACGAAGAACGTGCCGGTGCCGAGGTAGGCATTGAAGTGCGAAAGGCCGGACATGTCCAAAGTCACCGCATTGCCTTTGCCATCGACCGTGGAGCCGCCGATCTGGAAGCCGGCATTCGTGGGAACTGCCCCCGAGCCGACATTGAGCGTGCCACCGCCGGAGAACGTGAGCTTCGTGGCCGTGTTGGTGCCCGTCACATTGGGACCGATCAGGACCGCACCACTGATGTTCAGGCTTTGCGCGGCTCCGATGACCACGTTGGAAGTGACGGAGGAGCTGTTCACGAAGACCTTCAGGTCGCCAATGGTGGCGCTGTGGGCCGAGAGATCCAAAGTGACCGCCAAGGTGCCCGGAACGGCGGGATCGGTGGAGCCAAAGATGACATCCGTGCCATCCGGCAATGCGCCATCGGCACCGACGACGACCTCGCCCTGCTCGATGAAAGTGCTGCCGGTGTAGTCATTGGCTGAGGCGAGAATGAGTGTTCCTGGGCCGATTTTGGCAAAATTGCCCGTGCCGCCAATGCTGCCGCTGAGCGTGAGTTCAGTGGCGCTGCTCGTGATCTCGATGACGCCAGTGCCGCCGGAGGCGAGGGAGAAATCACGGTCGGTGGACGCGGTGGCGCCGGTGTATTGCAGCGTCGCCGTTTTGCCATTGCTGCCCAACTGAATGGCCTGCGTGCTGTTGCCAAAAACGCCGGAGACAACAGCGTTGTTGACCGCAGCCACGGATAGAGTCCCGGAGAGAACGGAAAGGCTGCCGCTGAAGGTGTGGCTGCCGCTCAACGTCAGCGTGCCATCGCCTGTTTTGATCAATGAAAGCATTCCCGTGCCATCCTCGATGAGGCCGGAGAAACTGCTGCTCTCATCACCTGCTCCCACCGCGAGTGTGGCGGCCAATGTGCTCGAGTTGGTGATGCGTCCCGTGCCGCTGACGCCACCCAGCGTTTCCGTCTGCCCAGCCAGGTCAAGCACACCACTGCTGTTCAGCGTGAGATCCGCGTCGTCCGCGATTTGTTCCAGGCTTTGCAGCCGCACGGTGTCCGTTCCGCTGCCATCACCCACAACAAGATCGCCCGTGATGGCCGTGACGCCGTTGTCCTTGTCCAAAACGAGAGTGCCTTCGGTCACGCTGGCCTGCCCGCTGTAGTCGTTGGCCTCCACACCGGTAAAAACCAGCGTTCCACCGCCGCTCTTGGTGAATGCATCCGCACCACTCACGATGCCACCGAGCGTGAGCCCCGCGCTGCCTGCATCGACCGAAAGGGCCGGAGCAGCGCCGTTCAGCAGCAGATGCACATTCAAGCTCACCGCGCCCGCGCCATTGCTCACCGTGATCGCATTGGCTCCGTTCAGCGTGAGCTGATAATCGGGGTCATTCAGCGCCACCGCCGCAGCATCATTGAAGGTGAGCGTGCCGACGGACATGTCCGCGCCCAGCACCATGCTCGTCTGATTGCCCGCTGAGTTGGCGGAGAAGATCACACTCGTGTTCGCGCCGGGCACGAGACCGGTGTTGTTCCCGACCGGGTTGATGTCCGTGACCCAGTTGCTGTTGCCACTGGCACCACCGCCATCGGAAACGGCCCACACATTGACCGCGCCGGAGAAGCCGCCATGCCAATACGCCGTGGTGAGCTCCGTTGCGGTGGAGGCATTCACGTAAATGCCCGTCGTGTCCGCGCCCACGCTGTCGATGGCGATGTCGGTCAGGTTGTAAAAGACACCCTTCTGATACGAGGTTCCGCCGTCCAGACCGCTGCCGGTCACGATGTGATAGGTGCCGGCGCTCATTCCTGGAAGAGCAAAGAGATTCACCTTGATCGTGCCGCTGACGCTGCTGGCACCAGTCACATTGATCGAGCCGTTCTTCAGTTCGGCACCGATGCTGGAGCCGTCCACGAGATTGAGTGCGCCGAGGGTCAAAACATCACCAGCGCCCGAAGCGTAGTCGAATGTGGCACCGGAGGAGACGGAGACACTGTTGCTGGCCGCCAGCGCGGTGTTGGCGGTGTCGAAGACGCGGCCGGCGGAGACCGTCAAACCACCCGTGAAGCTGTTCGCGCCTTCCAAGGTGAGCGTTCCAGCCGTCGTCTTGGTCAAACCGGCGCCGCCGTTGATTTCAGCCACGTTGCGCAGGATCCCGCTCTGCGCATTGAAGGTGTCCACCTGGATGTTTCCACCCGTGAGGTCCAGCGTGGCGCCGTTCAGCGTCAGCGTGCTCTGATTGTCGCCTGTGGCACCTTCAGCGAGGTTCCCCTGCACCGTGACCACGCCGCCAGTGAGGTTCAGCGTGCCTTTGGCGTAGCCGGTGCTGGGACTGCCTGCCGTGTGACGGGCGATGATGATGTCTCCCGCGACATCCAGCGTGCCGCCCGTGACATTCATGGTGCCGGTGCTGTTGCCATTGATGCCCACGGTGCCGTCCTGGTTGTCCGCGATCACCACGGTGCCCGCGCGGAGCGTGCCGCCTTCCACATTGAGCGTGGCGTGATTGATGTTCGCGTTTCCACCCGGCCAGGCACCGCCCATGACGGTCTGAGCCTGGTCGCTGTTCAGCGTGCGGGCCACGATCACGTTGTTCGCGTCAATGATGCCCTGGTTGAAGCTGAAGGTCGCCAGGCCATAGCCGAATCCGTTGCCAGGATCGACCTGACTCGCGACTCCGAGTATCATATCATCCAGCAGCATGTCCACATAGCCACCACGGAGATCCACACGGCCATGGGGCGAGGAAGAACCACCCACGCTGGCTCCGTTCACAAACGTCGTCGTTGTATTGGCTCCCAGGGTCAAATCGGTCCGTCCTACACCATCCTGGGCACGAATCACGAGGGCCGGCGTGCCGCTGAGACCGGTCTGGAACACCAGATCCGACGTCGTGCGAGCCTGGCCGACGAGGATGGAGTTCGCGTTGATCACGTTCGTCAGGCCTAGCTCCATCTTGGTCCCGGTGAGCGTTCCCGTGCCGCTGCCGGCTCCGATGCGAATGATGTTGGCGGTGATCGTGTTGTTCTGCGCCAGTTTCGTCTTGGTGATCGTCTGCGACACAGAGCTGAAACCGAGGTTAAACTCCTTCACATTCGCGTTGAAGCTCTGCAGCCCGGCGACATCGAAGGTCAGCGTGCCATTGCCCGTCACGGTGTTGCGAATCTCCACATTCTGCGTCGCTGCGTCGATCACCCATGCGCCACCACCGGTCGCGGTGAAGGTGCCGCTGCCAGTCGCCGCCGCGCCGAAGATCAGCCCGCCGGTTTGCGTCAGTGTGGCCCCGGCATCGATCACGATCTGATTGCCCGTGCCGAAATTGATCTGCAACGCCCCCATGGTCTGGTCGAACGTGTTCAAGTCCAGCGTGCCCACCGTCGTGCCATTGCCCAGCGTCACATTGCCCCCGAGCGGCAGCGCATTCACCGCCCCCATGGCGAGCGTTCCTTGCAGGATGTTCGTCGTTCCGCTGTAAGTGCTGGCGGTCGAAGTAATCGTCACCGTGCCAGTCGTCGTTTTGTCGATGCCGGTGCTCCCAGCCAGCCTGCCGCTGACCGTGCCATCACGCAGATCGAAGTTGGACGTGCTGCTCAAGCTGCCCGTGCCACCTCCGATGGTGCCTCCGTTGACCAGCGTCACCAAACTGACCGTGTCAGTGAACGAAGCCACATCCAGCACCGCCGTGGCACCGCTGACGAGAATCGTGCCGCTGAAGACATCGTTCGCCCCGAGTGCCAGCGTGCCGGCTGAAACCGTGGTCAGGCCGGTGTAGGTCTGCGTTCCCGACAGCGTCTGGGTTCCAGAACCGGTCTTGGTCAGGCTCAACTGGCCGCTGCCGTCCTGAATCACCGTCCCGGAGCTCGCGCTGACGTTGTTGCCGCCCACGTTCAAAATCACGCTGCCTGTGCCGCTGTTCGTCACCACACCGCCCGTGCCACCGAGACCGCCGATCGTCTCCGTGCGGTCGTTGAGGTCCAAAACACCGCCCGCATTCACGCTGACGACGGAACTGTCCGAAATCTGGTCGAGCGCCATCAAACGCACCGTGTCAGTCCCGCTGCCATCACCGATGCTCAGCCCTGCGGAGATCGCGTCGGTCCCGGTCAGCTTGTTTAAAAGCAGAAGACCGCCATGCACCGCAATCGTGCCGCTGAGCGTGTTGTCCAGCGTTCCTGAGAGCGTCAGAGTTCCGTCACCTGTCTTGGTAAATCCGTTCGCTCCGCTGACAATAAGACCAAACTCCAGACCGCTTGAAGCCGCGTCCACATCAACAGCCGCACCGTCGGTTCCGAAGGAGAGATCGGTGTTCAGCTTCACCAAACCCGCGCCGCTGTTCACGGTGATGGCCGTCGCCTTGGCGAGCGTCAGCGCATAGCTCATGTCACTCAGCAGGATGGCCGCGCTGTCGTTGAAGGTGAGCGAACCAAGGGTCATGTTCGCGCCCAAGGTCATGCTCGACTGGTTCGTGGCCGAGTTGGCGGAGAAAATTGTGTTGGTGTTCATGCCGGGAACCAGACCCGTGTTGTTTCCAGTGGCATTGATTCCCGTGACCCAATTGCTGTGCCCGCTGGCACCACCGCCATCCGAAACGGCCCACACGTTGGTCGCTCCAGTAAAACCGCCGAACCAGTAGGCGTCCGTGAGTTCCGTCGCGGTGGACACGTTCGCGAAAATGCCGCTGGCGTCCGCTCCGACGCCGTTCACGCCGAAGTTGGTCGTGTTGTAGAAGCTGCCCGTCTGGTAAACCGCACCTACGACGTCGAAACCGCTGCCCGTGACGATGTGGTAGGCTCCGTTGGTGTAATTCATGCCCGGGATGCCGAACACATCGACCTTGATCGTTCCCGTGCTGCTGCCGGTGCCTGTCACGTTGATCGAACCTTCTTTGAGCTCGGCTCCAATCGTCGAGCCACCCGCCAGAGACAAGCTGGTGAGCGTGAGCACCTGTCCGGCGCCCGGAGCATGGTCAAACGCAGCCGGGTTGGCCACGCTCACCGTGGAACTGGAGCCGAACCCGCTGCTGCTGGCCACCACCAGCCTGCCCGCATTGACGCTGACCGCGCCTGAAAACGCATTCGTACCGCCGAGCACCAGCGTGCCTGCCCCTGTCTTGCTCCAGCCCGCGCCGTCATTGATCTCGCTCACATTGCGCAGCACGCCTGACTGCAGGTTCAAGGTGTCCACCTTGATGGAGCCGTTGGTGAGATCCAAAACCGCGCCATTGAGCGTCAGCGTGCTCAGGTTGTTCGCGTAACCGCCGGACGTTCCTTCCTTGATGTTTCCTCCCACCGTGACAAAGCCCCCGGTCAGCGTGGCGATGCCTTCGGTTCTGCCGCTGCTCGGCGTCGCATTCGTCCGGGTGGCGAGCGTGAGATCGCCGGTGATGAAAGTGGTGCCTCCGGAGATGTTCAGCGCTCCCTTGATGGCCGCGTTCACATTCACGCCCGCCGTCGCATTGGTCGGATCGGAGCCGAACCCGTCCAGGTTTTCAGCAATCGTGACGCTGCCCGCAGTGAAGATGCCGCCCGTGATGTTCAAGGTACCGTGTGTGGTGGCACCCGTGTAGTCGCCATTAGTTCCGGTATAGTTGATTGCCTGGGATGTGATGTTCAGCGCCCGGCCGATCGTCACCGATTTCGCATCGACCGTTCCCTGTGCGACGGTCAGATTGCCATTTCCATGGCCGATTCGATCCGAGGCCACGCTTCCAGCGACACCGAGCACGAGTTCATCCAGCAGGAAGTCCACGCTCACGCCGGTGAGATTCACGTTCGCCGTGGAGGCGCTGGAGCCGCCCGAGTTCGCACCGTAGGCACTGCCGTTGATGCCCAGGATCAAATCCGACCGGCTGACGCCGCCGCTGGTCCCGCGAATGGCCCAGGTGGGATTCGTGACGCCCGCCTGCACGCTCACCGTCGTGCTGGCACGCGCGGCGGCGATGATGATCGTGTTGGCATTGAAGGTGTTCGTCTTGCCGAGTTTGACGGTGTTCGTGCCGCCACCGTTGCCGTAATTGGCCCCGAAACGCATCGTATTGGCTGTGATCGTGTTGCTGTTGGCGGAGAGGGTGAAATTGACCTTCGTCTGGTTCGAGCCGTAGCCGACATTGAACTGATTGACCGTCGCCGTGAAGCTGGCGATTCCGCTCAAATCCAAATTCATCGTGTTGGCACCGCCCGTGTTGCTGTTCTGCACGAGGAAGTTCTGTCCAGAGGCATTGATCACCAGCGATCCCCCGCCCGTGAACGACACGCCATGGCTGCCGCTGAGCTGGTTGCTCAAAACACTGAACACATCGCCGGTGGTGAGCGCGGAGCTGATGGTCAGCTCGTTCGCCAGTTGCAGCCGATGATAAAACGTGGTGCCTGTGGCGTGGGAAAAGGACAGCCCTGAGATCGTGTAGGTTCCATCCACGATGCTGCTCACCGTGGTGCTGTTCGCGGCGATGCCGGTTTCGTTGAAGATCACGATCGTTCCAGTCGGCGAGGCGTTGGTGGACCAGTTGCTGGTGGAACTCCACTTGTCATCACCCGCTCCATCCACCCAGGTGGACTGGGCATGGGCAGGCGGGCAGATCTGGAGTAGGAGATTCGAGACGACGAGACAGCAGCAGAGGAAGCGAGAGCCTTTCATGGACACACGACAGGAGTCCTGACGCTCAGAGACGAAGGGCAAACAGGGGTTTTTGCTCGCATCGTCGTCCGTCGTCAGGACAGATTTTTTTGGGGGGGCGGCAAATTAAACCATCCTGACTGCTGCGCAGCGGATTCTGCACTAAACGCCAAACATGGCGCCAGGCACGACATCAACCCTTGGCTTTCGTGCAGGCAATCCCCTGTGCCGAAAACATGAAACCACAATCAATCCGGGTCCAACTCATTCCCCGTCGCCGTCCGCACCATCGTCCCAGCCCGCCAAATCATCAGCATAGGGTTCGGCACCGCCACAGCCTTGCTGGCGGTCGAACTCTTCCTCCAACTCCAGCAACCGCTTGAGTTCGGCCTCGTCTTTGTGCTCAGGAAGAACGTTGGTTTGCGGTGTCATGGGCGGTCGGCTGTTAAAAAATATCCGGCTCCGGCACCGCGGGGCCGTGCTGGAGGAAATCGAAGTCAGCGCCTTGATCCGCCTGCGTGACGTGCTCGACGAAAAGCTTCGCGTAGCCGCGGTGGTAGCGTTGCGGAGCGGGTTTCCAGGCGGCGCGACGCTTTTCAAGCTCCTCGTCGCTGACGTGGAGGTGCAGTTTGCGATTCGGCACATCGAGTTCGATGAGGTCGCCATTTTTAACGAGGGCGAGCGGGCCGCCGACGGCGCTTTCAGGCGCGATGTGCAGGGCGCACGCGCCGTAGCTGGTGCCGCTCATGCGGCAGTCGCTCAGGCGCACCATGTCGCGGATGCCTTGCATGATGAGCTTCTTCGGGATCGGCAGTTGGCCCCACTCCGGCATGCCGGGAGCACCGACCGGGCCCGCGTTGCGTAGGATGAGCACGGTGTCCTTCGTCACATCGAGATCCATGTCCTCGATGGCCGCTTTCATCTCGGGATAGCTGTCAAAGACGAGCGCGGGGCCGGTGTGCGTGCAGAGTTCCTTCGTGGCGGCGGCGTGTTTGATGACCGCGCCGTTGGGGCAAAGGTTGCCGCGCAGGATGGCGGTGCCGCCATCGGGCTGGAGCGGATTCTGGGGCGTGCGAATGACATCTTCGTTGTGAATGATCGCCTCGGCGATGTTTTCGCCGAGCGTCTTGCCGGTGATGGTGGCCACGTCGGTGTGCAAGAGCTCGCGCATGCCGTTCAGCAGCGCCGTGAGGCCGCCAGCGAGGAAAAACTCCTCCATCAAATATTTGCCCGCGGGACGCAGATTCGCCAAAAGCGGCACTTTGCGGCTGATCTCGTCAAATTTCTCCAAGGGCAGCGGAATGCCGAGACGTCCGGCCATGGCGATGAGATGCACGATGGCGTTTGTGCTGCCGCCGAGCGCCATATCGACCGCGATGGCGTTTTCAAACGAGCGCTCGGTGACGATACCGGAAGGTTTGCGGTCCAGCCACACGTTCTCGATGATCTGACGGCCCGCAGCGGCGGCCATGCGCGTGTGCGCACTGTCCACGGCCGGAATCGACGATGCACCCGGCATCACGAGGCCAAGCGTCTCCGCCAGCGCCGTGAGCGTGCTCGCGGTGCCCATCGTCATGCAATGACCGGGGCTGCGGGCGATGCCGTCCTCGATCTCGCACCACTGATCCCAGCTCAAATTGCCCGCCCGCTTCTCGTCCCAGTATTTCCACACATCGCTGCCGCTGCCGAGCGTGTCGCCGCGCCAGTTGCCCTTCATCATCGGGCCGCAGGGCATGTAGATGACCGGGATGTCCATGCTGAAGGCCCCCATGAGCAGCCCCGGCGTGGATTTGTCGCATCCGCCGAGCAGCACCGCGCCGTCGATGGGATTCGCGCGGAGCATTTCCTCCGTCTCCATCGCCAAAAAATTGCGATGAAACATCGCCGTCGGCTTCGTCAGCATCTCGCCGACCGACATCACCGGGATCTCCATCGGATGACCGCCCGCCTGGAGCACGCCGCGCTTCACCGCATCGGCCGTGAGGCGCAAATGCATGTGGCAGGAGTTCAGATCGCTCCAGGTATTGAGGATGCCGATCACCGGCTTGCCCACGATGTCCTCATTGCCCCAGCCATTCTGCTTCGCACGCGAACGATGGCCAAAAGAGCGCAGCTCGTCGCGGCCATACCAGCGCCAGGAGCGGAGTTGTTCGGGAGTCTTGCGGACGGGAGTGGTGGGGGAGGACATTGTGACAGGATGAACGGGATCAGGGAGGATTAACAGGATGGATGGCGTCCGGTCAAATCGTCCTCGTTCTCCTCTCAAACTCGTCCTCGATCAAATCGCCCAGCAGTCCCAAAAACGATCGATACCCAGGTTTTCCGACGGGTGCGATACCGGAATGGGGTGTATCGAGGGTGGTGTATGCTACGTCGCGGCAGCGTCGTGGAGTGCCGGTGGCAGAGATGCGAGGGCGCTGCACGCGCATCGACGACACCGCTGTCGCCTGCCGGAGAGTATCCAAAGGTCTGATCGAGTTCTTTCCACGCTCGACAGCGGTGTCGCCGGGGCAGGCTTGCGCCTTGCCCCTCTGCCACACGCACTCCACGACGCTGTCGCGACTTCGGAGACGCATGCTGCTGGTTCTCGCGCCCAAACCGCGTCCGACATCGTCCTTGCCGCCACTCCGTAGTTCCTGCTACAACCTGTCAGACCATGCGCCCGCTCCTTTTCCTCCCGCTCTGCCTCCTGACCACGCACCTCCTCGCGCAGGCCAAAGAACTCACCGGCACCTACCTGCCCTCGACGAACGAATGTCCCTCGCCGGAGGAAGCGCGGAAGAAAATGACCGTGCCGGAGGGCTACGAGGTCCGCTGCTTCGCGCATGAGCCGATGGTGCAAAATCCCGTCGCCATGACTTGGGATCACCGCGGGCGTTTGTGGGTCGTGGAGGCTTACGAATACCCGAACGGCTCCCCGCACCCCGCGCCCTTCGGCGGCGAGGCGAAGGACGATCAATACCATCCTGTGCCCGCGAATTGCCTCCCAACCAAGAACGAAGAACCAGGAACCAAGAACCTTCCCCGCGACCGCGTCATCATCCTCGAAGACACCGACAACGACGGCGAGGCCGACAAGCGCACCGTCTTCGTCCAGGGCCTCAATCTCGCCTCCGCCATCCTCTGCGGCGATGACGGCATCTACATCGGCCAGCAGCCGCATTTGATCCATTTCCGCGATGCGGATGGCGACGACAAACCGGACGCGTGGCGTGTCGTGCTCACCGGTTTCGGTCGCGAGGACACGCACGAGCTCGTGAACAGCTTCTGCTGGGGCCCCGATGGCTGGCTCTACATGACGCACGGCGTCTTCACCCACAGCAAAGTCCGCCGCCCCGGCCAGCCGGAGAGCGAAGGCTTCAAGTTTGATGCGGGCATCGGCCGTGCGCGGCCCGTAACCGGGGCATTCCTGCCCCGCGAAGGCGAACGGGCCAAGAATGGCCCGGCTACAGCACCTCCCTGGGAATTCGAAGTCTTCGCCGATGGCACCAGCAATCCCTGGGGCTGCGACTACGACGCCGCGGGGAACTTCTTCGTCAGCGCCTGCGTCATCGACCACTTCTTCCACATGGCCCCCGGCGGCATCTACGTGCGTCAGGGAGGCGCGCCGGAGAATCCGTACTCGTATGAGCTGCTGCCCAGCATCGTGAAGCATAAGCACTTCCGCGCCGCGTATGCCGGTGTGCAGATTTACCAAGGCGGCCGCTATCCCGCCGACACGCACGGCCACGCCTTCATCGGCAACATCCACGACAACGCCATCCACGAGGAAATCCTCACGCCCGTCGGCGCCACCTTCAAATGCGAGCCGCGTCGCGACTTCCTCCGCGCCAACGACGGCTGGTTCCGCCCCGCCAGCACCCAGACCGGCCCCGACGGCTTCCTCTGGATCATGGACTGGTGCGACAAGTATCCCTGCTACCAAAACGCCAAGGCCAACCCCGAAGGCGTGGACCGCCAATACGGCCGCATCTGGCGTGTGGTGCACGAAAGCGAAGTTGGAGTCCAGGCTTCAGCCGACAAAAACGCCCTCGCTCCTCCCAGCAATCCCACCTCGCCTAAAGGCTCCACTCCAACGCGGCCCACGAACGACCTCGACCTCAAAAAACTCTCCACCGCCGACCTCGTGAAGACCCTGGAGCATCCCAACAACTGGATGCGAAGGATGGCGAGGCGAGTGTTGGTGGTGCGAGCTGACTTTTCAGCAAGCAAGCTGCTAGGAGAACTTTTTCACTCTTCAAAGAACGGACCGAGCCGAATTGAGGCGCTTTGGGTAAAAAGGCAGTGTGCTCCGATCTGGAGCGAAATGTATGGAAGGCGGCTCATCCCAAAAGAAGCCTACTTCGATGGCTCTGAAAAACGCATATCCTATGGCGACGATGCTGATCCAACAGTGCGTGCGTGGAATGCCAGACTGCTAGGCGATAAGATGAGCAGCCGCTGGCCTTCGGATTTTACCGACCCGCCAGCATCTTTATGGGATGTGTTTTGCAAGGACGCAGATCCTCGTGTGCTGTATGAGACAGCCATGGTTCTGAGAAGATTCGGCGAGCCTCGCTTAACTGTATCAGATGCCAAGGGCTGGGGGGGCATGCCAATCGCGCGTGGTATGTGGGATGGCCTTGAGGCTTTAATCGCCTCCTCAGCAAAGACAAAAGACCCAGTCCTTGAATTTGCTTGTTGGCAGGCAATGGAGCCAATCATTGCGACGCTGCCCAAAGTGACGTTGGACATTGTTTTGACCAAACTGCCAGATGAGCCCCTCTCCCGCGTCCTCTCCCACAAAGCCATGCGCCGGCTCTGCGACACGCGGAAGGCAGAGAATCTCGATCTCGCGGTCGAGTTTTGCGACAAGATCGCCGAGCATGACATGCTGCTCGCGCATGCGCTCGATGGACTCGTCAAAGGTCAGGAAGGCGGCGTGATCAAGCCGGTGAAGGAGGTCGCGGCCAGTCTCGCGAAGTGGCGTTCGTCCTCGAATGCGGACGTGCGGAAGCACGCGCAGACGCTCGCGGTGATGTGGGGGGATGAAGAAGCTATTCGGCACCTTGCTGGAGTGCTCGCGAATCAAAAAGCGCCTGATTACGAGGTGATGGATGCATTAAACCGCCTTCGTGGAACCAAGCATCCGGTCTATGCTTCAGCGTTAAAAACGCTGCTGGGCCATACGCATAGTTTCATGCCTCAAGTCGCCATCATGGCGATTCGCGCGGCGGCGGACCTCGGCGGCGATGACTTCATCGCGCCGCTGCTTCAACAATCGGCCTCGAAGGACTTCAACATGCGCAACGCAGCCATCGAGGCGCTTTCCAATCGCGACGCGTGGACAAAGGCTCTCCTGAACGCGATCTCCGAGCAAAAAGTCAGCGCCAGCGGCTTCCCCGCGCCGGTGCGTCGGGCACTGGCCACGCACAAGGACAAAGCCATCCGCGATCTCGCCTACAAAGTGCTCGGAGCGTGGCAGGATTCGTCGGACGATGTGAAATCGCTCATCGCGCAGAAGAAGCAGGCGTGTTTGACGGGCGAGCCCGATCTGGCGAACGGCAAACTGCTCTTCACGGCCACCTGCATGGTCTGCCATGAGTTTCACGGTGGTGGACAGAAGGTGGGGCCGGATTTGATCGGCAGCGGACGCAGCAACCTCGACGCGCTGCTGGCAAACGTCATCGATCCGAATCAAATCATCGGAAACGGCTACGAAAACATCAGCGTGAGCACCAAGGACGGCCGCACGCTCGCAGGCCGCATCGTGGAGGACACGCCGGGGCATGTGAAGCTGCTCGGAGCCGGTGGAGCTGCGCAAGTCGTGCCGCGCGATCAAATCGCGTCGCTCACGAACACGAAGCAAAGCCTCATGCCGATGGGATTCGGCAATTTGCCAGACGCAGCCTTCCGCGACCTCATTTGGTACATTCTGGCTCCACCGGAAGAAGGCCCGCTCACGCCCGAAAAGAAGAAACTGCTCATCCAAGGCGTCGAACTGCCTGAAACGGCCTCACAGCCGAAAAAGACCAACTGGCGTGCCATCGACTGGGAGAGCGTCAGCCTGTGGAATCCCGACTGGAAGGTCAATGCGCCCGATTTCGAGCGCACCCCGGTCAAACTGGCCGAATACCACGGCAAAACGAACGTGCTGCTGATGCATCCGTTCACGGACAAAAAGACGCCCGCGAGCTTTGAGCGAAAGCTGAAGGTCGAAAAGACGAAATTGAAGTTCAGCGTGGCCGCCGATGATCGTGGTGACTGGCTGGTCAAGGTTTTGGTCAACGGTCAGGAGGTAAAGGCGGTGACCGTGGACCACGAGAAGCCGCGCTGGAAGGCTGTGGAGGTCGATTTGGCCAAGTGGAAAGGCCAGGACGTCACCCTGCGCCTCGAAGCGCATGCCAACGGCTGGGCTTGGGAGTTCGCCTACTGGCACGGCATCACGCTGGAGTGATGCCTTGTAGGCGTGCTCGCCAGAGCACGAGTGACTCAACAATCGCCCCGCAGTCTGTCGACGGCGCCTACAACCATGCCAGCACGAATTTCCCCTGTTCCAAAGCGCTGATTCATGCACTGTGCCGCCATGCGTCGCGTCTTCGCACCTCTTTTTCTGTTGGCCACCAACGTCTGCCTCATGGCGGCCCCGACGACCCCTGCCCCGGCACCGGCCAGCGGCCCCAAACCCTCCACCAAACCGGCAGATGCCAAGCCAACGCCCAAGCCGGACACGCCGGCTGAGCCGAAGCTGGCTCCCGCGGCCCCACCGGTGAAGCCGCCGCCGGAGGATGCCTACAAGCAAATGGAGATGCTGACGCGTGCCATGGAGATGGTGCGGCAGAACTACGTGGAAGAGTCGAAAATCACGTATGAGGAACTGGTTCAGGGAGCCCTGGAGGGCATGCTGGCCCGCCTTGATCCGCATTGCGAGTACATGGGGAAATCGTTGTTCGAGGACATGCAGCGGGAGCAGCGTGACACCTCCGAAGGCATCGGCATCACCATCGCCCTGCGTCAGAACATGCTGACGATCATCACCGTGCGTGAGGACGGCCCTGCGGCGGCGGCCGGCGTGCTGAGCGGCGACCAGCTGGTGCGCATCAACGACGTGCTGACTGATTCCGTGGGCGTGGCTGAAGCGATGCAGCTGCTGAAAGGCAAATCTGGCGACGAGGTGCGGCTGACGGTCCGGCGTCCCGGTACGAAGCAGTTTTTGGACTTCAAAGTGAAGCACGAGATGCTGGCCGAGACCTCGGTGCACGATGCGCTGCTGCTGTCATCGAAAATGACGGGCGATTATAAGATCGGCTACATGCGCATTTCGCAGTTCAACGCTCCCACCGCAGGTGAGCTGGCGACAGCGCTCGACGATCTCGAAGCCGAAGGCATGCAGGCCTTTGTGCTGGACCTGCGCAACAATCCGGGAGGCCTGGTGGACAGCGCTGTGGCCGTCTGTGGTGAATTTCTGCCGGAAGGCACGGTGGTGGTGACGACGGAGGGCCGGGTCGCTTCGCAGAATCCCCCGCCCTACCGCACGCCGTCACGCAACGGCAAGGAACCGCGCAAGTATCCGATCGCCGTGCTGATCAACCACGGCAGCGCGAGCGCCAGCGAGCTTACGGCGGGCGCACTGCAGGATTTGAAGCGTGCGATTGTCGTGGGCACGACAAGCTTCGGCAAAGGCAGCGTGCAGACCATCCTGCCGATGAAGAATGGCGCGGCGATGCGACTGACGACGGCGAAGTATTACACGCCAAGCCATCGCACCATTCACGAGAACGGGGTGGAGCCGAACATCGTGTCCGCCTTGACCACCGAGGAGGAAATGCGGATCTCCAAATGGCGTGCCTCACACGGCACGGGCGAGGCTGCTGCCCTGGAACTGGCCGGGCTGGGCGACAAGCAGCTCGAACGGGCGGTGGACGCGCTCAAAGGCGTGCTGGTGTTTGACGCCTTCGTGGCCCCAGGACTCGCACCAGCGGCAAAACCGTTGGAAGTGAAGCCGTAGAACGAACTTTCCAGTTCGTTTGTGCGGCGTGGGCAAACGAGTTGGAAAACTTGGCCTACGTTCACTCCAGCAGCCCGCGGGCGATGATCGAATCGACCGGATTGTGATCGTCCGTGAAAACGACATCGGAGCGAGGCACGGTCCCGGCAGGAATATGCGAGCGAATGAGGCGCTCCTGCCACGAACCGGCGGCGACGTAGCGATCCACGATCAGCGGTCGCAGATTTTCGCGGGAGCAGAAGAGGATGATGTTCTGCGTCTCGTCATGGCGATACCCGGCTCCAAAGACCTCCACGGACGGGAACACCTGGCGCAGTGTGGCGAGCATGCCGGCGGTGAATTCGGACTTCTTGCCTTTCACCGCCGCGATGATGTTCATCACGTAAACTCCGCCCGGGGCGAGGTGATCGGCCACCAACTGGAAGAATTCACGCGTGGCGAGGTGGGAGGGCACGGCGTGACGGCCGTTGTAGGCGTCCCCAAAAATGAGATCCCACTTGCGGTCACCCGACAGGCGCAGAAAGCGCCGGGCATCATCGGCGTGGGCATCGACGCGCGGATGTTCGTCGAGCTTGAAGAACTGACGGCCGACTTCGATCACCTCGGGATCGATTTCGACGACATCGACAGTCGCCTTCGGAAAATCACGCGAGACATTCTCCGGCATGCCAAAAGCCCCGGCACCGATGAACAGTGCGCTGCTCACCTCGGCCGGCTCGCGCAGCAGGGCGAGCTTCCAGTATTCCTGGTAAGGCAGGATGATGTCTCCGGTTTCAGGGTTGATGCCCCCTTCCTGGGTGGAGTCCAGGGCGAGGACGCGGCGTTTGTTCGGTGATTCGCCCTCCTCATAGACGCTGATGTGATGATAAACGGATTCACGCTCATGGATGAGGCCCTTGAGAGGCGGTCGCTCCGACCCCCAGCCGACGATGCCCGCGATCAAGCCGCCCAGAAGCACCTGCACCTGGGATTTTCGTGATTTTCCAGCCAGCATGAAGGAAGCGACTGCCAGCAGCAGCAGAACGACTCCCGCTCCCACAAAAATGCCGCGCACACCGAACGTGGCGATGAGGAAGAAGCCCGAAACGAAGGTGCCGACGAAACTGCCAAGCGACCCCAGCATGCTGATCGTCCCGGCGGCGATGCCGACATGCGTGTCCTTCTGGGTGAGGCTGTAAAAACGCACGGAGGCAGGCGAGACCGCGCCGAGCAGCACGCCCGGCAAAGCGAACAGCACCAATGAGATCATGAGAGGCCCGCTGATCACGCCCAGACGAATGAAAGCGATGCTGAACACCATGTGCAGGGCCGGAATGAACAGTGTCAGCACTGCGGCACCTGCCAGCAGCCAGCCGATCAGTCCCAGGGCCGGGTGTTTGTCCGCCAGACGCCCTCCGAGATAACCGCCCACACTGAACGCGACCAGGATGACGCCGATGAGCGCCGTCGAGGTGTAGATGGTATTGCCAAAGTAGGGTGCCAGAAGCCGGAAGGCGCTGATTTCGACCACCATGATGGCCGCGCCGGCCACGAAGCAAATGAGACCGAGGAAGAGGCGGGTTTTGCGGGCGGAAACGTCTTCCGCGACGACGGGAGGGGGTGTTTTGGCAGGAGAACGGGACATGGGACGTGAGGTCAGTCGTTGTAGAAGACGAGGCTCATGATCTTCCAGCCTTGGGGAGTCTTGATGAGCGTGAAACAATCGGTGCCGGTGGTGATCTCGGCCCCTTTGGTGAGTTTCCAGCGCACGCTGGCCTGCGCGGTGCGTTCGTCACGGAGGATCTTCATGTCGGTGGGCACCTCGGTCATGGGAGCTGAGGCCGTGGCATGGCCGAGCTTCTGCCCATGCAGGAAATCCGTGAGCCCCTGAGTGTGTGGCGTGCCCTGCTGGACGAAACTGACGCGGGCCTGCTCATGAAAGCAGGAGCCGTAGCCTTCCATGTCCTTGGCGGACCAGGTGGAGAAATAGCGGGTGAGAAAAGCGCGAACGTCGGCGTCATCGCCTGAGGTGGTCCCCACAGAAGGGCTGCAACTGGCGAGGAATGACGAATGCAGAATGACGAATGACAAATGAATCAAGAATCGTCTCATCATGATGAACAACGGTCTGGATGCGTCATTCTGCATTCGTCATTCGTCATTGGCGGCCAGATGACCACCGGTCAATTACCCGCGAAGCTTTCTTCCTCCAAGCCGAGCACGGCCAGGATGCGATTGAGATCATCGACGCCGTAGTAGTCGATCTCGATGCGACCTTTCTTCTCGGCGTGCTGGATGCTCACGTTGGTGGTGAGGTGCTGGATGAGCTTCTGCTCCACGGCCTCGATGGCGCGGGAGAACTCGTGTTCCGCAGGTTTCGGCTTCGGCGGAGGCGGCGGATGCAGGATGGCATCGATGACCTTCTCCGTGGCACGGACAGTGAGGCCCTTGGTGAGGATCTGCAGCGCCACACGCTCCTGCTCCGAGCCGTTCTTCAGCATCAGGAGCACCTTGGCATGGCCGGTGGAAAGCTTCGAGGTGGCGAGCATGTCGCGCACGTTCTGCGGCAGATCGAGCAGGCGCATCGTGTTCGCCACGGTGGCGCGGTTCTTGCCGACTCGCTGGGCGATGTCCTCCTGCCGCATGTTGAAGTCCTTCGCGAGACGCGAATAGGCCTGCGCTTCTTCGATGGGATTGAGCCCCTCGCGCTGGAGGTTTTCGATCAGCGCCATCTCCAGCACATCCTTGTCGGAGGCCTCGCGGACAATGACGGGCAGCTCCTTCAAACCAAGCTGGCTAGAAGCACGGAAGCGACGCTCACCCGCGATCAGTTCGAGCTTGCCATTCACGCGGCGGACGATCAGCGGCTGAATGATGCCGTGCTCGCGAATGGACTCCATGAGCTCGGCAAGCTGGTCGGCCTGGAACTCCTTGCGTGGCTGGAGCGGGCTGGGAATGATCTGCTCTGGCGAAACACGCTGCACCACATCCCCGGGCGCAGGCTGGGCGAGAGCAGGAGGACGCGACACTCCTGTCACCGCCGTGGGTGAGGAAATGAGTGCGCCAAGTCCTTTTCCGAGTGCTGCTTTTGCCATGGGGGCGCGAGCCTAGGGAGACTGGGCGCGGATGCAAACCGGAATCTCGTGAATCCCACGAAGGTCATATCCGCCGCTTTACCCCGTGCCAATCCTGCCCGAAGCATGACTCATGAAAAGCATGACAGGATTCGGGCGCGGAGAAGCGCAGCGTGAGGGCGTGACATGGAGCGTCGAGTGCAGTTCCGTGAACCGCAAGCAGCTCGAAGTGGCGGTGAATCTGCCGCGTGAGCTGGCGGAGCTGGAAAACGCCGTGCGCAACGACGTGTCCGCCGTCGTTTCACGGGGACGGGTGAATGTGGCAGTGCGTCGTGAGGCCGCCGCCACATCGGCAAACAATGTCACGGTGGATCACATGCTGGCAGCCAGCTATTTCCACGCCATGCACGCGCTGGCGCTGAAGCTGGAGATTTCCGCCGAGATCGCACTATCTGACATCACGCGGCTGCCTGGAGTGATGAACCTGGCGCAGAGTGAGATCGCGGCCGACGAGGCCTGGCCCGCCATACAATCCGCGCTGGCGGCAGCGCTGAAGCAACTCACGACAATGCGTGTGGCGGAAGGCGCCAGTCTGCGTGCAGACATCGAATCCCGGCTGCAAACGATCGAATCGCTTCTGGAGTCGATTCGTGTCAAAGCCGCAACGGTCCCAGAACATCAGCGCAAACAATTGCGACAGCGCCTGGAGGACGCCGGCCTGCCGCTGCCGCTCGATGATGAACGGCTGGTGAAGGAGATCGCGCTGTTTGCTGATCGCACGGACATCTCGGAGGAGCTCACACGTGCCGCGAGTCATGTGAAGCAGTTCCGTGCCTACCTGGATGCTGAAACGCCTGCGGGGCGCAGCCTGGACTTCCTGCTGCAGGAGTTCTTCCGCGAATTCAACACGATGGGCTCCAAGTGCAACAGTGCCGAGATCGCCCATCACGTCGTCACCGCGAAGACCGAGCTCGAAAAAATCCGCGAGCAGGTGCAGAACGCGGAGTGATCACGCTCCGCCCGGCTGCGGCAGTCCTTTGGGCACGGACTTTGGCTCCGCAGGCTTGGCTTTGCCATCCTCAGGCAGCCAGGCTTCGGGAGCACCTGCCTTGACCATCACTTCGCGCAGGGTCACACGCTGACCGCCGCGACGTTTGCTCTCCTCCGCTGCCTCCATGAAAGCGTAGATCTCCAGGGTCTGCCTCGGCGATACGGGAGCCTGCTTCGTCTGGAAAAATTTCACGATCTCCCGCAGCATCGGCGTGTAATCGCCCTCGGATTTCTGCTCGAAGACCTGCTGGTCACCAAACCGGATGAGCTTGTAGGCCTTCGCCCCGTCATGCAGGGCAAAAAGCGTGCCCACGCGGTCATCTGCCCACAGACCGGTGACGACGGACTGCGAAGCGGTGGTCGTCCGGGTCACGGAGACGCAGCCGCCGCCCATGACGGTGAAAAGCGCCTCCGTCGGGTGGATGCCGTAGAAGTACAGGTCAGGGTGATGCGGCAGCACGTGGGCTGGCCCATACGAGATGACACCACGCGCGGGCGTTTTCTCCGCGTTGGCGACTTCGAGAACACCTGGATACCAGCGCACGGCGGAGGCGCTGAAAACCGGAATCTGCGACGCCACGGCCAGCTTGTAGATTTCGACCGCGTCCTTGAGGGAGGAGGCCACGGGCTTGTCCATGAACACAGGTTTGCCTGCGGCGATGATCTGTTTCATCTGCTCCAGCCGCGGACGGCCTTCCAGACTGAGCAGCAGCACGGCGTCCACGTCCTTGCAGGCCTCCGCGGCACTGCTGACGATGCGCACGCCAAACTTGTCACGCACGGCCGCAGTGAAGCCATCGATGCGTGATTTGCTTTCCTCGATGTCCGGGCTTCCCGCCGGGTATGCCACCACCACACGAGCACCTGGGATGTGATTCGGATTGGCCGGATCATTCAACCGCAACGTGAACTGCTCCGAGTGGGAGGTGTCGAGACCGATGATGCCGATGCGGATGTCCTGGGCCATAAGCGGATGAAATGACAACAGCGACAGGCATCCTGTGAGCAGGATGCCCCAAAGCGTGGAGCAAGTAGGTGGTCGCATCGTCAAAAAGTGTCGTGTGCTGATACATACGCAACTGCTGAGTCGCTTGACCGCCTCGCACCGCCCGCTAGTCTCGCCCCATGGACACAGTCAGAATCGGCATTGTCGGGCTTGGAAACATGGGCAAGGCACACCTTGCGAACATTCGTGCGGGCAAAGTGCCCGGACTGCGCGTCACGGCGCTCTGCGAAAGCGTGGGCACCCTGCCCTCCCTGATCGAAGGCGAAAAGGCCTTCACCGATGTGAACCTGATGATCCGTAGCGGCCACATCGACGCGATCCTCATCTGCACGCCGCATTTCAGCCACACCACCATCGGCATCGAGGCGCTCAAAGCCGGGCTGCATGTGCTCGTGGAGAAGCCGATTTCCGTCCACAAGGCCGACTGCGAACGCCTGATTGCCGCCCACACGGACAAGAACAAGATCTTTGCCGCCATGTTCAACATGCGCACGAATGCCTGCTTCAAGAAGGTGAAGGACCTCATCGACAGCGGTGAGCTCGGTCAGGTGCGTCGCGTGCATTGGGAAGTGACGAACTGGTTCCGCACCAATTACTACTACGCCACCGGCGGCTGGCGCGGCACCTGGAAGGGCGAGGGAGGCGGCGTGCTCATGAACCAGTGCCCGCACAACCTGGACCTCTTCCAATGGATGTTCGGCATGCCGCAGCGCGTGCGTGGCTTCTGCCAGTTCGGCCGTTTCCATGAGATCGAGGTGGAAGATGATGTGACCGCCGTCCTCCAATACGACAACGGCACCACGGCGACCTTTGTCACCAGCACTGGGGAAGCTCCAGGCATCAACAAACTGGAGATTTCCGCCGAACAAGGGCGTCTGACCGTCACTGACGGCACCCGCATCCACTTCCAGCGCAATCGCGTGCCGATGAGCAAGTTCTGCATGGAGGCCGAGGCCGCGTTCGCCATGCCTGAAAGCTGGCACATGGACATTCCGGTCGAAGCCAGCGGCGGACAGCACGTGGAGATCCTGCAGAACTTCACCAATGCCATTCTGAAGGGCGAAAAACTGCTCTCTCCCGCCGACGAAGGCATCCGCAGCGTCGAACTGGCGAATGCGATCCTCCTTTCAACGTGGCAGGACAAGACGATCGAACTCCCGATGAGCAGCGCTGACTACGAGCGAATCCTCGTTGAGAAGGGTGAGAGCAGCACCTTCCAGAAGACCAAGGTCGTCGCCAAGGCGACCTCGGACGACTTTGCCAAGAGCTTCCGGTGACCCGCCGGATGCGCAAAACATGCGCATTGAAAATCAGGCCAACATTTTGAACGTGAGCGACGTTTTAAACACGGAAGTCGCTCATGTTCTCACGCCTGACAGCTTTGGTTCTCAGTTGCTGCATCGCACTGCCGGTGTGCTGGTGCTGTGTGCCTGCGCAGGTGGAAACTGCGGTGAAAGGCTGCTGTGTGCAGGCTGAACAGTCCTCTCATTCGCAGGAGCAGGCACCTCAGGACCGGAATTGCCCCTGCGCCAGACATGAAGCCTCGCGAGATGTGGCAGGCAGTCCGGTGAAGGCCCTCATGCCGGACTTGAAGCTGCTGGTGGAGCCCGTTTGGCAGACAGTGTCGCTCCGGGCGATTTTTCCCGTCACTGATGAGATTTCAGGCGCCCGTCACGACCACGGACCGCCATTGAGCACAGTCCCAGCCTATGCGCGGCACTGTGCGCTCCTTCTTTGAGACCACCGCCCTTCGTCTCGAAGCCAGACGACCGGGCATCGCCCTCCTCACTCATCACGGCTGCTGACATAGCCGCCTCCAGACGCCTGACCGGCAGTCTGGCTTCACCGCCAGTTCAGTTGCCATCCGTGGCAAAACCGGCACGCGCATGCCTGCGACGCATGCCGGTCACCTCAAGCGGGCACACTGCAAAACACAACACAACTAAAGACATCATGAAAACCATCCTCACGCTCATCGCCGCGGCCTCCGTCGCCGCCCTGTCGTCCAGTGCCTTCGCCGCCGAAAAGTGCGCAAATTGCGCTGAATGCTGCAAGGCCAAGACCAAGACCTGCACCAAGGACTGCTGCAAGGACAAGTAAGCCGTCCTTCACAACCACGCCGTCACCCAGCCACTGGGTGACGGCTTTTTTGTCTCTCATTCAACTGCCTGCTTCAGATTCTTCAGCGAAGGGGCTGAAGAAAGCCGGGCCAGCTCCGCAGCGACAATCTCCGCACGTCGCGCGGCGTCCATCCGCTCACGTGCCTTGCCTAGAGCTGTCGTAGTTTGCGCTGCGCGCAGTTTGTCCGCCACATCAGCGCTTCTCTCCGCTCCGCTGGCCTGCCAGTCCTCGCTGAACGAGCTCAGCATGCGTGCCAGTTCAGGATCAGTGCGCTCCAGGGACTCCAGCACCTCGCGAATCTCCGCAGGCGTGGCAGCGGCCTGGCTCGCGCCGCCTTTCGATGATGGCCAGAAAATCAATGCCAGCAGTGCCACGACCACAACGCCGACCACGCCCAGCACAAACACCATCTGCTGCTTCTCAGCCGCCTTGCTCGCGACAGCCTTCTTCGCAGGCTGGCCTTTAGGCTTCTGCTCCATGGCTTCCGGCAGGGCGATTCCCGCCTCCTGCTTCATCGCCACATTGATGAAGGCACGCATTTCACTCGCATCCTGGAAACGCTTGTCAGGATCGACATTGATCGCCTTCGCCACGATCTCATCCCAGCGCGGCGCCACCTTCGCAAACAATGTGATCGGCCTCCGTGGGTTCTCCGGCACACGGCGTGCCAGCATCTCATAGAGCACCACACCAGCGGCGAAGATGTCCACGCGATGATCCGTGACGCTCCCGCCGCAGATCTCCGGTGCCGCGTAGTCCGGCGTTCCCATTGGATTGTCCTCCTCCATCTGCTGACCGGGCCGTGCCAGGCCGAAGTCCGCCACCTTCACCTGATCGGCGTCATTAACCATGATGTTCCCTGGCTTGATGTCGCGGTGGATGATGCCGTGAGAATGGGCAAAGCTCAGCGCCTCGCACAGTTGCATCGCCAGATTCATCGCCTTCCGTGGCGGGAGGTTGGTCTTGTAGATCAGATGGTGCAGCGAGCGCCCCTCGATCCACTCCATCACCAGAAACAAATGCCCGCCCGGCGTGATGCCGAAGTCGTAAACCCCCACAATGTTTGTGTGATTCAGCTTCGCCATCGCACGCGCCTCGCTCTTGAAGCGCTCGGCGAAGCCCTGCTCAGCACTAAACTTCGGCGGCAGGATCTTCACCGCCACCCACCGCGCCAGGCTGTCCTGGTAGGCCTTGTACACCGCCCCCATGCCTCCGCAGGCCGCGAGCTTTTCAAACCGGAACTGCGGAAGATAGGAAGCCATCTCCTCGACGCTGGGAACATCGAAGGAAGGCGGGTCGTTGGGAGTGATTTCTTCGGCCATGGCGGCCAATATGCCTACTCCATGCGCTCACAGCGAGCACAAAGACACGCAGCGATCCATCCCGCCCTCCTCAGGCCTCATCCACCTTGCGCCGCCACCTCATGCCCAGCGCCACACTCCACTGATACTTCCTCGCATGTTCACGGATGAGGAATGGCATGTCGCAGGTCTTCGACAGGTCAAAATGCGGCTCCAGCAGGGATGTCAGCCACTCACGGGTCGATCCCTTCGGCCAGTTGCCGCGCGGAGTGAATTCCTCCAGCCACGTGCACGGCGTCGTCAGCAAAAGCTGCCCGCCTGGCCGCACCAGTCTCGGCAGCCGCTCGATCAGCTTGAGTGGATCGGTCAGCCGGCACAGCAGATTCGCCGCATGCACGATGTCATAGTCGCCGAGATCATCGCGCAGGTTCATCGCATCCCCTTGCTCGAAGCGCACGCGATCTCGCCGCAGATTCTCAGGAACGCGTGCCACCAGGGCCGTCCTCGCACTGCCTTCATCCACGCGTTCGTACGCCATCTGCCCTTCATCAGCCAGCTTCGCTGCCGCATCGACAAAACTCTGCGAGTAGTCTATGCCCAGCACGCTCACGCCAAAGTTCGCCAGTTCGAAACTCGACCGCCCTACCGCACAACCGAGATCAAGCGCCACCGCTTCACAGGGCGTGCGTGGCAGATCGATCAGCTCCATCACCGTGCGCACTGGAAAACCCAACGCCTCACGCGGGCCGCTCTCCCACGGCAGCACCTCCGCAGGCGTGCCGTAGTGAAAGAGCAGGTATTCGTCGAGCAGGCGACGGGTTTCGTAGATGTTCATCACGCAGCCTTGTTATTCTGCCGCCAGCGCATCCAACAAATACTTCGACGGCTGGAAGTGCTCGATGAGCACAGTCGTCATGCCATCGCGGTGCATGCGGGCCTGCTTGATGTCAAAGTTCGGCGTCTTGTGCGGCGCGAAGAGGATGTCGTCGTGCGTGGCGTTCTGGTGACGCTTGAACTGCGCAGGTGTGATGTGACCGCCGAGATGATCGTCACGCCCGGTGGCGAGGTGGCAGGTGCCGAGCACTTTCTCGTCCTGGATGTCCGCGCCCGACACCGGAAGCACCTGCGTGCCAAAGCCAAGCTCGCCCAGCACACCGGTCATCGGATCGTCGGCCAGTTTGGCATTGTGAGCGTCGATGGTGGCCTGATTGCCTTCGATCAGCTCCGCTTTGATGATGCTACCACCAGTGACAGTGAGTTTGCCGAGTGTTCCGTCCTCGTATTTCAACGGAAAGGTGCCTTCCGCGCCGGTGGGCACGAAATAGACCTCACCTGCAGGCAGATTCGCGATGTCCGGCGTGTCACCCTGGCAGAGGCCGTGGCTCTTCTGCGCCTCCTGACGATCGAGATCGAGGTGAATCGACATGTCAGGGCCATTTTCCACCGTGAAGTCGATCTCCACCCAGTCGGCACGGGTCATTGCCAGACGCAGTTTCTCAGCATCGCGGCTCACCACTTCATAATCGACAGCCAGTCCGGAATTGAGGATCACATCATTGACGCCATGCAGCGTGGCACCGCGGAAACCGTACTGTTTTGCGAACGCAGTGAGCGGCGCGGTGGCGGAGAACGTCGAGATGCACAGGATGATGTCGTAGTTCGGGTAGATGTCCTTCTCCAGGCTCAGTTCCTTGCCCGTCATATCGACGCAGAGATCCGGCAGATCGAGATTGCTGCCAGTCGTCTGCGTGTAGGCGTAGATCTCTCCGCCTTGGAGCGCCAGTTCTTCAGCCACGCCGTTCTTCAGGCCCAGATGGAAATGCTCGTGCGCACGTTGCTGGATCGCACGCGCCGGATTCTTCAAGAACGCGCAATCCTTCGCCTCCGCCAGATCCGGCAGGTCGATCAAAATGCAGATCTTCCGGCCAAACGTCGGTTTGAACACGGTGCCGAGCAGGCGTGAGAGATCGAATTTCGGAAAACTGCGGCTTTGAGCGGAGGACTGAATGGTTGGCATGGGAGAAATCATCATAGGCAGGGAGGATGTGGGAGGCAATTACGCGCTGTAGATTCGCGCCGGACGCCACAAAATAGGCTCGTTACCTCGCAAACTGATCCCATAGCAGTTTCATCACCATCGCGAACACCACGCAGATGAAGATCACGCGGATGAAGCCCGCGCCATGCTTGATGGCCATGTGCGCACCGAGGCGTCCGCCGATCAACTGTCCAGCGATCATCGCCGCGGCGATTCCATAATTCACACGCGCCGTGACCACGAACACCAGCAGCGAAGCAAGATTGCTCGCGAGATTGACGACCTTCGTGAACGCCGTGGCTCGCGTGAGCTCGAGTCCCAACAGCGACAGGCACGAGATCGTCCAGAACGCGCCGGTGCCGGGACCGAAGAAGCCATCGTAGAATCCGAGCACCGCGCCCACGAGCAGCGAGAACGCAGCCAGGCCGAGACGTGCGTGGGCTCCATGACGGCTCAACCGCGGACTGATCAACACATACACAGCCGCGCCCATCAGCATCCATGGCACGATGTATTTGAGTACCTCATTGCTCACTCGGGTCAGCGTCCAGCTTCCAACAAGGGCGAACACAAACGTCACACCGACCGCCAGACGCACTTGCGGCCACGACACCAGTCCCGCCTTCGCATACTTGCGCACGGCCATCAGCGTTCCCCAGCTCGACTGCATCTTGTTCGTGCCCAGCGCCATCTGCGGCGACAACCCGGCCGCCAGCAAAGCCGGCACGGAGATCAATCCACCGCCACCCGCGATGGCATCAATGAATCCGGCGCTGAGGCCGGCGAAGAACAAAAGTGCAATGATCTCCCAAGACATGCCACGCCTTACCCGAGGAAGCAAAGCGCCTCAATGAAGAACGCTATCGCCAAAAGAGGCGAGGAGTCGGCGGGCATGGTGCAAAAACAGCACGCTCCCGGAAGCGCAGGCTACCAGGAGCTTGAACTGTGACGAGAGACCTGGTCGAGGCACAGGCACCCTGGGGCCATGAACGTCACTGCGACCCAGGATTCTGCCGGCAACGATTCACGGCGTCTCAACAGCGCACGATGACGCCGCAACGGGGAACGGTGACCGTGCGTCGCCAACGCCTGCCCGAGGGACCTGACAGTCGGCTGTCAGGTCGCTGGCACACTTTTCCACACTTGGATGTCCGGGCCCGTAGCCGGCTCATCTTCGGCCGCTTCGCGATCTTCGGCGAAGGTGTGGCCGAAAGCCCGCAGCGCTTCCGTCTGCCCGCAAACACCCACACGTTGCGTGCCGGACCTCATGGACGCATGGTGGCGTGGTGAGACCGCTGAATAAACCGACTTATCATCCTGAATGCAACGCGCCCCACGCTTCTACGAACTCAAAGCCTTGTTCCTCGAACATTGCGAAGCAGCCCTGCGCCTGGTCCAGGCGGACCATTCGCTTCTGGACGTTCGTAGCGGCCTGGGCGAGACGCTGCTGCACTGGTTTGCGATTGAATATCGAGAGGATCTGGTGCGAGCTCTCGCGGATGCTGGCGCGGCCATTGATCCACAGAACAACTTCGGTAACACTCCTTTGTTTGAGGCCGCATTGATGGGGAACGAAGGCATGTGCCGGCTTCTGCTTTCCCTGGGGCGTCTCCTGACACGGCCAACTCCGATGGGGAAAGACCGCTGATCAACGCTGCCAGAATGGGGGTGATGAAGATCTGCAAACTGCTCGTTGAGCATGGAGCGCAGATCGGCGCACGCGGGTTGAACAAGGAAACGGCGGTCAGCGCTGCCGCTATTTCGGGCCAGATTGACGTCTTGACATTCTTTCTCGACCAGCTCGGCCCGGCCTTCGATATCAACACAGTGTTCAGTGATACGGATGCGGACATTGTGCATCAAGTCGGGGGCCACGTCGTATCCCTTCTTAAACCTTTGGGACTCAGATCGCCATTCGAGGAGTTGATGTCGTCGTTGCCATAATGTCTTCCGACGCAGATCAGCTCACGCCTTCCTTCCCAAAATGCGGTCCAGCGAGTCGGAAGTCTGCCAGATCAAGGCTTCCGGGTAATGGGCATACGGGTGGAAGTATTCGAAGGTCAGGAAGCCCTTGTAGCCAGTGTCTGCGAGCGCGTCGGTCACGGCGGGCCAGTTCGTGGTGCCGTCGAGCAGCGGGCGGAAGGTTTCGAGGCTGAAGTCGGTGCCTTTTTTCGTGAACTCCTTCAGGTGGACGTTCTTCGTGCGGTTGCCGAGCACTTTGGCCCAGTGTTCGGGAAACTGGAACATGCTGATGTTGCCGGTGTCGAAATGCACGCGCACCTGCTCGCTGCCAAAGCTGTCCACGAAGGCATTCATCTCCATCGGTGTCATGAGGTAGCCGTTGAAGAAGATGTTTTCGATGTTGAGGCAGACTTTCAGTTTCTCCGCCTGCTTCGCGAGCTGCCCCACGGCCTCGCGGGCCCGCGCATCGCACACGTCATTGGCCACCGGCTCGTGATCCGTGCGCCACGGGATGTGCACCGCCCCAGGAACGACGAGCACGTTCTCCACGCCGAGGTCATGCGCACACTGCGCGATCTTTCCGGCCAGTTCGATGCCTTGCGCACGTTTCGCGGGATCATTGCTCGTCAGCGGATAAGGCCAGAAGAGGAAGGAACACAGCCCGCTGATCTGGATGCCGATCTCGTCGGCCATCTTGCGGATTTTGACATAATCCGCCGTGCCGTGCTTCGGCGAGAGGTCGTTGTCGAGATCGTAGTTCAGCTCAATGCCATCGAATCCGGCGTCCTTCGCGAGTTGCAGGCACTCACGCAGCGTCATGCGCTCCGGATACGGGAAGGCCCAAAGGTTGATCGACTTGAGCATGTCATATTTCTTCGTCGAACCCCGCCGCGCATCCGGCGCTGCGACCGGGGCGGCCTTGGCAGGCTCAAAAGCGAGCGAACTGAGTCCAATGGAGGCGATGGTGGCCTTCAGGGCATCACGACGGGAAAGAGAGTCGGCGGGAGGAGTCATGCGCCGATGCAATCAGAAGGGCTTTGCCGAAGCAAGGCGGTTCTGCGCTTCCGCCTTGTCATCAGGCCCCGGATTCCGCTAAAACGCACTCATGAAATTGCGGCTGCTGGTTGCCTTGCCCCTCCTCCTCTGCCCTGCCCTCGCACAGCAGGCTCCGGTGCCACCGGAGATCTCGAAGTATCACGACCTGCTGCGCAAGCGGCCGCAGGCGGGCACGATCTTCGAGCGCTTTCAGGACGCATGGCTGGCGAATGGCACGCGCGACACGTTGCGTGAGTTTTTGAAGACGAAGGCGGCTGCGCCTGGTGCCACGGCGGCGGATCATCAGCTTCTGGCGCTGTTCTTCGCCCGCCAGGGCGAGGACGCGGCGGTGGTGACGGAACTGGACGCGGCACTGAAGCTGAACGCGACAAATGCGGACGCCTGGCTGGACAAGGCGCGGGCACAGACGCGGCTGCTGGAGTTCGACCGGGCGCTCACGAGCCTGGAAGCGGCGGCGAAGTCGGCCAAGGACGAGAATTTGCGCGTGGAGATCGCCCGGCTGCAAGGTCGGGCGCTGCTGCGGCTGGGACGCAATGACGACGCGCTGAAGCTCTGGCAGGAACTGGCCGCCGGACGGCCGGATGACCTCGATCTGGCGGAGGAAGTGGTCGAATTGATGGCGGACGAGGGCTTGTATGCCGAGGCGGCAAAACAAGCCGAGGCGCTGGTGGCGAAGACGAAGCCCGGCACGGATTTGATGACGCGACGGCTGCGGCTGGGCGACCTGCTGCTGCGTGCGGACAAGCGGGACGAGGCGCTGAAGGTGTTTGAGAGCGTTCTTGAGCAAAGCGGGCAGGATTCCTGGGTGGAAGGCGATGTGCTGTCACGCATCGCGCAGCCGTTCCGCCGAGAGGATGACATCGAAGGCCTGAAGAAACGCCTGGAGGCCCTGCACACGGCGAATCCTTTGCGTCCGGCGATCACGATGGAGCTGGCGGAGGTGCGGGCGGACCTCGGCGAGAAAGATGAGGCGGTGAAGCTGGTCACGGCCCTGCTGGAACGCACGCCCGGCCGCCGTGACTTGCAGGAGCGTTTTGTCGCGATGCTGGAGCGGATGGAGCGCTTTGAAGACGCCACAGCGCAGATGAAGCGGCTCACGGAGCAGCATGCGGATGACAAGGAGTTGCTGGTGCGGCTGGCCACCTTGCAGGAGAAGCTGAAGGACACGAAGTCGGCGCAGGCGACGCTCGACGTGTATTTGAAGAAGGCGGTCGGGAAAGACGCCGTGGCCCCGGAGCATGATTACCTGCGGGTGGCACGGTTGTACGAATCGTGGGAGATGAAGGAGCCGGCGAATGCGACTTACACCGCGCTGGCGGCCGCGCATCCCGACAGCGTTTCGGCGAAGGAGGCGCTGGCGCACTTTCATCATCGGAACGAGGCGCATGACAAGGCGCTCGAAATCTGGAAGGCGCTGATGAAGTCCGGCGGGATCGAGGACGTGCTGCGCGTCGGCCAGGCGCTGCAATCCCACGGCCAGCAGCAGGAGGCGCTGGACCTGCTGCGCACGCGTGAAACCGAGTTTGCGAAACAGCCGCGATTCCTCGCGCAACTTTCCCAACTGGCGACATCCTTGAAGGATCACCCGCAGGCGATGGAGTGGGCACGGCAGAGGCTGGCGCTGATCACGGATCACGCGGCGGTGCCGGAGGCCGTGCGCATGGCGCAAATCACGATTGAAGACGCGGAAGCGGTCAAAACGGTCATCGACGAGCTGCAAAAGCAGGCGGAGGGGCTTTCGATCCCGAACCGCTGCCTGCTGGCGGTCTTGCTGGAGCAAGCCAGCCGTGCGGAGGAGGCTGACCAGGTGCTGCAACGGCCCACAGCGGCCCCGGCGGATCAATTGATGCTCGGAGCACAACGAGCAAAACTGCTGGAGACGCGGCAGGAGTGGGCACGCGCCGCCGGAGTGATCGAGGAGCTGATGAAACTGCCCGGCGGACAGACGAGCGACCATGCGCGGCGGCTGGTGTCGCTGCACCGGCGTGCGCTGGCGAGTGACAAGGCGCTGGCAGTGATTCCCGAGTGGAAGAAGCTTTCTCCCGGTGCGGTGCTACCCTGGCTGGAGGAGTCGGCGATCCATCTGGAGCAGGGCAAGGAGACCGCGTCTCTCGACGTGCTGCGGCAGGCCTCGCGAAAGTTTGCGGATGACCGCCAGGTGCTCACCACGCTGGCGGAGGCGCTGGCACGGTCGGGCCGCACGGATGAGGCACGGCGGGCTTACGTGTCGCTGTATGAACAAACGGAGGACATTCAGACGCGTCTGCGCCTGCTGGCACCGCTGGCGGAGATGTCGCGGGCGGAGGGGCAGCTCGACTCGCTGGTGGAGGAGTTTCAGACGCGGCAGCGGCAGAATCGCGGCAGCGCGGCGCCGTGGATGGCGCTGGCGGAGATTCATCGCAGCGTGAACAACGACGAGGAGCGCCGCCGCTGCCTTTACGAGGCATCGCGACTGCGGCCGAAGGATCTCGCCCTGCTCACCGAGATCGCCCGTTGCGAGGAGGAGTCCGGTTTGACCAAGGAGGCGCTGCGCACCCTGGAAGCGGCGGCCACGCTGGACAAAACGCCGGACACGAAGCAGCGGATCGCACGTCTGATGATCGAATCGGGCGATGACGAGGCGGGTTACCGGCTGCTGTTCGAGCTGGCAGGCGGAAAGGATGCCGACGCCCGCATGCTGGAGAAAATGGCGGACACGATGTGCGAGCACAGCGACTGGGCGCGGGCGATTCGTTTCCTGCAGCCGCTGCTGCCGCAGTTTCCAGACGACTACCGGCTGCGCTATCTCTACGCCACGGCGTTGGAGGAGGAAGGGCGCGATCAGGAGGCCTCGGCGGCCTTCACGGAACTGCTCGGCTTTCATGTGGAGATGCCGGAAGTCAGCGCGGTGCAGTCGCAGCAGATGATCCAGGCGCACGGCCAGATGCCGGGAAGTTTCAGCTTTGGCGAAAACTACCAGCTTCCCGATGGCGCGGCCGAGTGGATGACGATCCCGAGCGTGGCGCAGGCCGCGTATGAGCATCGCAACAAGCAGAGCAATCTGGGCATGGGCTGGGGCGGCCTCAGCCTCGGCCGCGGCATGCTCATCCTGAACGGGCAGTCAGCGTCTGCGACTCCTGCCCTGCCGCATGGCTGGGTGGCCCAGCCGCCGAATGTGACCATGCTCTCGGCGATGGCGCTGTATCACCTCATTGAGATCGGCCAGGCGATGACGGAGGCGAACAAGCAGGCGCTGGCCGCACGCATCAGCGCGGCGGGCGTGCGTGACGCCGCCCTGATCCTGGAGGTGCCGATTTATCAGGGGGCTTTTGGGGTGCCGGTCGAGCTTTTGAATCAACACGCCGACCACGCGGCGCTTCATGCTGTGTGGCTGGTGTCACGCGCCTGGCAGCGCGGACCGGAGGAGGATTCGATCTCCGTCCTGCGGCGTTGCATGACGCTGTTCAAGGATTCCAAGCCGCTGCTGGCCTGGCAGGCCGGTGTGCGAGCGATGATGCTCGGAACGCCGGAAGGCCTGGAGATCGGCCGCGAAGCCATCACGCTGGCAGAGGATTTTCCCGAGGTGGACAGCAGCACGCTCAACGCGCTGACCAATCTGCTCGCTCTCGCGACCAGCGATCCGTCCTACATGGCCAGCTACCACGTGACGCTGCCTGCGGACGTGCTCGACCGCCTGTTCGCACTGGGCCAGCGCTGGAACGAACGCGCGTTTGACGCGATCCTGCGCAAACACGGCTACTGGAGCGGCCAGCAGGTGCTCAGCGCCCTGGCTGCCGCCAAACGCTGGCCGCAACTGGCCGCCGAGATCGAGCGGGAGAACAAACGCACGCTGGAATTCGAGAAGCAGGCCAAAGGCGGCCGCCTGCCAGTGCGTGTCACCTTATCGTCCTACAGCTCCGTCAACGCCACGAGGCTGCAGCCCCAGCCTCTTCAACCCGCATGGACCGGGCTCGATGTCTCCGCTTCGATCGCCAACACGCTCATCAGCCTGCGCAAGGCCGGCAACGGCGGCCACATCGACTACGATGGCGCCGACATGAGCGATCCGGCGGATGAGGACGACGTGCGCACCGGTCTGGAGCAGACGCTTGCCCAATTGAAGACGCCGACCTTGCAGATGCTCATGCACCTGCGCCTTGGCCATCGCGAGGAGGTGGAAAAAGCGGTGAAAGCGATGCTGGAGGCCAAAGATGTGAATGCGGGCCACTGGGAACTGGCCGCGTGGATCGCACAACTTCATCACGACCTGCCCTTGATGGTCGAGCGGCTGCAAAAGGCGGCGCAGCTCGACACCTCGGCCAATTTTGACAATGCCATTCTCCACGCCGCCCAGCGGGGCGACGCGGAGCAGCGGCTCGCGATGCGGGACGCGCTGAAGGCGGCCTTCGCACGACAGAACCGGCCGAACATGCAGAGCTACGAGCTCCAGCAGCTCGTCGGACTGATGCGCACCACCGGATTTGAAAAAGAGGCGGAGGAGCTTCAGGCCCGCGAACTCGCGAAGAACTCCAAACGCGCGTCCGCTTCGGCACAGGCGGCGATCAATCCGTATTCCCGCAACTTCACGCGGAACTCCAGCAACGGCACGCTCAGTCCGCTGGTGGAGAAATTGCTGGCCCAGGGACAGACGGAAACCGCCCACGCCGAGATCCTGCGCACGCTGCGTCCGCTGATCCGTCAATGGCTAGATCCCATGCAGTGGAGCAACATGCGCTACAACATGCGCAACATGGTCGAGCAACTGGAGCGCAAGACCGCGGCAACCGGCTTCGCCAAATGGCTGACGGCACGCACCGCCGCCGGCTGGCGTGAGATGACCGAGGACGCGGCCATCCTGGAGAACCTCTCAGCCACCGACGCGGCGCTCAAACGCTATGAGGATGCCATCCAGCAGCATCCACGGGCCTGGCAGGCGCAGATGCGTGCCGCCACACTGCTGGCAGGCAAAGATCCGGCTGCCGGAGCCCGGGTGCTGACCGGACTGCCCACGGCGGAGATGACACGCTTCGTCCAGCGGCTGGCGCAGGAGAGCTCGCAGTCGGATGAGCAATTCACCTTTGAAAACCGGCTGGCGCTGATCCGCCTGATGACCGCGTGGCTGGAAGCGCAGACCAGCGAGAAGCGCCGCCTGGATCCCGCGCTGTCGAACTTGCTGATGAACCTGCCGCAGTACTTCCAGCGGGAGGAATATCGCGAGCCGACACGCTTTCCCGCGCTGTACAGCATGGCGGAGAGCGGCCAGAAACCCACCGAGGCCGGTCTCAAAGCCCAGCAGCAGCTCCGGGAGGCGCATGACGCCTACTGCACCGCGATGACACGCCATCCCATGCTGGCGGAAGGCGGATTCGCCCCGCTGGCGGGCATGGCCCTTCGCGATGAGGCACCGCTGGAAAAGCTGGAGCAGCAGGCACGGGACATCCTCGGCGCGAAGGGCTGGGTGCAGCGTGCCGCGCCATCCACCCTGTATTGGAACGGCTACTCCAATTCACGCTACGGTGCCCAGAACCAGATCTCCCTGCCGCATCCGGAAGATTTGCTGGTGCTGGCCGCCGCCAGACGCGGGCAGTTCGACAAGATCGACAGCGAGGTCATTCCGCTCATCGAACGGGCCAAGGGGAAGTCGGCCGCACGCCAGGCCCGGGCCTACGCGGAGCTGTTCCGCGCAGGAAGCGACACGTTCACCGCCGCGGCGGAGACCTGGCTGAAAAGCATGTATCCGCAGGCCGATCCGGGCGCGGGCGGCGAGATCGTGCGCATCTGGTCGGAGCGGAAACTCACCGCACCGATCCACGACTTCTTCCTCGAACGCATCAAGAGCCAGCAGGGCCGGGTGAACCCGGAGGAAATCAGCCGTTACGTGCTCACGCTGGAAAACGGCGGCAACATCAAGGAGGCCACCGCCTTTGTCCGTCGTCTGCGGGACCTGTGGCTCGGCGCCACGGCGGAGAAGCGGCAGATCATCTTCGATGCCTTCCGGAAGGAGCGCCAGGCACAGCGCTCCAGTCGTGGCTACTACTTCAGCGGCAATGGGAACCGCGTGCAGGTAATGTATCAATACAACAACCTCCACCAAACCCTGCTGCAGTCCCGCAACGGCAGCCTGGCCGGACTGCCAGTGCTCATCGAGGACGGCATGCTCGACGGACAGGTGTTCGGGCAGGACATCGGCTACCTGCTCATGTCAGACGCGCTGGTCAAAGGCCCCACCGACAAGCTGCTCACCGCGCTCACCACGCTGCACATGCTGGATGACGCGCCCGCCTTCCGTCCGTGGTTCGGAGATTCGCAGGAGATGCGCACCGTCATGGGCCGCCTCATCAATGAGCTGCAAAGCTCCGACAGCAAGGAAGCCGCGCAACGGCTCAAACAAGCGCTGCAAACACGCCCGAAACGCACGTTTGGCAGCGAGCTCATCCTGGCGCTCATGGAGGAAGGCGATCAGGCCCGTGCGGAGGCTGTCGCCAAGTTCATCGGGAGTCATTCTGAAGATCTCGCCAGGCTCACACCTCCGGCATGCGAGGAACTGCACGCGCTTTTCCGCGAGGAGGTGGAACCCTATCCCGGCTATCTGGCCGAGGCCGAGAAAAAGGCCATCACTCCCCTGCTGGAGGCCGAGATGGCCACTCTGACCAAGCTCGGCGACAAGATCCTGGCCGCGCTCACCTGGGATGCCGTCGGCATGGAGGAATATCGGGCGCGCGAAAATCTGCCGCGTGCGCTTTCGGTCATCGCCAGGAAGGACCGGGCCAAGGCGGCGAAGATCCTCGAAGCGGCCGTCCCATTGCTCAAAGGCACGCAGGGCCACATCCAGAACTCCGCCAGCGGCAGCAGCCCGTTGTTCGAGGTGCTGGGCCAGATGGGCCTCGCACCGCAGTTGATGGAGGAGACGATCTCCATCGCCGACCGGGAGAAGATCACCACGCGATGGAACCGCGACTATCAATACTCACTCACAGGCGATGAACGGCTGCGCGATCCCGGCCATGTGCTGGCCATCTTCACCGGCACCCCGTTCGTCGCCGCGGCGGAGCAGTTCCGCTGCCTGCCGCTGGCGGGCAGTTACGAGGCCTCGGCGCTCAATCGCATCGCCGAACAATTGCGCGGCGGCGGCTACAAGAAGGCGCACGATGCCCTGGAGAAGGAACTCAAGGAACGCCAGCCGCAGACCTTCGGGGTGAAGACCACGCTGCTGCTGATGGCAGGCTCCAATTTCCAGGGGGATGCCTACCTGCGGGAGAATCACACGGAATTCGCCAAACTCAGGCCGGAGGAAGCCGACGGGCTGCTGCGCACGCTGGAAAAGCGCAGCTCCAAATACAAAACCCCGGAGAAGCTGCCGCAAGACATCCGCGAGGCACTGCAACCGCTCATCACTGCCCGCGAAAAGATCGAAAATGCACTGGCGGAACGCATTCTCTCCGCCACCAACCTGCAAAGCGTGAACGTCTCCAGCAACGAGACCCAGACGCTCGCCATCATGCTCCGGCGGTTCGCGGCGACAGATGGCGAACTCGCCGGCCGCCTGTTTGAAAAGCTGACGCTGCTGTTCATGGGCGAGTCGCGTCGTCAGACCGGCAACTCCCTCGAACACACGCCGATCGCCTACTGGCTGCGGGAGTGCGCCGGTGTCGCCCCCTTCTTCAGCCGCGCCATGAAGCGTGCGGAAACGGAAGGCCTCAGCTCGGTGCAGGAGTGGATCGACAGCGTGGCAGGTGAGATCTCCCAGAACCGCCAGCTCGAAGATCCGGCCTTTGTCACGACGCTGCTGAAGGGATCGGTCATGCTGGAGGATGAAAGGCTCTTCAACGCCCTGCCGCTGAGCAGCCACAATGACGGCTCGCTGGTGAGCATGGTGCTGCGGCACATCCGTGGCAGGAAGGACGTCGTCGCGGCGGTGACGACGATGTTGAAGGCCGAGAAGCCCGTGTTCGGCGTGCAACTGTGGCTGGCGCTCCTGAATGATGAGCCAGGAAAGGCGCTGCGCGAGTTCGCCACCCGGCACAGCGACCCGATCGCCGCCCTGTCACACACGCCCCTGCTCAGCCTGGCGGCAGTGCTGGAGGAGCAGCTCCCGCCGCTGCCTTTTCAGGCGCGTGAACTGACTGCGCTCGCACCCGTGCTCAAAGTCGCGCAAAAACGCGTTTTTGATCTGGCAGACGCCTACATGGCCGCGCGGGATAGCAACGCTCTTTACCGGCTCTCCAGCAGTTCCAGCAATCATCCGCAGGATGCCTGCCTCATCGCCACCTATGACGCCAGGCGCGGCCTCGAAGTGGCCGGGCACATTTTGAAGATCCAGGATGATCTCGACGCCCAAAACCCTCGCGACCAGCCGGAGCACACCAATGCCGCGCGATTCCTCCAGTATTTGAAGACGGAGCCTGCACTCTGGCCGCTCATGTCCGCCGAGGCGGTCAAACGCAAGCTGGACAGCAACACCAACTGGCGTGGCAGCGCCTTCTGCTCCACGGCGCTGAACAACCACGAGAAGGACGAGGCTTTTGTCATCGCGCTGTTTGAGAGGAGCGGCCTTTTCGGCCCGGCGGAAGGCTACGATCCCCTGCCCGGCCTCGGCGGTCGCGATGATTCCTCCGCGCTGCAAGGCCTGGTCCGCACCTTCTGGCGGGACAGCAGCCGCAAACCGCTCCCGGGCATCTTGCGCAAACACATCGACACCCAGAAGAGCCGCAGCTTTGGCATGGAGCTGGTGCGCTGCCTCGTGGACGAGAACGGTGACAAGGCGGTGGGCGAATTCGTCGCCAAGCATGCGGATGACCTCGTGAAACTGCGCAAGGAGGTTGTCCCGCTCATCGCCGAGGCGCTCGCCATGCGCACGGATGAGTTTGTCGATTATCCGCCAGCCTTGCGTGATCTCATCAAGCAGAAGTCCACCAGCTTTCACGAGATGGTGATGGCCGGGAAGCCCTTCGAGGAGTTCAAACTCGACGTGCGGACCTTCGAAACGGAGTTCCGCGAGGCATTGGCCACATTCCACATGCGCAAGGCCGACTTCAGCGGCGGCGCGACCTTTTTCGACAAGGCGCTGCGGATCATGGAGGCACGCCAGCAGCGCCAGGGCTGGGAGAACGGCCAGTCAAACGGCTGGACGCTGCGCAGCGAGATGCTGTCGAAGATCCTCAACAACGCCCCGGCGAATGTCTTCTGCTTCGGCATGCAGTTGTTTCACGAGGAAGAGTCCGGCCTGCTGGCCTGCAGTGGCTGGCACACGGCGAATGGCTGGGGCCCCTGGATGCGGAACCGCTGGGAGTTCTGGGGCGGCAGAGCGTCCGCCACCGAGGGCATGAACGGCCTCGTGACCGAGATCGCGCGTCATCTGAAGCCCCAACACGCCACACTGCTCGGAATTCCCTTCCACAATCTGCTCACGCGGCTGCAACCCGGCGACGTGAGCGTGATCACGAGCTGGGCGGAGAATGAAAAGGCCGGGGGCGCCCGTGCGGCCATCCTGCGTGAACTGGCGATCTCCGGACGCCTGTTCCTGACCGCCAGCGCCGAAGGTCGCGGGCCGGACGGCACCTGCGAGATCGGTCGCACACCGGTCATCGATCTGCTCATGAAGCATCATCGCACGGCCATCCTGAACGATCAGATCAATCCACGTGTGCGTGTGGCCCTGGCGCACCATCTTTGCCACGTGTGTCCCTTTGCCGTGCCGGATGACCTGGTGAAAAAAGCCGCTCAACTCGCCGCCCGCGAGAACAAGGAGATGCACTGCGTCCACGGCTCACAACTCGCCCACATCGTGCGCCGGTTTGTGCAACTGCCCGTCGATGACGCGTGGAAACGCACCGCCCAGGAGCTGTGGGATGGCTGGACCCGCCGCCAGAGCTTTGCGCAGGAGAAAGCAGGCCGTGGAAACTACTACGGCACGGCCTATGAGCCCACCTTCGCCATGGTGCAGGTCGCCGCCCGTGCGCGGAACGAGCGCTGGCTCACCCAGCTCCTCGACAAGGATGCCGCTTACCTCAAAACGATGCGCACGACCGTCGCGCTGATCGCCACCAGCGGCTGGGAGTCACGCGCGGCGGATTTCCTGACCAAGGAGGCGTCCCATCTGCACGGGTGGAACTCCGGCATCGTGAAATGGGAGCCCGCGTTCGCCAAAAACGCAGCTGCGCTGGCCAAATCCTGCAAAGACCCAGGACTCGCACTGCTGGGTGAGCTGATCGTGGCCGAGTCGCAGAATCATCCGATGCCTTTTGTCCGCGCCTTCAAGGAACCGTCCACCTTTGAAGAACGCATCGCCGCCCTGGCGCCACGCATCGCCAAAACCACGTTCAAGGACGAGGCGCTGCGCGTGTTTGCCGCCACCTTCGTCTCCAACTACGCGCCGCGTGCCGCCGCCGCGCACCTGGGCAGCATTCTCGATGACGCCGCGTCCAGGATCGAGATCGATTCATTCGCCGCGACCGAGGACAATGCCGAACGTGCGGAGACCGCCTACATCCTGAGCGCCGCGATTGCGAAAAGCGCCCTCGCAGGAAATGCCAAGCCCTGGAGCGACGCCTTCCAGACACTCGCTGACATCACGGGCGACAACCTTTACCAGCGGAACTATGCCCGCAACCGGCTGGCAGACGCGCTGGCGGATGCGATCAGCGCCCACTGGCAGGCCGGAGGCAGACGGGAGGCTGCGTTCTGGCAGAAGCTCCTCATGCCATTGATCGATGCCAGTGGCGACAGCCGCTCCGAACACACCGGGCATCTGGTCAGCCTGCTGATGCCTCTGCTGGCGGCATCTGGAGACACGATGCTGGCAGACTGGCGCAAAACGCTGGGCCGCCCGCAACTGAGCACCATCATCGCCGGATTGAATGTGAAGGACGAGGTCTGGCGCAACGCCGGCCGCCTCGCCGGTGATGAAGCGCTGAAAACTCGGCTGCCGCTGGCTTCGCGGCTCAAGTTGGTCGTCCATTTGCTGGCCGATGACGTGATCGCCGGCCGCTATCCGACCACGGTCTTCTCCAAGATCATCGACGAGGGCGTTTTGAGCCGCCGCGAGATCGCGGAGAACGCGGTGGCGCTGCATGCCGCGCTGGCGAAGAAGCAACGGCTCGCAATTACCCTGGCCGAACACGCGTTGGACGCCGGCAAGGCCGAAATCGCCCGCGAGGTGATCGACGCGGCGCTCAAGAGCAAGCCCACACCGACGGCCGATCACGCCTTCGACCTGCTGGAGTTGCGATTCGGCATCGAAGTGCGCGAAAAGCGCAAGCCGCAGGCCACGGAGGCCCTGGCAAAGCTCGAAGGTCATGAAAAGGCGGCGTCAAACACCTTCACCCTGGCCGCTTTGAAGCGTCTGCTGGGCGAAATGAAGTGACGGAGCCTCACCTGATCTTGCGAGCACGCGGGGCTTGCCTTCCGGGCCGGGATTGGGAGAATCGCGGCCCATGAAAGCCTTTCTGCCTGCGTTTTTCGCCCTGCTGTCGATTGCTGCCGCCGAAACCGGCGCACCGGTGCAGAAGTTCCAGCAATTGGATTCCACGATGCCGACGCCCTCGACGGTGAGACTGGCCTCGGGAGCACCGGGGCGTGATTACTGGCAGAACCAGGCCGACTACGACATCAGCGTCGAACTGGACGATGTGAAGCGCACGATCACAGCGGAGGCGACGGTGACTTATCACAACGCGTCGCCGGACACGCTGGAGTATCTGTGGGTGCAACTCGATCAGAACTACCTCTCCCACAACGCCGACTCGCGTGCGGCGCCGAACACGAAGCGCGGGATCGATCCGGGAAAGATCACTTACTCGGCCGTGGACCGGCTGCTGGCCTACGAAGACTACGACGGCGAGATGAAGATCGCCAAGCTGACGGACGCAAAAGGCGAAAAGCTGCCGCATGCGGTGGTGAAGACGATGTTGCGGCTGGATCTGCCGCAACCGCTGGCTCCAGGGGCGGACTTCGTTTTCAACATCGGCTGGAGCTACCCGATCAACGACTGCAAGCGCATAAGCGCCCGCACCGGCTACGAATACTTCGAGGAGGACAAGAACTGCATCTACACCATCGCGCAGTGGTTTCCGCGCATGGCGGCCTACACCGATTACGCGAGCTGGATCAACAAGCAGTTCCTCGGCACGGGCGAGTTCACGCTGGAATTCGGCAACTACACCGTGCGGCTGACCGCACCGGATGACCACATCGTCGGTGCGACGGGCGTGTTGCAGAATCCGGAGGCCGTGTTGACCGAAACTCAGCGTGAACGGCTCAAGAAGGCCCAGGAGGAGACGAAAAAGCCGGTTTTCATCGTCACGCCTGACGAGGCGAGGGCGGCCGAGAAGGGCAAGCCGAAGGGAAAGAAGACCTGGATCTTCAAGGCGGACAACGTGCGTGACTTTGCCTTCGCCTCCTCGCGCAAATTCATCTGGGACGCGATGGCAGTGGAGGGCGCGACGCATCCACCGACGCCGGAGCGCAGAGGCGGCATCTCCGACCGCATGTACCGCCCGCCGGTCATGGCGATGTCACTTTATCCGAAGGAGGGCATGCCGCTGTGGGACAAGTATTCCACACATGCCATCGCGCACACGATCCAGGTGTACTCGAAGTTCACGTTTGATTATCCGTATCCCGTCGCGTGGTCAGTGAACGGTCCGATCGGCGGCATGGAATACCCGATGATCTGCTTCAACGGCCCGCGTCCTGAAAAGGACGGCACCTATCCCGAGCGCACGAAGTATGCGCTCATCGGCGTGGTGATCCATGAAGTCGGCCACAACTGGTTCCCGATGATCGTGAACAGCGACGAACGGCAGTGGACCTGGATGGACGAGGGCCTGAACAGCTTTGTGGAATACCTGGCCGAGGAGGAATGGGAGAACGACTGGAAGCACCGCCGCGACGAGCGTGGCATGGTCAGCTACATGCGCACCACCGACCGTGTGCCGGTGATGACGAACAGCGAAAGCATCGCCGACCTCGGCCCGAACGCCTACGGCCAGCCGACTGCCGCGCTGAACATCCTGCGCGAGCACATTCTGGGCCGCGAGGCCTTCGATCACGCGTTCAAGACCTACGCCCGGCGCTGGATGTTCAAGCGGCCGACGCCGAGCGACTTTTTCCGCACGATGGAGGACGTGACCGGTGTGGATCTCGACTGGTTCTGGCGCGGCTGGTTCTACAGCGTCGATCACGTCGATGTGGCCGTCGAGGAGGTGAAGTGGCTGCAACTCGACACTCGTGATCCTGCCATCGAGAAGAAGAAAAAGAAGCAGGAGGAGGACGAACTGCCCAAAACCACCACGAAGGAGCGCAACTACCCGCTTTCGAAGCGCGTGGACCGTTTTCCCGAACTGAAGGACTTTTACGACAGCTTTGACGAGACCACCGTGCTGCCGAGCGAGAAGAAGAAGTTCGAGGCTCTCATCAAGGAACTCAACGAGGAGGAGATCGACCCGAAGCTCCTGGAGACGAAGCACAACTTCTACTCCATCGAGCTGCGCAACGTCGGCGGGCTCGTCACGCCGGTCATTTTGAAGGCCGAATACACCGACGGCAGCACCGAGGAGATCAAGCTGCCGCCGGAAATCTGGCGCTTCAACACCCAGAGGGCCTCGAAAATGCTGTTCACGAAGAAGGAGCTGAAGTCGATCACCTTCGACCCGCGCCAGGAACTCGTGGACACCGACATCGAGAACAACTTCTGGCCACGCCGCCCGGTGAAGAGCAAATTCCAGCTCTACAAGGACGAGAAGGCCCCGAATCCGATGCGGGAAGTGACGAAGCCGGAGAAGAAGGACGGCGCCGAGGCGAAAGCTGACGCGAAGAAGTGAGAAACCCGAAGAAAAAGGGCCATGCGATGAAGCATGGCCCTCGTGGGATTGTTGACTGGCGAAACGATGTTGGTCTCAGACCGTGCCGAAGATGGTCTTGCCGGTGCTGAGGAGGTCGTTGCAGGCTTCCTTCATGCGGTCGCAGAGGCCCTGCTCGCCCTTTTTGAGGTAGGAGCGGGGGTCGTAGGCTTTCTTGTCGCCGATCTCGCCGTCGATCTTGAGGACACCGTCGTAGTTCTTCATCATGTGGGCCACGATGGGACGCGTGAAGGCGTATTGCGTGTCGGTGTCGATGTTCATCTTGATGACGCCGTAGCCGAGCGTCTCGCGGATTTCTTCGAGAGGCGTGCCGGAACCGCCGTGGAAGACGAGATCCATCTCTGCAGCGGCACCGTGCTTGTCCATGACGGCCTTCTGGCCATCGCGGAGGATGGTGGGCTTGAGTTTGACAGCACCGGGCTTGTAGGAGCCGTGGACGTTGCCAAAGGTGGCGGCGAACATGAAGCGACCGATGCCGTTGAGGGCTTCATAGACGGCGACCATGTCCTCAGGAGTGGTGTAGAGCTTGTCGTTGGCGACGCCGGAGGTGTCGTGACCGTCTTCCTCACCACCGACGACGCCAGCTTCGACTTCGAGGATGATGTCGAGCTCGGCGCACTGCTGGAGGAGATCCTTGGAGACCCTGATGTTCTCTTCGAGGCTGAGTTCGGAGCCGTCGAACATGTGGGAGTTGAAGAGATTGCCTTTGCCAGCCTCGCGACGGGCTTTGGTGGCGGCGAGGAGGGGCTTGAGGAACTTCTCCACGTTCTTCGGGTGGCAGTGGTCGGTGTGGAGGGCGACGAGGACGTTGTACTTCTCCGCCAGGATGTGAACGGCCTCAGCGAGGACGATGGCACCGAGCGCCATGTCCTTGACCGCGGTGCCGGAGGCGAATTCCCCGCCACCGGTGGAGACCTGGATGATGCCGTCCGACTTGGACTCCGCAAAAGCCTTCAGCGCGCCGTTGATGGTGGGCAGCGAGGTGACATTGATCGCTGGGTAGGCATAGCCGCCTTTCTGGGCGGCGTCGAGCATGGCGCGGTATTGGGCG
>NZ_JACSRD010000242.1 GCF_014879935.1 Prosthecobacter sp.
ACACCGGCACCCCGCCCGAGGAGGATATTTTCCCTCCCGCAGTCACCCCCGTGGCCCCCGGCATCGAACGGCGCTTCCGCGATCTGGTGAAGTTCATCAAGGCGCACCCCGCCTACAACCACGCCATCGGCGAGGCGCTCGGCATCGAGGGCGACGTGCAGAGCGGCCCGGACTTCAGCATCTTCAAGCCGGAGCTGAGGCTCATCAGGAGCGGCGGCCATGTCCTGGTAATCTGGGGCTGGCAGGGCCAGGCCGCCTTCCTCGACATGCTGGAGATTCATGTGGACCGGGGCGGCGGCTACCAACTGCTGACCTACGACACCACGCCGGATTATCTGGACACCACACCCGCCCCCACCCCGGCCGCCGTGTGGAAATACAAGGCCATCTACCGTGTCGGCGACCAGCGCGTCGGCCAGTGGAGCGACCTAGTCAGCATCACCGTCGGCGCATGAGCCGCCCCGCGCCGAGATTTGCCATGCCCGCCGCCACCCCGGCCTGCCGGTTCAGGTGACACCCAAAAAAACAAAAACGCAGCGCCCGGACACATCGACCGCAAAACCGGAAAAACAGGAGTGCTACATTCATCTCTTCTCACCCCCTCTGGGGCTGACGGCTTAGGAAGCGGCAGGCCGCCTGCCCGCAGCCGACGCCGCATTTTTCTGTCCGGGCCTCGCATTGTGCTTGGCTCGAAGCCTGCGCTTTCGTAGTATCACCTCAAGCACAATGTCTTGCCGTGCCTGACCTGCCACCCCATCTGCCATGAAGACTTCCCTTCTTTCCCACCATCAGGCACGTCGATGGATCGCGGGTGCGATCCTGCTGGCTGCGGGCTTGCCAGGGAACTCCAGGGCTGCGGATGACGAGCTTTATGTCTGGCTTGCGGGAAAGGTGGGTGCTTGGAGCAGCGACTGGTCTTGGGGTCTTCAGGGTGCGCCAGATCCTGGCAAGGCAGGGGCCTTGGAAGTCCAGTTCAATGTCGCTAACGCCGATTTAGAACCCGAGGAGTTGATCATCTCCGCCAATGACCTGCCGGGCACCAGCCGAGTGGAACGACTGTTCTGGCATCAAAATGGCGGAGGCCCGTCGGTCGTCGTCAACTGGCAGCTTGACGGGAACCCTCTGGATGTCAGAGAGATGATTCTGGAATGCTCGAAGCCTGAAGGTCTGAATGTTCATCTGCTGCCGGAGAAGCTGACGCTGTCCGACCCTGCGCACCACCGCCCCGCGATCATCGCACGGATCAGCGACGGAGGTTCTCCCAATCTCAAGGTCTCCACGGAAGTGGAACTGAAGGATTTGGTGTCCATCAACTGGATGCTGGATGAGGAAGGCCAGGTGGTGACGGGCACGCCGATGGTCGTCGAGTTCGACGGCGGCGTTAGTGGTATCGGCGGCATGTCCATTGCGAAGGATGCGACGGTGCTGTTGCGTGGTGAGAATAGCTTCGGGGGGTCTGTCATCGTGGACCAGGGAGCCATGCTGACCGTGACCAACAACAACGGGTTGGGAAGCCTGGCCACGGGAACCGAGGTGCGTGGCACGCTCATCTTTGACGCTGATGACGCGCAGGTGAGTGTGAATGAGTCGATCAACTTCATTGGCGAAACGCGGCAGGCGGCGGTGCTGCAAACTCACGGGGAACAGGTCCTGTTGCAGGGGGCTTTCACCATGCGTGATCTGGTCGGCGTCGAGGCGCTCGGCCCCGTGATTTTTTATGGGCCTGTGACTACTGAAACGGGACGCAAAACGGACCTCGTCATCAAAGGCACCAGCGCTCTGACGTTTGCAGGTGCTGGTTCCAACGATTTCGGCCTGGCAGGCACGGTCACGATCAAGAATGCCGAGGTGAAACTTGGCAAAAGTGGGCCTCTCGTGGCTCTCAATGGCAGGCTCGTATCGGTCGAAGGGGCGGATGCCAGGCTAACCTGGATTTCCTCAAACCAGATCGCGGATAGCACGAAGATCGGCTTGGTGGATGGAGGCACACTCGATCTGAGATCTGCGGGCGAGAACCAAAACGGATGGATTGTGGCGAGCGCTGGCAGCACCGGCGCCACCAACACGATCCGCATTGGCGATGGAGGCACACTGTCACTGCGGACGCAAGGCATTGAGGTGCTGCCAGAGGCCGGCTTGCTGGTGACGAGCGACGATACCTCGGGCAAGCTGAGCGCCTTCGAACCCGACGTGGTGCTGCACGTCCACGAGGAGGCGAGCCTTTCCATCACCGCCGACATGACGGCGGTGCCGGGCGGCAGCTTTGTCGTGGAAGGCACCGGAATGATGAGCATGGCGGGCTCAGGCGTTTTCAGCGCGCCCATCCGCAGCAGTTCCGCCACGATTTCTGCCAGCAATACGAGCGACTTATCCCAGCCGCCGATCACCATCGACGGCACCGCAAGGCTAAGCGGCGTGGGACGAGTGGGCGCGGTGAATGCCACCGGAACCAGCGAGATCGATCCCGGCCTCGGTTTGATTCGCGGGAAACTCACCTGTGGACCGCTGAGTCTGGCGTCTCGATTGCGGATCGATGTCGGCAACTTTCTCGGCGATGTCACTTATGACCAGCTCTCCGTCAAAGGGACGGTGAATCTCGCTTCGCCCACGCTTATGGTGAAGCAGGCCATCGGCTACCAGCCAGTGCTGGGCACGTCCTTCGTCATCATCGAGAACGATGGCACGGACGCAGTCACTGGCACCTTCGCCAATCTGCCGGAAGGCGCGACGCTGGAAGGCGGGCGTTTCCGCATCACTTACCGCGGCGGCACGGGCAATGATGTGGTGTTGTTCGCCGCGGCGCAGTCCACTGGGCTGACACGCACCTGGACGGGGAACTCCAGCACGCTGTGGAGCAATCCGAAGAACTGGACGCCCTTCGGCGCGCCGAGGAACGGGGACGCGCTGGTGTTCCCGGCCAACGCGACGCGGCGGACGAGCGTCAATGATATGAGCAATCTGGCGCTTGAGAAGGTGACCTTCAGCAAGGGCACCTTCAAGCTCACCGATACGACCTCGTATGTGGTGAGTGGGAATTCCGTGGCGCTGGCGGGCGGTATCGAGGTCGCGTCGGGCGCTCCGCCAGTGACTTGGGCGTTGTCGCTGGCGTTGACGGGGCCACAGACTTTCTCCACGGCGGCAGGAACGTCGCTGAAGTTCAAGGCCCCGACCATCGACACAAATGGGATGCCCCTGGCCTTTAGCGTGGCGGGGCAGTCGGAGATCCTGTGCTTCACACCGATCACCGAGGGCGCTGGTGCGCAGTTTGAAAAGACCGGCACGGGAACACTGACGTTGGAAGCCGCGAGCACGACGCGGGGAGAGCTGCACATCGCCGCTGGTGAGGTGATCGTGAGTCATGGCAACGGTCTCGGCAGGCCTGGGGACGGTGTCACCACGGTGGACGCGGGGGCCACGCTCACCATTGGCGGCTCGAACCTCACCATCAATGAGCCGATCAACCTCGCCGGTGTGCTGCGGGTGGCGAATGGCGCGGGCAGCCCGGTGCTCGGCGTGGGCGGCAAACTCACCTGCGCGGCGGGCGCGGAATTGCGGGTGGGCAATGTCGGCGTCACCCAACTGGGCCTGCTGAGCGAGATTTACGGCGATAACCTGCGAAAGACGGGCGTGGGCCGGGTGCTGCTGGCGGGCACGGGGACTCGGCAGCTCAAAGGTGGCATGACCATCGAAGGCGGCACGGTTGCGCTCAATGCCGGTGAACTGCCGGGCACGGTGACGGTGGGCAATGGCAGCGCCTCGGGCGAATTGGAGCTGAACACAGCGGCGAGCACGATCCCGCACACGCTCACGGTGAATCTCGGCAGCGCGGTGCGGATGAATGTGGCGGGTATCACGATCGGCTCCTTGACCTTGCAGGATGGGGCGATCACCGGCCTGCCGTGGAAACTGGACGGGCGGCTGACCGCGCTGGCCAGCCAGTTTGGCTCCGAGATTTTCGCGGATGTAGAGCTGCTGTCCGGCACCAGCGTTTGGTCAGTGGCGGATGGCCCTGCGGCGGTGGACCTGAAAGTGAACGCGAGCGTAGTCGAACCTATGAACACGAATAGCTCACTGCGTAAATGGGGGGTGGGCCGCGTGGACTTTCTGGGCAACAACGCTTCGACCACGGTGGAGAACAACCGTCCGGATAATCTGTCGATCATCCAGGGCACAGCCGTTTGGAACGGCTACACACCGACGATGCAAGTGTCGGTAACCAATGGTGTGACGTCTGGGGGGACGTTCGGGGGCAACGGCAATGTCGGCTCGGTGACAGGAACATTCAGAGGCGTCATCGCACCGGGAACTAGCCCCGGACAATTGCGCCTCGCTTCCCTCGAATTGGGCTACGGGAGCGGAACCCTCGCGTTGGAGTTGAACGGCACCACGGCTGGCACCTCTTATGATCAAGTCATCTGCACGGGCAACGGCAACAAGGTCGATCTGAGCAGCGGCATTCTGACAGTGACCGCAGGTTTCAACCCGCCTCCCGGCCAGGTCTTCAAGATCATTGATGTGCAAGGCACGGGACAGGCAGTGCCGTTCTTCAATCTGCCGGATGACAGCGTCTTCACCAGCGGCGGGCGGAACTATCAGATCAACTACGACGGCGGCGATGGCAATGACGTGACGCTGACCTATGTGCCCGCCGCGACCAACGTGACGCGCACCTGGGATGGCGGCGGCGGGGCGAACAACAACTGGAGCACGGCGGCGAACTGGGTGGGCGACACCGTGCCGCAGCCCGGTGACACACTGCTCTTCAACGACACCGCCCCGCCAGAGCGCCGCACGATGACGGCGGACATCCCCAACATGGTGGTGGATGCCATGACCTTCAGCGGCACGGCGGATTACATGCTCAGCGGAACGTCCGGCCTGATCGTGCTGCGTGAAATTCGCGACACTCACAATGGTGCCGACACCCTGATCAACGTGCCGCTCAGCCTGGGCGCGTCGGCCACCTTCGTCGTCACCGGCGCGGGCACGCGCCACCTGGTGCTGAATGGTGCCATCAATCTGCGCAATCACACTCTCACCGCGCGCAGTGAAACGGTGGGCCGTCGTGTGGAGATGAGCGGCAGCATCAGCGGCAATGGCTCTGTCATCATCAACGGCAGCGGCGAAGTGCGGCTCTCCGGCACGACCGGCAACATCTTCTATGGTGGACTCACGGTACAGAGCGGCACCGCCAAGCTGATGAAGTCTGGCGCGGCCATTGCAGCTTACGGGGACGTCGCGATCACGGGCGGCGTGCTCTCGACAGCGGGTGGCAGCAATCAAATTGGCGGCTCCGTGACCGTGCAAGGCCCCGGGCTGTTCGAGCCGGGGGTGAATGACGACATCCTTATGCTGCGCTTGATCGGTGGTGCGGTGAACACGGGCAGCAGCACGTTGACTCTGTTCGGGAATTTGATCGCGGAGGCATCGCCTGTGACTGCCACCATCAGCGGGATTATCGAACTTCGCTCAGGGAACCAGAAATGGCTGGTGGCCGATGGTCCGGCAGTGGTGGATTTGAGCATCCCGGCCACGATCATCGGCGCGGTCACCACCTTGGAGATTCAGGGCGGTGGCATGGTCTCTCTCACGGGGCCGCGTGATTACTCAGGGCCGACGAAGGTGACTCAGGCCACGCTGCTCACAGCCAATACTCACACGTCAGGAGGAAACTACACTGTGGCAGCGGGGCAGACGCTGCAAGGCACCGGCTCGATCCTTTCCACGATTCAACTGGCAGGCACGCTGAGTCCCGGCACGAGCCTGGGATCGTTGACCACGGGCAATCTGGAACTGCAGGACGGATCGACGCTGGCCCTGGAGATCAACACCAGCACGCTCGCCTGCGATCAGCTCCTGCCGGTCAATGTCGATGTGATGGCTGGAGCGCACGTGAACCTGGCGCTCTCCGATCTGGGGGCGAATGTGGCACTGCCGCTGGGCACCAAGTTCACGCTCGTGGACTACAGTGGCGTGTGGGATGACACGGACATCGTTTACTTCAACAACAGCCCGGTGCCCAACGGATCGACGATCGCACTCGGGGCCAATGTGTTCATCGTGGACTACTCCGATGACTCGCTTGGCGGCACGGCGATGACGCTCACCGTGGGCACGAACGGGCCTTTGCTGGTGGTGGAAAACAGCACTGGCCAAGTGCTCGCCAGCGGTAGCGCGACCATCGATGTAGGTGAAGTGCAAATGGGAGGCCCCATGGCAACCGCCACTCTGACCTTGCGAAACACAGGCATGGCGACGTTGCACGGCGGCGCGGGCCGGTCTGGTCCAGACTGGAATTTTTTCGAACTCGTTGGTGATGTTTACTCCATTCCGCCCTCCGGCACGCATACCCTGACCGTTAAACTCGTGCCACGGGCCATCGGCCCGGTGACGGCGACTCTGATCGTAAACTCCAACGATGCGGCGCATACTCCCTTCCTCATCACGCTCACCGGTGCCGTCACTCAGCCGGAGATCTCGGTGGAGCAGCCTCTGCTTAACATTCTTGGAGCCGCTGGATCATTCATAGGCAGAGACCTCGGCACCCTGCTGCCAGGGACATCATCGGTCCCGATGTCCTTTACCATCCGTAACGTGGGTTTCCATCCGCTCACAGGTCTGGCGGTGACCGTGGACGGAGCGAACGCGGCAGACTTCGCCGCCACCGCGCCCCTGGCTGCCTCGCTGGCAGCAGGTGGCACCACAACCTTCACGGTGACTTTCACCCCTTCTGCGACGGGCTCGCGCTCGGCCGTTCTGCACATCTTCAGCAATGACTTGGATGAGAACCCCTTCGACATCCAGCTCTCCGGTTTGGGGGCTTCGCCCGAAGTCGCGGTGGATATGCCATTTAACAAACCGCTCACCAGCGGGGTCAGCGTGTTCGATTTCAAGCGCGTGGGAGTGGGGAACTCCGTTGAATTCGAGGCCCGGATCAAGAACACCGGCACCAGTTCGTTGACCCTGGGCACACCTGCGCTCTCCGGCACCAATGCGGATGCTTTCATCATCTCGGCATCCATCCTTCCCACCACGCTGGCACCCTCGGCATCAACGACTTTTCGAGTGAAGTTTCGCCCCTTGGTTCCGGTAGCGCACAATGTCACGCTGAGCATCCCCACCAATGATGCGGACGAGAATCCCTTCACCTTTGGCCTGACCGGCCTGGGTGCGGTGCTCAATGGTCCCATGACCTTGAGCGCAACGACGATCACCGAAGGTCTTTCGGCAGGCACGGGCGTGGGCCTGCTGTCGATCGCGGATGCATTACCAGGCATGGCTTTGCGTTATAGCTTGGTCACCGGGGCTGGCTCGACGGACAACGCGCTGTTTCGAATCGAGGACGATGAACTGGTCGCGGCGGTAAAGCTGGATGCGGAGGAGCAGCCAACGCGCAGCGTGCGCATTCAGGCAAGGGATGCCGACAACGTGGGGATCATCGCCATCTTCACCATCACGGTGAACGACGTGCGCACCGAGGATGCCGATGGCGACGGGCTGACGGAGGCGTTTGAAGAGGACGTGCTCGGCACCAGCGACACGGACGCCGACTTTGATGATGATGGTCTGAGCGATGGGACGGAACTCGCGTTTGGCTCTGATCCCAAGCGTGCTCCCGCGACAAGCGCTTTCTCGATCAACTCCAATGAGGCCGTTCCCTTACCAAATGAGGGTGCCGCCGAGGAACTGCCAGAGATCGTCACCATGTCCCTCTCCGGCTCCAGCGTGGAGTTTGGAGCACCGGGCGGGACGGCGGTGGGAACGTTCAGCCTATCCACGGGGGATTTGTCAGGCGTGACTTTCAGTCTGACGAGTGGCAACGGTGACAACGAGAATGACTTTTTTGTGATTGATGGCACAACGCTGCGCACCGCGCCCTCGATGCTGATCTTCACAGGTGCCACGGCCTCCGTGCGGGTGCGCGCGACGAAGGGTATCGGGCAGTTCGAGCAGGTCTTCACGCTGACCGTCCAGCAGAAGAAGCCGGACACGCTGGTGCTGCCGGTGCCGCCGCCAGATGATATTCCTGCCTTTGGTGTGCGCCTGGGGGCCAGCGTGGCGACGGATGGGGTGCGCACGGTGCTGGGAGCCTCCAGCGATGACACTCGTGGCTATGCCGTGGGGGTAGCGAAGGTCTTCGACAACGCGACGATGCAACTGCTCCATGTGCTCAAGCATCCCACCATCGCCGATCACACGGGGTTCGGTTATGCCGTGGCGATTGATGGCGACTGGGTGGTGGTGGGTTGCGAATCGTCAGCCTCCGTCTTCGTGTTCGACCTCGGCAGCGACACGCCGGAGGAGCCCGCTTACGTGCTGTCCTCGCCCTTCCCGGATGGGAATGAAAACTTCGGGAACGCAGTGGCTGTGTCGGGAAATCGCGTGGTGGTCGGCGAAAGCCAGGACGATGTCGGCGGCATCGTCGCCGCTGGCAGCGCTTTTGTTTACGATCTCGCAGGAGCGACGCCGACCGTTCCGCTTCATCGACTCACCAAGCCGGTGCCGGCGGCCAGTGATTTCTTCGGCAACTCGGTGTCGATCCACGGGACGCAAGTGATCGTCGGTGCGCCGGGCGATGATGCGGGAGCCACGGACAGTGGCGCGCTTTTCAAATTCGATCTCAGTTCTGCCACGCCGCTGACGCCGGTGGCGGTGATGCCCAATCCCAACCCCAACAACGGTGACATGTTCGGCATGAACGTGAGCATCGCCTCGGATGGCCGGGTGGCGGCAGGCTGCCCGTATGACGACACCTTCGGCACGGACAAGGGGATCGTGTTCCTGTTCGCCTCGGACGGGACACTGGCCGCACTCGTTCTGAATACTGCCCCCTCGGTGCTGAGTTACTTCGGCCAGTCCGTTTCCCTTTCGACCACGCGGCTCGCCGTGGCGTCAGGCGGCAGCGTTCTGGAGCCAAATGATGGCAGCGTGGTGCTCTACGACGCTACAGAAACATTGCCGACGCCGCTGGAAGTTTTGGTTCATCCCGACATCGAGTCCAATCTGAATGGTGGTGCGCCTGACTTCGCCCATGTAGTGGCGCTTGGCGGTGACAGCCTGGTCGTCGGCACCCCCAAGGGCGACAGCGGCGCGCAGGACGCTGGCGGTGCTTGGCTGTATGATGTCGAATCCACTTCGGCGGCCCTCATTGGAGAACTGCATCACCCGAGCCCGACCAGTGATGATGGCTTCGGCGGCGGCATCGCGTCGGTGAACAACAACAGCGGCGTGGCGATCTCTGGCACCCGGATGGTGGTGGCGGCTCCGGGGAACCAGCGCGCTTACCTCTATGACTTCGCCTCGGAGTTGCCGGACAAGCCGGTGCTCACCTTGAGCAGTCCGGTGGCGGATGCAGGGGGCACCTACCCTAACCGCTACGGGCGATCCGTCGCCATCGACGGTCCCTTGGTCGTGGTGGGCTCAGAGGATGTGCCCACCGCAGGTCGGCGTGGTGTGGTTTATGTCTATGACTTGACGAGCGCGAGTCCACAAATCCCGGCCTTCACGCTGCCAAACCCGGCAGCGGGCTACACGAATGAATACGCGGCATCCGTGGCCATCTCCGGCAGCCGCGTCGTGGTGGGCAGCATGATGTCGCCCTTGGGCGGCGGTGCCATTGGCGGGCGCGTGTTTGTGTATGACCTCACGAGTGCCACGCCCACCGTGCCCGTGGCGACATTGCAAAGTCCCGCCGGGATGAACGAAGACCTGTTCGGCAATGATGTGGCGATCAGTGGCAACCGCATCGCCGTGGGTGCTTACTTCGACCCGCCCTCATCATCGCCGCCTCCGCCGGGCCGGGTGTATATCTATGACTGGAGCGGGCCAACGCCGATGCTCCAGCACACGATCATCAATCCCACGCCCGTCAGCGGGCCGACCGAATACTTTGGAGAGAACATCGCACTCTCCGGCGCGCGCCTCCTCGTGGGCGCGCGGAAGGAGCAATCCTCATCAACCACACGCGGCGCGGCCTATCTCTACGATCTCGACGGTGCCAGCCCGACCACGCCCTTGCTCACGCTGAACAATTCCTCTGGCGATCTCACGTCCACGTTCGGAGCCGCTGTCGCCATCGACGGCACCATGGCTGCGGTCAGCGATGTGGTCTCGCAGACATCGGCCAGGCTGAACCGCGTCCATCTCTACGACCTTGCCAGCGCGACGCCGACGGTGCCGGTGAAGACGCTATTCAATCCGCAGCCCTCCGTCGCGGAGGCAAACTACAATGACGGGTTTGGCGAATCGGTGGCCATCGCCGGCAGCCTCATGGCGGTGGGCGCGGAGTATTCGTCCGTTGAAGCCGCTCACAAAGGCTATGTCTGGGTTTACGGCCCCAAGCCTGCGAATACCGCGCCGGTGCTGACGCTGAACGGAGCGAACCTGCTGACCTATGAGGCGCGCGCCACTTACACCGATCCCGGCGCGACGGCGACCGATGCCGAAGATGGCACCCTCACGCCGGTGATGACGGCTGACACGGTCGTGCCGAATGTGCCCGGCACCTACGCGGTGACGTGGTCGGTGACAGACTCCATCGGTGCCGGCACCACCAAGACGCGCACCGTGAGAGTGATCCCTAACTTGCCTCCCACGCTTCACGCGCCGACGGGCGGCTTCGTTCCGCTCGCCTTGCGCGAAGGCGATGCTCTGCCGAACTACGCCGCGCTGGCCGTTGCAAACGACAACTCCGGCTCTGTCACCGTGACGCAATCCATCGCGCCAGGCACGGTTTTGCCACCGGGCACGCACACGATCACTCTCACCGCCACGGACGGCGCTGGCAATCAGACGACGCTGAGTTTCACCATCACCGTCAGCAGCACTCCCACGACCGGCATCATCTCTGACGGTTTCCCGCTGAACCCGCAGAGCATGTGGTGGCACAATGAGTTCACCGCGCACCCGACCAATGGCTGGCTGTATGGCGGATGCGCGCGCGGCGGCCAGTTTGGCAACGGCATGATCTTCCGCGTGAACTCGGTGGGCGACTACGAAACGCTGGTCCACTTCACCAACAACGGCAGCCGGAACAAAGGCAAGGGACCCGGCGGACGATTGACGCTGGGAACTGACGGCAATTTCTACGGCACCACGGGTGAAGGCGGCGCGAACGCCAAGGGCACCATCTTCAAGATGACGCCGGCAGGTGAACTCACCACGCTGGTACACTTCACGGGCACTACCGGTGCTTTCATCGGCACGGAGCCGACAGGGGGCGTGATCCAGGGACTGGACGGCAACTTCTACGGCACCACGAAAACGGGCGGTTCATCGAACTACGGCACCGTCTTCAAGATCACACTAGCGGGCGAGTTCAACTCGCTGGTGTCATTCACTGACTTGAGCGGACCGAACCTCGGCTCGTTTCCGAACGGCGCGCTAGCTTTGGACTCCAACGGCGATCTGTATGGCACCACCGTATGGGGCGGCGCGAACGGCAAAGGCACGCTTTTTAAGGTCACCACCGGAGGCGCGCTCACCACGCTGGTCAATTTCACCGGCACTGACGGAGCGAATCGCGGCGAGCAACCCCACGGCAGTCTCACGCTCGGCAATGATGGCAACTTCTACGGCATGACGGCCGCTGGAGGCACGAACAACGTGGGCACGGTGTTCAAGATGACGTCTGCTGGCGCGCTCACGACGCTCGTGGACTTCACGAACAACGGCGGCACGAACAAAGGTGCCTACCCGTATGCTGATCTCACGCCTGGCAACGATGGCAATTTCTATGGCATGACCAGCGATGGCGGCGTGGACAACAAAGGAACCATCTTCAGAGTGACGCCTGCGGGTGTGCTCACCACGCTCGTGAACTTCACTGGCAACGGCAGCACCAACAAGGGCGCGTATCCGAAGGGCTCGCTCGGCCTCGGCCCGGATGGCAATTTCTACAGCATGACGATGGAAGGCGGTGCGCAGGACAAGGGCACGGTCTTCAAAGTCACGCCTGCTGGAGAGCTGACCACCCTTTTGGAATCCACCACCTTCTATCGCGGCGGCACGGAGCGTGGCGACTCTCCACGCGGGGCTTTGTGCCCCGGTCCCGATGGCAGTCTCTACGGGACGACCGAACGCGGCGGCAATTCAGACTTCGGCACCATCTTCAAAATGGATGCGTTCGGCAATCGCACCACGCTGGTGCATTTCACCGGCGTCTCCGGTGCCAATCGCGGTGCCCGTCCGCAAACCGGGCTCATGCTTGCCAGCGACGGGAACTTATACGGATCCACAACCGAAGGGGGTGCCAACGACATGGGCACGCTCTTCAGGCTCACACCCGCCGGTGTGCATACCACGCTGGTGGACTTCACTGGCAATGGTGCGACCAACAAAGGCGCGTGGTGCTCCACCAGGCTCGTGCAAGGAGCAGACGGCCATCTTTACGGCATGGGCAACGGCGGTGGCGCAGGCGACTACGGCACGATCTTCCGTATGACGCTGGCTGGCGAACTGACCACACTGATCGAGTTCACCCGCGTGGGCGGCAGCAGTCCCGGCGCGTGGCCCATCGGGGCGCTGACGCTCGGTGCCGATGGAACCTTCTATGGCATGACCAACTCCGGCGGGACCAACGACAAAGGAACCATCTTCAAGTTCACCACCGACGGCGTGATGACCGTGCTGGTCAATTTTGACCTGAACGGCTCCGGCCAGAATCGTGGTGGCTGGCCTTGGGGCGGACTGGCCTTCGGTCCCGATGGCGCGCTCTATGGCATGACGAATTACGGCGGCTTGAACAACTTCGGCACCATCTTCAGGATGACCACTGGCGGCAGCATCACGACGCTCGCGGACTTCGCCGGCACTACTGGCACGGCGCGCGGTTCTTATCCGGTGGGCACACTGATCACGGCGCCCGATGGTTTCATCTACGGCGCGGCGAACAGCGGCGGCACCTATGGCATGGGCACGTTGTTCAAAATGACGACCGGTGGCGCGATCACCATGCTGGTGGATTTCAAAGGAGCAGGCAGCGGCATCGAAAGCGGCGGCTGGCCCTTTATGGATGATTTTACGCTCGGCACCGATGGCCAGCTCTACGGCATGACCACCGTCGGCGGCCGCCAGGGGGGCGGCATGGTGTATCGCATCGAAATGCCGGTGCCGGACATCGCTGTGAGCGGCAACGGCCAAAACATCGCCAACAACGACAGCACGCCGTCTGCGACGGATCACACGGATTTCGGTCAGATACCTGTGGCCTCCGGCAGCATCACGCGCAGCCTCACCATCGCAAACACCGGCGGCCTTGATCTCATTCTCGGCACCGTGAGCATCACGGGCGCGAACGCGGGTGATTTTACTGTGAGCACCGCACCAGCCGCCACTGTCATCGTCGGAGGCAGCACCACGCTGGGCATCACCTTTGATCCCACTGCCGCCGGCTCACGCACCGCGGAGGTCCGTTTCAGCACCAACGACAGCGATGAAACCCCCTTCACCTTCGTCATCACCGGCACGGGCAACTCACCGCCGACCTTTGCGGGCATGACGATCGGAGCGGTGCAGGGAGTGCCGATGAGGACCAACGATGCACAGATCATCTCCTTCGCCTCGGACATTGACGATCAGACGCTGAACGTCACGGATCTATCCGCCCTCAGCGCGCATGGGGCGATCCTCACACGCAACGGCGGCGCGATCACCTACACAGCACCACCCGCATTCACCGGCGCGGACACTTTCTCCCTGACTCTCAGCGATGGATTCGCCACCACGCCCGGCACCATCACCGTAAATGTGTACGCCGACTCCGGGATCAGGCCTGCCATCGCGCTCCGTTTGACAAATCTGGCAGGTCAGGGAACCCGGCTGGGCATGTCAGGCAGACCCGGCCTCACCTATGGCGTCCTGCGTTCCACGAACCTGATCCAGTGGACGCAGATCGCCATCCCGATGGCCGGGCCTGACGGAAAGCTACAGTATGAAGATCCCGCACCGCCGCAGCCCAGCGCCTTCTACCGCATCATCTTCCCAGCGGAGGCATCACCGTAGCGGCCATAGCTCCCTCCAGGATTCCAGGCACGTTCCATCACCAGACGGGCGTGTGAAAAATTTCACGCCGCCTGTAATCGGCGTGGAGCAGTCTCGAAGAAGCGCGGTGAAGACATGTCATCGCACCCACACATCAACGGCTCTTCGGCTCCTCATCCCACCCATTCGGGTAATGGTGGCCTTCCACGGCCCCGTCTAATGGCCTGGATGGAAATCAGCGCGGATGGAGATGCCCCCAGTGACCA
>NZ_JACSRD010000099.1 GCF_014879935.1 Prosthecobacter sp.
CAGGAAGTTGGCGCCCTCGTACTGACCCAGGCGCTCGACCAGATAGGGCAGGCAGGCCTGCAGCTCCGCGTGCAGCGTGAACGGGGGGTTGGCGACGAACATGCCGCTGCCCAGCATGCCAAAACCGCGTTCATCGGGCTGGGTGACGGTCAGACGCACATGCAGCCAGCCCTTCTTGGCGGCTGCGTCGGCCGCAGCCTTCAAGCGCTGGGCCAGCTGCGCCGATTCCAGCAGCGCCAGCTGCGGATACCAGATCAGGAACACACCTTCGGGAAAGCGCTGCAGCCCCTCGCGCAAGGCGGCCAGCACCTTGCCGTAGTCGGTCTTGAGCTCATAGGGCGGGTCCATCAGCACCACCGCGCGGCGCGAAGGCGGCGGCAGCTCGCCCTTCAGCGAGGCGAAGCCGTCCTTGTCGCTGACCTGGGTGTTGGGGCGGCCCTCCAGATAGCTGGCGAGGATGCGGTGATCGGTGGGGTGCAGCTCGTAGACGCGCAGACGGTCGGCCTCGCGCATGCGCAGATGGGCGATCGCGGGCGAACCGGGGTACTGGCGCAGCTGGCCGTCCGGATTGAACTGGCGCACCAGGTCCACATAGTCGGCCAGCGGCTCGGGCAGGTCCTTGCGGTCGTACAGCCTGGCGATGCCCTGGCCGTACTCGGCGTTCTTCTGCGCATAGCGGCCCTCGACGGGCAACGGGCCTTCGGGAGGACGGCCTGGCGGTGACTTCCGCGGAAATCGTGGCCGCGGCTGACCGGAGCAGGGCCGCACGGCATCGCAAACCGCCTCGCCACAGGTTTTTCAAACGCAGCCTGGAGAGCATTCTTTTTCGATCAGGGGGCGGGCTGAAACAGGTGTCGTCCCGGCGGGCAAGGGCGGACGGGAGGCGTATTTTCTCCTGGCGACGACCAGATCCGTGCGTCAGCATCAGCGGACCACCGGGTCTGGTGCCGCGCCTGAACTCCTCACCTTGTTTTCCCATGAAACCCCTCCGTTTGTTTCTCTGCGGGATGGCGGCGCTGCTGGCGCTGGCCTCCTGCGCCTACGATGACTATCCCGGCGGTTACTCGACCGTGACTTACCAGACCGAAACGCCAGCGTATCGCTACCGCACGGTCGGTGCCACCCGCCTGAGCCCCTATTACCCGTATGGCTCCGGCTACATCTACCGCACGTCCGCCCCGCGCACCTATGTGACGAACCGCTACGTGACGCCGGTGGGCACCACGCGGACCTATGTGCGGGGCTACCCGGTGAACCCTTACATGTCGGTGGGCGGCTATGGCTATGTGCCGCCTGCGCCACGACTGGACCCCTGGCCGCTGCGCTAGCCGTTCCGACGGCCAGGGATTAAAACCCGGCTGCCAATGCCCCGGACCCCGTATTTGACGCACTGACGCACGATGAAAACGCTTCTCCCACTCCTGATGGCTCTGGGCCTGGCCGGCGGCCTCGCTTCCTGCAACTACGACGCCGCTTTCTACGACACGGCGTCGCCTGCGGGCACCTTCACCCCGTATGGTCCGCCCACGTATGGCTCGCCGCTGTATGTGAGCGCGCTCAGCGGGGCAGGCTCGCCCCATGGGACGACGTTCTATCGTTACGGTCCGTGGTCGCAGGCTCCCGGCCGCACCCTGGCCTATGGCCGCATTCCTTCGCCGCGCGGCTCCTATCATTACATCTATCAGGATTCAGCCGCGCCTCTGCCGCCGGTGGGACCACCGATGAAGGCGAAGACGTGGCGTTACACCTCGCGCTACCCATCGACCTGGGGCGCTCCGATCTGGGTGACCACCTACACGCCCAAGGCCTCCGGCCGCTGAGCCGGAGACCGCGGCAGGAGACTGCCAGGGGGCGATCAGGAAACCTGGAGGCCGAGGTAGGCCTTCACGTTGGCGTAGCAGATGTTGCGGATCATGCTGCCGACGAGCGCGTCGTCAGCCGGCACGAGACCGTTTTCGATGTCGGCGCCGAGCAGATTGCACAGCGTGCGGCGGAAGTATTCATGACGCGGGAAGCTCATGAAGCTGCGGCTGTCGGTGAGCATGCCGATGAAGCGGCTGAGCAGGCCGAGATTGCTGAGCGCATTGATCTGCCACTCCATGCCTTCCTTCTGATCGACGAACCACCAACCGCTGCCAAACTGCACTTTGCCCGGCGTGGTGCCGTCGGCGAAGTTGCCGGCCATGGTGCCGAAGACGTAGTTGTGCGCCGGATTGACGTTGTAGAGCACGGTCTTCGGCAGTGCGTTCTCCGTGTCGAGGCGGTCGAGGAAGCGTGAGAGCGTCTCCGCCTGCAAGTAGTCGCCAATGCTGTCGCAACCGACATCCGCGCCGATCTCGCGGGCGAGGCGGCTGTTGTTGTTGCGCACGGGGCCGAGGTGGAGCTGCATGGTCCAGCCTTTCGCCGCGTTCAGACGGCCGACGTGCAGCATGATGTTGCTGGCAAACTGGTCCTGCTCCGGCGCGCTCGCCGCCGTGCCACTGCGGGCCTTCTGGAAGATGCGCTCGGCTTCCGCGTCGCTGACAAAATTCGCGTGGCAGTAGTTCAGCCCATGGTCGCTCAAGCGGCCTTCAACGCTGTGGAAAAAATCATGGCGCTGCTTCAAGGCATCGAGCAACGACGCGTAACTCTTCACTTCGATCCCGCTGGCGGCGCTGAGTTTGTCACACCACGCGTTCCAGGCCTCGGGCTGATGTACGGCCAGCGCCTTGTCGGGACGGAAGGTCGGATAAACGCCGACTTCAAAACCATCCGCCGCGCACTGACGATGCCACGCGAGGTCATCAATGGGATCATCGGTGGTGCACAGCGCCTTCACCTTCTGCGTGCGCAGGATGCCACGGGCGCTCATCTCCGGCTTTGCCAGCATGGCTTCGGTCTGCTCCCAGATCGCGGGAGCGGTCTGCTCATTGAGCAGCGTGTCGATGCCGAAGTAGCGCTTCAGTTCGAGGTGCGTCCAGTGGTAGAGCGGATTGCGCAGCGTGTGCGGCACCGTTTTGGCCCAGGCCATGAACTTGTCACGCGGAGTCGCCTTGCCGGTGATGAACTCCTCCGGCACCCCGTTGCAACGCATGGCGCGCCACTTGTAGTGGTCGCCTTCGAGCCAGATCTCGAACAGGTTTTTGAACTGGCGGTCCAGCGCGATGTCCTTCGGCGGCAGGTGGTTGTGGTAATCGAGGATCGGCTCATCCTTGGCAAAGGTGTGATACAGGCGGCTGGCTGTCTGGGTGGCGAGCAGGAAATCGTCGTGGATGAAGGACATTGCGTTTTGCGGTTGGAAATGGCCCGCTACACTGGAGCGATGATGTCCGCACGCAACTGGTTCGCGCTCCTTGCTGTCTTGCTGATCGGTTCCTGCGGCACAGCGCAGTTCTACAGCCAGGCGCTCGGCGGTCAGATGGAAATCTGGCGCAAGTCGCGGCCGAACGCGGATGTCCGCGCCGATCCGGCCGTGCCGGTGGATGTGAAGAGGCGGCTGGAGTTCATCGAGGAACTGCGGGCCTTTGCCGCGCGCGAGCTGGATCTGCCGACAAAGAGTTTCGGCAAGTACTGCGACCTCAAGCGGCCCTACGTGGTCTGGGTGGTGTTCGCCGCGCCGGAGTTTTCGGTGGAGGCCAAACGCTGGTGGTATCCGCTCGTCGGCAGCCTGAAGTATCGCGGCTTCTTCAACGAGAAGGACGCCAAGGAGGAAGGCGAACGGCTCAAACAGCAGGGGCTGGATGTCTTTGTTGGCGGTGTGGAGGCCTATTCGACGCTTGGTTATTTCAAGGACCCGGTTTTGAACACCTTCCTGCATCGCAGCGACTTCGAACTGGCCGAACTCGTCTTCCACGAGCTCACGCACGCGAAGCTCTTCATTCCGGGCGACACGGACTTCAACGAGGCCTTTGCCACCGCCAATGCCGAGAACGGCGTGCGCCGCTGGCTGCGATCAAAGGGCGATCTCAAAGGTCTCGCCGCCTACGAGGCGAAGCTGAAGAAGAGCCGCGAGGTGATCCATCTGCTGTTGAACACGCGTGAGAAGCTGCGCGGTGTCTATGCCAGCACGCATGCAAGTGTCGAAACCGAACGCCTGGCCAAGCAACGTGTGTTCGAGGACATGCTGAAGCAGGCGCTGAAAATCCGCCCGAACGTGTCGGTGTCCCAGAAGCACACGGTCACTGCCGCCCAGAAGTGGAACAATGCCCGGCTCAACACCGTGGCGGCCTATTACACGATGGTGCCCGGCTTCGAGCGCCTGCTGGGGAAGCACGGTGGCAGCCTGGAGGCCTTTTACCGGGAGGTGTCGGCCATGCGGAAGCTCAGCAACGAGGAGCGCATGAGGATTCTCGGTGTTGATGCTCGTTGACTTGAGAACAGGCTTCCGCCGTTGCCGACTCGGAGCATGTCGTTCCGCGCATCCTGGCTTGCAGCCACGGACGCTTTGCGCTGAGATGGTCGGATGCTTCGTCAACTTGTCCTCGCTCTCGGTCTTGTCTTTGCCTCGATGGCTTCTGCCCAGCCCTCCTCATGGACCGAGCCGTTTCCACCGCATCGCATCGCCGGAAACCTCTTTTACGTGGGCTCGCGTGACCTCGCCTCCTACCTGATCACAACCCCGGAGGGCCACATCCTCATCAACAGCAGTCTGGAGGAGTCCGTGCCGCTGATCCGCAGCAGCGTGGAGAAACTGGGCTTCAAATTCACCGACATCCGCATCCTGCTCATCAGCCACGCACATTCGGATCATTGCGCAGGCAGCGAGGAGATCCTGAAGCTGACCGGCGCGAAGCATTTCGTCATGGAAGGCGATGCGGACGCGGTGGAAAACGGCGGTGCGAGGAAAGCGCGGGTGGGGAAGGGCGACTACACTCAGTTCCCGCCCGCCAAGGTCGATCGTCGGCTCAAAGATGGCGATGAAGTGAAACTGGGTAACACGGTGCTCGTCGCTCATCTCACCCCAGGTCACACGCCCGGCTGCACCACCTGGACGATGAAGGTGGATGGCCTCAACGCCGTCATCATTGGCAGCCCGAACGTGAATCCCGGCTACGTCCTGGTCGGCAACAAGAACTACCCGGCCATTGCCACCGACTACGAGAGGACGTTTCGCGTGTTGAAGTCCCTGCCGGTCGATCTCTTCCTCGGTGCGCATGGTGGCTACTACGACATGGAGGCCAAACATCGTCTGTTTCTCGTGGCCGGAGGAAACAATCCCTTCGTCGATCCCGAAGGCTATCTGCGCTACGTGAATGACCGCGAAGCCGCCTTCCGCAAGGAATGGGAGAAGCAGAAAGGCGCGAAGTAAGCTGGAAGGGCAAGGCCCCTGCCTTGCCGAGCTCGGCAGACACGAGGTCTGCGCTCCTATTCCTCCTTCATCGCAAACACGTCCGGCGTCGGCGCATTCGCCTGCACCCACGCGAGTGCTTCCTCCTTGGTCTTGAGCGTGCCTTCGAGCTGCAAGGTCTGGATCGTCAGCAGCAACTGACCCATCGCCTTGCCAGCATGCCAGCCAATCGCGATCAAGTCAGCTCCGGTGATGAGACGTGGCGGCAGAAGTGGCTCGTTGGCGAACGCTTCCTTCTTCGCGAGCAGGAAGTCGTAATTGTCCGTGAAACCGTTCGAGCCAAGGCAATCGACGCGGTGCAACGCCAGTTCGTCATCGAATGACGGACGTGCCATGAAGCGGCGCAGCGTGGCCGTGCGCATCTTCTGCACGTTCATGAAGGCCATGTGGTTCTCCACCGCGACCACCGTCGGTTCGATCACGTCATTGGGGAACTTCATGCGGCGCATGATGTCGCCCGTCATCTCAGCGCCCACCTTGTCGTGGCCGTTGAAGCGGATGCGGCCCGTGTCGTCGCGCGTTTGCGTGGCCGGTTTGGCGATGTCATGCAGCAGCACGCTCATCACCAACGGCAGCGAGGCATCGGCAGGCAGCAGGCTGAGCATGAGCCGCGTGTGGACGAACACATCGCCCTCCGGATGCCACTGCGGCGGCTGCTCGCAGCCTTGCAGCACGAGAATCTCCGGCAGGAATTCTGCCATCAGCCCGCTGTTCACCAGCAGGTCGAATCCGCGCACGCGGTTCGGGCTGAGCATCGTCTTGATGAACTCTTCGCGGATGCGCTCGATGCTCACGCTCTTGATTTTCGGTGCGAGACCGCAGATCGACTCCCAAGTGGCGTGTTCGATGTCGAATCCGAGCACGGTGGCGAAACGAACGGCCCGCAGCATGCGCAGGCGGTCTTCTTCAAAACGATCGGCCGCCACGCCGATGGCACGCAGCAGGCCCATGCGGAGATCATTCTGCCCGCCGACGTAGTCGATCACCTTTTCGGTCAGCGGGTCGAAAAACAGGCCGTTCACCGTGAAATCGCGGCGCTGCGCGTCGAGTTCAGGCGTGGAGAAGGTCACGCTGTCCGGCCGACGGCCATCGGAGTAACTGCCGTCGCTGCGGAAGGTGGCCACTTCGACGTGGACGTGGTTCATGCGCACGATCACCACGCCAAAATGCGCGCCGACGGTTTGTGAGCCCGGGAACAGCTTCACGACCTGGTCCGGCGTGGCGCTGGTGACCACGTCATAGTCTTTCGGTTCGCGCCCCAGCAGCATGTCCCGCACACAACCGCCCGCCAGCAAAGCCGTGTGGCCTGCCTGGGTGAGTTTCTCGATGATCTGGACTGCCGTGCGTCGCATGCGCCGACCCTTCGCCGCTGGCGGTGATTCTTCAAGGTTCGGTGTCACTGCTTCCGCATTGGGGTATCTTTCGGTCGTTCACAATGCATCGCTAAAGTGGCGGGGCACTGGCCGTATCACTGGGATGGATCGCCGTGATTTTTTGAAGACGACAACCGCCGCCGCAGCCGTGGGGCGGACATTTTTGTCTGCCGCACCGGCTTCAGCACGTCAGCCAGACCTCATCAAGATTGAGAACGCGAAAGCAGGGGCCAGCTTCCAACTGACGCGGATGCGGCCGGATGATGCGAAGTCGTATCGCACCTCATTGATCGAGGGGTATTGCTCGAGGCAATCGGTGAAGGCGGGTGAGAAGCTGGAGATCTTCGTGAGCACGAAGCCGGTGGCGAAGTTTACCATCGAGGTCTTTCGCATGGGCTATTACGACGGAGCTGGCGCCCGTCTGATGACCACGCTGGGACCGTTTGAAGGCAAAACGCAGCCGGTCCCCGAGATGGGCGAAAACCGGCTGCGCGAGTGCCAGTGGGAGGCCGTGACTTCGCTCACGATTCCGGCTGACTGGCCGAGTGGCGTGTATCTGGGACGGCTGAGCACGATTCCAAAGTCTGGGGACCAGCCGTATTGGCAGAGCTACGTGGTCTTCATCGTCAAAGATGACCGTCCGGCCGACATCCTGTTCCAATGCAGTGACAACACGTGGCAGGCCTACAACCGCTGGCCGGTGAACGAGTCGCTCTACACCGATCCTCGTGCAGCGCATGCGCCGGGCGTGAGCGTGAGCTTTGACCGGCCTTATGGCAAATACGTGCAGATCTTTGACAATCCGCTGAGCATGGGGAGCGGCGAGTTTCTGCTGTGGGAGTATCCGCTGTGCTACTGGCTGGAAAAGGAAGGCTACGATGTCACCTACTGCTCCAATGTGGACAATCTCGATCCGGCGAACCTGAGTCGTGTGAAGACGATGATCAGCGTCGGGCATGATGAATACTGGGACGTGAAGCAGTTCAAGAACGTGAAACAAGCCATCGCCGAGGGGCTGAGCGTGCTGTGGCTCTCCGCCAACGATGTGTACATGGTGACGCCCTTCACGCCGAATGCGAGGGGCGAGGGCAACCGACGCCTCACACGCGAAACCTGCTACGGGGAGTTTCGTGAGGAAGAGAAGGAGGCGTATTCCAAGGTGCTGGGCCCGTTTGAGAACCCTGGGCCGGACGAGCGTGACATCATCGGGGCGCGCACGATTGTTCCCTTCAACGGCGGCGGCGATTGGACCTGCGCGAAGCCAGATCACTGGCTGTTTGAAGGCACGGGCATGAAAAAGGGCGACAGCATCCCAGGTCTGGTCGGCTGGGAGTTTCATGGCGATCCGGACATAGGACGTGAGGGGCTCGAAGTCATCGCTGAAGGCCAGGTGTGGGCCGGAGGCACCCGCTTGGGCAAGTATGCGGCGACTGTTTTTGAAGGACCGAAGAAGAACATCGTCTTCAACGCCACCACGATCTTCTGGAGCCAGGGGCTGAGCGATCCCCCGGGCCACATGATCCCCTGGAGCCACTATTCCCGGCCGCACGGTCCCGATGAACGGGTGCAGAGGATCACGAAGAACGCACTGAAGCGGGCGTTGGCGTGATTTGACAACGCATGGCACAAATCCAATCTCCGAAGACATTCCAACCTCACCATGACACGCTTTCTCCTCTGCCTGCTGTTCGCCTCATCCCTTCACGCCATCGCCGCCGAGCCAGTTCCCGAGTTCAAAGGCTCAATTGAGCGTCTTGATGCAGGACTGGATGCCTTGATTGCGCCAGGAACGAAGATCGAGGTGCTGGCTTCAGGCTTCAACTGGTCGGAAGGGCCGGTGTGGCGTGATGGCGGCATTGTCTTCTCCGATGTGCCGGAGAACACGGTCTTTGGCTGGAAGGAAGGTGACGCGGCGGCAAAGGTGGTGTTGAAACCAAGCGGCAGTTTGAGTGATCCCAAAGGTCAGGGTTCGAACGGGCTTGCAGTCGATGCGAAGGGAAACCTCGTGCTTTGCCAGCATGGCGAGCGTCGTGTGGCCAGGTTGGAGAAGGACGGCAGTTTCACGCCGCTGGCGGACAAGTATGACGGCAAGAGGTTCAACAGTCCAAACGACCTCGTGATCGCCAAGAGCGGCACGATTTATTTCACCGATCCGCCCTATGGATTGAAGGGCGGACAGCCGGAACTGCCCTTTCACGGCATCTATTCGGTGACGCCGGACGGCAAGGTGTCCCTGCTGGTCGACGATGTGCGCTTTCCAAATGGGATCGCATTGAGTCCCGACGAGAAGACGCTCTACATTGCCGTGTCTGATCCGCAGAACACGCGGGTGATGGCCTATGACCTGCAAGCAGATGGCAGCGCGAAGAAGGGCCGCGTGTTTTTCCATGCTCAGCCGCTCAAGAGCAAAGAACGCAAAGGTGGCTGCGACGGCATGAAGGTGGACACGAATGGCAACATCTGGACGACCGGCCCCGGTGGTGTGCTGGTCATCAGCAAGGAGGGCAAACATCTCGGCACCATTCTAACCGGCCAGGCGACCGCGAATTGCGCGTTCGGTGGCGAGGATCGCGGCACGCTCTACATCACGGCGGACATGTTCCTGCTGCGGGTCAAGACGCTGGCGAAAGGACTTTGAGCAGCGCCAGGGCGTTCATCACGGCTTTAGGCACGAAGGAGGCTGGTTCGACGTATTCGGGCAGTTTTGAGCCATCGGCGCTGCGTTCGGAGCAGTGGGCGTTGGCGCCGAAGGGGCCGAGACCGTCAAGTGTGGGGGCGAGTTGCCAGAGATGATTGGCATCGCTCAAACCACCTCGAGGCACGGAGATGGCAGTCAGGCCCATCGTGACGGCGGCATCGTGCCAAAGGTGGAAAAGGGCCTCGGATTCGACACCGCCGGGCCAGGGCGAGGTGAACCCGGTGCGTTCAGCAACGAGTTTGGCCCCGTTGGGTGCACGACCGCTGAGGGTGGCGAAAAAATCATCGGCTTGCTGTAGGGCCGCCGGGGCGTTGGCGCGGCATTCCCACTCGGCCAAGGCTTCGTGCGGGACACGATTGACGACGGTGCCGCCATGGATGTGGCCGATGTTCACCGTTCGTTCATTGGCGGCGCTGGTCAGCGCGGCGATGTCTGGCAGCACGCGGGCGAGAGCATCGATCGCATTGACGCCTTCATGATGCTTGCTGCCGGCATGCGCGGCCTTGCCTTCGGAGGTGAGTTTCCAGGTGCTGCGGCCTTTGCGTGAGGTGACGATGTGCCAGCCCAGGGCATCAACTGGACCGCCTTCGAAGACGAGAACGGCCCGGGCCTTGCCATGGCACAGTTTGATTGTGGCACGGCCGAAATCATCGCCGGTGACCTCTTCGGCGGCATTGGCGGCGACAATCCAGTGGGTGCGATCGAAAATGTCAGGAGCGCAGTCACGAAGGATCTGCAGCATGAGCCAGATCAAGGCCGTGCCGCCCTTGTTATCGACCGTGCCGGGGCCGTAGATCCGGCCTTCATCGGGGCGCTCGTCCCAGTGGAACTCGTTGCGTTGCTCTTCTTCAGGCGGAAAGACGGTGTCGGAGTGCGTGACGAGAACGATGGGATCGCCGCCCTGACCTCGATGCGTGAGGAAGAGATGGTGTCCCGATTCAGGATGCGTGCAGGGGACGTATTCGGCGCAGAAACCAAGCGGCTCAAAGGCTTCGGCGGTGAGCCTGGCGACTGCATCGACTCCGGCGGCGTTCGCTGTGAAGCTGTTGATGCCGACCAGGCGACGAAGAAGGTCGAGCGTGGCGGGAAGGTGCCGTTCAGCGGCGTTTTGCAGCAAGGTCGTGTTCATTTGGCAGTGGCACCGATGCCGGGGTGGTCAGGCATGACGAGTTCGCCCCTGGCGTCGTATTGGATGCCGGTGAAATCATCGTTGGCGACGTAGAAATGGCCGTCGAGGTCGATCCAGTCTGCCCAAGGGGCCAGATGAGCGGCAGCGGTGGTTCCGAGACTGGATTCGATCATGCAGCCGAGGAGAATCTGCAGGCTGTGCTGTCGGGCAGCGGCAATGGCGGCGACAGCGGCGTCGAAACTGCCGCATTTGAGCAGTTTGATGTTCACACCGTCGATGAAGTCGGCCAGTGCGGGAATGTCGGCGGCTGATTGAATGCTTTCGTCCGCAAAAATGGGCGGCGCGTCGCCGGGGAGGTTGGAGCGCAGTTCCTCCCAGGCTTCCGGGCCATGGCGGTGATGAATTGGCTGTTCGATGAGCGCCGGGCCGTAGTGGGCGATCTTTTCGATCATGGGCGCAGCTTCCAGGAGGTCCCAGCCACCGTTCACATCGATGAGCAGATAAGCATCTGGCGCTGCCATGCGTGCGACTGAGACGGTTGCGAGATCGAGTCCGAGATCGCCCGAGCCGAGCTTGAGCTTGAGGACGCGAAACTGCTCTGCGACGGCGCTGACTTTTTCAGCAAACACAGTCAGATCGGTGGGAATGCTGAAGGAACGGCAGCCGGGCGGTGGCTGTCGAACGGGCTCCCCCAACGCGGAACGTGCAAATGCAGACAGGGGTTGTTGCGTGGCGTGGCCGATGATGTCGTGGCGCAGGAGATTGAGCGCTAGTGAGGCCGTGCGCGGCAGCACTGGCGGCAGGATGCTTCGCTGAAGGATCGCCAGCGTCTGCTCAGGATCTTCGCCGTAGTAGGGGACGAAGGGGGCCTCGGCCATGTGGTCGCCTTCCGAAACGCGAAGCACCTGACGTGTGGTGGACGTTCCGTGGGCGATGCGAAAGGGTTCGGCGAGATGAAGGGTGTGGAGTGCGGCGTGCAAGACGCGTACAGTCAACGATCAAGAGGCCGAACGGTCAAGGGACGGCTCTCCGGACGCCGTGATCGCCGACTGCGTTGCCTCACTGCTGGGCCGCCTTGTCCCGGTTGAACATGCGCTGGAAGAAGTTTTTCTTCTTTTCCACCACAGGCTCCGGTGTCGGAGGTGGAACGATTTGCGGGAAGCGCTGCGCGGCTTCGCCGCCGACCTTGGTGCGATAGTCCTCATTGAGAGAGGTAGCCCGGACGGTGTTGTTGTCGGTCACAACCTGGGGCTGAATGAACACGATCAACTCCTTGCGGACGATGGCGTTGGTATCGGTGCGGAAGAGTTTGCCCAGGCCGGGGATTTTGCCCAGCACGGGGATGCCTTGCTTGTCGAGCGTCTTTTGCTCTGAGATGAGGCCGCCGAGGACGATGGTGTTGCGGTCCGGAATGGTGACGGAGGTGACGAGTTGCTCCGTGCCAATGATCGGGATTTCATTGGGCTGGACGAGCTGGGTGCCGACGACGGTGTCATTGACCTGGGCCACCGTCAGCGTGACTTCGCCGTCAGCGTTGATGAGCGGGACGACTTCCAGCTTCAATACAACGTCGCGATATTCGATGGTGGTCGTGGTGTTGCCCTGGGCGGCGTTGTTGTTGGCAAAGGTGGTCTGCTGGGAAGGGACGGGAATCTGGCGGCCGGAGGTGATGACGGCCTTCTTGTTGTTGAGGGCGAAGACCGACGGGCGGGACAGGATCTTGAACTTGTTGGTCGTCTCAATCGCGTTGAGGAAGGTCTCAAAGCTGTCGCCAATCGCTCCGTAGAGGTTGAGGCCGGCGGCAGGTCCGAAGGCGTTGGTGATGGCATTGGTGCGCTGGTCGGCGATGGCCCGGGTGAGTGCATTGCCGGTGAGGATGTCCTGGCGGTTGGTGATGCTGCTGCCGCTGAGGTTCACACCGTCTCCGGCCCGGCTCATGGCGGCGAGGTAGTCCACCCCGAAGGTGTAGCCGTCCGTGAGGGTGAGCTCGCCGATGACCGTGGCGAGATAGACCTGGGCCGGTTTGCGGTCGAGCTTGTCGAGGAGGCTGTTGGCCTTGTCGATGTCCTCCTTGCGCCCCATGACGAGGATGGTGTTCGCCATCGGGTCAGCGACGACGCGGGTCTTCCCGACGAGGACTGAGACGGGAGCGTTGTTTTCGGTGGGGCCGGAAATCACATCCGCACGGGATCCGATGCTCGTGGAAGTGGTCGAGGCGGTGTCGGAGGAGGCTGCCGCGGCGCTGGTGCTGCCCACGGTGCCGCCACGTGTGCCGGTGGTGCTGCGACCACCGAGGAGCTGGCTGCTGTTCGTCGCGAGGGCCTGCTGGCGCTGCTGCTGGATGGTGCCGCCGCCTGGGAGCTGTGTGGTGCCGGTGTTGACCTCCTGCAGCAGATCAACCACGGCGCTGAGCACATCGAGAGCCGCAGCGTATCGCAGTTTGCGCTCGTATGGCTCGACGACTTCGAGGGGCTTGTCGAACTCGCCGATCAAGCTGGCGATGTAAGTGTAGTCGGCCGGGGAGGAGACGACGAGGATCTGGTTCAGGCGTGTGTCTGCGACGACCTGGGCGCTGGGCTGGGGAGACTGGGCGTTGGGATTGACCTGAACGCCGTTGATGAACACGGGCTGGGAGGGGCGCGGGGCGTTGTTGTTGTCGTTGCGGTTGTCCCGATTGTCACGGCCATCGCTGCCGGCACTGCCGCGGATGGTGTTCACACCCTTGGTCTCCTTCTCCTGGGCCTGGGCGGTGAGCGTGGCCTGGATGATCTGGGCGATGGTGGCAGCGTCGGCGTATTTGATCGGGATGAACTTGGTGACGAGCGACGAGCCGGTGTCGCCGATGTCGATGGCCTCGCGGATGCTGATGAGTTGCTTCACCACGGTGGCACTTTCGGTGATGAGAATGCCGGGAGGCGTCGTCACGGCGGTGATGCGTCCGTAAGCGCCCAGGCCCACATGTCCGGAGAACATCGTGGCCGCGTCCTCAGGCGTGAGGAAGTCCAGCTTCATGAAGTAGGACACGATGCTCTCGTTGTCCGGGATGTCCTTCGGGCTGGTGTAAAACTGCACGCCATGGGAAAACTGCACCGCATTGGCGCTCTGGCTGCGTGCGGGAAGGATCTTGGCGCTTTTGCCGCCGGGCTCGGTGACGATGGCGTAGCCGTTGGTGAGCAGGGAGGCCTCGATGAGCTTGATGGCTTCCTCCTTGGGCACCGGTTTGGGTGTGACGAGGCTGATCTGCGCTCCTTCGAAGATGCTGGTGTCCTTGATCAGAGTGAGGCCGGTGAGCTTCTCGTAGATCGCGAGGATGTCGGCGACTGGGTTCGCCGCAAATTGCATCATCACCTGGTCGCCCGTGATCGTGAAGGTCTCGCCCTCGCCGGGAGTGGCTCCCATGCCTTCGCCACCCGGGCCGCCGAAGCCGCCACGGCGGCCGAAACCGCCGCGAAATCCGCCACCCGGGCCGAAACCGCCGCCTGACGGGCCTCCAGGACCGCCAGGGGCCGCAGGTCCATCAGGATTCGGAGCGGGAGGCAGTGCAGCGGGGGAGGTTTGCTACCGGCCAAAGTCCGTCTTGCTGGCCGATATTCGCCCTTTCTTGATCGCGTC
>NZ_JACSRD010000266.1 GCF_014879935.1 Prosthecobacter sp.
GCCATGCACCTCTTTTACCACCACAACACCGCTTTTCACCCCTCGACTTGGCCGTTCCGAACCACTAGCACCCCATCCTTGCTCGCCATGTTCAAGTTTAGACAAGTCCGAAATGAGAATCTTTATTGGTTTGCCGACGGTCGCAATACCTGCTTCAAAAGAGTGGTTTTGAGCGTTGTTGAAAGCACATAGCACATTAGATGCAGAAGTGATCCTCACACCGCGGTTATGAAGAAACTCTTCATCGAGTTTGCCATGGCCTGCGGCGGAAAAAAAAGCCAAAGCCTCCAGCACATTGCTCTTCCCCGCTCCATTCTCACCGATCAGCACGGTGACGCGGCCCAGTGGCAGCGTGAGGCTTTCGATGGATTTGAAGTTCTCGATGGTGAACTCGCGGATCATGATCGTGGGATGCTAGCGGGAGGCACCCGGAGCGGCAAGTGCTGTCTGGTTGGAGTTCTCGAAGTCGCGACAGCGTCGTGGAGTGCGTGCGGCAAGCCTTGGCGCGACGCCGCTGTCGCGCGCCGGACGGCGTGCAAAGGCCGGAGAGCCTTCTTCCAGCGCTCGACGGCGGTGTCGTCGATGCGAGGTGCCCCTCGCATCTCTGCCACCGCACTCCACGACGCTGCCGCGAAGTCGGTGCCGGCTTGGGACTCTACGCTTTGAGCTCTTCGCCGCGATAAATCACCCGTTCGACCATGCCTTGCAGCGTCTGATCGAGGAACGGCGTGTTGATGCTCTTCGACTTCATGAATTCGCGGCTGAAGGTCGTCGTGGCTTGCGGATTGAAGACGATGAACTCGGCGATGCCGCCTTCTTTGACAGGGACGGGCGGCAGTTTGAACATGCGGCGTGGTTCGGCGCTGTAGCGCTTCACGATGACGCTCCAGTCGAGGATGCCTTGGCGTATGAAGCGGTCGTAGAGCGAGACGAGGGCCGTTTCGAGACCGGTGATGCCAAAGGGGGCGCTGGCAAAGTCCTGGTTTTTCTCGAAAGGCGTGTGCGGGGCGTGATCGGTGGCGATGACGTCGAAGAGGCCGTCTTTGAGGCCCTGGAGCAGCGCGGCGTTGTCCTCCGGCGTGCGCAGCGGCGGGTTCATTTTGTAGTGCGTGTTGTAGTCGCCGATGTGCTCGTGATTGAAGAGGAGATGGTGCGGCGCGATCTCGCAGGTGACGCGGATGCCGCGGTCTTTGGCGCGTTTGATCGTGCCCATGCCGCGCTCGGTGCTCACATGCTGGATGTTGAGATGCACGCCGGTGAATTCGGCGAGGCGGATGTCCCGTGCGATGCAGATTTCCTCCGAAATGGCCGGGATCCCGGGCAGGCCGAGGGCGTAGCTGACCTTCCCCTCGTGCATGCAGCCTTTGCCGCTGAGTTCTTTCACCTCGCAGTGGCTGGCGAGGGGGATGTCAAACTCCCGCGCATACTCCATGGCACGGCGGAGCACCTGCGGATTATCGACGGGGAAGCCGTCATCCGTCAGCATCACCGCGCCGGCGGCCTTCATGCCGGCGATTCCGGCCAGTTCCTCGCCCTTGCGGCCCTTCGTGATGGCACCGCTGGTGAAAATGCCAGGACCGATGCGTGTGCGCCGGGCGCTTTCGAGCACGCTGCGCACGACGCCCGCGTTGTCGATGGCCGGAGAGGTGTTCGGCATCATGATGAAGCCGGTGACGCCGCCGTTGATTGCCGCCTCGGCGCAGGTGGCGATGTTTTCCTTCTCCTCCTGCCCGGGCTCGCGGGCGTGCACGTGGATGTCGAACATCGCGGGCATCAGGATGCGCCCCGAGCAGTCGATGACTTCCGCGTCATCGGCTTTTTCGATGCTGGCGGCCACGCCGATGATTTTTTCCCCTTCCACCAGCACGTCGGCGGTCTGCAGCTTTGGCGAATCTTCGCTGGCGATCTGGGCGTGGCGGTAGAGGCGTTTCATGTGCGCCTGATGTGAGGCATGAAATCCGCCTGCGCAAGCGTCCGCGCGGCGCAACTCTCCCGACACGCCGCGCTCCGCCTCAGCCCAGGTTGAGTTCGCGGGCCTTGAGCGCGGCCGAGGTGCGGTCCGGCACCTCCAGCTTGTCGAAAATGCTCGTCATGTGGTTCTTCACCGTGCCTTCAGTGATGTTCAGCGCGGCGGCGATCTCCTTGTTGCTCATGCCCCGCGTGAGGTGGCGCAGGATCTCCATCTCACGCAGTGAGAGCAGGCTCATCACCCGGTGGGCGGCGTCGGAATTCGGGCGCTGGGAAAGGCGGTTCAGCTCCGCCACCACCTGTGTGGCCACGGACGGCTGCAGGTAGGTGCCGCCTTCAGCCACGGTGCGGATCGCCGTCACGAGCTGGGCCACCGGCGTGTTTTTCAGCAGGTAGCCGGAGGCGCCGGAACGCAGGGCATCGAAAACGCCCTCCTCATCGTCAAAAGTCGTCAGAACGAGCACCCGCACCTCGGGATTGGCCGCTCGCAGGCGGCGCGTGGCCTCGGAACCCGACATCACCGGCATGCTCAAGTCCATCAAGACGACCTGTGGCTGGTGTTCCGCGGCCATCCGCACCGCTTCCTCGCCGTGGGATGCCTCCGCCACCACGTTCAAAGACGGCTCCAGGGAGAGCAGCGTGCGCATGGCCTCGCGGAAGAGCACCTGGTCATCGACCAGCAGCAGGGAAATCGGTTTCGTGTCCATCAAGTTCCGGCGCGGCGATCTGGCCGCTCCTTGTACCACCGATGGTCAAGGCTTCGCTTCAACGCAAGCGCTTCGATTAGTCCTTCCGATCAGGTCATGCCCGGACATGACCTTTCATGACCATTGCCAGAGTGCGGCGGGAGCCTGGAGGTCTTATGGGGTAACCCGACGCGCCTACCAGATGAAAGCAGATCCCTCCAGCGCAGCCAGTCCAGCGTCCGATGCGACGCCGGCCACACAGGATCAGCCCGGCCGCAGCCAGATTCGCCGACGCACTCTCACCGCCGAGCCCGAACCGGCGGAAACCACCGTTCCGTTCGATCCGGGCAGTTGTGAACTTCCACTCGTCGGCGAGAAGGAGTGGGCGGACTCCTACTCGAAGGTGCGCAGCCGCCAAAGGCTGCCCACACCCGCCTTCGGCACCTGGATGCCCCTGGGACAAATCGAGCCCATGTCCGGCTCCGGCATCGGCATCGCCGGACTCGCTGAAGCCTTCCTGACGCTGATCGAGCTGGCGATCATGCTGTGGACGGGATTCCTGCTGCTTTTTGGATTCCCGCTGCCGCAAGTCATCCTGCTCGTGGCCGCGGGCGCCTGGGCGCTGGTGCTGCTGATCCTCGGCTTCATCCGCAGGCGGAGGGCCGCCTGGCGCGTGTTCCTTTGGTTCGGTGGCGGCGCTGTGACCCTTTGGTGGTACCTGTGGTCACCCCGCTCCGGCGAGATGATCCGCCTGCTGCGCAGCTACTCCGACTTCTTTCTCAAGTAGAGCAGCACGCGGTCGTGCGTGAGCAGGCACAGATCAAGGCGGCCGTCGGAGTCGAGATCCAGCGCCGCATAATCGTGCGGCTCGTTTTGCAGGCCTGTCTTGCCCCGGAAATGCGGGTCGGTCTCGAAGACACGGAAATGCATCGCGCTTTGCCATTTCGAGCCGTTCACAGGCTGGAAGAACTCGATCACGCGGCTCTTCGCCGTGTCCAGCAGCGCGATGTCATCGCGATCTCCGCCGGAAAACGACGCAGCCATGAGATCGGCGGGCGTGGTGTCCTGCAGCTCGCTGTCGAAACTGGCCACCGTCTCCAGCTTCAGCGTGTTTCCGTCGAGCGGGGCGATCTGGAAGCTCGTTTTGGCGAGAAGCAGCAGCTTCGTGGCTTTTTCGGCCGTGATCAGCACGCAGCGGTCCGGCGTCATCACGGGCAGCGGATGCGTGTGATCGGTGCGATAGACGCGATCCTCGCCGGCGGTGAGTTCATGCAGCTTGCTGTGCGTGGCGTCGATCAGCAGCACGGAAATCTTGCCGTTCCTGCGGGAAACGAGCGCGCTGTGCAGCTCCGCCGCAGCATCGGGCGCGTTGAACTGCTCCACCACCGTCGCCCTGCCCTCCGCATCGACCTTGAAGGCGCGGGCGAGCTGCTGATGCGCGAGGATGAACTCCTCCTTGCCGTCACCGTCGAGATCGCCCGTGGTCAGCGCGGCCGGGGCCAGCTTCGCCACAAAGCTGTCTGGAATGCCTTCGACGCGTTTGAAGGGCGCTTTGGTGTCCGCCGTGCTCAGCAGGAGCTGCAACGGCCCCAGATTCGAAAACAACGCCAGATCTCCACGTCCATCCTGATTGGCATCCACGACGCGGATGCCGTTGATGCGGCCGGTTTTGACTCCCAACTCCTGCGTTGTGGCCAGGAAGCCCTTGCTGGAGGCCGATTTGCGCAAAGTCACGAGCTGCGGCTTCGATTTGAGCTCGCTGACGCAAAGAATGCCCGCGTCATCCATTCCGAGCAGCGATCCGGCCGTCAGCGTCAGCAGCGTCTCGCCTTCCTTGGCCTGATAAACGATCTCGGGATACGACAGACGGTTTTCCTGCCAATGAGCCACCCCGACCGCCTGCTCACCCGGGCTCAGCAGCACGAGATCCGGCTTCTGATCCACGTCCACATCCGCGATGGCCAGCGATTCGACGCCGCTGAGCACGGGAAACTCACGCCCCGCGCTGAAAGCCCCGCTGGCGCTGCCTTGAAACAACCACACGCGGGCCGCCTTCGGCTCGGACATCACCACATCCGCCACACCGTCGCCCGTGAGGTCGCCATAGGCCACGGCGCCGTTTTTGGAATCGGTCGGCGGCATCGCGTGGCGGATCGTCGCCGCCTGGTCGGCGTTCGGCTCGGCCGCTCCCTGCGTCAGCTTCGCCACCTCGACCCTGTTCGTCTTGTCCTGAATCCAGGCCACGCCGGTCTTCTTCCCGCCGAGCCGCAGCGGCCGCAGCCAATGCCGCGTGGCGGGGATTTCCAGCCGCCACTCCTCGCCAAACGTGGTGCCTTCATGCTGGAGCCGCACGATCAGCGCATCGCCCTCCTGTGCGGTGTAAAAAAGATCCACACGCCCGTCACCATCCAGGTCTGCGGCATTGAGGCCGGCGCTGCCGCTTTCGCCCAGAGCATGGTTTTGCGGATCCGCCCAGCCACCGGCTGTCTTTTGCAGCAACACCATCAACCGCCGGTCCGTCAGCAAGGCGATGTCGTCCCGGCCGTCGCCGTTTAAATCGAGGGCGATGAGCGTTTCCGTGTCGTCAGCAGCGGAATCGAGCGTGAACTCCTTTTTCTCCGCCCATGTGGCTTTTTCGTCCTGCATGCGCAGCACCAGCTTGTCGTCGTCGGTGATGAACGCGATGTCAGTCTTCTTGTCGCCATTCCAATCACCCACGGCCAGCGTGGTGGCCGCACGGCCGATGACGAGCGGGCGTTTGTCGAAGCGCGAGACCTCCAGGATCGGGTTCCAGCGGTCGGTGCGGGCGGTTTTCTCCGCCTCGCCCGGCTGCACGCCCTCCTTGCGTTGCAGCAGGAACTCGATCCGTGCGCGGGCGGAGTTCACGATGGCGATGTCGGTCAGGCCGTCACCGTTGAAGTCACCGGAGCGCGGACTGGAGGTGTTCCAGTCCAGTTTGACGATCTCCGGGCCGTCGAAGTAGAGCGCGGGCCCTTCGGCGAGGATGGTGGTGGCGAGGAGGCAGAAAAGAACGGGACGCATGGAGGAAGAAAGGCAGACGCCTCGCGGGATCATTCGCCTTCCGGCGGAATCACGAGGTAGTGAATCTGGATGGCATCTGGATGGGAATACTGCGTGCCGAGCATGCGCCCGAAGTAGCGCTGGAACACCTCCTTCGCCGGAATGGCGCTTGGATCGAGCATCTTGCCGTCCGCGGCCGCTTCGGCGTCTTCATTCGCAGGCGCGGCCTTTTTGCCCGGGCCCTTCTTTTTGCCAGGAGCGGCCTTTTTTTTGCCCTGCGCCTCGATCGCGCTGGCTGCGGTGGCCAGCATGTTGATCGAGCTGCCCACATCCGTGACCGTGACGCCGCCGTAGTTCGGCGGCACGGCGGCCAGCAGCTTTTCCACCTGCGGATTCTCCCAGATGCTGGGGCCGGAGGGGTCCTTCATGCGGGAGAGCACCTTGTTCAGCGTGCGTTTGTCTCCGATGGAGATCAGCAGGTGCTTGCCGGTGTTGCAAAACGCCACCTCCGAGGCCGCGCTGGAGGTCTGGGAGAGCTTCAACGTGCTGACCGTGTAGCCGAGGTAATCCGCCTCCTCGAACGCGCCGAAGCCCGCGCCCACGAAACGCTTCAGGCTGTCGAGCACACCGCCGATTTTCTGCGCATCCTTGATCTTGAAGATCATCACCTGGCTCTGCTGGTCCAGCTCCCCGTCCTGAACAGTGGCGATCTCATCCTCAAGGCTGTCGAACAGGTCATTGCGGATGCTGAAGCCGAGCTGCTGCTCGAACTGCGGGATCTGCATGGTGACCATCAGCGCCATCGGCCCCAGCTTCATCACCATGCCCAGGACGCCGTCGTAAAACTTGCCGAAGTCATACCGCGTCACCGCGCCCTGGAGCACATCCGCAGGGATGAAGGCCGGCAGCACCACTTCATTGGCGGTGGCACGCATCAGCGACACCAGCCCCGTCGGCTTCTCCGGGTGCAGGACGATGAAATCCGTGCGCATCTGCGTGTCCTGCATCTCCATGGTCAAAGCCACCGCCTGGAGCTCCTGCGCGCCGAACATGTCCATGATCTGCTTCGGCTTGATCTCGAAGCCGATGCCGCCCGCGGCCTTCTTTTCCTCCTTTTTCTTTTGATCGTCCTCCTCGAGCGCCTTCTGGCCCAGTTCCAGCAGCTTCACGCCATTCAGGTAGATCATCACGTCCCCGCCGCCGTTCGTGAGCTGGCCGATGCGGGCGAGATGCTCACGCGCGGTCCCCGGAGCATCACCCGCGCCGCTTTTGACGGCCCGGATCATCTCGCCCAGCAGCTTCCGGGAGGTGGACTCCACCATCACATCGCCGACGAAGGCCCAGGCGGTGAAACACCGGTCCTTTTCCGGCTCCGAGGTGGCGATCCGCGCGCTGACACCGCCGATCTCGGCGGTTTCGAGCTTGAGATCCGCGTCGTCCTTCTTGCCCGCCTCGACTTCGGCCTGCTTGAGCGCCTCGATCTCGCTCTGCTTCCCGCCGATCTCGCAGAGAGCCACGCTAGGCGGGTTGTTTTTGAAATCGTCCAGCTTGTCCAGCACGAGGAAGCTCACCAGCGCGCCTGGATACTCCTTCAGCGTGTCATGCATGCCGACGCCGTAGTGATCCTTGAAGAACTTGTCCCACGGCGCATCCCCTTCGGTGCGCATGGGGGCGGTCCAGCGCTGCACCGCCTCGTCCTGCATGAATTTCGCGAACGTGCTCGCATCCCAGTCCGCCAGCAGCTCCTGGGTGTTCTTCACCGCGATCACGGCGGCGGTGTTCTTTGGCATCAAATTGTACCACTGCTCCAGCCGGTCGGCGGCGGAGGCAGGAAGGAGGCTGCTGAGCAGCAGCAGGAGGGCGGATAGCGTGCGTGGGGGTTTCATGACAATGAATCGTTCGGATGGCGGCCTGCACCCGTATGGGGAAATCAACTGCGCGGAGTTACAGACTCCGCCTTTGATTTTTCCTCCGGCGGTCCGGGCGGTGGCAGATAGCGGAAGCCGCTGTTCGGATTGCGCGGATCGAAGGCAAAGGCCTCGCGATTCTTCAGGAACAGGCGCAGCACATTCGCCGGAATGGAGAATCCCAGGCCTTCCACGCCGACTCCGGCCGCCTTCATGTTGTTCACGCCCACCACTTCGCCACGGGCGTTGAAAAGCGGCCCGCCGGAGTTGCCGGGATTGATCTGCGTGGTGCTCTGAATGTACCAGCGCCCGCCATTCTCACGCGCACGGATGCTGACGATACCTTTCGACACGGAGCGCTCCAGCCCGAGCGGACTGCCGATGGCAAAGACCTCCTGCCCCTGCGTCAGCAGCTCCGAATCGCCCAGCGGCACGAATGGCAGCGTCTCCGCGGCCGGATCGTCGATCTGCAGGATGGCGAGATCGAGAAAGCCGTTCATCGCGATGATTTTGACCTTCGGGAACTGCTGTTTCTCCAGTCCGCCGGCTTTTTTGCGATACACCACGACCGTGATCTCACGCTCGCCGGCGATCACGTGCTGGTTCGTGATCACATACCCGAGTTTGTTGATGATGAAGCCGGAACCGAGCCCGGACGCGGTCTGGATCTGCACGACCGACTCCGCCACGCGCTGAACGTTTTTTTCCACCGTCATCGATTCACGGCCCGGCTCGACAAAGTAGATGTCCTCGCCCTGCACGGCGGCCGTTTGGGTCGCGGCGGCATTCACCTTCTCGAAAATCGAGACATCCGAACGCGGCACCGTCAGCACTGTGTGCCCGAGGTCGAGCACGATGGAGTCCTCGCGTTCCTTCAGCACCTCGCCTCGCAACTCAGCGCCATTTTTCAGAACGATCTTCATTGCCTCGCCCGCCGTGGCGGAGCTCAGCAGGCAGACGGCGGCCAGAACCGCGTGGAGCGCGTGGGTTTGCATCACGGCGGCGGACTCTAGCGGTCGCCTTTTCGGATACGAGCTTTTTTTGCGCCGCTTGACGCCAGGGACATCCACGCATCTCATCGGCCGATGTCTTCTGATGCCTTGATCGCCGCCGCCCGCGCTTTGCGTGAAAATCTGCGCCCCCTGCGCTTCGCCGCGCCGGTCGATTATGTGTACCAGCCGCTCGATTACGCGTGGACGCCGCATGAGGCCTATCTGCGCCGTTTTGGCGGAGGAAAGAAGCGCGTCGTCTTCGTCGGCATGAATCCCGGCCCCTTCGGCATGACGCAAACAGGCGTTCCCTTCGGCGAAATCGCCTCCGTGCGCGACTGGATGGGCATCCGCGAACCTGTCGGCAAACCGGAGCGCGAACATCCAAAACGCCCCGTGCTCGGATTCGACTGCCCGCAGTCCGAAGTCAGCGGCCGCCGGCTCTGGGGGCACTTTGCGCAGCGCTTCGGCAAAGCGGAGGCGTTTTTCGCAGAGCACTTCGTCGCGAACTACTGCCCGCTGGTCTTCATCGAGGAGGGCGGCCGCAACTTCACGCCCGACAAGCTGCCCGCCGCCGAGGCCGCCGTGCTCAACCGTCATTGCGACGAGCATCTCGCCGCGGTCATTGCCGCGTTGCAGCCGGAGTGGGTCATCGGCGTCGGCGCGTATGCCGAGGAATGCGCGAACCGAGCGAAGGAAACGATGCGCGGCACCTTCAAAACCGGCCGTGTTCTCCACCCCAGCCCTGCAAGCCCCGCGGCCAACCGTGATTGGGCCGGCGCGGCCACGAAGCAGCTCGTGAAGCTCGGCGTGTGGGAGTGATCCGGCAAAACCGCAAGTCATGGCGGCGTTCAGATGGCATGACGCGCTTCATCACTCTGGCGGTTTGCTTGGCTTCATGGGGCCCCATCGTTGCGGCCGAGTTTTTCCGGGACGACTCCCGGCGTTTGTCCCAGGCTGACAAAGCCGTGGTGATGACCGATGGGTCAAAGGTGGAGCCTTCCGCCGCGCTGATCACTGGCAAACGCCAAAAGGGCAAGTGGAAGATGATCCCCTTCGCCACGGCCGAGATGAAAGGCACCGCGTTGTCGATCTACAGCGCCACGAATCCACCGGTGGTGAAGCTGCCGCTGACGCAGCGTGGATGGCATGCGGTTTACATTGGCCTGGCGACGACCTCCGGCGGATTCAACATCGGCGGCAACGGCATCAAGGCGAAACTGAGCGACGAGCCGGTGTTTCGCCGGCTGGCGAACAACCTCGCCCTGCTGGAAAACCGCCGTGCGGTCATCCAGGAGTGTTTTGTCACCGCCGCCGAGCTGAAAGGGCAGTCGGTCGAGATCGCGCCGATGCCCGGGCTGCCGGCGACGGTTTGTTACGTCAAAGTGGTGCCGATGACCGACGCCGAAGTCGTCGCGAGTCAGGCGAAGTCGAAGCACCGCACCTCCATCGCCACGTTTGACGGCCATAGCTGGATCTGGCCCTTCAAACCGACAACGGCGGAGGAACTGGCGGAGGAATTCCGTGGCTTTGAAGGCACGGACATCGGCAAGTGGTGGTTCCAGGTCACGGGCAGCGATCTGGTCTGCTACCCGAGCAAGGTGGGCACCTATCCGGGCCAAGGCACCACCGATTTTCCCACCGGCGCGTATGCCGCCTACACAAAGTCGTTGGAAACGATGTTCAAGAAGGGCATCAACCCGCTCAAGGTCGCACGTGATGCCGCGAAGGCACAAGGCGCGGAGTTTCACGTGATGCTGCGACCGGCAGGCTGGGTCGGCTCGATGCCGTATGAGGAGACCTTCAACAGCCAGTTCTACTATCAGCACCCCGAATGGCGCTGCTTCGACAAGGACGGCACACCGACCTTTTACATGAGCTACGCCGTGCCGGAGGTGCGGCGGCATTTGATCGAGATCTTTCGCGAAACGCTGGAACTGCAGCCTGAAGGAGTCGGCTTCCTCTTCAATCGTGGCATGCCGCTGACGCTGTGGGAGGACGCCTTCTGCGAACGCTTCAAACAGATGCACAACGCCGATGCCAAATCGGTCGAGGATGATGATCCGCGCATCCATGCGACACGAGCGGCCATCATGACCGACTTCATGCTGGAAGTTCGGGCTTTGCTGGATGAAACGGCGGCGAAACAAGGCCGCAAGGAGCGCTACAAGATCTCCCTCGGCACCTTCGCAAAGGAGGCTGACAACCAGCGCTGGGGCCTCGATCTGCCCAACTGGATCCGGCGCGGCCTCGTCGATGATCTGGCGACGACGTGGTTCGCCTATCACACGTCCTTCACGAAGACGCCCGGCCAGATCGACATGGACTACTATCGTCGCATCACGAAAGGCACGAACACCAAGGCCTATCCCATGGCGATCGCCTGGAAAACCGGCAAACCGAAGGAACTCTGCCAGAAAGCCGCCGCCTATCTCGCCGCAGGCGATCCCGGCATCGCCATCTGGGACCCGCAGGTGACCAAAGGATGGCCCGAGGGCTCAGCCGGAAACGTTTTCGATGTGCTCGGCCACCTCGGTCACCGGGAAGACCTCCAGCGTTGGGCGAAACAAGGTCCGCCGACACCGCTGGCGATTCCGCTGACACAGTTGGACGACAACCACTTCAGCCGCTGGTTTCCAAACACCGGCTTCTGAAACGCCGATGATCACAGCGGTGCAGGCATCACGCCCGGCGCGCCCAGGGCGGCCATTTTGGCCGGTTCGTCCTCCTCCTGCGGGGTTTTCACCGGCTTTTCCTCGGCGGCGGGCGTGCTGGGCACCACGAGGACGGGCCGCGTCGCATTCCGGTCACCCCTTCCGTGACACTGCCCACCAGCAGCCGGTAAAGCGCGCCATGGCCGTGCGATCCCATGATCACGATGTCCGGATCGAGCTGCTCGATCTGGTCGAGCAAGGTCCGCACGACGACGCCTTCAAACTGCTGCGCGGTCGCGTTGATGCCGTGCGACTTGATCCAGTCGCGCAGGCCGAACAACTGCCGCTGGCGGGCGTTGAACATCTCGGCATCGGGAGCCGCAGGGGCCGGTGCGAAGTCCACCGCCACGGGTTCCTCGGGAATGACATGCATCAGGGCGATGTCGCTGCCGAACGCCTTCGCGAGAGCGAGGGCCTGGTCCAGCACCTTGCGTGTGATGTCGGAAAAATCGATGAGGGCAAGAATCGTTTTCATGGTTTTGAAAAGGGGCAGGTTCTCCCCATGAAAAGCTTCGGGTGCCGGGGCACGTCCGGGCGGGTTCATTTCGCGCATTGGACCATTTTTGACCCGCTCGCATGCAACGGTCAGAACGGCTTTTTTTGAACGTTTGCTGACTCCCTTCATGTCGATCCCGCTCCCCTCCGGTCATTGTCGCCTTTTCCGTTCCTCCATGGCAGTGCTGCTGCTCTGCCTGGGCACCTTCACATCGCGTCACGCCTTCGCCTGGGGGCAGCCTCATCTCGCCATCACCAAAGGTGCGCTGGAGACACTGCCCACGTGGCAGCGCCAGCTCCTGGGATCTGAATTCGACCTGCTGGCGGCGAAACACTGCATGATCCCGGACAACGTGTACTCCGACAAGGCAAACGCGAAGTACGCGGCGATGGAGAGCAGCCCTGGCGAGGTGTACCTGCAAAAGCTGCACCTGCCGCAGGCGGAGCAGGTCGTGAACCTCGAATCGCTGCGCTATTTCATGCAAAAGGCGGTCGATTCGATCAAGGCGGGCCACATCGGCGACGCGGCACGTTTCATGGGCACGATCTGCCATGTGATCGAGGATTTCGGCAGCCCGTCGCACACCGTTCCGGGAGACAATCAATTCACGCTGCTCCAGCAGTTCATGCCGCCAACACCCGTGATGGAAGGCAAGCTGCTGCACGGGCCGATCGAAAACGGCGACTTCGCGGTAAGCATCGCCGGTTATCAGCCGCGGTTGCTTGGAACCACGGTCGAGGAGGCAAGCTGGCGGCTGCTGCATCGCGTGCACGAGGGCATCATCAATGCCCGCAGCGCCACGGTGCCGATCATGCAGGCGCTGTATGCGGACGACGCTGTCACGGTCGAAAAACACCAGCTCCGGGCCGCGACCAAGGACGCGCAGGTCGTCGCCGATGCGATGCACACCATCCTCTGCCTCGGTGCGGGCAAGTTTGAGACGGCTGCGAAGGAAAAATGCGAGCGCACTGGCATTTTCACCTTCTGGCCGGTCGAGGCCGTGCATCTCTACTATCCACAATCGCACTTCTTCAGTGCTCCGTTTTGGGGCCATGCCTCCAGCAATGGGGTGATGGAAGGTGGCGTGAAGGCTGTGCCGATCCGGCTTCGCGTCGCTGACAAAGGCGGCGTGGTGGAAAAAGCCTTCGCGTCAGGCATCAGCACCGGCATGGGCAAGGCGCTGACCTTTCACCTGCCAAAAGGCGTTTATCACCGCTTCACAGCCATCGCAGGCCTCCAGGCTGGCATCGGCGACAAGGGCCGCGTCGAGTTCATCGTGCTTGGCGATGGCAAGCCGCTCGCCAACGCTGTCGTGAACGGCACGGACGCCGCGCATGCCTTTGAATGCGACGTCTCCGCCGTTTCCCTGCTGCAACTCAATGCGATCTCCCGCGGTCTCGACCCCAAGAGCAACTACGCTGTGTGGGCGGAGCCGGAACTCATCAAGTAATCACGCCTTTGTCCAGCCATGAGCTCGATTCTTCTCCTCTCACTCTCGATCATCGCGGTTCACGCCCAGGAGATCCGACGCACTCCGCTGGTCTTGTCTGAAGGCGGCACCCCGGAGAAGCCGGCCGTTTTCGACGGCAAAGGCATGATCATCGACCTCGGCATCGACATCACTGACAAGGCTTGGATCAAGAACGGCGACCTCTGGACCACCCAGACGCCGATCCCCGAGCATCCACCCGTCGCTGATGAACAACGCGCCGGTCTTTTCATCGATGAAGTGCCCGTGCGCATCAGTCGCAACCGCGTGGCCGAACGAGCCAGCGGCGAGACTGGCAAGATCATCTACACCGCCCCCGAAGCCCTCAAACCCGGCCAGATGGCCTGGACCGCCGATGGCGCGATCTACTTCCGCTGGCCGACGGAAAAAGCGCCCGGCACCGGACGCATCATCCGCCCGCCGACGAAGCTGGAAAGCTGCGTGGTCATCGCCTGTTCGCACATCACCGTGCGAAACATCACCGCAAGGCATGCCGCGAACGACGGTTTCAACATCCACGGTCACCGCATCGGCCTTCGGCTCGAAAATGTGAAGGCCTTCTCCAACGGTGACGAGGGCATCAGCGCCCACGAAACCGTGCAGATGGATGTCTTTGACTCCGAAATCGCCTGGAACGGCTCCTCCGCCGGCGGCGTGGCCGACGTGGGCGACAGCGTCACCACTTACACCCACTGCGAACTGCATCACAACGTGAACGCCGCCTTCTTCCTCGATGGCAAACAGCATCGCCTCACGAACTGCCTCATCCATCATCAGAACCAGGACGTTGATATGGCTCCGGTTTTGGCAAGTGGGAATGTGTGTCCTGTGTCATTTGGATGACCTTTTGC
>NZ_JACSRD010000205.1 GCF_014879935.1 Prosthecobacter sp.
TGAGGGTTGCGAAGGCCAGCCAGTGCATGCCGGTCAGAGTCGAGGCCAGACGCTCGTAGTCTCTTGAGAGGCGCCTGAAGCGAGCCGCCCAGCCAAAGCTCCGTTCCACCACCCAACGGCGTGGCAGCAGCATAAAGCCCTTCTTGGCTTCCGAGAGACTGATCACGTCAAGTCTTATGCCGTGTTGCTGCCCCTGCCTTGCCGCCTCTTCCCCAGTGTAACACTGGTCCACGTAGGCCAGTTCCACGTTGTCTCCGGTGGCCTGCTGTATCTGCGCGGCAAGCTCTCCGACCTGCGCACGCTCGTGTTCGTTCGCCGCCGTCACCTTCACCGCCAGCAGATGTCCCAGGGTGTCCACCGCGACATGCATCTTGCTGCCTTTGCGGCCCTAGGCAGTGTTTGAAAACTCTCAACAGCCGTATCTGAGCCAGTCGATCATCGAGGCGAACTGGATGAGGGAAAGAAAGTGCAAAGCAAGCTTGTCGCGTCGGGTGCTGGCGCAGGCCCAGCGTTTGAGACGGCAGAAGAAGTTCTCCACACGGTAGCGCTGCCGGTAGCGCTGCTTGTTGAGCCTGCGCTTCTTTTTGCGGTTGGATTTGCTCGGGAAGCAGTGCCCGGCCCCAACTTCTTCGAGCTGCTTGCGCAGCTTGTCATCGTCGAAGCCGTTGCCTCGGCTTCGCCTCGCCCTGCGGGCAGCCTGCGGCAGGCTGTCTCGCTGCGCTCGGCTGTCCCCCACCACCATCAAACCGCACGGGTCATCGAGCAGCTCGATGACGTGGTGGCCCTCGTAGGCCTGTCCTTCGATCAAGGAGAGCTTCACCGGCAGCCCGCGCACATCGGTCAATGCCATGATCTTGGAGTTGCGCCCGCCGCGTGTTTTGCTCATGGCCTGGGCAGCAGCTCCGCCTTTGGGGTTGGCGGCGCACTGATGCACCCGCACATGCGTGCCATCGACCAGTCGGATCCTGTTTCGGACCTTGCGGGCCATCCGGGCGAGCATTCGTGTCCATAGACCCTCACGCGCCCAGAGCCTATGCCAGCCGTAGATCGTGCGCCAGGGGCCGAAGCCCTCGGGCAGGTCTCTCCAAGGACCTGCATTGCGCAGGCGGTAGAACAACGCATCAAGCACAATGTCCAATCCTGTCCTGGGTCTGCCTCCCGCTTTCAGCGCACCCTTTTTTTGAGCCGCTGCTTGAGCGGCCCCCACCATGCAAAGCGTTGTTCTTTCATCGGAGCTCCCTTCTACTTCAACTCTCCAAATCCGCCAATCGACAGGTTTTCAAACACGGCCTAGTAGTCGTCATAGCCTGCCCGGCCTCCGCTTTCAGGCGAAGACTGCAAGGTGCGCCCGTCCACGATGGCCGCCGTGGGCCGGGCCTTGCGCCCCTTGGCCAGGCGGGAGAGTTCACGAAGATCATGGGCCATGACCTCAAAGCAGCACGCCTTCATCCAGCGCTGCGCCTTCTGGTAAACATTCTGCCAGGGCGGCAGATCGTGGGGCATCATGCGCGACTGACAGCCGCAACGCACGATGTAGCGCAGCGCGTTGGAGACTTCGCGCAGCGAACAGTCCCGCTGGGCGCGTCTTCCTTCATCAGCACCGGTTAGGGGCGGCAAAAATACCACTCTGCGTCGCTGACATCATTGGTGTAGGCGGCTCTTGGCTTGTTGCTCGAAGGTTCCATCCCAAGCTTATTGCTTGGAACCTCCCCGGCGTATAGCTCTTTTAAAAGTTAATAACAGGTCTAATTTCGCGCGCAGCGATCATAAGACCACACTTACACCACCGGCCACAGCGCCTTGTAAACCAGCGCACCGAGGATGCCGCCGATGATTGGGCCGACGACGGGAATCCAGGCGTAGCGCCAGTCGGAGCCGCCTTTCCCGTGAACGGGCAGGATGAAATGCGCGATGCGCGGGCCGAAGTCGCGGGCGGGATTGATGGCGTAGCCGGTGGGGCCGCCGAGTGACAAACCGATGGCCCACACGATCACGCCAACCAGTGCGGGGGCGAGGCCTTTGTCGAAACCGGAGTTCGGCACCAGATTCGCGGGCGAAAGGATCGCCAGCGCTCCGAGGACGAGGACGAAGGTGCCGATGATCTCGCAGATCACGTTGCTCAAGGTGTTGCGGATGGCCGGGCCGGTGCAGAACACGGCCAGTTTGGCGCCCTGGTCGTCCGTGGCCTTCCAATGAGGCAGATAAGCCAGCCAGACGAGCGTCGCACCGAGGAAGGCGCCGGCCATCTGGGCGGCGATGTAGCCGGGAACGAGCGCCCAGTCGAATTTACCGATCGTTGCCATCGCAATTGTCACCGCCGGGTTCAAATGCGCTCCACTGATCGCATTCGTGCAGTAAACACCGACCGTCACCGCGAACGCCCAGCCTGCGGTGATCACGATCCAGCCGCTGTTGTGCCCCTTGGTTTGTTTGAGCACCACATTGGCGACGACCCCGTCGCCGAGGAGGATGAGGAGCATGGTGCCGAGCAGTTCTGCGAGTGTGGCGGACATGGGAGGAGCGAGGGGTGGTTGGTTGAATTTCGGCGGAGACTATCGGGACGGCCCAAAAAGGGCAAGGGCGGAGCTTGCGGCGGGCTCGTTGAGACTTTGGGATTGTCACTTCATGCGGCTGTGTTCAGACTGGCTGCCCATGAAACTCATCCCAGCCACACTCGCCGCCCTTTCACTCCTCACCACCGTCGTTCATGCGCAGACGCCGCCTCCCGCCGCTCCGGCGGTCAAACTGCCGCCGCAGGCACCGGATGTCGCCGCGCCAAAGCTTGGCCCCGATGGCAAGCCGAATCCTGCCTTCATCGCGGCGCATGAGCGTTTCGTGAAAATCGCCCAGGAAGGCAAGGCGCAGCTCGTGTTCCTCGGCGATTCGATCACCGCAGGCTGGGGATCCAAGAAAGACATCTGGGACAAGGCCTTCGGTGCTTACACACCGGCGAATTTCGGCATCGGCGGCGACCGCACGCAGCATGTGCTCTGGCGCATCCAGAACGGCGAGCTCGAAGGCATCAAGCCGAAGGCCTGCGTTTTGATGATCGGCACGAACAACTCGGCCACCGATTCCGCCGAAGGCATCGCCAAGGGCGTCACCGCCATCGTCGAAACCATCCGGGCCAAGCAGCCGCAGGCGAAGATCCTGCTGCTGGCCGTTTTCCCGCGCGGCAGCAAGCCCGACGGCCAGCTCAACGCGCAGAACGACAAGCTCAAGGAGGTCAATGCGACCATCGCCAAGCTCGACGATGGCAAAAACATCTTCTTCCTCGACATCGGCGGCAAATTCCCGGTCACCGACGGCAAGCTCGACAAAAACGTCATGCCGGACTTCCTCCACCTCTCCGCCGCCGGTTATCAGATCTGGGCGGACGCCATCGGTCCAAAGGTGGCTGAATTGATGAAGTAAGCGAGCAAGTTCCCTTTCATGCGGCGGCAGGGCGGTCATCCCGTCCTGCCGCTATTCTTTTTGCGCGGGCTTCAGCCGGTCGTCATCGAGATCCAGGCGATACAGGAGCTGGTTGTAGTCGTAGCGCGGTGTGGCGACGGGATTCCCGGAGAAAGTCTCGGCGTAGGTGCCTTGGAAGTAGATGATGCGCCCGTCCTGCTGGTCAAAGAAGGCGTGATGGCTCGGGTTGTAGAAGCTGTACTTCGGATGCGTGACGATCTTCACCGCCTTCCGCCACGGGCCCTCGATCTGCGGAGCCTCCAGATACCAGACCTCGCCCAAATAGGAAACGTCGCCGACCTCCTGCACGGCGATCATGATCCAGCGCTCGCGATGCTTGTTCCAGTGCACGCTTCCCGCATGCAGATGCACCGTTTTGCCTGACTTCGCGTCGGTCACCTGCATCAGGGCCTTGTTGGCCGGCATCTTTTTCTCCGCGATGAGCCTCTCCTCGTCCTTTTGCGTCGTCGGTGGCACCGCGTTCTGCCAGACGTATTCGCCGTGTTCGGCGGACCACGCCAGCGCCTCGTAGGCGGAGGTGTTTTGCAGTGACTCGTAGTCCGCCTTCACGCGGGTCATGCTGAACGGGCTGGAGAAATACATCCAGTCGCCGTCCGCGCCCTTCACACGCACGGCATTGTGCCGCGGATGCTGCCACTCAAACTCATCCCCCAGCACCGCGATGCGGCGGAACCGGCCCGTGGATTCGTCCATCTCCGCGATGCCGTGCTCCAGCCGCTTGCCCAGGTCACGCCAGCGGGAGTAGTGGGCCATCAGGTGCTCCTGTTGTTGCACATCCATCACCGTGCACAGGCCGAAGAGCCACACCACGCCCGGCTCCTTCATCGGCAGCATCTTGGCCACGGCATCGCCGCCCTCATCGGTCACATACTCAAAGTGGATGCCGTTCTCCGGGTCCAGGCCGCCTTTGTCCGGCGCATCGCTCCACGCGGCGGTGGAGTGGAAATTGCCCAGCGGATACGTCGTGCGCTGCGTGTCGCCAAAGATCCAGAAGTAGCGCCCCTTCCACGGCACCACCTGCACGGAGTCCTGGCCCATCACATCGGCAAAGAGGTTCGGCCGTGGCAGCGGCGGCTCCTTCCCCAGCAGGGTGCTGTCCCGGTAGATGCCCTGGCCCGTCAGCCGGCACATGCGCTCCGCGATGTTCGTGCGCAGCACCTTCACCTCCGCCGTCTTCCCCGCCTGCGGCGTCAGCCGCACGCCTGCGAAGCCGAAGCCGTCTTTCGGCAGCGCATAACCCGGCCCCTCGACGCTGAAATACGTCACGCGGTCCATCAAACCCGGCTCGTTGAAGGCGATCCAGCCCGCGCTGTCCGTCGTCAGGGCGATCTGGTTCGTCGTCTTCAGCGTGATCAGCGGCACGCCGCGTCCCGTGGTCTCATCGACGACGTGAATGGCGAAGTATTCCTCCGGCGCGCTTTGAACCACGCAGGGCAACAAAAGGACGAGGGGAAGAAAAAGGCAGAACCTCATATTTTCTCACTATCATCGCGAGCACCTCTGGAAAAGAAACTTTGCACAAGGCGTTCTGATTCAACTCCGAACAGCACGCTGGTGATTTTTATCTTGGCATCGGACCGGGGATTTATCAGACTGCACCTATGGGTAAGCAAAGGTGTCATTGCCTGCCACGTCGTTCTCCGCAAGCACTACAACAGTTGCTCGCGTTGGAGCGCATTCCTGAAAAGACGGTGTTTCTGCTTGGTGCTGGTTTCTCGCGTTCAATGGGGGTCCCCATGATGAACGATTTTGTCCCAAAAGGCCTGGAGGTTCTGAAATCGGTGGCTTGGAAACGGGGGGGCAAAGGAGGTGAGCTCATCAGAGAAATCAGCACGCTGGCAAATCGTTACCGCCGGATTCTGAGTTCGGTGATGGGCCGTGAGCCCACTTTGGAGGATTTGTTCAGCTTTGTGGACCTGCTTTATGAGAATGAAGGCAATGATCGAGAACGGTTGACTCGATTTATCGCACATGTCTGTGAAGAGGCTGTTTTGTTGCACGAGCGACACCCCGAGCCTGGATCTTTTGTGCAGCGCTCGCACTTTAATGACACTTGTTTGAGGATGCCAGCGCCGTCGGGGCAGAATGGTGCGGATCAAGGTGTCTGCCTGTTCCAGGCCTTCTTGTCGCAAGTTATGGCCTCACGTCCACACTTGGTTCCCCCGGCATTGAGACGGACTCCAGGATGCGTTGGTTACCAACTGTCCGCCATCATCACTTTGAACTACGACAGGGTGATCGAACGGACAATCGCTCGCATGAGTGATTTGAATGGCAACCAGCCAACCTTGTTTCGCGGACACGGAGTAATCTCGTGTGAGCAACCGCCACAAAGCCGGATGCAGCAGCCGTCACTTCCGTTGATCAAGCTGCACGGATCCATCGATTGGCAGACATGCCCGCATTGCAATGCTGCATGCACTATTTCAACGGGACGTTTGTCCGGACATGTGGTTCGCCCCATGGTCTATCCGACTTGGCAACGTGATCACGTCTCAAACACCGTCTTTGCAAAGATGCTCGACGACGCGCGAATTCATCTGCGACTGGCCTCAAAGATTGTCATAATAGGATACTCTCTGCCGGCCAGCGACCGCTATATCAGCTATCTGCTGGCCGATGCTCTAGACACGGCCGAACCTCCTCAGATTGTCATCGCAAACAGGTGGTCTGACGATGACGCCCACCGACACGTCAAAACCATGATGGGAGGCCGGGCAGCGAAACATTTCGTAAAGAACTACTCCGATGGCCTGAGCGGTCTGGTGCGAGATTACACGCATCCCAGCAGCATGGGGCAATCAAACTAGCGCCCAGTTCACAGCACGAGCAGGAGAATAAATACCATGAAGACGAAACTTCAGGCGTCCGGGGATGAACTGCCAGGAATAAAGTCGTTTCCCAGCGGAATTGCGACGCTTGATGCCCTTCTCTCCTCGAGGCCCGACCATGACTCAAGCGCCGGCTTCGCGCATCATAGTGCCAAGGGATTCATGGGAGTTGTTTTTGGTGCCTCTTGTGCCGGCAAGTCCATCTTGGGTTTGCAACTTGCCTGCCGCTTCGTCACTCATCAAGAGGAGCCACGACTACCAACATTTGCTGTCTTCCTGACCCAGGAATCCGCCGATGTCATCAAGGCCCGGGCAGTTGACGATTTTCGTTTTATCGCAAAAAGCCGTTTCTCTACCCGCCTGCGTGACTTGAAACCAGCGGGCGGCAATGGGGCTGGTAAAGTGGTCGTAGTGGAGATGCCGCTGGAAGAGCAACCGCAGCAGGAAATGCTTATTGAGGTTTTTGAATACATCAATTCCCGCTTCTGCTGCCCTCATCCGACGCTCCGTGGCACAGCGGTCGATGACAAACAGCGCATTCTCATCGTGCTGGACAACGCTGAGACGATTCGCCGGACTGCCTTTGCCAGATTGATCGGTGGAAACATCAAGACTGGCTCAAGCCTGGGGGACAGACGCGCGTTCTGGAAGCGGCTGAAAGCTTACTGCGTGAGGCACAGATTGCGTTCGTGGTTCTGTTTTGAGGTGGAGCCTGCTGTGGGAGGGAGGCGGAATGAAGAACATAAAATAAGCACCGCTCCCGAAACATATGCGGCTGATGCAGTCATTCGTCTCGGTGTGAACACCCACTCCTCAGGTTTCGAAGAACGAAGGCTTGCCATTGTGAAAGCCCGCGACCGTTACTTTCGACGCGGCCAACATCACTATACAATTCACGCATACCGGCCTCCAGGAGCGGCGGTTGACAAGAACGGACCTTTTGCAACACCCGATCGCACAAACACGGGGTTCATCGTTTACCCATCCATTCCAACGCAGTTGCACCGAATGTCCCGGGAGGTCGGAGATCGGCCGGCTCGGCGTGCAGATGGAAGCGGATGCCTCGGCATCGCGGAGATTGATCACGCCGTTAAACTCAGAAATCTAGATGCCAAGATAGGCTATCTTCGCCCTGGCACGGTATCCGTAATTGTTAGCGACCTTGACTCTGCTGGTACTGACCTTGCTTTGCATTTTGTTGCGCAAAGACCGCGCGACTGGCTTTATATTTCATTTCATCATGATCGATCCATGCTGGCAAAAATAGCCGGCAGATACAAAGCCACGGCTGGTTGTCAGACAGCCCTGAGCAGCGAGGAAGATGTTCATTGCCGTTATTTCCCGCCAGAACACATCAGCGAAAGCAAATTGCTTTACGACGTGGACGCTGCGATTCGGGATGTTCAGTCGAGGAATAAGGGTGCAATCAGAGTGGTGGTGGATGATTTATTCGCTCTCGACAGCCGCTTCCCATTGCTCGCCAGCCGGGACAACTTTGTTGCGGCTCTGTTCGAGTTGTTCCGCCAGCGTCAGGTGGTGAGCTTGGTGCTGGACTCTGTTGAGGTCGGCGAAGAAAAGAATCCGGTGGAAAAATCGGTTCCAGCAGGAATGGCCGATCACGTTTTTGTGCTGCGGCACATCACGTTCCAGAACCGTTCCTGCAAGGCGTTCTCGGTGCTTAAACTAGCCGAGTTTGTCGAACCGTCGATCTTCTGGGAGATTTCCCGGGATGATGTTCATGCCAGGCTCAAAGCCGATGCGAGCCGTTTCCAGTTCTTCAAGAAACTGCTCTCAGGGCATCCTGAGCCGGTGAAAATCACGCTGTCGTTGTATGCGGATTCGTCCGATTCCCCTCAACACCGGAACCTGGAATTGCAGCGTCTGATTCTCACCAGCACGTTTGGTCAGCACATCGAAGTGAAACTTTGCCACCCGCAGGATTATGTGCTCTTACAACAGACAGTGGGTCATGCTGGGCTGCCTGTGCTCGGAGACTGCCACATCATTTCAGTGGATGAAATCTGGCTGGAAGATCTGCTCAGGCAGGAGTTGCTGGTGGGTTTTCCACACGGGACGGCGGATCCAGGCGAGCAACCAGCCCACTGGGATACAATCAATTACGTGACCGCTGCCCACGACCTGGCGTGTGAGCGGATGTTGGACTGCCACCCGCAACGCCATCACTATGCCATTCCAGACCGTCAGAACTGCGGAATCATCGCATACTATCCCGCATTGGTTGACCAGAGCTTCTTCGTGAATGCTCCCGTTCCTCAGCCCGGCAGGCGGGCACCTGATTGGGGACAATTGATCGATCTTCAGAACAGATACATTGAGTCACATTGCGAACGACATGGGTTTTCGAGTGAGTACGCGCCGCACAACTATCTCAAGATGGATGCAGCGTTCGTGAAGTCTCAGATCCAAGGTCCGCCCGTTGGTGGCGCTTTCACTTTCAGCATGGAGAACCGTGAGTGCTGCGTGAGCTTCCTGCTGGAGTTGGTGTTGACTCAGTTGACGCGACGGGAAACGCTCGTGACGAAAGAAAGGCGGTTGGACCCGTGCTTGATAGGACGCTGGCAGATGGGACTTCGGACGCTTTTTGAGCTGCTTTCGCCTTGGGATATCTGCCGGCTTGCAGACAGTTGGTTCCGGTCATCCAACGATGAACCTGCCTGTCTCTATTCCAGGCAGTGGTTCACGAGCTGGGGTGCCATTGGCACGCTGTGCCACGGCCTGGAAGTTTTGGAGTTTCCCAAAAGAACGCCGCCGGTTTCTGGCACGTGGTATCTGGCTATGCTCAAGGGCAGTTCTGCCATCAGAGCTGGAAAGGCCTTGATCCGACGGCTTACCGACCCGGAGAGCGAATTGCATCGCTTCAACTACGGAATCGCAATGCCGGTGAACAGGGATTGGTACCTGGACAGCCAGTCTTTGGCTTTGGTGCCGACTCTGCCATATGCGGAGGCACTTTCTGCGCAGGCCGATGCCATTGAGCGAGTACGGAGGCAGCAGGGCTTCGGTAAAGCCTCCTTTTGTGAGATGTTAAGAAAGCAAAGAGCGGTGTTCCATCGCACTACGATAAGCGGCTACTCCAACAAGGTTTCACCGCGGCTCATGGGCATGATAGTGAAGGGCGCTCGAATGCTCAAGAAATTGCGCTGGAACAGGGACCGCGCGGGCAGCTTTCCCGAGGCACAATTGGCCAGCATTGTCGCGGCAACTTTCGATGAGTTAGAGCAATTCCCCGTGGAGTCTTGACTCTACAGTTCCGCGTTCTAAGACACGCAGCTCCATGTTTTTCGATTCCCACACGCACCTCGGCAGCAAGCAGTTCGCGCAGGATCTGCCGGCGGTGCTGGAGCGTGCGCGTGCGGCCGGGGTCAGCCGCATGGTGGCTCCGGCCACCGATCTGACCAATGCGCGTGAGCTGCTGGCGATGGCCGAAAAGGAGCCGGATGTGCGCGTGGCCGTGGGCATCCATCCCTGCGATGTCGATTCCGTCAGCGGCGAGGCATGGATCGACGAGCTGCGCGAACTCGCGCGCCACCCCAAGGTCTGCGCCATCGGCGAGATCGGGCTCGATTACTTCCATGCGCCGCCAGACGGGTTCACGCTGGAGCAGTGGCGGGCGCATCAGGCCACGGTGCTCACCGCGCAGCTCGAACTCGCCGCCCAGGCGAGGCTCAACGTCATCCTGCACAACCGCGAAAGCTGGGAGGACCTCACCGCGCTGGTGCTGCCCTTCAGCGACCATCTGCGGGGCGTGTTTCACTGCTACACCGGCACGTTCGAGCAGGCGCGGCCGCTGCTGGACCGCGGGCATCTGATCTCCTTCACCGGCATCGTCAGTTTCAAAAATCCTGGGGCCATGGCCGACACGGCCCGGGTGGTTCCCGCCGAAGGCTACATGATCGAAACCGACGCGCCCTACCTCGCCCCGGTGCCGCATCGCGGAAAACGCTGCGAGCCGGCCTACGTGGCGGACACCGCACGAGCCATCGCTGCCCTGCGCGGCGAGACGCCGGAGACAGTCGCGGCGGACACCACACGCAATGCACTCGCCTTCTTCCGCGGCTGGGATTGATCTCCGTCGAAAGCATTTCAGACTCGCCACGTTCACTCAACCACCATGAAATTGACCGCCCTCCTCGCCGCCTCGTTGCTGCTCTCCCCCTTCGCCAGCGCTGCTGAATTCACCGTTGAAAAAACCGCCAGCGGCGGTGCCATCGTGAAGGTCGATGGACAGGTCTTCGCCGAATACGTCGTCGATCAGGCGAACAAGCCCTACCTCTGGCCGATCTACGGCCCCACGGGCAAGTCGATGACGCGTTCCTACCCCATGAAGAACGTGGAAGGCGAGAAGCAGGACCACCCGCATCATCGCGGCCTGAATTTCGGCCACGAAAGCATCGGCGGCTACGACACCTGGGCGGAGGCGGCCTCCTTTGGCTCCAATCCGAAGACCAGCGAGCGCATCAAGCACCTCGGCGCCATCAAGCACCGTGAGTTCAAGGAACTCAAAGGCGGCAGCACCGGCGTCATCTACGCGCTGTCCGATTACGTCGATCCCGAGGGCAAGGTCACCATCACCGAGGAGCGCAGCATGACCTTCCAGGTGAAGGGTGACACCCGCGTGATCGACGTGGACATCGATCTCATCGCCTCCCAGGGCAATGTGGTGGTGGATGACAAGAAGGACTCCGGTCTCAGCATCCGCGTGCCTCACAGCATGTCCGTCGATGCGAAAGAGGGCGGCAAGCTCATCAACAGCGAGGGCCAGACCGATGCCGACACCTGGGGCAAGCGCGCGAAGTGGTGCGATTACCACGGCCCCGTCGAGGGCGAGCACCTTGGCATCGCCTTCCTCAATCATCCCAGCAGCTTCCGTCACCCCACGCCCTGGCATTCCCGCACCTACGGCCTGTTCACGGCCAATCCCTTCGGCCTCTCCCAATTGAAGCTCCAGGAGGAGAGCGGTGCCTTCGAATTGAAGCAGGGCGACCGCGTGAAGCTGCGTCACCGCTTCATCTTCCACAAAGGCGATGAGAAGGCCGCGCAGATCGAGGAAGCCTATCAAGACTACGCCAAGGAGACCCGCTGAATGGTCCACAGGCAGCATTCCATCACGGCACGCCTCGCGAGGGGGCGTGCCGTTTTTCTTGCGTGGGCAGGGGGAAATGCGGCCAGACTCCGAGCCGGATGCGAAATCACGGGTGAACCCAAACCACCCACAGTCATGAAACACACCTTGTATCTCCTGGCCTCCGGTCTTCTGCTGACCACCCTGTGCAGTTGCGACACCTATGTGGATGCCGGTGCCCGTGGTCACGCCCACACGCGTCCGGGCTCCTGGAACAGCCACTCCCATCGTCATCACTCGCAATCGCGTTCCGACCACTACTACTCGAACCGCCCGTCCTACCGGTGCTCCGGCTCGTTGTTGAATGCGAACACGAACGTCGGCGTGCGTCTGTGACCGCCGGGGGCGGTGAGACCGTGCGGGCCGGGTTCACAGCCCCGGCCCGCAGTTCCGCCTTGGGTTGATGAGGATGCCTGGCTCACACGCCAAACAAGGCGCGTGCCTCGGCTTGTCCTGCGGCCGGGCGGCCGTATTCGCTGGCTGTGACCCGGGCAAGCGAGAGCAGATGACGCCAGCGAAACGCCGGGCGGGTGCGGTGAAACTCATCCCACGCGGTTTGGAAGTACTTCTCCGCATGCAGGGAGCCGTCCTCGCTCACCGCATGACGCAGCATCACTTCAAAGACGGCCTTGGCGGGCACTCCGGCCGTTCCGCAGCGCTCCACCACGGCGGCGGCATGCCCTTGCAGATTCTGGCGGATGTTTGCATCCAGTTCCGCCAGCAGCCCGGCTGCCTCCTTCGCTGTCACGGCGTTGAGTTGATGCCTGGATGGGACAGGCTGCCATTCGGTGAAGGGCTGGCCCTGCTTGTCCCGTGCGGCCTGCCAGGCGCCCAGGATCAGGCACGCGAAGACATTCCGCCCCTGGCTCGCCTGCGAGAGATTGCGCCATGCGTGGATGGCATCGCAGGCATGCACACCGATGGAGTCTCCATGCACGCTGCCGGGCGGCTTCCCCGGTGCCTCCCATTCTGGCAGCCGGCCGTGATCGCGCAGCAGGAGCTGGTTCGCCGCCAGGGAGATCGCCTCGCCGATGTCGCGGGGGTCAAATCCCTCTGCCAGAGCCGCGGCCACCGCTCCGGCAGCCTCCGCAGGCGTCCCGGCAAAAATGGTCAGGCTCAGCTTCTCCATCACGCCGTCCTCCAGGGGCCGGGTGCCGGGAGTGCGATCCATGAGCCGGTGCTCATCGATCAGCCGCGTCAGCAGGGCGCCATGCTCGTCCCATTCAGGCCGCCGCTGTTTCTCCGCGTTCAGGCAGTAGCGCAGGGACATGCGCAGCATCGTCGTCGCATGTTCGCGGCCCACGAGGTCCAGCAGGTCCCAGGCGCGGTAGGGCAGCGCGGTGCGGTGCACCTCCGGGTTGTCCTGCACGCATTCCAGCAGCGCGTTGAAGCCGGCGTCCGCGCTGTTCCGCATCAAAGTGGCGAAGACCGCCTCCGCCGCCGCTGTGTCGCGGCGTTTCACCGCTTCATGCAGGCCGGGCGGTGTGCCCGTGCCGGCCGCCACCGGATGCAGCACCTCCCCGGCACGGCCGCCGTGCTCCTGGATGCGGTTCGTGTTGCGGTAAAGCACCTTGAAGACCGGCAGCGCCTGCTGGCGGTCCGGCATCAGCGCCGCCATCTGCAGGGCCGGACCCAGCGCCATCAGCGTGTGAAAGCCGATGTAATCCTCCCCGCCGAAGCTGCGTGCGTTCGCCAGCACGCCGGCGGCCACCAGTTGTTTCAATGGGATGCCCTGCTGGAGCTTTGCCGCCAGCGCTGGCTGCAGTTTCGACAGGGGCGTCTCCTGCATGAAGCAGACCAGCGGCTCAAGGCCGCCGAAGGTGAGCGCTGGCGTCGCTTCCTCAGCGGCAGCCGTGGTGATGCCGAGTTCCGCGGCCAGCGTGGGGCCGAGGGTGGCGAGCAGGGTGCCCTTGCCGACATCCGCAAGGAACTCGCGGCGGGATTGCGGTGTGTTCATGGTGAACTCCCAGGTTGGAATCGGCCCGAGTGTCCCGGTTTGCACCGATGAGGTCAATCCTGCTCTTCACCCGTTTTGTAAAGCCTCCGACCCTCCCGCCTTCAAGCCCCTGCCCGCCGCAGCGCCGCGATCAGTTCATTCAGCTTGTCGATCAGCGCCTGGATCACCCAGGGATCGTAATCTGGCGGGGCGCTGGAGCCCAGGAAGTCCACGCTGTTGCTGTTCGCACTCGATCCGGCCACGGTGTCGGCGATCGCATCGGTCAGCTCCGCGGCGGTCCTGGCTATGGCCCGGTCAACTTTGTTAACATGATCTTGCCTTCTGATACCCCAGCCGCTTTCATCGCCCGACTCCCGCATGTCACACCCCATCGCCGAATACCTGCATGAGCTTTGCCTGAGTTCGGGGGTGGGAGTTCCTGAGATCGCCGCCCTGCTCGATCCCGAAACGTCCGTCGAAGGCGTCACCACCCTGAAAGTCCACCCCCACCTCAAAGGCCTCGGCGAGCTGGCGGTGAGTCATGGAGCCATTCCTGGCCCCTCTCAGCCACGGGGCAAGAATGCCCCGATTACCCCCGACCTCGCCATCGCCGCCCGCTGGGGTTACGCGGGCCAAGGCGGCGTCACCATGCCCGGCCCCG
>NZ_JACSRD010000012.1 GCF_014879935.1 Prosthecobacter sp.
ACTCTCATTTTACTGGTTGTCTGATTTCCTCCTTATCTGTGTTTATCTTGGCGCAATGTCCCCGGTTCCCCGAAGTTGTCATCATCGTCCGTGGTGGCGGTGCCCAGCGGCGGCACGGAGAGGTTCAGCTCCACCAGCCGCGCCCGCACCAGCTTCCCCATCGCCTTGAGCTGGCCCACGTTCGCCGCCGCGAAGTCGTCCGCCGTGCCCGCGTTCGCCCGCCACCCGGCCACCAGGTTGTTCAGCGCCGTGCCCGCCCCGCCTGGCAGCTTCGCGTTCATCTCATCCACCGCCCCGCGCACGAAGTTTTTGAGCTGGCCCTGATTGAGCGCGGCGTAGTCATCCGCTGCCGCATTGGTGACCACGTTGCGCTCCGCCCACCATGCCGGCGGCGCCACAGTTTGACGGCAGCAACAGCAGCAGCACCAGCCACCCGACCGGGCCACGAGACAAACGCAAAGCGGAGTTCATCACAGTTCAGAGTTCAAAGTTCGGTGTTCTTCGTTCCACTCGGCGGGTGCCTCACTCCGGCTGCGGGCCGTTCGTGAATTCTCCCATGTCAATGTCCCCGCCCTGCGCCACCCGCAGCACGCCCTGGACCTTCAGATCCCCCTGCACGGTGACAACGCCGCCAAAGCTCGCGCTCTTCGCCGCGATCTGCGTCTGGCCCACGGTCGTCGTGCCGCCCGTCGTCTCCGTGCGTGTCAGGCGCACCAGCTCCGGCCGCAGCTCCGACTTGCTCTGCGCCCCCCCCCCCGCTGATGGAAGTGGTCGTGTAGGTCGTCACTTCCGCGCCGACTTGCGCGCTCGTGTTGGAACTGCTCGCTCCTGCCACCGTGTTGTCACGCGTGTAATACAGCGCCGAGGGCGAGAGGGTCATGCCCAGGCCGCTGCTTACATCCGCCAGCCCCAGCCCGCCGTCCCACAAGCGCATCACCTCCCGTGCGCCGCCATTGCCGTCCGGCACCTCCCACACCCAGTTGGCATCGGAACGCGTCGCCCGCTGGTGGATCACCGGCGCGTTGTAGCGCATTTCGGTGTAGCTTTGCGTCTCGTCAGGCACCCACATCTGCTGGTTTTCTTGATGGGTGCCGGTTATTCCCCATACCTGCTCACCGGACACCCATACGTCCCCAATGTAAACATTGTCATACCGGCTTTCCCAGCGCTCCGGCTCGATGACATTGCCAAACTCGTCGTAAACCGGCGGAAAATAATCCTGCCCAACCCACTGCCAGGAATACTGCGGGCTCCAGTAGCCGCCAGACTCCACCCAGCCCCAGTCCTCCACCGTCACCCAGTTGTCCACATAGTGCGCCGGGACGATGTAGCCACTCACCACCTCTTCCGTCGTCTGGCTCACATTCAACGCCATCCCATGAGAGAGGGAGTTCCCCGTTTGATCCACCTGGATGCTGCCAAAGAAAGCCGCCCCGGCGATGGTGGCGTTGTTGGACACGTCCACATCCGCGAAGCTCTCCGCCCAGGCGGAGCCGGATGCCAAAAGACCGAGCAACAGGCCCGGAGCGATGATTCGATTGCGCAATGGTTTCATGGAAAGGTGCATGTCAGTTCGTGGTTCGTGGTTCACAGTTTTTCGGTGGCGGCTAGAGGCTCATGTGGCTGACGGGATCGCTCCAGTCGCTGTAGCCGGTGCTGCCACCGACGGCGCGGACCTGGAACTGGTAGTTGCCGCCGGGCGTGAGGCTGTTGATGGCCATGGAGCGTGAGTTGGTGAACAGGCCGCCGTCCTGCCACGGGCCGGGGGCGCCGCCCGCGCCGATGAGCGCGTAACGCAGCTCGTAGCACTTCGCATTGGCCACCGGTCCCACGCGCACGATGAGCTGGCCGGAGATGCCGTTGATGATGTCCCGGATGGTGGGTGCCGCCAGGGGCGTGGAGGCGCGGTTCGTGCTGACCGCGTCAAAACCGCTGGAAAGCAGCGTCGCGAGGTCATTGCCGCAGTTTGCCTGCACATAGCCGGCCAGCTGACGCATGAGGCCGATGAGCACCTCGCGCCTGGCGTTTTTGTCCGCCGTGTCCGCCGGGCCGCCCTGCTGGGCGGTGGCGATGGCATTGGAGAAGGCCGTCAACGCGGCGGTGAAATCCGCGGCCGCCACGGGTGGCGTGGGGTAGGCGGCATTGCCATACAGTTTCATCGAAACGGCGGTGGCCGTCTCTTCCAACGAATGATCGGCCGCGGAGGCGAAGCCGAGGAGTACACGGAGCTGGGACATGCGTTTAGCAGGGTTGGGTTGCGGCAGAAATCCATTCCAGGTCAGGCCAGGCGTGTTCCAGCGCAGGGGATTGCCCTGGGCGTCCTTGCCATTCCAGGTGATGGGGATCTGAGCCATGGTTCGGGGTGCAGTTCTCTTTTGAGCCGGGGGTTTGAAAGGGGATGACCGCTTCAGCAGCAGCGCCAAACCGGGGCCACAGGCGCTGCGACCGCGCTGAAAGAGTTTGGTCCGCCACGGACGGGGTTTTTTCCGCGACGGACGGGGTCTTTTCCGCAGCGCAGGGAGTTTTCTCCCGG
>NZ_JACSRD010000190.1 GCF_014879935.1 Prosthecobacter sp.
GGCCATGCACCTCTTTTACCACCACGGCACCGCTTTTCCCCCCTCGACTTGGCCGTTCCGAACCACTAGGCAGTGTTTTAAGACCTGTTTGGAAGTCGCGGAGCGACGAACGTGCCGTAGCCCGGCCTTTCAAGGCTGGGAACAGCCAACGGCGGCACGCCCCAGGGCATCCGGTGTCGCAGAGCGACACGCGAACCTGCCGCTTTGAGAGGACGGGTTCGGGCGTCGCGCTGCGACGCGGGTCATGACTCAACGCGATCACGCGCATCCTCTCCCGGCCTTGAAAGCCGGGCTACCAGACGGCTGCCGCTCTGCGGCAGAGGTTTTCAAACACGGCCCAGCCTGAGTGGGATGGGCAAGTTCACAGACCTGCGGGAAGGCTGAGTGTCACGAGGTGCGGAGAAGAATTCGTGATCGCCGTGAAATTTCTCGGGCGCGCGATGGCCGGACGATTATTCTCCGCCGCCAACTTCTTCTTTTATGGCCTCTTCATCCGGTTCGTGGTGGGTGCGTTTGATGCGCACGTTGTTTGGGCAGTTTCATTATGAACCGCCGGACTGGATGCCACGACTCGCGAACTCGGCGGACGATCATCTGCGGCGCAATCCTGGTCGCTACGCGGGTCTCATTGTGCTAGCGGGCCTGGCGGCCGTCATCGTGCCGCAGGTGATGGATTATATCGAGTCGCATCGGCCACGTCCGCGCCAGTTCACCGAGTTGCGGCAGGTCAAAGGCATGCTGAAGATGCCCGGCGTCACCACGATCTTGAAGAACAAGCCGCAGGTGCAGGGCATCGCGGTGCAGTTTGACGCTTCCATCGCCAAACTCGATGTGGTGGGCAAACCGGCGGCTGGGGTGACGTTGACGCCCGCACATGAGGGCTCGTGGAAGTGGAGCACGGACAAGCTGCTGGTCTTCACGCCGACGAAGGACTGGCCCGCAGGCACGGAGTTCACGGTGACGCTCGACACGGCGCAGGTGCCGAAGGAGGCGGAGCTGAAGCAGCCGAGCTGGTCGGGGAAGACGCCAGCGCTGCGGCTTTCGCCGCTGGAGTCGGAGTTTCAGATCGATCCGCGTGATCCCACCATTCAGAACGTCGTGGTCGGTTTCAGCGCCTCGCACCCGCTCGACAGGGCGCAGATCGAGCGGCTGGTGTCGCTGGAGGTGGTCGGCGGGTCGAAGATCTTCGAGTGGAAAGGGCAGAAGCCGGATGCGCTGTTCACCGTCGTCGAAGGCAAGCACCAGCGTGAGTTCTGGATCCGCACGGCACGCATCCAGGTGCCGGAGAAGGAAGACTTTGTGAAAGTGACGCTTGCGAAGGCGATCACGAGCACGCTGGGCGGCACAGCGTTGGACGCCGACTTCACCGCGAAGGTGCGCGTGCCGGACATTGAGAGCGGATTCAAGATCGCCGATGCCAACACGGAAATCCTCAAGACGGAGGATGGTGAGCCGGAGCAGTTCCTCTTCATCAACACCGAAGGCTACGCGACGACGGACAATCTGCTCAAGCACCTCGGCGTCTGGCAGGAGCCGGAGAACTTCACGATCAAGGACGCTCGCGGGGAGGATGTGTCGCCGCGTCCGAGCGACGTGACGGAAGACATTTTGCGCAAGTTCACCGCCGTGAAGCTCAAGCCGGTCGAGCTGGAGCTGAGTGACGATCATCCAGCGACGACGCGGCATGCGTTCAAGTTCCTTGCGGAGAACCAAGGGCGCTTGTTCGTGCGCATCACGAAGGGCGTCGAGGCGCTGGGCGGATTCCGCCTCGGTGGCGAGTATCGCGTCTTTGCGGAGACGCCGCAGTTTCCGAGAGAGGTGCAACTGCTCGGCAAAGGCGGCATCCTGGCGCTGAATGGCGAGCGCAAACTGTCGCTGCAATCACGCGGCGTGCCGTTTCTGCGTGTGAACATGGCCCGCGTACCGCAGCGGCAGGTGAATCACCTCGTCGTCATGACCGAGGGCGATTTCGCAAACCCCTACTTCACCATGGGCGACAGCTTTGACGAGTCGAACATCGCCCGATTCTTGCGCCGCGTGCAGCCGGTGGCGATGAAGAACGAGTATCAGGCCTGCTACTCGGTGATCGACTTCGCCAGTGCGCTGCAAACGCAGGACGCCTCCGATGCCGATGCCTCACGCGGCCTGTTCTTCCTCTCCGCCGAAGGCGTGGAACCCGTGGAGGACTCGAAGAAGCGGATGGAAGGCGATGACGTGGAGGATGACTGGAAGCTCATGGACGAGGCGCAGACAAAACGCTTCGTGCTCGTGACTGATCTCGGTCTGCTGGTGAAGAAAAACGCGGACGGCAGCCGCGATGTGTTTGTGCAGAGCATCCAGACTGGTGATCCGGTGAATGGTGCCACGATCACCGTGCTGGCAAAAAATGGCGAGTATCTGCTGCAGCGCACCACTGCGGATGGTCACGCGTCGATTCCGGACGTCGGCAGTTTCCAGCGTGAGAAGCGGCCGGTCGCGATTCTGGCGACCTTGGGCAACGATTTGTCCTTCCTGCCCTTCGAACGGCCGGATCGCTTGATCGACTTCTCGCGGTTCGACATCGGTGGTGTGCTGGCTTCGGAGAAGGAGGCGCTGGAGGCGTTCTTGTTCACGGAACGCGGTGTGTATCGCCCTGGCGACGCGATTCACATCGGCGCGGTGCTGAAACGCCGCGACTGGGCTCCCGGACTCGCGGGCCTGCCGCTGGAGATGGATCTGATCAATGCGAAGGACGAAGTGATCGACACGCAGAAAGTCGTGTTGAGCGCGGATGGCTTCATCGACGTGAAAATGCAGACGGAAGAGGCCGATCCGACCGGTCGCTACATCGCACGGCTGTATTTGGTGAAGAAAGACGAGGAGGAGGACCGCACGCGGCTGGGGCAGACGGCGTTCAAGGTCGAGGACTTCCAGCCGGACCGCATGAAGATCGACGTGACGCTCTCCGGCGATGAACTTGCGGGCTGGTTGCAGCCGAAGGACATCAAGGCCGATGTGTCGCTGCAAACGCTGTTCGGTTTCCCGGCGGCGAAACGGCTGCTGAAGGCGCGCATGGAGCTGAGCCCGGGCGATTTCGCGTTCCCGCAGTTCCCAGAATACATCTTCCACAACCGCCTGCCTGCGGCGGAGGAGGACGACGAGTCGGAGGTCGGCCAGAAGGTGAATCTGGGCGAGCAGACGACCGATGAGGCGGGCGAGGCGCAGTTTGATCTCGCACTGGAGCGTTTCGACCAGAGCTGCTTCCAGGTGAGCCTGCTCATCGAAGGTTTCGAGGCCGATGGCGGTCGCAGCGTGCGCAGCGGGAAGAATTTCCGCGTCGCAGCGCTGCCGTATGTCGTCGGCTACAAGCCGGATGTGAAGCTCGACTACCTCGGCAAGGACACGGCGGCGAATGTGCGCTTCATGGCCGTGGGGCCGGATTTGAAGCCCTTCGCGCCTCAGAACCTGCTGGCACGCGTCATGCAGATCAAACACGTCTCTGTGCTCACGAAGCAGGAAAGCGGCAGCTACGCGTATGTTTCGACGCAGCGTGAGTCGATGGTTGCAGAAGCGCCCTTCACTCTGCCGGTGGAAGGCGCGAATTACGTGCTGCCGACGACTGCTGCTGGCGATTTCCGCCTGGAACTGCGTGATCCTGAAAACAACATCGTCTGCGCCACGCCATTCACCGTGGTCGGCAAAGGCGATCTGGAGCGCAGCATGGAGCGCGATGCCGAACTCGGCATCAAACTGGCCCGTGGCACCTGGAACAGCGGCGAAGCACTCGAAGCGAGCCTGAGCGCGACTTACACCGGCGCGGGCCTGCTCACCATCGAACGTGAACGCGTGCTCGGCTGGCAGTGGTTCAAGGCGGGCACGACTGCGAGTGTGCAGCAGATCACCGTGCCGCCGGACATCGAAGGCTCGGCGTATGTGAACGCGTCCTTCGTGCGTGCGCTCGATTCGAAGGAGATTTTCACCTCGCCGCTGAGCTATGCGGTGGAGCACTTTGTGGCAAATCCCGACAAGCGCCGCATTGAGGTGAAGATCGACGCGCCAGAGAAGGTGAAGCCGGGCGAGGTGATGAAGATCGGCTTCCAGGCCGCGAAACCATGCCGGATTGTCGTTTATGCGGTCGATGCGGGCATTCATCAGATCACCGACTACAAGCTGCCTGATCCGCTGGAGCATCTGAATCGCAAGCGGGCGCTGGAAGTCGAGACGGAGCAGCTCATGGACCTCATTTTGCCAGAGTTCTCGCTCATCGCGCAGCACAAGGCCTTCGGCGGCGATGCCGACAAGCCGCTGCGGCTGAACTTGAATCCGTTCAAGCGCCGCAACGAGCCGCCGGTGGTGTTTTGGTCCGGTTTGATCGCCGCCGGACCGGAACGTCGTGAAGTGAGCTACACGGTGCCGGATTACTTTGCTGGCAAACTCAACGTCATGGCCGTCGCTGTCGCGGAAGATGCCGTGGGACGTGCGGAAACGAACAGCATCGTGCGCGGACCGCTGGTGCTGACGCCGAACGTGCCGTTCTTCGCCGCGCCGGGAGATGAATTCACCGCTTCGCTCACCGTGGCGAACAATCTCGAAGGCGCGGACGCGAATTCGCCGATCAACATCGTCGCGCAAGTCACGCCGCATCTTGAAGTCATCGAATCGCCGCAGGGCGCGATCAATCTGGCCGCAGGCAAGGAGGACACCGTGCGTTTCCGCGTGCGGGTGAAGGAGGAGCTTGGGGGCGCGGAGATCACCTTCAAGGCCGACGCGGCGGGCCAGACGGTGCTCAGGCGTGCCACGCTCAGCGTGCGGCCGGCCGCGCCGTATCTCACGCATGTGCAGAGCGGCTACTTCCGCGACAGCACTTATGCGGTGAAGGTGACGCGCGAGATGTTCCCGCAGTATCGCAAGCTGCACGCGAACGTGTCGGCGCTGCCGCTCGGTCTGGCGCGAGGTTTGGAGTCCTACCTGCACGAGTATCCGTATGGCTGCTCCGAGCAGATCACGAGCCGCGCCATTTCGCGGCTGCTACTGGCGAAGGAGGCGGATTTCGGCTTCGACGCGGCGGATTCGGCGCGTCAGCTCGACGCGGCATTTGCTTTGCTGCGAAGCCGTCAGCACTCGAACGGCGGCTTTGGCTACTGGGATTCGGCCTCTGACGCGGGAATGGATTATCTCTCGGTGTATGTGACGCGCTTTTTGACCGAGGCTCGTGACGCAGGCCACGCGGTGCCGGCGGCGCTGCTCGAAGGCGCCCGCAAACGCATGCAGCAGATGGCACGCGGCACCGCAGGCAGTCTCGATGAGGCTTCCATTCAAGCAGCGGCGATTTATCTGCTCACGCGACACGGCGAGAACACCTCGACCTACGTGCTCAATCTTCGCGACAACCTGCGCCAGAAGCATCAGGAGGCCTGGCGTGGCCATCTGACGGCTGCGTATCTCGCCGGGAGCTATGCGCTGCTGCAGCAGCGCAAGGAGGCGGTGACGTTGATGCAGGATTACTGGGCTGCGGTGCGCAAAGGTCGCGCTGTCGGGGCTTGGCGTGGTTGGTATTACCTGGATCCGCAGGTGAGCCAGGCCGAGGGATTCGCCGTGGCGTGCAAACACTTCCCCGAACTCGCCGGGAACTTCGGCTACGACGATCTCGCCGTGGTGACCGATCCGCTGTCACGCAATCGCTTCAACACCATCAGCGCCGCGACGACGATTCTGGCGCTGAAGGCTTACTCCGATCTCGCGAAGCAGTCCGGCGTGCGTGTCTCATTGACCGAGCTCGACCGCCAGGGGCAGGCACCCCGCGTGCTAGTGGCGGAGACGACGGGCCTGATCCAGGGCGACTTCAGCGCCCAGGCCGGCAGCCTGCGCTTCGGTCTCGCCCAGGAGGGTGGACGCGATCTCGGCGCGTTTTATCAGGTGACCGAGGCCGGTTTCGACAAAGGCGTGCCGACACAGCGCATCGCGGACGGTTTGGAGGTCTTCCGTGAGATTCTCGGCCCGGATGGCAAGCCTGCGGAAAAACTGAAGGTCGGCGAAGGCGCGCTGGTGCGTCTGACCGTGCGCAATGTCTCGCCCGATGCGCTCAACAACATCGCCGTGCTCGATTTGATGCCCGGCAGCTTCGAACTCGAACCCAACGGCCTCAAACCCGGTCGCGGCACGATCCCCGGCGCGGACTACGTCGATGTGCGTGAGGATCGAAACGTGTTCTTCTGCGGCCTCCGCAAAGGCGAGGTGAAAACCTTCGCCTATCGCATCAAACCCATCGCCGCAGGCAGTTACGTGATCCCGCCGGTGTTTGCCGAGAGCATGTACGACCGCGGCATCAAAGGCCGCGATGGCGGCGGCAAGGTGGACGTGGAGTGATGACATGAGTGCGGAACTTCAGCCGGATTCCGGCCCCTCACCCAGCCTCTCCCCGAAGTTGGTCGTGGCGCCGTGCATTCAGGGGCGGGGAGAGGAGATTCGCGTTGGACTTCTTGAGAATGTGGATGAGGCCCAAAACCATTCCCCTCTCCCCGTCGAGCGTGGTGATGCTTCGAGAATGACCTTCGGGGAGAGGCCGGGTGAGGGGAAATCGAGGCGCTGGCGAAAGGCAAAACGCTTTGTGCGCTGGAGTGGCGGGGCGTTGTCGTGTGCGGCACTGATTTGGCTCTTTTTGCCGAAGCCTGAGCTGTATCCACCGGAGTTTCGCTTTTCGCGAACGCTGGAGGACCGGAACGGCCGTTTGCTGCATCTCGCGCTGACGCCGGATGCGAAGTATCGGCTGCACACGCCGCTGAAGGAGATCAGCCCGGCCTTGATCGAGGCGACGCTGACGCTGGAGGACCGGCACTTTCACGATCATCCGGGTGTGAATCCGCTTTCGATGCTGCGTGCGGCCTGGGGTGTTGTTTCGGGCTCGGCGAAGGGCGGGGGATCGACGATCACGATGCAACTTGCGCGATTGCGCTACGGCTTGCACACGCGCACGCCGTGGGGGAAGGCATGGCAGATGGTGCGGGCGTTGCAAATCGAGCGGCATCACTCAAAGGACGAGATTTTGGATGCCTACCTGAATCAGGCACCCTACGGCGGCAATGTGGAGGGCGTGGGCGCGGCGAGTCTGCTGTGGTGTGGCAAGCTGGCGCGGGAGCTGACGATGCGCGAGGCTGTGGCGCTTTCTGTTTTGCCGCAGAGTCCGACGACGCGGCGTCCGCGTGCGACCGGAACCAATGCCAGTCTGTCAGCGGCGCAGCATCGGCTGTGGGAGCGTTTGCGTGAGGAGCGAGGGCTGCCCTCTGATCCGCTGGATGCAGCCTTCACGCTGCGGCAGTTGCAACCGGTGCCGCGTGAGGCACCGCATCTGGCGCGACGGTTGTTTGCGGAGAAGCCGGCGGCGGACCGGGTGAGTTCCGGCGTGGCGCTGCGCTGCAGCTTGAACGGGGAGCCGCAGCGTGGCGTGGAGCAGGCGGTGAATGATTACGTGGAGCGCAAGCGTGAGGTCGGCATCACCAACGCGTGCGCCTTGCTCGTGCATGCACCGACGCGCGAGGTGCTGGCCTATGTGGGATCGAGCCGGTTTCTCGATGCAACGATTCAAGGACAGGTGGATGGCGTGATGGCGCGACGCTCGCCGGGATCGGCGTTGAAGCCGTTCATCTATGCGCTGGCGATGCAGCAGGGGCTGATCCATCCGCACACGCTGCTGCGTGACGGCCGAACCGCCTTCGGCAGCTACAATCCGGAGAATTTCGACCGCAACTTCGCCGGGCCGATCCCGGCGCAGGACGCGCTGTATCACAGTCGCAACATTCCCGCCGTGTCATTGGCGCAACGGCTCGCCGCGCCGGGTTTGCACGGCTTTCTCAAGGAGGCGGGCGTCGCTTTGCCTCATCCGGCTGAGTTCTATGGTCTCTCGCTGCCGCTGGGTGGCGGCGAGGTGTCGATGGAGGAGCTGGCCGAGTTGTATGCGTTGCTGGCGAGCGATGGTTGCGCGAGGCGCGTGAGTTATTTTCAAGATCAGCCGCGGGTCGATTTGCAGCCGCTGCTGACGGACGAGGCACGTTTTCTGACGCGTGAGATGCTGCGAACACGTGAGGGCGAAGCGGTGATGGATGATCCGGCGGTGACGTGGAAGACGGGCACCTCCCACGGCTTTCGCGATGCCTGGGCGGCGGGAATGCGCGGCGACTACGTGCTGGTGGTGTGGATCGGCAACTTCAACGGCAAGGCGAATCCCGCTTTCATCGCGCGTGAGTGTGCCGCGCCGCTGCTGTTCGAGGTGTTCCGGCATCTGCGGCTGCCGATGAAACGCGAAGCGCCGCCGGCGGGCGTGGCGCAGGTGGAGTTGTGCGCGGTGTCGGGCCAGTTGCCGACGCCGCATTGCCAGCATCGCGTGCAGGGCGGTTTCATCCCCGGTGTTTCGCCGATCACGCCCTGCGACATTCATCGCGAGGTGCTGATCGATGCCGCCACCGGGCTGCGGGTGGCCCGTGAGGATGGCAAACGTGCGGTGAGGCGTGAGGTGTATGAATTCTGGCCGCCGGATCTGCTGGAGATGTTCCGGCTGGCCGGGGTGCCACGCAAAACGGCCCCCCCCTTGGAAGCGAACGCGGAAACGCTGGTGGCGGCGGATTCGTCGGCCGTGCCGAAGATCGTTTCGCCGCGTGCGGCGCTGGTTTATACCCTCCAGGCCTCCGATTCGAAGCGGCAGACGATTCCGCTGCGCGCTGATGCGGCTCCGGGCGTGAGCCGCGTGTTCTGGTTCGCCGGATCACGCTTTCTGGGGGCCAGCGACCCCGCCGTGCCTCTGATGTGGGCCGCGTCTGCCGGAAAGTGGCAGGTGCATGTGCTGGATGACCACGGACGTAGCGCGGCCGTGGAGATGCGGGTGGAGGTGGTTCCGTAGCTCCTTTCTTCGCTCTTCGAGCTACGGAGGGCATTCTTCGCCTCCTGACGCGGCGAAGAATGGCGGAGAGGGTGGGATTCGAACCCACGGTGACATTTCTGCCACGCCAGTTTTCAAGACTGGAGCCATAAACCACTCGACCACCTCTCCTGGTGCTGCGTTGCGGCGGCGGACAGTATCCTTTCACGGCGGAGTGCAAAGCGGAAGTTTGCGCGAGAATGGCGCAAGCTCGCGATTGATCGCGACAGGGCCGCCGTGCATGATCGCGGCGCATGATTCACCCCACCGCCCTGATTGACTCGAAGGCCCAAATCGACCCCACGGCTGAGATCGGGCCGTATGTGGTGATCGACGGTGCTGCGGAGATCGCTGCCGGGTGCAAAATCGAGGCGCACGCACAGATCGTGGGACGTGTGGTCGTGGGGGAGGGGACCGAGATCGGTCGCGCAGCGGTGGTTGGCGGAGAGCCTCAGGATCTGGGATTTGATCCCGCCACGGACAGCAGTGTGATTTTGGGCCGAAAGAACGTGATCCGCGAGCATGTGACGATCCACCGTGGCAGCAAGCCGGGTGGGGTGACACGGCTGGGCGACGGGAATTTCCTCATGGTGGGCAGCCACCTGGCGCACGACGTGGTGCTGGGGGACCGGAACATCATCGCCAATTCGGCGCTCCTGGCGGGGCATATCCACGTGGGAAACAACACGTTCATCGGCGGCGGGGCCGTGTTTCACCAGTTTCTGCGGATCGGGGACTTTTGTGTGGTGCAGGGGAACGGCAGTTTCAGCAAGGACATCCCGCATTACTGCGCGGCCCAGCGCATCAACCGGATCACCGGACTCAATGTGATCGGCCTGCGGCGGCAGGGCTTCAATTCCGACGATCGGGCGGCGATCAAGGAGCTGTTTCAGATGCTTTTTTGCGAGGGATTGAACCTGTCGCAGGCGGTGGCCCAGGCGGCGGCCAAAGACTGGCCGGAAAAGGCACGAAGGCTGCTGGAATTCGTGCAGGCACCGAGCAAAAAAGGCGTCTGTCCGGTGCGTCCCGGCAGAGAGGATGATTGAGGTCTGCCGGGCGAAAAAATCAGGGCTTTTTCTTGTCACCGGGACGCGGGTGGCCTATGAAAGGCGGTTTCCAAAAAGCCTGCCGCAGCGGGCCCGTTTTCCCTCCCGAGCCATGAATTTGATCCGAATCTGTGCGACAGCTTTTGCCCTGGTCCTGGTGGCATCCGGGTCACTGAAGGCGCAGGGCCTCCTCGACAGCCTGACCAGTGATTTGAACATCCGCGGGATGACCACCACAATGGACCCCGAGACGGGCATTGCGACAGTGACAGGAGATGTTCACATCGTTTATGGAGATGTGGAAATGCGCTGCGGCAGCGCCCAGTACAATCAAGCCACCGGAGAGGTGGTGGCCCGCGACGGGGTCACGGTGTGGCGTGCCGGCACGATCTACCGCGGGGATTCAATCACCTACAATTCGATCACTGGCGAGATGTCCGGCCACAATGTCATCACCGGGATGGCAGCCGGTTCTCTCGGAACCAGTGTTTCCGCCTCGGCGGGGGTGACCTCATCGGCACCGAAGTCAGCCGGCATGGTGTTTTTCAAAGCGGAAGACTTTCATTCCGGGGGCAAATACGAAAACCGCATTGATGCGACGAACATCTCGTTCACCTCCCATGACGTGCAGAACCCCAACTACCGTCTGGGTGCGCGGGAGCTGACGGTTTATCCTGAGGACAAGGCGATCTTGCGTGACGTGAAGGCTTACGCGGGGGACACCCCGTTTTTCTGGTTCCCGAAACTCACAAAATCGCTGGAGAACGACTCCGGTTATCGCTTCAGCCCGGGTTACCAGAGCCGCTGGGGGGCCTTTGTCCTCTCGCAGTATGCGACGGTGCATGGTGATCACACGTATGCGAGGTACAAGTTTGACCTTCGCAGCAAGCGCGGGGTCGGCGGCGGGGTGGATTTCATCTCGCTCCGTCACCGGAACAATGCGCAGAATTTCAAAGGCCTGAAGTTCTACGCGGTCAGCGACTCTGACCCGGGTGCGAATGTCACCGCCACCACCCGTTATCCGGTCAGCGATATGCGTTATCGCCTGAATTTCCAGCACCGCATCTACCTGCCTGGGCCGGATGTGAGCACCTGGTATCTCGACTTTGATCTGAACAAGATCAGCGACGTGCACTTCTACGAAGACTTCTTCTTCAACGATTTCCGGACGGATCGCGAGCCGGACAATCTCGTGTCGCTCGTGCACACCAACGACGCCTATGTCGCGACGCTGATGGGGAAGTTCAAGATGAACGACTTCTACCGGACGACGACACGTCTGCCGGAATTGTCGGCAGACTTCACACGCCGTCCGCTCTGGGGATCCGGCATTTTTCATCAGGGAACGATTTCGGCAGGGCTCTACAATGAGGTTGTCGGCAAGCAGGAGCAGGCTGAACTCCTGCGCCTTCAGACCTTGGGCGGTGGCGGGCTGCCTGGAGTGCTGGCAGACCCTCTGGGCACGGCGGCAGCGTCTTATCTGAGCCTGGTCGGCCAGCCCAGGGACGCCAGTTTGAGCGCTGCGGATGTGAATCGCGGTCTGGGCGTGATCACCAGCCGCCTGCAGGAGCCTGATTTCGCCCGATTCCACACCTACCACGAGCTGCTCTATCCGAAGACTTATATGGGCTGGCTCAACGTGACGCCGCGTATCGGCGCTGGTATGACGAGCTATGGCAGCATCGATGGCAGCATCACCGGGCTGCAGAACTTCACCCGCGGGATACTTCACCTCGGCCTGGATGTGTCGTTCAAGCTGACCCGCACCTGGAGCGACGTGCAGGTGCCGTCCCTCGGACTCAATGGTCTTCGCCACGTGTTCCAGCCTTATTTGAACTACTCCTATCTGGATGCAAAGCAGGACGCTGGCGTGCCGGCGATTGACCGGCTGTCGCCCACCACCCGCCCCCGCTCCATCGACGTGCCCCTGTTCACGGCGGTGGACAGCCTTCGCTCATGGAACGTGACTCGCATCGGCTTCCGGAACCTTTTCCAGACCAAGCGCGACTACATGCTGCAAAATGGCAACGGCATGAGCACTTTCATGGAGACACCCGAGGGTGGCTCTGAACAGACTTACACTTGGGCCGGGATCAACACCTTCGTCGATGTGTTTGGGAAGGACCCGGAGTTCGACCGTGACATCTCCAATCTCTACAACGAGGTCTTCTGGCGTCCGGTGCCCTGGATCACCTTCCGTTCCGACCTGCAGCTTCCGATCTCCAGCGGTGTGAACAGCTTCACGGAACTCAACAACAGCGTCGTGTGGCTGCCGAGCCGCTACACCTCGCTCGAGTTTGGTCACCAGTTCATCTCGGATCACCCCTTCTTCCAGGACAGCAGCTTGGTTTACACGCGCTTTTACGCCAGGCTGACCGAAAATTACGGTTTCAACATGAACCACATCTTCGAGGCGGACGGCGGCACGCTGGAGTTTCAGAGCTACAGTTTCTCGCGGGACCTGAGCAGCTGGATTGCCTCAATCGGTGTGGTGGCTCGCGACAACCGTGGCGGTGCGTCCGATTTCGGCATCCTGCTGTCTTTCACGCTGAAAGACTTCCCGCAGCTCAATTTCGACCTGGATGTCGATCCGAATCCGACCGGCCGCGGCGGGCGCCAGTAAGGTCGCTGGGCACGCCAGGAAGGTGGTGTGAACTTCACGTGACACGTGAGCGCTGCCTTGTCACGGGCTGCGGTTGGGTGAACGGCTGGAAGATCGTGGAGGAAGAATGCTCATCTCGCCCGCCAGGTGCCGATGTGCGCCTCGTGTTGCCTTTGGGCGTTCGGTTTCCACCTGCGATGACCAGTGCATTGCCTGTATCGGGTTACTCGAACGAAATCGAAGGCAAAAGAAAGCCCGGTGCCGCTGATGCGGCCCGGGCTCTTGAATTGCGTGGAGTTGGCTTGGCAGGTCACATGGCCCCGCCGCTTTTGGCGAGGAAATTGAGTGCCAGTGTCGCGACAGCGAGGAGGAAAACTAACCAGGCGAGGGGCATGATGTTTGAAGAGGGTAAGGTTGTGTTTCAGAGCTGGATTTGGCTCACGGAATGGCGGGCAGAGTGTCCTTGAACTTGTTGGTCCAGACGCCGGTGACGATGCTGCGGTCCTCCCAAGTCTGTTTGTTGGCCGTTGGAACCATGATTGGCGATTCACCGGTGGGGTCGGACTTCACGGCATCGGAGCCGAACATCTGCACCACCATCAGGACGGCGGACAGAACGAAGCAGATCACCGACAGGGGCACCAAACCGGCTTCAGGGTCCTTTTCTTCGTAGAACTGCTCGGCGTCTGCGGCAGCGCTGCGTTTCACCGGGGCGCTGGGCGGAGCGGAGATGGACGGGCGCTGCATGGCCTGCGTGGGGGCCAGCTTCACCGTGGCTTTGGGCAGCGGAGCGGTCGGAGCACCGGTCATCGGACCTGTGCCTGCTCCCGGCGGACGCGGAGCAGCGGCACCTGGTTTTTGCAGCGGGACGGTGGGGGCGCCGGTCTCGACGCGCGGAGCCGGAGCGGCCGGATTCTGGCTCAAAGGACGAGTGGCGGCAGGAAGGCCGGCCACAGGAGGCCCTGGGGGACGGGGTGCGGTCGGGGCTCCCGGTGCCTTCGGTGCTGCGGGAGGCGCGGACGGGCGTGCAACCACCGGAGCTGGTGCCGCAGACGTCGGAGCTGCGGAAGGCGCGGAGGGCGGAGGTGAAGAGACGACCGGAACAGCAGACGTGGTCTTTTTCGAAGGCGGAGCCATCGGAGGTGCTGGAAGCTTCACCGGGCTGGTGCTGGCCTTCGGCGCGGGAGGCGGCAGCGGCGCGGACGGCAGCTGGATGGGAGCGGTGGCTTTTTTTGCCACTGTCGGCACCACGGAGGTGGTGCCCAGGCTTGGGGCACCGCCGGAGGCAGGGGACACCGGGGCTGTCGCTTCCCGTGGCTGCGTCACACCCGCGTTGGGGCGGCCACGCAGCGTGATGCGCACCGTTTCTTTCTTCAGAGGGACGGCGGCGGTTTTCGGGGTCGAGCCGGGGGA
>NZ_JACSRD010000086.1 GCF_014879935.1 Prosthecobacter sp.
TGTCATCAACCGCCCCCGAAACCTCTCCCAAACCCGTCGTCCCCGCGGATTTGGAGATCAAAGACGCCCAGCTCATCTTCAACCATGTCTGGAAGCAGCTCGAAGCCGATTACGGTCGCGAAAAACTGCGCTTCCCGAAGGAGCTGATCCTGCTCGGTGGTGCGCCGGGCGCGGGCAAGGGCACGAACACGGACTTCATCCGCAAAGTGCGCGGCATTGATGCGCAGCCCATCGTCGTCAGCGCCTTGCTCGACACACCGGAGGCCCGCGAGATCAAAGCACGCGGCGGCATGGTGGGAGATCGCGAGGTCGTGGGCATCCTCATGCGCAAGCTGCTCGAGCCCGAGCAGCAAAACGGCGCCATCCTCGACGGTTTCCCACGCACCAAGGTGCAGGTCGAGTGCCTCAAGATGCTCTTCGACAAAATGGTGCGCCTGCGCCGCGACTTCCTCGACACACCGGACGCGGCGCACTTCAAGCAGCCCATCTTCCACATCATGGTGCTCTTTGTCGATGAGGCCGAAAGCATCGCCCGGCAGCTCAAGCGCGGCCAGGAAGTGCTCGCCCACAACGCCGAGGTGCGCAGCTCCGGCCTCGGCGAGCTTTGGGAAGAACGCGCCACCGACTTCGATCCCGCACTCGCTCGCAATCGCTACAAAGTCTTCAAAGAGAAGACCTACGACGCGCTCGTCTCGCTGAAGGAGATCTTCCACTACCACTTCATCAATGCGCAGGTGCCGCTCGAGGTGGTGCAGGAAAACATCATCAAGGAGCTCGAATACCAAAGCTCCCTCGAGCTCGATCCGCGCACCTTCGACCTCCTGCGCAAGCTCCCGCTCGCCAGCGAGATCATCCGCCACGCGCGGCAAGACCTCGTGCGCCGCCTCGATGCCTACAAGGTCGAAAAACCCGAGCTCATGCAGGACGTCGTTAGCTTCATTGAGAAAAAGATGATGCCCATCATCGTCCGCCACGCCATCTCCGGCCGCGCCGACATCAACACCGAGGACAAGCTCTTCCACGACCCCGAAGCCCTCGCCATCCTCATCGACATCTTCTCCGAACGCGGCTTCCACGCCAAGACCGATCTCCACGTCATCGAGATCCCCGACCGCTTCGACCTTCAAACCGGCAAGATCGAGTGCCGGAAGAAAAAAGTCTTCCGCATCGCCGTGCAGTTCAAAGGCTCGGAGATTCGCCGTGGCTGATGAGCAAGGAGAGGCTTGTCATTTGCCTCGCGAGTCATACGTTCGCCCCATCATGGTCGCCCTAGCTTCCAAATCCGTGAAAACCGCCCGGCGCAGTGCTTCGCCGAGGTCGCGCCAGACTGGTGTCGCGCAGCAGGAGTCGCGTCCCATCCCGCCGCCGCAGCCCTTTCGCTTCACGGTGAAGGATTACTACCGCCTCGGCGAGATCGGCATCCTCAAGGAAGACGACCGCGTGGAGCTCATCCAAGGAGAAATCATCATGATGCCGCCCATTGATCCAGGACACGCCGAAAGCACGGACAACACTCAACAAAAAATACAGAAGAAGCTCGGCTCAGAGTTTCGTGTCCGCTGCCAACACCCCGTGCGCTTGGATAGCCGAAGCGAGCCGATGCCAGACCTGGCGGTTGTGCGCCAGAAATCCTACAAGGACTGTCATCCAAGCGCGGATGACACCCTGCTCATCATTGAGGTCTCCAATTCCTCCTTGCGAGAGGATCTCGGTCGCAAGAAGCACCTCTATGCCGCCGCGGGCATTCCGGAATACTGGGTGGTCGATTTGAATGCGCGAGTGCTGCATGTCTTTGCCCGTCCGAAAGGTGGTGACTACCTCGATCATCGCATTCACGAGGAAAAAGAGACCGTTCAAAGTGCTACGCTGAAGCCGCTGAAGCTGAAGGTGTCGGAGCTCCTGCCTTGATGCCTCCCTCCCGTCTCGATTTCCAGCTTCAAGCGCGTGCCAGCGGCTCGCGGGCACGGGCGGCGACGTTTCGGACGTTGCATGGGGTGATTCAGACGCCGCTGTTCATGCCGGTGGGCACCCAGGCGACGGTGAAGGCGCAGACGCCGGAGTCGCTGGCGGCATCGGGATCGCAGATTTTGCTGGCGAACACCTACCACCTGCTGCTGCGGCCGGGGCCGGAGGTGTTTGAGAAGATGGGTGGAATTCATCGCTTCATGAAATGGCCCGGCTCGGTGCTCACGGACTCGGGTGGCTACCAAATTTTCTCGCTGCCGCATTCGCGGTCGATGACGGAGAAAGGCGCGGTGTTTCAAAGTTATGTCGATAACCGCCGCATCCTGCTGAGCCCGGAGCTGAGCATTCAAACGCAGCGCAGCATCGGCAGCGACATCATGATGGTGCTCGACCAGTGCATTCCGAGCACGGCGGATGAAAAGACGGCGCGGAAGGCCCTGCAGGTCACGCAACGCTGGGCCGCCCGCAGTCTCGCGGCACGAGAGGACTCGCCGCAGTCGCTTTTCGCCATCGTGCAGGGCGCGTTGTATCCGCATTTACGGAAGGAGAGCGCCGCCGGGCTGGTCCCGATGCCATTTGATGGCTTCGCCATTGGTGGACTGGCCGTGGGTGAGGAAAAACATCAGCGCGAGGACGTGTGCGAGCTCACCGCCGCGATGCTGCCGGAGGATCGGCCGCGTTATCTGATGGGCGTGGGCATGCCAATCGACCTGCTTGAGGCTGTGCATCGCGGGATGGACATGTTTGACTGCATCATCCCCACACAGGTGGCGAAACGCGGCACGGCCTTCACCTCACGCGGCATCGTCGAGTTGCGGCGCAGCGTGTATAAATTCGCCGATGCGCCGCTGGATGCCGCCTGCACCTGCCCGGTGTGCGCCACGCACTCACGGGCCTATTTGCATCATCTCACGAAGACGCAGGAGACGCTCGGCTGGACGCTCATCGGCCAGCACAACATCCACTTCTACCACCAGCTCATGCGCGAGATCCGTGCGAGCATTCTTGAGGACCGCTTCCTGCCGCTCTACCACGAGAAGCGGGCGATCCTGGCCGAAGAGGATCTCGATCATCCGGTGAAGCCGCCGAAACGCGGTCAAAGCTCCACGGTGAGTGAAATTGGCCGTTACGAATTGCATGGTTCGTCGATCCGATTGATCGACTCCGGTGAGATCATTCCGACTGCGATTCAGGACAGCCTGCCGGAGCTGGCAAAACTGATTCACGAGAAGACCCAGGAGCCGCTCATTGTCTGGGATGTCGGTCTTGGTGCAGGCGCAGCCGCTATCTCCGCCATTCTAGGGTATGAAGCCGCAGTGCAGAAGCAGCCGGTACGGCCGATGCATCTCATCAGCATCACGGACGACCTTGACGCTCTCAGACTGGCGCTCAGCCACAAGAAAATCTTCTCCTGGCTGCGTCACGGAGCCGCGGACACGCTGCTGCATCGTGGCGAGTGGACATCGCGATTCTGCAAAGGTTTGAGCTGGTCGCTCGCAAAGAAGGATGAGCGGCCAAAGCCGGAATTGATCCTCCACACGCCTATTCCTGGACAGGAACACGACCTGACCGGCCATGTCTGTCCTGTGATTGACCTGCTTGCGCCACCGCCAGGCCCCCGCTAGTCATGCGGCCCTCATGTCCACCATCGTTGTCACCCAGAAAAACGGCGTCGCCTGCATCGGCGCTGACACGCTCAGTTGTCTTGGCTCGCTGCGGCAGAAAGCACAGCATGTCGTGAACAAGACGAAGATCACCAAGGTCGGCGACACCTTCATCGGTCTCACTGGCACGTCAGCCAGTTTGGTGGTGATGAACAGCTACTTCGCCAATCCGGAGCGCCCGCGCGACTTTTCCTCGTGCGAAACGATCTTTGAAACCTTCCGCCACGCGCATCACTGGCTGAAAGCCGAGTATTTCATGGCTGCGATGCCGGACAAGGGGGAGGAATACGAAACGACGCAGTTTTATGGGCTGATGGCCAACCCGCACGGCATCTTCGCGATCTACTCGTATCGCTCCGCGCAGCAGTTCCACAAATTCTGGGCCGCAGGCTCCGGACGGGACTACGCGCTCGGCGCGATGCAAACGGCCTATGACAAAGGCAAGACAGCGGAGGAAATTGCCCGTGCAGGTCTCGAAGCCGCCGCCGAGTTCGACAGCGCCACCAGCTCACCTTTTGAGATTCACAATATCCCGCTGCTCTCGGCTGAGAAACCCAAAGCCAAGCGCAAGAAATAACCTTTCCGCCCCTTCTTCTTCGATCCAACCATGAAGCGTCTCGTTCTCCCCTTCATTCTCGTTTCCTCCGTCTTCGCGGATGGTCCCAAAGACAACCTCGCCGACAACGTGCGGCCGGTTCCGCCTCCAGGAGTCGCAGTTCCGGATGCAGATCGAGCCAGACTCACGGAAGGCTTGAAAAAGCTGCGCGCAGCCATCGACGATGCTGCCAAAGCGCAGGCGAAACATCCGCTGCTGGCCGATTTGCTGCCGGATCTGGAGATCTACCACAAGGCGGTCGATTGGGCGCTGCGCTACAACGAGGTTCACAAGCTCACCGAGCTGAAAAGCGGTGACGAATTGATCGCGGAAGGCCTGCAACGCGCCGAGCAGTTCAAAAACGGCCAGACGCCATGGACGAAGCAGAAAGGTCTCGTGGTGCGCGGCTATCGCTCGAAGATCGACGGCTCCGTGCAGCCCTATGGCATGGTGATTCCCGAAAGCTACGTCGGCGCTCCGTCGCGTCTCGACATCTGGTGCCACGGACGCGGCGAAACCTTGAGCGAGCTTGGTTTCCTTGATCAACGCCGCAAACAAACCGGCCAGATCTCGCCCAAAGGCGCTCTCGTGCTGCACCCGTATGGCCGCTATTGCTGCGCGAACAAGTTCGCGGGAGAGATCGATCTGCTCGAAGCCATCGATCACGCGAACAAGTTCTACGCCATCGATGAAGACCGCGTGATCGTGCGCGGCTTCAGCATGGGCGGTGCGGCAGCGTGGCAGTTCGCGGTGAACTACGCGGAGAAATGGTGCGCGGCGAATCCGGGCGCCGGTTTCTCCGAGACACCGGAGTTCCTCGGCGGATTCCAGGCGGAGGATGTCAGTGGCGCTCCTTGGTATCAGAAGAAGCTCTGGCATTGGTACAACGCCACGGACAACGCGCTGAACCTCGAAAACTGCCCGACGGTGGCCTACAGCGGCGAGATCGACAAACAGAAGCAGGCTGCCGACATGATGGAGAAAGCGCTGCGGGGCGAAAACGTCGATCTTCTGCACATCATCGGCCCGCAAACCGCGCACAAGATTCATCCCGACTCGCTGATCGAGATCGAAAAGCGCCTCGCGAGCATTGCCGCTCTCGGGCGTGTGCGTGCGCCGACTGAGGTGCATCTCTCGACCTGGTTCCTGCGCTACAACCGCATGCACTGGGTCGTCGTGGACGCTTTGCAGGAGCATTGGGTGCGTGGCCGCATCCATGCACGCGTCACCGGATCGTCAGAAGTCACGATCAAGCTGCAAAACATCACCGCTTTCACGCTCGACATGGCCAGCGGTCATTGCCCGCTGTCGCTGCTGGTGAAGCCGACGGTCGTCATCGATGGCCAGGTGATTGAAGTCACGCGTCCAAAGCTGGACCGTTCCTGGCAGGTGCATTTCCAGCTCAAGAACAGCAAGTGGGTGCAGACGCTGGGCAACGAGGAAGCGGAAAAACTCGTGAAGAAGCACGGGCTGCAAGGCCCGATCGACGACGCCTTCATGGACAAGTTCCTCTTTGTGAAGCCGACGAAGGCCGGACTGAGCGAAAAGGTCGATTCCTGGGCCAAAGCCGAGCTCGAACGTGCGCAATTCGAGTGGCGCAGGCAATTCCGTGGCGATGCGCCGACCAAAGACGATGCTGCCGTCAACGACGCCGACATCGCCGCCAACAACCTCGTGCTGTGGGGCGATCCGCAGAGCAATGCCGTTCTCGCAAAGATTGCCGACAAACTGCCGATCCAGTGGTCGAAGGACAAGCTCGTGGCCAACGGCAAGACGTATGATGCAGCGACGAACGCGCCTGTGCTGATCTACCCAAACCCGCTCAATCCGGCGAAGTATGTGGTGATCAACAGCAGCTTCACCTATCGCGAGTATGATTACCTCAACAACGCCCGTCAGGTCGCCAAGCTGCCGGACTGGGCGGTGATCGATGTCACCAAGCCGAAGACCAGCCAGGCCCCGGGCGGAGTCGCGGATGCCGGTTTCTTCGGCGAAAACTGGGAATGGAAGCCTGCTCCGACGAGATGAGCGTTGCTGCCGATGTTGTAGCGCGGAATTCCGATTCCGCGACGCACCCTCCGCGGAATCGGAATTCCGCGCTACAGGGCGGCATGTTGCGACCGGTGTTTGCCGCCGGCTGCTGCGTGCTGGTTTTGAGCCTCGCTTTCTTCGTCAATGCACAGCCCGCGAAGATCGAAACAGCGTTCACGAACAGCCTGGAGATGCCGTTTGTGCGTGTGGCGAGCATCAACGCGCTGGTCTGCCGGTTCGAGACGCGAGTGAAGGACTACCAGACCTTCGTCACGGCGACAAACACCGAGTGGCCGAAGCCTGAGTTCCCGCAAACGGCCGATCATCCGGCTGTGAACGTGAGCTGGCAGGACGCGAAGGCGTTTTGCCAGTGGCTGGGGCAGAAGGAGGGGCGCAAGTATCGTCTCCTCTCCGATGCCGAATGGAGCGTGCTGGCGGGTCTGAAGGAGAACCAGGACGTTTCACCGATGCTGCAGCCGCCAAGCACCGGACATTTCCACTGGGGACAGCGCCCCCTGGCCAAGGATGTCGGCAATTTCTGCGACGAGGCCTTCGGCAAAAAGTATCGCGCCACCTACGACGCGAAGTGGCTCGAAATCGACGACGGTCATGCCGACACGGCCCCTGCGGGCAGTTATCCGGCCGATGCGAACGGCCTGTTCGACTTCGCCGGCAACGTCTGGGAGTGGGTGGACGGGTGGTATGACCCGCCGAAGAACACCCTGCGCATCGTCCGAGGCGGTTCCTTCCGTGCCGGTGGGGAAAAGCGTCTGCTGGCGTCGTTTCGCGGCCCGGATCCCTACAACGTGCGACTCGACAGTGTCGGGTTTCGCATCGTGTGCGAAAAGGAGTGACTCACACCATCATCGGCGGCTGCATATCAAACGCAGGGATGCGCGTGAAGACGCCGCGACCGTCGAGCGTGGTGCCGAAGAAGGAACCGGTGGCAGTGCTCTCGGTCTTGATCACGTGGTAGGAGTTGTAGCTGAAGGTCTCGCCGGGCGAGAGATTCGGGAACTGGCCGACCACGCCGTCGCCTTCCACCACCATCGTGTCGCCATCGGTGTCACGCACGATCCATTTGCGGCCGAAGATGCGCACCGTCTCCTCCGAGCCGTTGTGGATCGACAGGTGATACACAAAGGGGTGCGGACGTTCCGGTGGAGCAGGCCGGGTGGGGTCGTAGGCGATGCTGTCCACCTTGACTGTGAGTCCTGGCAGCGGGTCAAAATGCATGTGGCATGTTAATTCATGGCGAAATGCCTACAAGCAAGGCTTTGCAGAAATCCAGCTCCACCGTGCCCGTGCGACACATCCGCCGGGCCGTCAAAATGCGATGCTCGAACTGGCAAAAAGCGCGATGGCCTCCTACTGTCGCGAGAATGTCATCTCCCCCCGTCGTTCTCACCATCGCAGGTTCAGATTCCTCCGCCGGAGCGGGTGTTCAGGCCGACTTGAAGGCGATCTCAGCACTCTGCGGCTACGGCTTGAATGCGCTGACCAGCGTCGTGTCGGAAACGCCCGGCATCGTGTCGCAGGTGCGGCTGCTGGACGCGGATTTCATCGCCGATCAGATGCGGGTGCTGTTTGAAGGCTTTCCCGTGGCCGCGGCGAAGACCGGCATGCTCGGCGGCCGTGAACAGGTGCTGGCGGTGACGCGGACGTGGAAACAGCACGCCCAGGGCCGCATCCCGCTCGTCGTCGATCCGGTCATGGTGGCCACGAGCGGCGGCAAACTGCTGGAAGACGAAGCCGTGCGCACCTTGATCGACGAATTGCTCCCTCTGGCGACCTTGATCACGCCGAACATGGATGAGGCCCGGGTGCTGTGGGATCGCGACGTGACGACGGTGGAGGACATGGAAGCCTGCGCCCGGAAGCTGAGCGCACGTTTTGGCACCGCCGTGCTGGTCAAAGGCGGCCATTTGCGAGGCGAGGCGGCAGACGTGCTTTGTCATGCCGAATCCATCACCTGGCACACGGCGCCGCGAACGGCCGGTGTCCACACTCATGGCACGGGTTGCACGTATTCGGCCGCCATCGCCACCTGTCTGGCTCGCGGCATGACTCTGAATGACGCGGTGGCCGAGGCGAAGCAGTTCGTGAGCCGGGCGATCGCACAGCATTTCGCGTGGCAAAGTGCTGGCGCGGGTGTCGTTCATGCTCTCAATCATCTCCAGCAGACCCCCGCATGAGAAGCGCCGCCGCCATTTTGATCCTCACGACCTCCGGATTCGCCGCCAGCGGCCCGGAATCGCAGGACATCAGCCAGGCGGGCATCCAGACGGCGTTCCGCATCCTGCAGAAGGAGTACATCCGCAGCAACGACCTCACCTTCGATGTTTTGAACCGGGCCGCCCTGGCCGGACTGCTGCAGCGGCTCGATTTCGGCGCGGAGTTGATTCCGAAGAAGCTCGAATCTGTGCCGAACGCGCTCAAAGGCGTGCAGGCAGAGCTGCTCACGCCGCAGATCGCCTATCTGCGCCCGCAGGCGATCACGAACCAGGAAGTGACCGAAGTGGAGCAGCAGTTGCGCCAGTTTGCCGAAGCCAAGGTGACGCATCTCATCCTTGATCTGCGCACACCAGCGCCTCCGGGTGATTTTGATGAAGCAGCCGCCTTGCTGAGCCTGTTTGTGCCCAAGGGCGAGACACTCTTCAAGATGAAGCAGATGGGTCAGAATTCAGCGGAGAGTGAAGTCAACCGTCGCGATCCGCTTTGGACGCAGCCGCTGCTCGTCCTGGTGGACGATGAGACGAACAACCTCGGCGAAACGATCGCCGCCGTGCTGCGGCAGCGGAAACAGGCGCTCTTGATCGGCACGGCCACACGCGGCGGAGCCGTGCGCTACGAGACGGTGCCGGTGGATGCCGAATGGTCGCTGCGCTTCGCCCGTGCCGAGGTGTTGCTGGCTGACGACAGCTCCGTGTTCAAGAAGGGCTTGAAACCGGATTTCGCAGTCGCCATGACGCCCACGGCCAAACGCCTCGCCTTCGAGGCAAGTCGCGAAAAGGACGTGAAAAGCACCATCACCGACCGCCCGAGGTCCCGCTTCAACGAAGCGGCGCTCGTGGCCGAAAAAAATCCCGAGCTCGAGACTTACATCCGCCGCTCAGCCGGCGAACCACTGCCTGAGGATGCGCCGAAACCGTCGGACACCGTGCTGCAACGTGCCGTGGACGTGATTCAGGCACGCAGCCACTTTCAATCGGCGAAGATCGACTGGAAACGCAAGGCTCCGGTCAACCATGAACCACCCGCGATGAAGGCGATTCCTGTGAAGCCATGATGGAGATTCCCCAGAAGATCGAAACGACAATCACGATCCAGGAGGTGCTCAGCCCGCGCACCTGCCATGCCTCGCTGCCCAATGGCAAGATCGTCTTCGGTTTCATCTCCAAGGACGCTCCCGAGTTTCAACTCGAAGTCGGCGGAAAGGCGCGCGTGCAGATGGATGTGGCCGATTTTTCCCGTGCCGAGATGCTGAACGCGGCATGAGGCAGGCCGGACCGACCTGCCTCACCGCATCACAGCGGCTCAACTGATCTCCGGAACCACGAAGGGCTCGCGATACTTGTCTTTCAGCATGCCGTTGGCGGCATCGTTGTCGCTGAAGCGCTCGGCTTTGCCATCCATCTTCAAAACGGGGCCGAGGGTGAGCTTGTCCTTGGCCAGATCGACCTCGTTCTTCGCCAGATGCTCCTTCATGCGCTCAAAGGTCTCCGCGGCAAACCTGTCACCTTTGATCATTTCGAGAATCGCGTCCGGGTTCTGCTTCTCGCCGAGGCGATGGCTGATGTTGCCGGTGTGGCAGAGAGCGCTGGAGAGATGACCTTCCAGGATGTCCGCGTGCAGATCGTCCACGCGGCGGCTGCGGCAGGCGTTGATGAAGTTTTTGAAGTGGTCTTCGCTGCCAGAGAATTTCTTGATCTCCTTGCCGTCCTTGTCCAGCACCTGGGCGCTGCTGTAGCTGCTGACGACCACGGTGCCGCCTTCGCATTCGACGATCACGCCGACACCAGCGCCTTTGTACTTGTCCATGTCCTTGCCATCCTTCGCGGACGGCAGACCACGCACTTCAAAGATCAGCGGAGCCTTCTCGTAGCCGTGGTAAATGATCTGCGTGTTCGCGGTCTCGCCATCGTCTTCATAGCCGAGACGGCCACCGACGCTCCACACGGTGGGAGACAGCTCCATCTCACCGAGGAACCAGCGGGCAATGTCCATCTGGTGGATGCCCTGGTTGCCGAGATCGCCATTGCCGTAGTCCCAGGTCCAGTGCCAGTCGTAGTGCAGCTTCTTGCGGGTGAGTGGCTTCTTCGGTCCCGGTCCGCACCACAGGTCGTATTCGACGCTTTCCGGCACCGGTTGCTCGCCCTCGGTCTTGCCGATGCTGTTGCGGCGCTTGTAGCAAAGTCCGCGGGAGACAAGGACTTTGCCGAGATTGCCATCCTGCACGTATTTCACCGCCGCCGCCAGGCCTTCACGGCTGGAACGGGCCTGCGTGCCGGTTTGCACGATCTTCGAGTGCTTGCGTGCCGCGTTGACGATCTGGCGGCCTTCCCACACGCAATGGGACACGGGTTTCTCGACATAGACATCCTTGCCAGCCTGGATTGCCCAGATGGCGGCCAGCGCGTGCCAGTGATTCGGCGTGGCGATGCTCACGGCGTCGATGGACTTGTCGTCAAACACACGCCGCATGTCGGTGTATTGCGTCACCTTGATTTTTTCCTTGTCCAGCGCCTGCACGTGCTTGCTCATCACGTTGCTGTCCACGTCGCAGAGAGCAGCCAGCCGGACGCCTTCGTTCTTGAGGCCTTTGTAGCCACTGATGTGTCCGGCACCCCGGCCGCCAAAGCCGATCACGGCCATGTTGATGGTGTCACCCGGGCTCTTCTGCGCCCAGGAGGTTTTGGCGATGTAGAAAACGCCGGTGGAAGCGGCGACGGACTGGGTGAGAAAGCGACGGCGGTTGGTCATGGGGTCATGAAAAACGCCATCTGCACCGAAGCCTTTCCTTTTTGACAAAGCTGCAAGCGCTTCTTCGTTAGCCATCCGCCATGCTTCGTCTCCTACCGATCATCTCCCTGCTTTTCATCAGTTCGCTTCACGCAGCGACCCGGCCCAATGTTCTCTTCGTGCTCTGCGATGACCTGCGGCCTGATGCGCTGGGTTGCTACGGGTCGAAGCACGTCAAGACGCCCCACATCGACCGCCTCGCCAGCGAGGGCGTCCGTTTCGCAAACACGTTCTGCACCACGTCACTCTGCTCGCCCAGCCGTGCCTCCATCCTCAGCGGGCTCTACGCCCACACCCACGGCGTCACCGACAACTTCACCGAATATCCGGCGTCGATGCCGAGCTTTCCCGGCATCCTGCACGACAGCGGTTACGCCACAGCCTATTTCGGGAAGTACCACATGGGCGAAAACAACGACGAACCGCGTCCCGGATTCGACGTCTTTGTGACCCACAAGGGCCAGGGCAAGTACTTCGACACCGAATGGAACCTCAACGGCAAAAAACGCGAGGTCATCAAGGGCTACTACACCACCGTCGTGACTGATCTGGCGATGGACTGGCTCAAGCAGCAGAGCCCGGACAAACCGTGGTGCGCCTTCATCGGCCACAAGGCCCCGCACAGCTTCTACACACCGGAGCCGAAGTATGAGCATGCTTTCGATGACGTGCGCGTCCCCTACCCTGCCACCGCCTTCCACCTTGATGACAAGCCCGCCTGGATGAAGCAGCGCCTCTATACCTGGCACGGCATCTACGGCCCGCTGTTTGAGTGGCGGAAAAAGTTCCCGGATGACCGTCCGGAGGCGGTGAGGGATTTCGAAAACATGGTCCACGGCTACTGGGGCACCGTTTTGAGCGTGGATGACAGCATCGCACGCCTGCGCGAATGGCTGGAGGAGACCAAGCAGCTCGACAACACCATCATCGTCTTCATGGGCGACAACGGCCTGCTCGAAGGCGAGCACGGCATGGTGGACAAACGCACCGCGCATGAGCCCAGCCTGCGCATTCCGATGGTGGTGCGTTATCCCGGCCTCGCGAAGGCGTCCAAGGTCGTCCCGCAGCAGGTTCTCACCGTCGATGTGGCCGCCAGCATGCTGGAACTCTGCGGCGCTCCCGCCTTGCAGAAAACGCACGGCAAGTCGTGGGTGAAACTCGTGCAGTCGGGCGATCCCGACTGGCGCACGAGCTGGTTCTACCACTACAACTACGAGAAGCAGTTCCCCTACACGCCGAATGTCCGTGCCGTGCGCACCGACGACTGGAAGTACATCCATTACCCGCACGGCGATGGCAGTCCGGACAAGCATCTGGCCGAGCTTTACGACCTGAACAACGACCCTGGCGAAACCAGGAACCTCATCAACGATCCCAAGCTCGCCGGGAGAGTCGCCGAACTCCAGGCTGAGCTGACGAAACTCATGCAGGCGACCGGATTGACTGCCAAAACCGACACGATGCCCGTGGACCAAGGCGTGAAGAGCGAACTCCCAGACGCGAAGATCCGGTGATTGGCATCTTGCCGAGAGCCTCTGCCGTTCGGGAACTTTCATGGCGTTCCTACTTCAAGGGGCTTTCGACTTCTCGCGAGGGGCACAGATTGTTCCAACGGTTCCGCCCACAACGGCCCCGAAAACAATCAGAAGCGGCCAGAGCAGCGGCCCGCCCACGTCACCCGACAAGCCCGCCGCGACAAACAGAAGCAGCGGAACCAGACACCCACAGCCAAGGGATCCACGCAGACACCCTGACGCACGTCGTCGTTTCGGCGCGCGACTCGGCTGCATCACGGGTCGATGTCGTCGCTCATGCGCAGTGGATGTTGTTGTGCAGGACGCCAATCAATGGCCAGGCAGCGGCCCAAGGTTGGTCAATGAGGCGCAAAACTTGGCCAGCAAGAAGATAACTTCTTGTAAACACGACAGACAATGAGACACCGTCTCATCTCTTCCCAGCCGTCATGAACCGACTTCTCGTTCCCATTCTTGGCCTCGCCGGACTTTTGTCCGCCCAAAGCTTGCCAGATGCTCCACAGCCCCCTCCGGCCGCACCATCACCTCCTGCACCCGCCCCGAAGCCTGTGACGTCCGATCCTGGGTCTGTCTCCGCGGCGACCTCGCCTCCAGCTTCGAATGCCCCGCTTCCGCCGATCCAACCAGCGCCAGTGAAAGTGCCTGTCGTGCCGACTTTGCCCACGGGAGCGCCGCCAAACATCATCGTGATGCTCATCGATGACATGGGCTGGACGGACCTCGGCTGCTACGGCTCGAAGTACTACGAGACGCCGCACATCGACCAGCTGGCGAAGGACGGCATGCGCTTCACGCAGGCCTATTCCGCCTGCACCGTGTGCTCGCCCACGCGTGCGGCCATGATGACGGGGAAATCCCCTGCCCGCCTGCACATCACGGACTGGATCGCCGGCCATGTGCCGGACAACGGACGCCTCGTGATCCCGAAATGGACGATGCACCTGCCTTTGGAGGAGGAAACGATCGCCGAACGGCTCAAAACACGTGGATACGCCACCGCGAGCATCGGCAAGTGGCATCTCGGCGAGGATGCGTTTTATCCGACAAAACACGGCTTTGACGTCAACATCGGCGGCACGCATGCCGGATCGCCGCCGAGCTACTTCTCGCCTTACAAGATCGCCACGCTGCCCGACGGACCGAAGGATGAGTTCCTGCCGGACCGCCTGACGACCGAGGCGGTGAAGTTCATCGACAAGAACCAGGCGAAGCCCTTTTTCGTCTATCTGCCCCACTACGCCGTCCACACGCCGATCATGGGCAAGCCGGAAGTCGTGGCGAAATACCAAGCCAAACCGGCGGCGGGCGGCCACAGCAATCCGGTTTATGCCGCGCTCGTGCAGGGCGTGGACGACAGCGTCGGCACGCTGCGGGCCAAATTGAAGGAGCTGAACCTCGACCAGAACACGCTCTTCGTCTTCACCAGCGACAACGGCGGCCTGAGCCACCTCGTGCGGCCGGACGGCTGGACACGCGGCCCCACGGACAACAGCCCGGCCCGTCTCGGCAAAGGCAGCGCCTATGAGGGTGGCGTGCACGTGCCGCTGATCGTTTCCTGGCCTGCGCTGGTTAAACCCGGCACCACCTGCGACGTGCCAGTCATCACTTACGACCACGTTCCCACGCTGCTCGCCGCCACGCAGACGCCGCTGAAGGAAGGCCAGGTCGTCGATGGCGAGTCGCTGCTGCCTCTGCTCGGCCAGACCGACACGCTGGCCCGTGAGGCGATCTACTGGCACTACCCGCATTATCATCCTGGCAGCGCCCGTCCTTACAGCGCCATCCGTGAAGGCGATTGGAAACTGATCCTCTTCCACGAGGACAAACACGTCGAACTCTACAACCTCAAGCTCGACGCCGGCGAGGCCGACAACCGGGCTCCGTTCGAATCGATCCGTGCGATGCAACTCCGCGACAAGCTGAACGCCTGGCTTGAAGCCACGGGAGCGCAGATCCCCGAGACGAATCCGAAATACGATCCCGACAAGCCGCTCAACGAGCCGAAGAAAGGCAAAGGCGAGGGCAAAAAGAAGGCGGAGTAGGTTCCAAGTTTCAGGTTTCAGGTTTCAGGTTTCAAGTTTCAGGTTCGAGGTAGGCGGGCAGCCGATCTTGAAACTTTGAACCTGAAACATGAAACACGGCCTCCGAGGCGCGTTCTAGTTGGACCATGAGCGCCAACCAGCCTGTTTCGTCCCGCCGTCAATTCATCGCCCGCAGCGCCACAGCCGCCGCCGCGTTCGGTTTTCCTGCCATTGTCAGTGCGCGTTCGCCCAATGCGAAGTTGAACCTCGTCTTCATCGGCGTGGGCGGTCGCGCCACGGGCAACATCAAGGAGCTGACCGGAGTCACGCTTTACAACCCGAAGGTGGCAGCCAAAAAGAACCCAAAGCAGCCCGACGCGGCCGTGCAGCCGCCGCCTCCGGTCGAACCACGCGAAAACGTCGTCGCGTTGTGCGATGTGAACGGTGAAAACCTCGACCGTGCCGCCGAGGCGTTCAAAGGCGCGAAGAAGTTCCGCGATTTCCGCCAGCTCTACGACAAGATGAGCGCCTCGGAGATCGACGCGGTGATCGTCAGCACCACCGAGCACACGCACGCCTACGCCACGCTGCCGGCCCTGCTGATGAAGAAGCACGTGTATTGCGAAAAGCCGCTCACCCACAACGTCGCCGAGGCCCGTCTCATCACGAAGGCCGCCGCCGAGGCTGGTGTCGTCACCCAGATGGGCACGCAGATCCACGGCATGCCGAATTATCGCCGCGTCGTCGAGCTGATCCAAAGCGGTGCCATCGGCAAAGTGACCGAGGCGCATGTCTGCGTCTCACGTGCCTGGGGTTTGCAGAGCAAGGAGGACGCGGAGAAGAATGGCGACATCATCCACGTGACCGAACGCCCCACGCTGGCAGAAACGCCGCCGCCGTTTCTCGATTGGGACCTGTGGATCGGCCCGGCACCGATGCGGCCTTACAGCAGCGTCTATTTCCCCGGTCCCAAGTGGTATCGCTGGTGGGACTTCGGCAACGGCACCATGTCCGACCTCGGCAGCCACTGGAATGACCTGCCCTTCTGGGCGCTGAAGCTCGACGCGCCGCTCAGTGTCGAGGCCTTCGGACCGGAGCCGCATCCTGAGATCGCGCCCGCCTCCATGCATGCCGTTTATGAATACGGACCGCGTGGCGACATGCCCGCGTGCAAGGTCCACTGGCATCAGGGTGCGTCCAAGCCGGATGTGTGGAAGAACGATCCCTACATCAGCAAGTGGAGCAGCGGCGTTCTCTTCGTCGGTGACAAAGGCATGCTGCTCTCCGATTACGGCAAGCACGTGCTGCTGCCGGAGGCGGACTTCAAAGACTTCCAGCGTCCCAAACCCTTCATCGCCGATTCACCCGGCCATCACGCCGAATTCCTCGCTGCGATCAAGAACGGCACCCCGACCGGCAGCCCCTTCAGCTACGCCGGACCGCTCACCGAGGCCAATCACCTCGGCAACGTGGCGCATCGTGCCGGTGGCAAAATCGTGTGGGATGCCAAGGCCATGCGCATCACCAACAACGAAGCCGCGAACCGCTTCCTGAGCCGCACTCCGCGTGAGGGCTGGAAGCTGGGGTGAAGCAACTGGAGCGCGGGCCTCCGAGCCCGCAGCACTCCGCCAAGAGCTTTCGCTCCACTTTTGCAATCGCCTCCACCACACCGCCGACCCCGTGCTTTCAGTGGCGCAGACCACATCCATTCACGTCTTCCACTGACGATCCACTGCGGACTCGGAGGTCAGCGCTTGTCTCTACATTGGGTCCTTCCCTGATAAGATGGAGCCACCGCGACAGCGGTGGCCTTCAAGCAGGGAGGCCTGGAAGGAAGCATTGACAGACCGCGACCGCGCTGGTGCCCGTAGGGCACGCAGGAGATAGGCGTCCATGCTTCACGAAGGGCTGACGTGAAGCCGAACCGAATCCGCAGCCCTGGTGATCCTCTGGCAGCAGTGTTGGCTCACTCCTTGGAAGACCGGCATCTTCCGCCATGAAATCTACTCACTTCACCTTCTTGATCACCCGTACCGCGTAGATCTTCGCCGTCAGTTCGCTGAGCTTCACCGGTTTCGTGTCATCACGCAGCGGATCACGCGCGAGGTATTCATGGCCTTCCTTGCCGACAATCACGCACCAGTGCTGGATGCCGCCGATGAGGAAATACTTCACGACGGGATACGCGCCGCGTTCCAGGGCGTCGTCCAGGAGCGAATGCTTCGTGACTGGGTGGTATTCGGCCGTCAGGCAGTGATCGGTCACTTTAGGGATGGCGTTCCAGACCACCCAGCCTTGGGGCAGAAAGCCGTCGGCCTTCTTCAAACGTTCATTCAGTTCCTTCGGCGTCAGTTTGACACCGAGATCCGAGCAGGCCATCGCCACACTCGTCACGAGGCAGCCGTGACTGCCCAAGGTGCAGTCGGATGGGCCGAGTTGGTCGTTCGCCCAGCGTTTGTCCTTCTGCAGCAGCGTCTTGCCGCTGTCAGGGAGGCGAATATGCAACTCACGTCCACCTTTCGAGGCAATCGCGGGCGCGAGACGTGCCCAGCAGGTCCGCAGCAACACACAACTGGTCGCGGTGGTCACCAGTGCGATCAAACCGATGACCGGCCAGCGGCGCATGCGCAGGATCAATGCTCCTTTTTCGCCTCGTGCTTCTCCTCTTTCGCGTGAGGATCGGCATGGGAGTCGCCATGACCTTCACCGTGGGCCTTGTGCATGCCTTCATGCAACACCTTGGTTTCCTCGAAAGAGTGCTTGTCACAGGAAACGGAGGCGAGGATGAAGGCGGCGGCGCAGAGAAAAATCGGAGCGGTTTTCATGGAGGTTCGAGGCCGCCATCCTATCGCCCGAAACCCCTCGCGCAAATGGCAAATCAAGCGCGTAGGCGCGTTCACCAGAACGCGAAACCACGGACGCAAACACCCGCCCAACCCGCTCTGGCGAGCGGGCCTACTGACGCACCACGACCCGTGCGTCCAGCGCCACAACACCTTCGGCCGAGGTGAGCAGCGGGTTGATGTCCAGCTCCACGATGCGCCGTTCCTGATGCACCAGACGTGCGAAGCGGACCAGCGCCTCCTCCAGTGCCGCAAGGTCGGCAGGTGGACGGCCGCGCACACCTTTCAGCACCTTGAAAATCTTCGTCTGCTCGATCCAGCGGCGTGCCAGGGCACGATTCAGCGGCGGCAGGGCCAGCGCACGGTCCTGCAGCACCTCCACCAGCGTGCCACCGGCCCCAACCAGCAGCACCGGGCCGAATTGAGGGTCGGTGCTGGCTCCGAGGATCAACTCGGTGCCCTGCCCCGTGATCATCCGCTGCACCGTCACGCCCTCAAATGCCGCGACGTCGTGTTTGGCAGCCACATTCGAGCGAATCGTCCGCCACGCCTGACGCACAGCATTCGCATCCCGCAGATCGAGCATCACGCCGCCGCAGTCGCTCTTATGCGTGATGGTGGCGGACAGCAGTTTGACCACGACAGGAAATCCGATCGCCTCCGCAGCCGAGACGGCAGCATCCTCGTCGTAAGCCGCACGGGTTTCGACAATGGGAATGCCGGCGACTTGCAGCAGTTGTTTCGCCTCCAGCTCCGTCAACAGCGTGCGGCCGCTCTTCAGCACGGCATCGATCATGTCGCCCACCACCGGCAGTTCCTCGCCTTCGTGCTCGGCATGCGCCTCGCGGGTTTCGCTCAGCCATAGCAACCTCAACCGGTGCTCGCGCATGCGCACGAAGGCCAGCGCGGCCTCGTCTGGATAATCATACGTGGGAACACCGGCCGCATTCAGGATGCCGCGGCCTTCATTCACACTCTGGGCGCCCATCCAGCTCGCCAGCAGCGGCTTGCCGTTCTCCTTCACGACATTCACCAGTTCCCGGGCCGTGGCGGTGGGATTTGTCATGGCCTGCGGCGTCAGAATGGCCAGCACACCGTCCACAATCGCGTCATTCTTCGCCACACGCAGCGCGGTGGCAAAACGGGCCGCGTCCGCGTCTCCCAGCACATCCACCGGATTGTGATGGCTCCACGATTCCGGCAACACCTCGTCCAAGGCATCAAGCGTCTCGTCGGAAAGCGGTGCCACCTCGCCACCGCCGAGCACGAGCGCATCCGTCGCGAGCGCTCCAGGGCCGCCCGCATTCGTGACAATCGCCAGACGGGGCCCGACCGGAAGCGGCTGCTTCGCCAGCACCTCCGCCATGTCGAAAAGCTCCTCAATGGTGTCCACACGCAGCACGCCGCTTTGCCGCAGAGCCGCATCCAGCACCGCATCGCTGCCCGTCATCGCGCCCGTGTGAGACGCCGCAGCCTTCGAGGCCTCCGCCGTGCGGCCGACCTTGATCACCACGATCGGTTTGTGCGCCGCCACCTCACGAGCGGCTTCGAGAAACGCCGTCGCATCCCCACCGACCGATTCCATGTACATCACGATGCTCTGCGTGTGCGGATCGTTGCCAAAATGCCGGATCAAATCGCCCCAGCCCACGTCCGCCATCGCTCCGGTCGAAACGAACGCACTGAAGCCGACATGCTGGTCGTGGCTCCAATCGAGGATGGCCGTGCAAAGCGCCCCGCTCTGGCTCAGGAAGGCCACGCGCCCAGGACGAGCCATGCTGCTGGCAAAGGTGGCGTTCAAACCCGTGTGCGGATTCATCAGACCGAGACAATTCGGCCCGATCAACCGCACGCCATGCCGTTTCGCCGCCTCCAGTGTCTGTTTTTCCAGATCTGAGCCCTGTGCGCCGGTTTCCTTGAATCCAGCCGAGATCACGACCACCGCTTTCACACCCGCCACACCGGCATCTTCGACAATTTGCGGCACGGTTGCCGCCGGAGTCACCACCATCACCAGATCCGGCACCTCCGGCAGCGCGGCGATGTTTGGGAACGCCTTCACACCGAAAACCTCCGACCGCTTCACGTTCACCGGAAAGACCTTGCCGCTGAACAACCGCAGATTCTCCCAAATGGCCCGCCCGACGCTGCCCTCCCGCTCGGTGGCTCCGATCAAGGCGACGCTGTGAGGCTGGAAGAAGGAATGGAGAGACATCGTGTGATACTACGAGTGGAGTGGGCGAAGTCTCAGCACATGTTGCTCACAAGTTGGCTCAACCTGTTATTGTCCACGCACCGGCTTCGTCAGTGTTGGCACCGGAGTGTCGCCGTGCATGATTGGCGGCAAACTGTCGATAGAACACGGCAGTCCACGCGCCTTGCGCTCCTCAGCATGGCGATTCATCCACTGATCAGCGAGATCACTTTGTCCATGCCTCGAATACCATTCAATCAAGCCAAGCATGTACTCCATGTCGCCCTTCTGCGCTTCAACCAAGGCTTTGTCAAAATCAGCCTCATCGTAAAGCAATGTCTTGGATCCCTTTGGAGGCAGCAGCAATCGCCTGCCTGATGGTGATAGCGTGGAAGCATTCTCAACAGCAACCACCTGTGGCTCTTCAGGCTCTCGTATGGAAGTAAACAGCCAGCAGTTCAGCGCTGTGGCACCAAGAACCAGCACGGCAAGCATGATGAACTGCGAATACTTCATGATCTCATTATAAGACGAACTGGAAGAAATTTGAAGAGGCTTTGTTCCAACCTCAACTTCAAGTCAGATCATCGTTCCCCTCCCCCCGCACAACACGACCCACAGGTCACATAGCAGTCATCGCAGATGGTCTCGTCTCCGAATTTCGACGCGCCCGGCCTGCCGCAGCATTCACAGGCAGGTTGAATTGATCCACGGCTTCCATTACTCCCGTGAATCGAGAATCTCATCCAGCACGCGCGCCGCTAGTTCCATGCATACGGCGGCGACGGCGTTCCAATCATGCCAGCGTGGCGCGAGGTTCTTGTATTCGGCAAGATTCGTTCCTTCCAGATCGAAGGGCTGGGGCGTGGCGAGCTGGATGGCGAGCTGTTGCAGAGGCGATTCGCCGCCGGGTTGGGGATAGAGCGCGTCAAAGGAGCGCAGCGCCTCCACCGCCGCTGGCAGGCCGAGATGAACAGCCATCGCCACGAGGTCCACATAGTCGCGGGTGGCGTTGCGACGCAAGATGAGCACGGCCTTGATGCGCAGCATTTCCGCCGGTGTGGGCAGGCACAGCGTGTCTCCAGCCACCGCGATCTCCTGCGTCTCCAGCGGTGCCTCGCGAATAAGCTGGCGGATGCCCGTCTCGATGCCATCCAGGCTGCCGAGGATGAGCACCGGTCGGTTCACCCGCGCCGTGAGCCAGCCTGCCACGGACTCGAGATCCGCCAGGACTTCATCGAAGCGCTGCCGCAAATCCGGAATGACATGGTCCGCATCACGCGAAAAGCGATGCTGTGCATGCACAGCGGCAGCCGTCCCGCCCACAAGCACGGCATGCGGCACGATCTGCTGCAACCGCGTGGCGGCGGAGAGCACTTCATCCCACGGTGGCAGAGAGTCGCTGGACATATTTGTTCCAAAAGCTCAGGCGCTGGGCGTTTTCCTGACGCGGCTCGCGGGTGAGACTGCCACACACGCGGCGGATTCGCTCCCTCACCTCTGCATCGCGATGCGCCGCACGCCGCAACGCCACCCAATCACGCCAGCCTCCACGGCGGATGATGTCATCCACGGCGGCGGGCGTGAACTCCTGAGACTGGAGGTGGCGGTGCTGCATGATAGCCGGAGTATCGCCACCGCAGGCCGGAATGGCAACGGCCAAAGTCATGCCTTACAGCTCCTCACCTGCACAACACGATCCACACGCCACGTAGCAGTCATCGCAGATGAACTCGTCGCCAAACTTCGACGCGCCCGGCTTGCCGCAGCGGTCGCAGGCAGGTTGTGGTTGCTCCGAGGCGGGCGTGGGTAGGATGGGCTCGTTCTCGCTCATGCTTCGACTTTTCCTCTCCTGCCTCATCCTTGCCACGATTGCCAGTGCTCAAAACGCCGACCCATTTCCCAAGCCGCCGAATGTGAAGGGCATCCAGGTGCAGATGACGGATGATGCGCTGGCACTGGGGATTCATCATGCGACGATCAATGTAAACATCACGGCGCTGTATTCACCGAAGTCACAGCCCGCCAAAGGCGAGTTCGTGTGGAATGAGAACTACCTCGCGTCGCTCGACCAGCAGATCAAACCCCTCTCGGATGCAGGCGTGGTCGTTTACCTGATCATCATCGCTTATCCGTCGAAGAATCCGGCGATCAACGCGGTGACGCTGCATCAGGCGCACCGGAAGGATCTCAAGTTCACCGTGGGTGCGCCGAACACAACGAACGGCTTCTTTTCCGCGGTGATCGGCATGCTGGCGGAGCGTTGGAGCGGTGCTCACCCGGAGCATGGCCGTGTGTGGGGCTGGATCATCGGCAACGAGGCCAATTCGCACTTCCTCTGGAACAACCTGGGCCTCGCGCCACTCGAAACGGCCGCTTCAGAGTATGAAAAGGCAGTGCGGCAGGCGCAGCAGGCGATTCGCCGGCATTCGCAGCAGGCGCGGGTGTATTTGTCCTTCGATCATCACTGGAGCATCGGCATGCACAATGTCAGCGCGCAGGAAGCGGTGCCAGGACGCGACTTCCTCGACACCTTCGCGCGTCTGGCCCGCGAGCGAGGCGACTTCGACTGGAACATCGCCTGGCATCCCTACCCGGAGAACCTGGGCAATCCACGTGCCTGGGCGGATCCGAACGTGACGCACGATGACAGCACGGTGAAAGTGACCTTCAAGAACCTCGACGTGCTGCCAAAGCACCTCGAAAAGCCCGAACTGCTCTTTGCCGGCAAGCCGCGACGCATCATCCTGAGCGAGCAGGGCTTTCACACGCTGCTGACGCCCGATGGTGAAAAGCTCCAGGCGGCCGCGTTTGCCTACGCCTGGGAGAAAGTGCTGACGCTGCCGACGATTGACGCCTTCATCTACCATCGTCATGTCGATCATGCGCACGAGGGAGGTGTTCGTTTCGGCCTGTGGCGGAACAAGCCGCACTCCGTCGTCGAACCGCACAGCACGAAGCTGATCTACGATCTGTTCAAGAAGGCTGGCACAGCCGAGTGGCGTGCGGCGGCCGATGCGCTGCTGCCGGTGACCGGTTTGAAGGCGTGGAGTGAGTGAACGCCTCTGCTGAAGCCTCGTATGTCATCGCCTACCGATCGCATCCACGCCTTGGACAACCTCCGGGCGGCCATCATGTTCATGGGCATCACGCACCACTCAGCGCTGGCCTTCACCGTCACCCCGCTGCGGTGGATGATCCAGGACCGGAGCACCAGTTTCGGCTTCGATGCGATGGTCGCGGCCGGCGAAGGCTTTCGCATGCAGATGTTCTTCCTCCTGGCCGGATTCTTTGGCCGAATGCTGATGGGACGTATGAGCTTGAAAGGCTTCCTGTGGCAGCGGGGACAGCGGATCGGCGCACCGTTCGCCCTCAGCCTGGTCACGCTCGTTCCGGTCTCAAACTTGATCTGGAGCTGGGGGGCGAATGCGCAGAGATGGGCGTTTCCCAGCACGACTTCGGACTGGCTGGGCCTGTTCAGCACGCCGGGCCATCTCTGGTTTCTGGAGATGCTGATCATCCTCCAGGCTGGTGCCGCAGTCTGCGTGTGGACAAGATACCCCGCACCGTCCCGCAGCCGGTGTCACCGGCTGGATGCGGCCTTTGACTGGCTGGTGGCGCATCCCTGGCGTCTGTGGGCTCTACTGCCAGCGACGGTGCTTTTGATGTGGCCGAGTCCGGCGCCCGGCCAGGTGCTGGCCAAAGGTGCGAGCTTCTGGCTGCCGGTCCACGCGGTCAGTTACTACGGACTGTTTTTTGTCCTCGGCTGGTGGCTGCACCGTCGCCCAGGGGCGCTGGAAAGACTCTCTGCCGGATTCAAGGGGCACCTGTCGCTCAGTCTTCTGTCTTTCCCTGCGTTCGGCCTCGCGCTGCTCATGCGGCCAGCTCCCGATGATCCTTGGTTCATCGCGTTCAAGGTGTTCACCTTGCTGGCGGCATCACTGTTCGCATGGGCCACCGTTTTTGCGATGACGGCCTGGTTCATGCGTCATGCGAACTGCCATCGGCCACTGATCCGTCATCTCTCGAACTCGTCCTACTGGTGTTATCTCGTGCACCTGCCGTTGGTTCTCTGGCTTCATGGCGTCACGGCCCCCTGGAACATCAATTGCTGGATGAAATTCGGTTTCGTGGTGCTGGTCACCACGGCGGCTTCATTGCTGTCCTACGAGTGCTGTGTCCGACGCACCTGGCTTGGCTGGCTTCTGAACGGCCGGAAGCAGGCGGCGGCCGCGTGATGGAGGCGCCGCATGCGCGCCTTTTGTCGTGGTCTGATACAAAAATCGCACATGCGTGTCCTGATATGACGAGTGCGATGCGGCATCTGAGTGGTGGCACGCATGTTGCGGTTCCGGCAGTCACCCCCAAAACACCTCCAATGAACGACCTGTTCCCTCGCACCTTCTGACCGGCCCGGCCCGCGCCTTCGCGCCCATGCTGGATTCGCACAGCGGTCCGGCACCCCCCTCTCTCTTCGCAGCCTGAATGAGCGGCGCAAGGGCCAGCAACCCGTCGGGTCGAGTCCAGAGCAAAGACGATGATACGCATTGTCGAAAAGCCCCCGCCCATCGCGACCACTGAACTGGTGGCATGCGGCATCGTGCGCGGGCCGGATTTCGGCTGTGAATGGCATCATCATCCCGAATGCGAGATCACGCTGGTGGTGAAGGGCGGCACGGAGCGGCTGGTGGGCAACCGGATCACACCCATCACACCCGGGGACCTGGTGTTCCTCGGTGCGAACGTGCCGCACGACTACCGGAACCAGGCCACGGCGGATCATGCGGCGTCTGACGAGGTGGAGGCCATCGTGGTGCAGTTCCTGCCACGCCTTCCCGGCCAGGAGGACTGGTTGCACCGCTCCTCAATGAAGCCGGTGCAGCGCCTGTTCGAGCGGGCCGCCCAAGGGCTGGAGGTGCATGGCATCACGCGGCTGACCGCCGCGCGCATCATGCATGACATGCCGCGGACCCAGGGCATGAAGCGGGTCATCCTCCTGCTGCAGTTGCTGGATCTTCTGGCCAACTCCGAGGAGGTGAATGAGATCTCATCAGCCGCGATGCCTCTGCCAAGACCAGGATCCGGAGACCGCCTCGGTGTCGTCTGTGACTACATCGAGGCTCACCTGCCGGAGCCCATCTATGTGGAAGAACTCGCCGTCATGGTGGGGCTTGGCAGAAGCGCCTTCAGCCGCCTGTTCAAGCGCGGCACAGGACGCAGCGTGCCGCAGTATGTGAATGACCTGCGAATCGCCCGCGCATGCCTGCTGCTGGTCGGGACCGACCTCACCGTGAGCCAGATCGCGATGGACTGCGGTTTCGTGTCGCCGGCTCATTTCCAACGTCAGTTTAGAGAGCATCAACATTGCACACCGCTGGCTTACCGAAGCCAGATGAGCTCGAAATCGTGATGCCATGTGCATTCAGTGCACAAATAGCGTCTTCTTTGCGCGATTTGGGGACTGCATGAACGGAAGGATGGTCCCCCATGTGCTTAGAGAAGCGGAGCTGACGTCAGCTCACTATGAAACACTTCTCATTTGTCTCTGATTGGCTTCTTGAATCACGGGAATGCGCCAAACGGCTGATGAACCTTGGATCGAAACGTACGATCTGTTTTTTTCGCCGCGACTTTCACTTTCCAATCACCGCCGTCTTGCTGGCCTGCCTCTCGCTGTGGAGCACGCGGGTCACTGGAGCAACGATCTACTGGGACGGAGCAAACACGGGAGATGTGAACAACGTTCTCACCGGAGCCAATCTCGGTGGAGACGGCACTTGGGACAATCTGACGACCTCCAACTGGTGGGATGGCCTTTCAGCCAGTGACGTGCCGTGGAACAACTCAAGCATGGACACCGCTGTTTTCTGGGGTTCGGCGGGCACGGTCACGCTGGGTGAACCCATCACGGCGGGTGCGCTCCAGTTCAAGACCTCCGGTTACACACTTGATGGCAGCAGCCTTGCCCTCGCGGGCACGGGTGCCATCACGGCGGAGCTTGGCACCTACACCACTATCTCATCCCAGCTCAATGGCACCAACGGGCTGACTCTGGCTGGAACGGGCTCATCCGGGCGCGGAACGGTGAGACTCACCAATGACTCCAACAATTACACGGGAACCACCTCGATCAACAGCGGCACCCTAATCATCACCAACGACGGCCAGCTTGGCAATGCCACCAACGCGGTGGTGATCAATGGCGTGCCGACTGCGGGACTTGCCGGTGGCAGCCTCCTTCTGGCAGGCAGCACCACCGCCTCTGGGTATGCCACCGCCGGCGTCACTCTGGGGGCTTCCCGCAGCCTGACCATGATCGGCGGTGGTGTTGGTTACGCCAATGGCACTCCCCCGGGCAGTGGCTCTGCGCTGGTCAGCGTTGGGAACAACACCATCGCCGGACAGTTCACCGCGACGCCAACGACCCTTGGACTCGCCACAGGTGCCGTTTCCGGTTTCGGGGCTCTGACCCTCTCCAATCTCTCCGTCACCGGCACGCCGGTGACTAATTTTGTGAACTTCGGCTCCAATGGCAGCATCGGCGGATATCGGATCTATGGCGTTCTCTCTGGGACAGGCAGCATCAATAAGACCGGGGGTGGCACCCTCATCTTGGCACCCACGGTCGCGACGGGTTTTTCGGGGACGATTCGTGTGACCGCCGGCTCCGTGCGAGTTTCAAATCTACAGGATCTAGGCACCAATGTGGGCACAGGCCTGAACAGCTTGTTTGATCTCAGTGGTGGCGTATTCGAAGTCCGCGCCGACACCTTTGATGCCAGCACCAAGGGGTTTGCCTCGCGTGCCGCTTCCACGCTGTTTGTGGACCATGCCATCGGCAGCTCCGCGATCAATGGCACCGTCACCTTTGGAAATTTTATCGGCGGTGCCAACACGGTTGCCACCTTCAACTCGCGCAACGGTTTTAATACGACCTTTAACGCTTCCACTGCCACACCCACCTCAAGCGCCACCAGCTTGGGAATCACCAACAGCGGCAATGGTCTGGTGACCATCATTGGCAACGTCTGGGGGCAGACGGTCGCCGCGAACACATTGACAGTCACCGCCACGGGCAACATCGAGTTCACCACGGGCATCACCGCCACCGCAGCAAACACGACCAATCAGTTCATCAAGGCTGGAACCGGCACATTGACCATTTCGGGGGTGGCCTCCACCTTTGTCAGTCCTACCTCCGTCAATGCCGGAACCTTGGCGATCACCGACTTCCGCTCGCTCACATTGGCATCCACGCAGAACATCAACCTCGGTGCCACGACCGTTGCTGCGACGCTGAGCATCGGCACCACCACGGCTTCCACTGCGGCCGGCCTCACCGCCGCCGCCAACCGCGTCATTAACTTGGCAGGCACCACTGGCGGGGCGACGATCAATGCCAACCAGGCCTTCGCGGCCCCGGTGATACTCACCGCGCCATTCGCGGCCACGGGAGTGGGTGCCAAGACCCTGACCTTGGGCGGCACGAGCACGGGCGGTTCGGATGCGACGCCCAACACCATCAATGGCGCGATTGGGAATGCCGCAACAGCCTTCGCACAAACGGCGAACTCGGCGAGCGGTGCCACCGTCCTCACATTCGCGAGCACAACCGGAATCGTGGTAGGTCAACATGTGGCTGGGACGGGTATCGCGGCGGGCACAACGGTGACCGGCGTCACGGCGACCACGGTAACTCTCAGCCGGGGCACCTCGGCGGCTCGAACCACAGAATCGTTGAATGTTTCAAATGGCGGCGGTGCGGCAGTCTCACTCACCAAGGCCGACGCCGGCGCCTGGCAGCTCGCCGGGGTGAACACATACACCGGCACCACCACCATCACCAATGGCACCTTGAAGATCAAGGCCAACGCCGCCGCATCGACGATCATCGCGGATGCCTCCGCCATCACCTTCGGCTCCAACGCCGTCACGCTCACCGCAGGCGGCACGCTGGAGTTCATCGGCATCTCCGGTTCAGCCACCACGGAGACCCTGGGTGCCCTCACTCCCACCGCAGGTGCAGGCAAAGTCGTTTTGACCAGCGGTGGAGCCGGCGCGGCGGCGAATCTCACCTTCTCCTCCTTGGGCGCGACAACCGCAGCATCGAGCGTGAACTTTTTGACCTCAGGAGGCGGCGGCGGGGTGATAACGCTGACAGGGCAGGCGGCCACCACGGCGACGACGCTGCCAGGCACGGCGAACTTCCTGGGCCATCTTTATGTGAACGGGGCGGATTTTGCCGCCATCAACGCCTCCGCACAGGTCTTCACCCCGACGTATGGCACCACGGCGGGATTCGTGCTTGGCGGATCAGCGCTCACGGCTGCCAGTCACAACTGGGTTGATGCTGCCATCGCCTCCCAGGCGGCGGTTTCCGTCACGTCTTTGAAAATGACCACGGCCAATCTAACCCTGGCGGGAAACCTCACGCTGAGCACAGGCGCACTGCTGCAGACAGGGGGAAGCGCGACGATCGATGGCACGGCTTCAGGCAAACTTATTGTTGGAGGAGCTGCGGGAACCAACATCGCCATTCGCGTGAACGGCGCGTCTGACACGCTGACGCTCACTTCAAATGTGAACATCGGCTCCGTACAGACGGGCGGCCTCACCAAGAACGGCGCAGGCACGCTGGTCATCGCCGGAACAAACGCCCAGACCGGCGCCACCACGATCAATGAAGGCACAGTCCAGCTCTCCGGGGCCAGCGCCCGCTTGAGCGCCAGCAGTGTTGCCACCGTCCTCCGTCAGGGAGCAACCCTCGACCTCAATGGACAGTCCACTGGCGTGGCCATCGGATCGTTCGATGGCGCAGGCACGGTTACGAATAGCGGCAATGGCACCGGTGCTGCGGGAACGCTCGTTCTCGGCAACGCCACGACGGGCGCAGGCATCTTCTCCGGCGTCATTCAGGATGGCATCGAAGAGGTTGATGGGGTGACCAGAGTCAGCGTGACCAACGTCAGTCTGACCGGCACGACAGGCAGCCCGACTTGGAGCGGACTGAACACCTACTCGGGTGTGACCACGATCGGAACCGGATTGGCGACCACTGCGAAGCTCGTGAACGTCACCAACCTTGCCAATTACGGCTCCGCCAGCAGCATCGGCAAAGGCAATTTGACTCTCAGTGATGCCAACAACGCTGGCAGCCTCGTTTTGGGCGGACTCGCGACGGCAGGCATCGCCTACACCGGCACCACCTCGGTGAGCATTGACCGCCTCTTCACCTTGAACGGAGGCTTTGCTGGCGCGGGCGGTCAAATCGCCAACAACTCAGCCAACAACTCAACGCTGATCATGAATGGTGTCAGCACAAGCAGCAACAACCGGCTCTTCTTCGGCGCGGGTGCGACAGTGGCCCAGACACTGACTCTTGGCGGCAGTTCAACAGGTGACAATCTGTTTAACATCAGGATCTCGGACAATGGCCTGCTCGCCACAAGCCTCAACAAGATCGGCGCCGGCCTGTGGATTCTTGGGAATGCTGGCAACGATTACACGGGGACCACCACGATCGGCAGCACCACCCTCGCTGGTGGTGTGCTGCAAGCGCAGGATGGTTCCACACTCCCGAACGCCAGCTATCTCCTGCTCGGCAGCGGCACGACTGGCGGAGGTGTCTTCCAGACCACCGGCAGCTTCACGCGCAGCATTGGTACATCGGCAGCGGCCAATACGGTCACGCTCGGAGCAGCCACCGCGACCTCGGCGGCCATGGGGTTTTCGGCCGGAAACAGCAAGCTGACCATCGCTTTTGGTGGCTTGGCATCTCCCACGGCTCTGACATGGGGGAGCGGTGGCTTCATGGGGGTCTCGGGCACATCGACCGGAGCCTTCGTTCTGAATTCGGTCTATTCGCTGGATGAAGTCGAGGTTCGCAATGCCATCAATCTCAATGGGGTGACGCGCACCATTCAGGTGGATGACAACACCAGCACCTTCACCGACTTCGCCACCATCACCGGCGTCATCAGCAATGGCACGGGCACAGCGGGCCTCACCAAGACGGGCGCCGGCATCTTGCAACTCCTTGAGGCCAACACCTACAACGGCCCGACATCTGTGACCGCAGGCACGCTGGTCGTGACCTCGCTGGGCAGCAGCACGGGGAGCGGTGGCACTAGCATTGGCATCGCGGGTGTCGGCGTGGACACCCTCGCCCAGGCCCTCATCCTTGGCAACGGCAGCACCACGGCGGGCCTGCTGAACTATGTGGGTCCTGGGGAAATCAGCGACCGCTACATCCAGATCAACACCACCACCGGCAGCACGCAGATCATTGCGGACGGCTCCGGGCCGCTGGTGCTGTCAAATCTTAACAACGGTGCAGCAGGTGCCAAAACTCTCTTCCTGCGCGGTGCCAATACCTTCGCCAACGAGATCAGCAGCAACCTGTCCGACAACGGTGGGGCCTTGGGCATCTCGCACGACTCGGCCGGGACCTGGATTCTCTCCGGCAGCAACAGCTACACCGGCACAACCACCCTCAGCCTCGGAATCTTCGGTGTCGGAAGTGATTCCGCCTTCGGTGGATTCGGGGGCACACCCGGCACGCTGTCGATCACCAATGGCACCTTCTTCGCTTCCGGTGGGGATCGCACGATTCGCAACAACGTCACCTTTTCTGGAACGAACAGCACCATCGCAGCCTTCGTGGGCGAAAACAGCCTTACCTTCACCGGCAATTGGGCAGATGGCACCACCACGAGCTCAGGTCGTTTTCTCCGCAACAACATCGTCAGCGGCAAGACCCTGACCCTCAATGGCAACTACGTTTACACCACCGTCACCAGCAGCGTCAGCGGCGGGGTGGCGATTGATGGATCGGGCGACACCATCATCAATGGCAACATCAGTCAAAATCCAGGCATCACCGGCAACACCTCCGCCGGTCTGATGGGCGTGGTTTACGTGGGCACAGGAAGCCTGACGCTGGGCGGCACCGGCAACAACTATCTGGGAGAGACCCGGATCTCCAATGGCACGCTGAAGCTGGGGGCCAGCGAGGTCATTCCGGAAACCGTGGTCACCGCGGCGGCCACCACCACGGCAGCCTCGTCGGCATCCACCACGGTCACGGCTCCCACCGCGAGTCTTTATCCTGGCATGACGATCATCGGCGGCAGCGCGCCTGCCATCATCAGCTCCATCACCAACGCCACCTCCTTTGTCGCCAGCGTGGCCCAGACGATCAGCAGCGGGACGAACCTCACCTTCAGCATCAACCGGGGCAACGTGGTGCTCAACCCCGCCACCGGTGTCACCGCAACCTTTGACCTCAACGGATTCAATGAGACGATCAGCGGCCTCACCGCCACCTCCGCGGGCAATTCAGTGATCACGAACACCGGGGCCAGCCCCGCCACGCTCATCTTTGGGTCCAGCAACGCGGCCGTGAACATCAACAGCACCGGCGGCGGTGCCACCACCATCACCAACACCGGCGGCGCACTGTCGCTCACCAAGATCGGCACGGGCACAGCCACCATCGGCAGCGGTCAGACGCTGACCTACACCGGCGCCACCACGGTGACTGGAGGCACGCTGACCATTGCATCCGCTGTCAATCGTACCACCGCGCTGAGTGTCACTGGCTCTGGCAGCATCCTCAATCTCAACGGCCTCATCAGCGCCCCGGCCTCGATCAGCAGCGTGACCGTGGGTGCGGGAGCGTTCCTGAGCTTCCTCGATGGCGTGGGCACGCCGCTCTCGAGTCTGGGCACCTTGAATCTGGGCGCGGGCTCTGGCATCGCCACCCTCAGCCTGGATGTGGGCACCACCTCCGACACGCTCACCACCAGCGTCGCCGCGGCCATCGCCAACAACATCAGGATCAACATCGGCGCGGGTGCTGGCCTCCTCGACAACACCGCCTACGATCTGCTCGTGGCTCCTAGCGGCCTGGGCTTGCTCAGCAATTACATCCTGGGCAGCCAGCCCCCTGGATACTCGACCGGCACCTTGAGCATGGTCGGCGACACCAAGCTTGTTTACACCAGTGGCGCGGCGGTCGTCGGCAGCCTCTACTGGAACAACACCCAGGGCACCGGCAGTTGGGCCACCAACATCAGCGGTCTGACGAACTTCACCACCGATCTCGCCGGCACCACCGACGGCACCTACATCCCGGGCCCTGCCACCACGGTGATCTTTGGCACCACGAACCCCACCACGCTGCCAGGCACCTCTTTCACCACCACGCTGGATGCCAGCTTCACCGTCGCCGGCCTGCAATTCACCGCAAATCCAACTGGCGTCACCGCCTGGACGATCAACGCCGGCACTCCCTCCACCAGCAGCCTGACCATCAATGCGGACGGCATTTCGGTGGCCAGCAACGCGGGCGTTGTCACCCTGAATGCTCCGGTCATCCTCGGCGCGGCCCAGACGTGGAGTGTGAATGGCGGCGGGGCCAATTCATCCCTCGTCATCGGCGGAGCCATCACCGGTAGTGCGGCAGCCACACTGGCCATCACCAGTTCCGGCACCTCGGGTGTGGTCAGCATGAATGCGGCCACGGGTCTCAACACCTACAGCGGCACGACCACGGTCAGCGGCGGAGGCATTCTCCAGGGCGGCGCCACCAACAGCTTCAGCACCAACTCGGACTTCGTCATCAACGGCACCGGCGTCCTGCGCTTGAACGGGATCAGCAACACCATCCGCTCTCTTTCTGGCTCGGGCACGGTGCAAAACAATCACGCCAGCACTGCGGCCACCCTGACCGTCGGTGGCAGCAATGCGAGCACCACCTTCAGTGGCTCCATGGTCAATGGCGGCGCGGGCACCCTGGGCCTCACGAAGGTGGGCACTGGCCTGCTGACGCTCGGCGGCGCCAGCATCTACACAGGCACCACCACGATCCAGGGCGGCGGCCTGCGGATCACCGGATCGGTCAACAACAGCCCCACTGGAGCGGGTGGCACTACCAGCATTGGCAACACGGCGGGGATGTCCGGTTTGGTGATCATGCCTTCCGGAGGAAGCCTCACCACCACCAGCATCACGGTGGGCAGCACTGCGGGTGGCACCGGCAGTTTGGTGATTCGCGGCGGTGCGGTCACCACGACCACCACCGCGACCAACACCGGCATCAGTGTAGGCACAGGCGGCTACGGGTCTCTTCTCATCTCAGCGGGATCGCTCACCGTGAATCGTGTGAGCCTCTACAACAGCGCCGCCGGCACGGGCGTCCTGCAAATCTCGGGCGGCACTTTGACGAGCACGGAGCACATCATCCTGAGCAACCTCCGCACAGAATTCACCGTCACCGGCGGAAGTGTGATCCATAACGCCGCCTCGCAAGGCCTGAACATTGGCTACAACCTCTCGGGCACCACGGTGATGAACATGGCGGGCGGCAGCGTGGATAACACCGGGCGCCTCGTCTCGTTTGGGCTGCTCTCCACCGAAAGCCCCACCGGCATCCTCAACCTGGGCGGCGGCACCCTCATCACCAACGCGTTCACGGTTGGCACCACCGTTGCCGCCACCATCAACTTCAACGGCGGCACCTTGCGGGCGGCGATTGACTCCACCTCGTTCCTCCCGTCCAGCAGCAGGCTCAACACTTACGTGAATGGAGCCTTCGGCACGTTTGCGGGCGGCGCGGTCATCGACACGAACGGCAGAAGCATCACCATCGCTTCCAGCCTGCTTTCTCCCGTTGGCAGCAGCGGCGTCAGCGGCCTCACTCTGGGCACCGTCGGCAGCGGCTACATTGGCGCCCCTTACGTGGAGATCGTCCGAGGTGCCGGGGACACCACCGGCAGCGGGGCCACCGGTTATGCCACGATTGATACCGACCCTGCCAGCCCCACCTACGGCCAGGTGACCAGCGTGGTGCTCACCAACCCCGGCATGAACTACACCGCCACGCCCACAGTGAATCTCGTTGGCGGCCTGGGGGCGGGCGGAACCGCCGCGGTCATCACGGCATCGGGCCTTGCGGCGAACACCTCCGGCGGCCTCACTAAAAACGGAGCGGGCACTCTCACCCTCACCGGGGCCAACACCTACAGTGGCGGCACAGTGGTAAGCGCTGGCACCTTGACGGTGGGCACGGGAGGCACACTGGGGGCCAGCACTGGCAGCCTGGCGGTGAACAACCCGAACACGGGAGCAGGAACTGCCGTCGTCCTCAATCTCGCCGCCGCCGTGGACACCACCGTCGGTTCCCTCAGCGGAACGCTTGCCACGCCGGGCAGCGGTGCCAACACCGCTACGATCAACAGCCAAACCAACCGCAATTTCACCGTCAATCAAACAGCTGATGGCACTTATGCGGGGGTAATCGCAGGCGGAGGCAGTCTGACTTTGGGAAGCCTCAGCACCCACACGCTGACGCTCACTGGCACCAACACCTATACCGGAACCACGACTGTCAGTGCAGGCTCTCTTCAGGTCGGCAATGCTGGCACGGGCAGCACCGGCACCGGGGCCGTCACGGTCCAAAGCACCGGCGTTCTCCTCGGCACGGGCGTTGTGCAGGGCTCCAGCTTCACCGCACAGAGCGGCTCCGCCGTCCAAGCCGGTGATGGCACCGCCCAGTCCAACTATGGCACGCTCAACTTCATGCCAGCATCGGGTGCAGGCAGCTTCGATTTTCAGTCTGGCAGCACCGTGGTGTTGGGCATCGATCCAAGCGGCACCTCAGACCTGCTCAACTTCATTGGCACTGGTGCGAACACATTGCTGTTCAACAGCAATCTCGCAGTCACTGCCGTTGGCTTCACTCCCGCGACCGAGCAGATCTTCAACCTCCTCGACTGGTCAGGTCTCGCCACCGCGCCAGCATTCGACACTCGTTTCAACTACACCGGACCTCTCCTTGGCAACGGTGATGAAGCCGGCGGACTCGATCTGCCGGACATCGCCGGCTCTGGCTACGCCTGGGACATCAGCAACTTCATCACGAACGGCAGCATCGCCATCGTGCTCGTGCCTGAACCTTCACGCCTGACGCTGGTTGGCCTGTGCCTTGCTCTGCTTCTGATCAAACGCCGACGTTAATCCCCCCAATAACCCCATGAACAACCCGCTCTACCTCAACGGCCGCTTTCCAGCGGTCAATTTCCAGGAACTCGACGAAGTTCCGGGCGTGCGCACGGTCGCCGTCCATCTCACTCCAGCCGTGGCCAAACGCCTGCTGGAGCGCAACGTGCACAACCGCAAGATCTCTGAGAAAGTCATCCTGAAATACATCGCCGAAATCAAGGCCGGCGAATGGCGGCTGACGCCCGGCGGCATCGGTTTCGATGATCAAGGTGCCCTGGTCGATGGGCAGCACCGTCTGCACGCCATCGTGCGCTCCAATCAAACCGTGCCACTGCTGGTGACCTTGGGCCTGCCTTGCACCAGCCAGGAAAAAGTGGACCGCCAGCGCCGCCGCTCGCTGTTTGATGCCTTTTTCGTTTCCGGCATCGCCACCCAGCGCCAGGAGGTGGAAATCGCCACCTGCCTCACCCGCCGGATGCTGCGCAGCGACAGCGGAGTGGTTCCCAGCGACGCACTGGTGAAACAAACGCTCGATTGCCACCTGGAGCACATCCGCAGGGTCATCGCCCTGATGAAAGGCGACAACAAAAGCCGCCGCGGCCTCAGTCAGGCCTCCTTCCTGGCCGCGGCCGTGCTTTATCACGAGATCGCGCCGGAGAAGTGCGCGGAATTCCTTCTCGGCATCCGCACGGGCGAAATGCTGACCCAGGATCATCCGGCCATGCGCCTGCGAAAGCTGCTCCTCGGCGAAACGTCACTCACATCGATGCCTCGTGGCGGAGCCAATCAAAGCTACATCTTCCGCCGCTCGATCTTCGCCATGCAGGCACACCTGGAAGGCCGGAACATCGCAGGATTGCGTGAGCAGGACGATTTCAACGCGCCACGAGGCACCCGCCGGCCCCAGCTCAAGCTGATGACGGCCGCCGCCTGAACGCCAAAAACAAACAGCCGGGTCTTTCGACCCGGCTGGCTGTGTGAATCCTCGCTTTCAGCGCTCAATCACGCTTTCGGCGTCTCGGCCGTGCTTTCAGGCAGCTTCGGAGCCTTGATGTATTCGGTCGGCAGATCGCCTTTCAGAGCCTTGAGGAAGGTGACGATGGAGGTCGTTTCCTCCTCGGTGAGCTGCTTGCCGAGCTGGTGGTCGGCCATCTTCTTCACCATCTCTTCGAGCGACTTCACCGAGCCGTCATGGAGATACGGGCCGGTTTCGGTCACATTCCGGAGGCTGGGCACTTTGAAGAAGCCCTTGTCGCCCTCGTTCTTGGTGGCCTCGGCACGTCCGCTGTCCTTGAGGTCGGGCCAGGCCTTCACCAGGCCGAGTTTCTGATACATCATGCCGCCGACAGGGGCGCCGTTGTGGCAGGTGACGCAACCGGTCTTGGCAAAGGTGGCGAAACCTTTCTTCTCGTCGGCTGTCATGGCGTCCTTGTTGCCCTTGAGGAAGGTGTCCCATTTCGAGGGGGTGAGCAGCTTGCGCTCGAAGGCGCCGACCGCCTTGCCGAAGTTGTTGTAGTTCACCGGGTCAGCCTCGCCAGGAAAGGCGGCTTTGAAGGCATCCACGTAACCGGGCATGCTCTTGAGCACCTTCACGACGAAATCCGCGCTCGGGGCGCCCATTTCGACCGGATTGAGCACGGGCCCCTTGGCCTGCTCCTCGACGCTCGGCGCACGTCCGTCCCAAAACTGGGCGACATGCAGCGCGGCATTGTAGGTGGTGGGGGAACTGCGGCCGCCAAGCTTGCCTTCATGACCGGGGGAGAACGGCAGGTTGTCGTTGCCGTATTTGTCGAGGATGTGACAGGAGTTGCAGGACATCTTGCCGTTCTTCGAGATGCGGGTCTCAAAGTAGAGCATGCGACCGAGATCGACCTTGGCGTCGGAGATTTCGTTGTCCGGCGAGGGTGCCAGTGAAGGCAGCGGCTGGAACATGGGAAGGAAGGCTTCCGTGAGATCAGCCTGCGCAAAGGCAGAGACGGCGCCAAACCCTGCTGCAAGGGCGAGTATGCGAGTGGTGAGTTTCATTGGGGTGGGAGGATGCGTTTTGTGCGCGTGCATCATACGTCGCACGCTGAAACGTGGTTTCAAGCGATTGCCCATGAGACAACTTCTCAGGCGGTTGAGTCCGCGATTGACGGAAACACTCCCAGCCCCGTACTCTGGCGACCATGTTCGCGGCAACCCATGTGCTCCAGCCTCTGGCAGGAACAATTGCAGAACGACGGAACGAGGCCGACTCATGACCGTCGCATCTGCCACGCATATTCTCGCCCGCGCACACTGGCGGATGCTGGTGCATAAGATGCGTTTCGGATTGCGTGAAAACCGGCTGCTAAGCCTGACGGTGGGCGGCTTTCTCGTGTTTTATGGCGTGGCATCCTATCTGCTGGTCTCACGGGGGCTGGAATTTGTGTCCAAAGTGCCGCTGATCGGTCCGCTGCTGACAGAGCGGCTGGTTTTTCTGCTCTTCTTTTTCTTTTTCGTGATGCTGGTCATCTCAAACGCCACCATCACAGGCATGGGCCTGTTTCGGCGGAAGGACATGGAGTGGCAGATCGCCCTGCCGCTGCCCCCACGCAGCCTGGTGCTGTGGAAAACGCTGGAAGGCATGCTGCTGGCGAGCTGGGGCCTGCTGGTGCTGAGTGCGCCGATCCTTCTGGCTTTGTCACGCACTTACAAGGCGGATGCGACCTTCATGCTGGCGGTGCTTCCAGCACTGCTGTCCCTCGTGACCATTGCAGCGAATGTCTCCACCTGGCTGCTGATCGCGCTGGTGAGGTGGGCGCGGCGCTGGATGTGGAAGCCGGTGATCGTCATGGTGATCATCGCACTGCTGCGGACACTGCCCGGATGGAATGAAGGCCTGGAGAGGCTGAACTCCGGGGATTTGACGTCGAGCCTGAACCAGATCCTGCAGCACACGGAAATCTGCATGCATCCACTGCTGCCGAGCTCCTGGGTGGCGGAAACCATCCAGGCGGCAGGACGCGGCATCGGCGACCGCACTGTGTTCTTCAATCTCGTGCTCTGCGCCCACGCCTTGATGAGCATTGTCATCACCGCCCGCGTCGCCAGCACGTCTTTCCATCCTGCCTGGAACCGCATCATGAGCGCCGCGCCTGGTGTCGCCGGAACCCGCCTCCAGCCGACGATCGGGTCGGAGCAGCGCCGTGGCACGGAAACGCTGCGGTGCCTGCTGGCTCTGGACCGCGCCTCTTTTGCCGTGCTGGTCAAAGAGGTGCGCACCTTTCTCCGGGAACCGGTGCAGTGGGGCCAGACGGCGATCATCTTCGGCCTGCTCCTGATGTATTCCATGAACCTGCGCAAGCTGGGCTACGATCTGCAAAGCCCGTTCTGGATCACTGTGGTCAGCCACCTGAACCTGCTGGTCTGCTGTCTGGCGCTGTCCACGCTGACGACACGCTTCATCTACCCGCAGTTCAGTCTGGAAGGGCAGCGTTTGTGGATCCTGGGCCTGTCACCACTGCCACTCCACCGTGTGCTGGCCCTGAAATTGCGCCTCAGTGCCGGAGTGCTGGCTTTGATCATGCTGCTGCTGGTGGTCGTCTCCGGCACCTCACTGTCACTGCCGTGGCAGCGCATCGTGTTCTTTGGCGCGACGATCTTGATGATGAGCTACGGCCTGACGTCGCTGGCCTTGTCCCTGGGAGCCTTGGTGCCAAATTTCCGTGAGTCCAACCCCGCCCGCATCGTTTCCGGCTTCGGCGGCACCGTCTGCTTGATCGCCAGCTTCATTTACATCGTCGGCGGCATGGCGCTGAGCTTGATTCCGTCCTGGCAAAATCTACGGCAGGATGCCACCACGTTAGTCACCTATGATCCACGTATCGAACTCGCGACGCTGGCCGGGATTGCGTTGCTGACCGCCCTTTTTGGCGGCCTGCCCTACTTTTTTGCCAAGAAGCAGACGAAAAATCTGGAATATTTAAGACACCTGTAGTATCTAGAGACTGGAAATAATTTCCATCAGTCTCAATGATCACCCGTAAAGCTCCCGTCCACGCCTCGGCTCCCGGTCACCTCGATGAGAATCTCCTCGTCTTCGACGAAGCTCCTGAATTCATGGATGGAGCCCCCGCCATCGCCCCGCTGGACAATGTGGATCTCAAAGTCAAAGCTGCCCAGGAACAGCTCATCCAGCTACGCCTCCAGCAGGAGGAAATCGAGAGGCAGAAGCAGCATCTGGAGGCGCTTCGCATCAAGCAAGAGCGTTTTGTCGCCGGAAAACGCGATCTTTTGGACAAGCTGAGCCGCTCCAACAGCCACGTCGAACGTGAACTTTACGATGCTCAGAAGCGGGTGGAGGAACTCTCCAGCACCCATGACGAATTCCACCGGCATCTGGAAATTCTAAAATCTCTCCAGCCTGAGAAGTGGCACCGCTCCCAGGTGAACGAAGAACTCGACAGCGCGCTCGCCGCCATCGAAGACGCGGAAAATGACTTCGCCAAAGGTATCCGCCGCCTGCAGGCGATGGCACCTCAGGAGCCGGTGTCCAGCGGGCCGGTCCACCTTGATGATGTCGATGCTCCGGTTCTGCCATCCTTTCTCTCGCACTCGGACGACATGACGACCTGGATGCGCCGCGGCCTGGCTTTCTCCCTGCCGATGATCGCCACCGTGCTCGTCGCGATTGTCCTGATCCGCCTGATGTTCTGAGCCTTCGGAACCCGGCCTGAATCCTCCCACCTCCCGCAAGCCATGGCTCTTTTCTCCGGCAACCGTAAAGTTCGTTCCCGTCGTCCGCAAAACGCGCTCGATCTGCGAAGCGAGCCCTCGCCTCGCGGCAAAACGCGTCACCTGGCGAAACGCTCGGACGAACTGAACAGCCAGATTCATCGCCTGGAGTGCTTCATCGCCGACGCCCCCCGCCTGCAACGTCAGCAGCGCCTCTCCAACGTGAACATGGTGCCGCCGATGGATCTGCCTTCACCCGTGCGTCGGAACCGCCGCCTCCCGATCGCGCAGCAACGTGCCCGCCGCGGGGAACGCCTGCGCATGCTCACCGAGGGGATCTTCGTGGTCGGAGCCATTGCAGCCGTCGTTGGATGGCTCAACCAATGGCTCCACTTCTGGAACTGAGGCGGAAACAATTTCCAAAATGAAAAAGCCGGACCACGAGGCCCGGCTTTTTCATTTTTTAAACTCTTCTCCAGCAAAGTTCAAGCCTTGCCCCAGCGCTTCAGCAGCGTGGTGGCCATGTCGGCCGGCGAATCGGAGACGGCGATCCCGCATTCGGCAAGAATGCGCTTTTTGGCGGCTGCGGTGTCATCCGCGCCACCGATGATGGCACCCGCATGGCCCATGCGGCGTCCGGGAGGTGCTGTGGCACCCGCGATGAAGGCCGCGATTGGCTTTTTGCAGTAATCTTTGGCCCAGAGACCGGCTTCCACCTCGGCATTGCCGCCGATTTCGCCGATCATGATGATCGCTTCGGTTTCCGGATCGTCATTGAACATCTTCAGCACGTCGAGATGATTCGTGCCGTTCACGGGGTCACCACCGATGCCGACGCAGGTGCTCTGGCCGTAACCACGTGTCGTGAGCTGCCACACGGCCTCATATGTGAGCGTGCCAGAACGGCTGACGACACCGACATTGCCGCGCTTGTGGATGTAACCTGGGGCGATGCCGATTCGGCAGCCGCCGTGGGATTTTTCACCGTGACCGGGGGTGACCAGCCCAGGGCAATTCGGGCCGATCAGACGCGTCTTGCTGCCCTTCATGGCCGATTTGACGCGAATCATGTCATTGACCGGAATGCCTTCGGTAATCGCGACCACGAGATCAAGACCGGCATCGACACCTTCAAGGATGGCATCAGCCGCAAAAGGCGGCGGCACGAAGATGACGCTAACAGTGGCTCCGGTTTCCTTCGCAGCTTCGCTCACAGTATCAAAAACGGGCACCTTTTTGCCGCTGTGCTCGAAAACCTGGCCGCCTTTGCCCGGAGTGACACCGGCGACGAGTTGGGTGCCGTAGTCGATGGAGGCCTTCGCATGACGGGAGCCGAAGTCCCCAGTGATGCCTTGAACGAGGATGCGGGTGTCAGTTTCAACGAGAATGGCCATCGGAGTGCTGGAGTGTGAGAAGTTTGGGGGCGGAGAAAGCCGCGCATCATAGGAGTGAGCCCCGTTGCGTCAAGGCGGGGGCCGAACATTCTCAAAACAACCGCAAGAGCCTGGGAAAAAACACCATCAGCCCCACGGCAGACGCAGCCAGCGCCGCCATCAGAACCGCAGCGGCCGCCACGTCCTTCACGCGACGGATCGCCTCCTCCCTGGCGCTGCTGACGCGGTCTGAGAGCACCTCGATGGCCGTGTTCAACAACTCCGCCGCCCATACCAAGCCAGCGGCGAGGATCACGGCGCACCATTCGAAGTTCGTGATTCCAAAGCCAATTCCTGCCACGACCACTGCGGCGCTCGCGATCGCATGCACCTGCACATTGCGCTGGGTTTTCACCGCCCAGAACAGACCCGCCAGCGCAGGCCCGAAACTGCGGCATACCAGTGAAAACCAGCGCAACATGGGAACGCGTGACGGCTACTGCGAACCGATGGGTTTTTCCACCACAGGAGCCGTGCCGGGCTCCGACACACTCTCAACCGTCTCGCGGAAATCTTCCAGCCAGCCCGCGGCATCCGGGTGATTCGGGTTGGCCTGGATGACCTTCAGCATCTCCGCCAGCGCATTGACGGCATTAAGGCCATTGGTCACCAGATAGCTGTTTTTTTCCCATTGGAGGCGCGGGCCTTCCTCTTTGTAATAAATGCCGAACTCCGTGTCACTCATCACTGCCTTGCGGATCGACATCGACGCATTGATGCGCGCGTCCCACTGGGCGGCGACCTCCGTCGGCCGCTCCTGCAAGTAGTAGGGCAGGATGGCCTTTGTGTAGATGCCATCGATGTCGAGAGGGCTGTATTCCCAGTCCTTTTTGTCGAGATAGTCCTGCAGCAGGTAGGCTTTGGCAAAATCACATCCTTGCACCGGCTGGCGCAGGAGCCCGTTCAGCGTGCCGCCAGGTCCGCCACCGCCACCACCGCCCCGACGTCCTCCACCTGGAGGCCCTTTGCTGTCTTTCGCTTCCACGGCTCCCGAAGCCGTGTGTTTCGTGGATTCCTGCACAGCAGCCACTGCCTTCGCCACGAAGGCCTGCAACGCCACCACCAACGGTCCCATCTTTTTCGTTTCCTTGACGTCCTGCGCCTGAATGGTCATCACCAGATACTCCAATTGCAGCATCAATCCCTTCTTGAAGTCATCATCCTTGAGGCGCTCCTCATTGCGATCCCGCCATTCCATGAAATCCGTCTGCTTCAGGTCCTTGCGGTCAAAATTCTCCAGCTTGTAGCAGTCGAGGTACAAACCGACAGCAGCCGCCTCGCTGGCCATTCCTTCGCGGAATTTCGTCAAGGCGGTGCTGAAAAGGCCATTCCGCCCCTGCCCGATCAGCGTCTCCGCTTTTTCCAGTTCCTTGAGGATGTGCGCGGTCTGAGCCGGAGTCAGCAGCACCTGGGACTTCGCCGGTGCCGTGGGGGGAGTATCAGCCGGAGTTTGCGCGAGGATCGGACTGGCCAGCATCGTGGCAGCCAGGAACAGAGATGAGGTGGATTTCATGATTGAGGGTCAGTAAACACGGCAAAACGCTCGTGGGCTCACAAAAAAGCACCGCTGGCGAAAATCTTTGTCTCAACGTGCCACGGCGCTCAAACTTGGACTTGGCTGAACAAAGTCACCGGCTAACAGTCCCATCCCCTCCATGAAAAACCTTCTGCTCGCCTTGATCGTCGCTGTGTTCACGCCCGCTTTCGCAGGCGACAAGCCCGTCACCTACACAGCGGAGATGAGCGGGATGATCTGCGCCGGGTGCAAAGATCACGTCACCACCGCTTTCAACAAACTCGACGGTGTTTCCAACGTGAAAATCGTCCCGGGCGACAAGCCGGGCACGCAAAAAGTCACCGTCACATCATCCTCCACCGCCATTACCAAGGAGGAGGCAGTCGCCGCCCTCGGCGCCTCCGCCTCCACTTACGTCGTGCATGCATGGACGAAGTCAGAGTGACGCCGCACAACTCTCTTCAGCATCGCAGGCAAAATCAGCTTGCCAGTGCCCGTGACTGCGCCACTATCCGCGCTCCCCTTTCCCCGGGAGTCCCAATTTGGACAGGTGTCAGAGTGGTCTAATGAGCACGCCTGGAAAGCGTGTGTACCCTAATCCGGTACCGAGGGTTCGAATCCCTCCCTGTCCGCCACCCTTCAGGCGTTGAGCAAAGCAGCATGGTGTCGCAGGAAGCGAGACGGCACCCTATGACGGTGGAAGCCAGCAACTTCGCGACAGCAGGTTAGGTGAACCGTCTCCTCTTTTCCCGACTGCAACAACGGGCTGTGGCAACAAAATGAGGCGAACAGATCGCAATGTCTGACAACATCAAAAGTTGTCCTCTGTTCGAGCAACTTATGCTCAAAGAGTTTTCACCAACACAGCGATGATATTTGCCCTTTCAGAGCTGCCGTGACAAAAACAAAAAAAGAAATTGGCGCACCCGTCAGGATTCGAACCTGAAACCTTCTGATCCGTAGTCAGATGCTCTAATCCGTTGAGCTACGGGTGCGTTGGCTTTTAGCCTTTCCCGCTGCCGGGAAGCGGCGGGCCATGAGACTAGACCAGCGACGGCCTTTGTCAATGAGCGTGACATATTTTATTCGCGATGCGGCGATACGAATCAGCGGGACTGTTCAAAGGCATGCGCGACTTGCAAGATGGTGGATTCATCGAGCGGCTTGCCCACGATCTGCAAGCCCACCGGCAGTGAAACACCGTCCACCGCTGCTTCGCCGCAAGGCACGCTGATGCCGGGGAGCCCAGCTAGGTTCACGGGTATTGTAAAAACGTCTTCGAGATAAGCGGCCAGTGGATTGTCCTTCAACTCACCCAGTTTATGGGCAGGCATCGGACTCGTGGGCGAGACGATGACATCGACCTTCTTGAAGGCGTCGGTAAAGTCATTGCGGATCAGCGTCCGGGCCTTCTGGGCTCGAATGTAATAGGCATCGTAGTAGCCGGAACTGAGCACGTAGGTGCCCAGCAGGATGCGGCGCTTGACCTCGGAACCCAATCCCTCGGCGCGAGATTGGGTGTAGTGTTCCATCAAGTCCGATGCGCTGGCGCTGCGCCGACCATAGCGAACGCCGTCAAAACGCGCGAGGTTCGCGGAAGCCTCCGCCGGAGCCAGTACATAGTAGGTGGCTACTCCGAGCTCGGTATGAGGCAGACTGATCTCCTCAATGATCGCTCCCAGGGATTCAAGCTGACGGATGGCCGCCTGCACGCTGGCTGAAACACCCTCGTGAATGCCGCTGATGTAATACTCCTTGGGTAGGCCGATCCGAAGGCCCTTGATGTCTCCGCCAAGGGCTGCGGTGAAATCGGGCGTTTCGACCTTCAGCGAGGTGGAATCGTGCGGATCGTGACGGCAGAGATGGTTCAAAAGGAGGGCGGAATCCGCCACTGTGCGGGTCACAGGCCCGATCTGATCAAGAGAAGAGGCGAATGCGACCAATCCGTAGCGGGAGACACGTCCGTAGGTCGGCTTGATGCCGACACAGCCGCACAAGGCGGCAGGCTGGCGAATGGAACCGCCAGTGTCGGAGCCCAAGGCGGCCACAGCGAGACCTCCCGCGACTGCGGCAGCGCTACCGCCACTGGAACCACCCGGCACACGGGAGAGATCTCGGGGATTGCGCGTGATGCCGAGCGCTGAGTTCTCTGTGGATGATCCCATGGCAAATTCGTCCATGTTCAGCCGTCCGAACGGCACGGCCCCGCCGGCCCGCATCCGCTGAATGGCACCAGCATCGTAAGGAGCGCGGTAGTTCTCGCTGAGAATCTTGGAGCCACAGGTGCATGGCTGGCCCATGACATTCATGTTGTCCTTCACAGCCACCGGAATGCCCCCCAACGGCAGGCTGATATCCGCCCGATCCGCTTCAGCAAGAGCGGAATCGAGATCCCAGGACAAATAGGCACCGATCTCGGAATTTCGAGATTCGATGGCCTTGGCGACGTCTAGCACGATGTCGCGAGGCTGAATCTCGCGGGCGGCAAGTTGCTTTCGAAGTGTGGTGATGGGGGCGGAGGCGAGCATGGCCAGCAGGTCAGAAAGAGGCGTTTATTCGATCACTTTGGGAATCTGGAACTGATCGGCACTGCGTTTGGGCGCATTGGACAGAGCTTGCTCCTGGGCGAGCCCGGGACGGGCTTCGTCGGCTCGAATCACGTCATAGACAGGCATGGCATGGGCCGTGGGCTCGACGGAGCCGAGGTCATAGCGCGTCAAGGTGTCGATATAACTGAGAATCCCGTCGATCTGAGCGGCGTAGCGCGCCGCCTCGTCTTCGGTGAGCGTTAACCGTGCAAGTCTGGCCACGTGATTGATGTCGATCTGATGTGCTGCTGGCATGTGTCCGCCCTTTGCCAGCGGGACGGGAGCTTTGCAAACAAAAGGCGCAGACTGCAAACAGTCTGCGCCCTTCAAAAACTCTGGTTGCGAGGATTACCAGCCCTGTGTGCGAGAATACGGACTCTCCGAACGATAGCCCAGTTCAGGAGCGAACTGGGTGTATCCCCACCAGTTGTCGAGCACCTCCTTGTGATGGTAAGGCTCACGATAGGTCATCTTCCAGCTTGGCACCGGGAAGGTTGCCGTCTCATAGAGGCCATAGACAGCTCTCACGAGCGTGCGCTTGGTGCCTTCAATCAGGAAATCAGAGGCAGCGGCAACTGCACCATCAGATTGGTTGCTCCGACGCCAGGTGGTGGGGTATTCCATCCACCCAAAAAGCAGATTACCAACACCACGGCTCAGCTTGCGGCTCCATGTGTTGTGATGACCAGGAGGAGACTGGATGTCTCCAAAAGCGACGCTGGTCAGGGCCAGCGCAGTGAGGGCGAGGAGGAAGAAGCGATTTTTCATGCTACAAAGCGATGATTAACAAATTCAGGCACTGTTTGGCAACCATTAAGTTCAGCTTTTTCAATGATTTCGGTGATTCACTCACTGCCGGCGAAAAACGAGGGGCTGATGATGCAGTTCCGCCCGCGCTTTTTAAGGCGTCAGAGAATAGGCGGGTCTCTCGATCACATTGCGCGGTGCCACTTCACTTCATATGGGGGTGACCGTAGAGGTCGCAGCCCAGCGTCCCGCCAGTGCCAAAGCGCCTCTACTGGGTGTCTGCCCGTAGATCAGTCCTTGCACTTGATCTGGTTGCGCATGCCACGCCACTTGGCGCGGTGCTTGGTTGCCCACTCGTTTAGAGCGAACTCCAGGCCGATGTCCCTGTCCTCTTTTTCACTCACGAGCCATTTCAGGCGCTGAATCTCCTCCTGTTCGGCCAGAAATTCGCCATAGGGCGTGCCTTGCAGTGCTTGTGTCGGGATTGAGGGCATCCGGCTCGATAGGGCGGCAAAGCCAGGGCTTCAAGCGTCACCTGACCTCGAAAAACTCCTGCGCAAGGTCCCCTGGAAACACGATTTTTTCGGCTGGTGGAAGAAAGCAAATGACAAGGAATGATGGTCCCTTATATAGTCGCCGTTTCAAATCACGTTCCACGCCGAAGTAGCTCAGAGGTAGAGCAGCGCATTCGTAATGCGCGGGTCGCGGGTTCAATTCCCGCCTTCGGCTCCACGAACAGTGCAACCATGACCCAGCCGAGCAACGCTGACAACCATGCGCCACGCCGGAGCCGGACCCGGCGGCGGGAGGCCATGGTCAATGCCATCGCCACCATCCTGGGTTGCATGGCTCTGGTGGTGATGATTGCCACCGTGGTGCGGGTGGTGATGGTGAAACTCTGGGAATCAGCCCGGGTCAATCCCGCTTACGTGGAGTCCGTCTATGACGACGAGAAAAGCCGCCGGTGGTCTGGAAAAACCACCACCGAGCCCGCCTTGCTGGACGAAACCACCCACGAGCCACCAAAGCCCGCGTCCGCCTCCCCGGTCCAGAGCGGTTCAGTGGCGACGGCCAATGCATCCCTCCTCACGCTGCGTCCAGGACCTGCACCAGTAGAACCTACGGCAAGCTCCATCCAGAACATCGAAAGCAAGCGCTCCCAGATCGAGAGCACGCTGCGCCAGTTCTTTGAATCGGCTGATGTGGGGCAGAAACTGGCGTTTGTGCGTGATCCCGGGCGGGTGCGCCCGCTGATGGAGCGCTACTACCGGAGCCGCCAGTCGCCGGCGTTGGAATGGAAGAGCCTCGGATGGGTGCTGCCGGTGGAGGAGCCGGGATTTCGTCTCGGCTATGCGCAGGCCATCCTCGCGAATTCAGAGCCCGTCAGTGTCATCATGGAGGAACTCGCCGATGGCTCCTTTCGAGTCGATTGGGAAAGCTCCGTGCGCTATGGCGAACTCGACTGGGGTGAGTTCATCAAAACCCAGCCAGCCTCTCCCAAGCTCTTCCGTGTGATCGCTTCCAAACCCCGGCATGCTCCGGTAGGCACGCCTCAGGACAGCGAGGTGCTGGAAATCAAGCACCCCGACGACGCGGACATGATTTACGCCTACTTCGACCGCAAGGACCCGAAGTTTCAGCCTTTGATCCAGCAACTCCAGACGGGGAACTGGAAGGATGTCCCATTAACTCTGCGACTCTGCTATCCGGGTCCCGCAGGCAGCGGCAAAAGCGCACGGATCGCCGATGTCGAAGGCAAGGGATGGCTGATTTTGCACGGAACCAGGAGCTAGACAGTGAGCAAAACGAAGAGCACCCAGAAAAAGGCGGCCCAGGGAAAGGCCAGGCCTAAAACTCCAGCACGGACTCAAGCCAAGCCAGCCCCCAAGGCGAAGAAGGCTCCACTAAAGCCCGCTCCGAAAAAGAAACCCAAGCCCCTGCCACCAAAGAAAGTCGCGCCTGCCAAGAAGGCGGCTTCAGCCAGAAAGCCGACATCGGACGGCAAGCCGCTGAAAAAGCCCTTCCCCGCGAAGGCAGTTACAAAGGCACCGGCACCCTCTGTCGCCAAGAAACCAGTCGCCAAGGCCCCTGCGAAGCCAGTCAAACAGCCGGCCAAGCCTGCACCTGCCACCAAAGCTCCCGTGGCCAAGGCGGCTCCGCCCCCTCCCGCTTCCAAAGCCCCGGCAAAAGCTGTCGCTGCGCCGAAATCCCTCTCCGCACCGAAGGCTGCGGCCGTGCCAACAGCTCCGCC
>NZ_JACSRD010000267.1 GCF_014879935.1 Prosthecobacter sp.
GGGGCTGGCGGCAGCCTGCGCATCGCCCCCGGTGAAATCCACGCACATGACGGCAGAGAGCAGCAGTTCCTCCTGCACCAGGTTTCCTGCCGCGTCTTGCTGCGTCAGGTAGGCCAGCTTTTTGTCCTGAAGCAGGATCATTCCTGCCGCATCAGCGCCATTCCAGGCGAAACAAAACCTGCCGTGCGCAGGCTCGTCCAGCGGTCCTGCCACGCGCAGCATACCCTTTTCGTCCTTGAGCACGATGTCCACAGTACCCTGTGCCATCTCCTGGTCATGCAGAGGAAAGGTGATGACCTCCCCCTTTTTGACGGTGGTCAGAGCCGCGAAGGATCGGGCGTCCACCCGCGTTGCCCGCCCCTTCACCTCACGTCCGGCAATCTGCTCGCTGATGACATGGGCCGAGCCCGGAACCAGCGGCTGGCCGGTGGAGGCTCCCATCAGCTTGAAGACTTGGCGCGGGCCGGCCTTCTCTTTCGCCACGGGCTTCACGCCATTGTCTGTGATCTTCTCTTTTACCTGCCCCATGCCGGGAACAGGGTCCGCTGACGCTGGGATGCTGGCGGATCGAGATGCCGCGTCCGCTTTCGTCTTCGGCGACAAGTCCGTTCTGCCGATGTGCCAGATGAGGAGGCCAGAAATCAGCAGCGGAAGGAACAGAGCAAGACGTAGCGGCAGTCTATTTTTCATAAGAGGATTGGTCGGGGTGGTGGTCTATGGCTGTGTCTGGCCGGCGAGGGGGAAGACTTCTGACAGGGTGCCGATCTGCGCCCGGTAGGCGCAAGCAGCAGCAGTCAGGCGGCTGTGGACGCCGAGGCGTTGGAAGATCTCCTTGAGGTGGTTTTTCACCGTGAAAAAGCTCAGGTCGAGGATGCGGGCGATCTCCTCATTCGTCTTCCCCTCCGCCACCCAGTGCAGCACCTGAGCCTGACGCAGCGTCAGGCCGAGGCGCTCAGCGAGTTTTGACGCAGGGGTGGAGTCTTGAACGGATGTCCTGTTTGGCACCGCCCCCTCTAGGTCAGGGCAAAAGCCGGCACAATGGCCCGTACGGGCCATGCCTTCCCCGTGGTCACGGCGGAGGGAGGAATGGCGTTTCATCAGGGGTAAATCACGAATTCACCCTCTCCTGTCCTGTTTTCATGACTCCGTTACGCCTTCACAGAAAATAAGTGACAAAGCCTGCGGCTGATGGGAAAAACGACGGCTTGCTTCATGCCACACCCGCCTGCCGAAACTCTTTTTCCATCAACGCGCTGGTCGCTTTTGCACCGGTTGCGTGAGGGATCGGAGGAGGAGGCCCGCGCCGCGCTGGAGGCTCTCTGCCGAGCCTACTGGCAGCCGCTTTACTGCGTGGCGCGCAGACGTGCCTGGTCCGAGCATGATGCCCAGGATGCGGTGCAAGGCTTCTTTGAGGTCCTTTTGCGACGTGAGACCTTTGCCACGGCGGACGAGGGAACAGGCAAGCTGCGACAGCTTTTGCTGCGTGCGTTTGACAACTTCTGCACCCAGCAATGGAAAAAGACGGTGCGTCAGAAACGCGGCGGTGGGGCGGAGCATGTGGAGATCTCTGACCACTTCAATGCCGAGGAGGCCGAGCGGCACTTCCAGAGATCGGGTGGCGGTGCTGGCAGCGCGGAGGCGCTCTACAATCGCGAGTGGGCGAACGCGGTGTTGGAGCGCAGTCTCCAGGCTTTGCGCGAGGACTATGCCCGGCGCGGCTGGCAGGAGCGCTACAACCTGCTCGTGGGGCCGCTGCTACAGCTGGATGACACCACCAGTCTCGAACAACTGGCCGCCAGCGCGGGCATGACCGCTGGTGCCTTGCGCGTGAACCTGCACCGCATGAGGGGCCACTTCCGCGACCAAATCGAGCGTGAGCTGGCCATCACGATCGACTCCCATGATCCGCTGCTGATCCGGCAGGAAATGACCGAGCTTTTCAAGGCCTTCACCTGATGATGGATTCTCCCACCGACCTCATCCGCGCCAACGCCGGGCGCATCTTTGGTAACATGCTGGACGATAATCTCGCTGGCATGGAATGCGAGGGCGACAGCATCGGCCCCTACCGCCTGTGCGAGATCATTGGCGAGGGTGGCTTTGGTAATGTCTGGCGCGCAGAACAGACGGAGGTGGTGAAGCGCGAGGTGGCGCTGAAAGTGGTCAAGCTGGGCATGGACACCGCACAGGTGCTGGCGCGGTTTGACCAAGAGCGCCAGGCGTTGGCCGCGCTAGAACATCCAAACATCGCCACCATGCTCGACGCTGGTGTGGGGCCGAATGGACGGCCTTACTTTGCCATGGAGCTGGTGCGCGGCGGCACCATCACGCGCTGGTGCCGTGAGCATGAGGTGACGCTGCCCGAACGGCTGCGGCTTTTCATGCAGGTCTGCCAGGCGGTGCAGCATGCGCATGAGAAAGGCATCCTGCACCGCGACATCAAGCCCACGAATGTGCTCGTCACGGAGGTGGACGGCGCGCCTTTGCCCAAGGTGATCGACTTCGGCATCGCCAAGGCCATGCAGAGCGGTGACCTGGAGGGGCTGACGATGCTCACGCAGGAGGAGCAGGTGATCGGCACGCCGGTCTATATGTCGCCAGAGCAGATCGAGGGCGGGCACAGGCTGGACGCGCGCAGCGATGTGTATGCGCTGGGCGCGCTGCTCTACGAGATGCTCACGGGTGCTCAGGCCTTTGATCTCACCAGCGTCGGCACAGGTGGTCTGGCTGCGGTGCGGCATCTCATTCTCGAAACCCATCCCGAACGCCCGAGCACGCGGCTGAGGCAGCAGACCTCCGCTGCCAAACACGGTGAAGCTGGCGGAAAAAACCTCCTCTCCGCGCTGCCTGCCGACCTGGACTGGATCACCATGAAGGCGCTGGAGAAAGACCGCCTGCGCCGCTACCAGACGGCGGCGGACTTGGCGGCGGATGTGCAGCGCCATCTGCACAGCCTGCCCGTTCTTGCCCGCCCGCCCAGCTTTGTTTACAAAACCGGACGCTGGCTGCGCAGGCACCGCCGCGGTGTGATCACGGCGGGCATCGGCGCAGCGGCCAGCGCGGTCTTGGCTGTGGCTCTCATGTATTATCAGGCGGAGCAGGCGAAAAAGCCCAAGCCCATCGTGCTGGATGCCGAGGGGCGCTTCACGAACCACCTCGGCATGAAGTTTGTGGATGTACCCGGAACCGACGTGCTGATGTGCATCCACGAAACGCGGCAGAAGGACTATGCCGCCTATGTCTCCGAGGTACCGGGCGCGATGGGCATCTGGTCGAACGGCGTGGAGCGCGGGCTGGACATGATGGTGGAAGACCGGGACAACCATCCCGTCATCCGCGTAAACTGGGGGGAGGCGAAGTCTTTCTGCGACTGGCTCAGCAGAAAGGAAGGCCGCGTCTATCGCCTGCCCACCGACCGGGAGTGGAGCTATGCCGTCGGCATCGGCGAGCATGAAAAGTGGACCAAGGAGACCACTCCCTCCATCGTCTTCCGCCACCCGACAGCCTTCCCCTGGGGCACGGAATGGCCGCCGCCAGATGGCGTGGGCAATTTCAGTGACGAGACACGGATGAAGTTTGTGCCGACAGACCAGCCTTACTTCAATGGCCGGACCGATGGTTACTTCACCACTGCTCCAGTCATGAGTTTCAAGCCGAACAAACTCGGCATCTATGACCTCAGCGGCAACATCCAAGAATGGGTCGAGGACTGGTGGGACGCCACCCGGAAGTCCCACGCATCGCGCGGCGGCTCCTGGGGCGATGCGAAGCGGGAGAACCTGCTCGCCTCCTTCCGCAACGGTTTCAATGCAGTCGCCAACCCCGCCTTTGGCTTCCGCTGCGTGCTGGAGCGGAGGCCGACCTTCCGCGCCGATCCGACGCCTGTGATCGTGGGGCCGCCTTTGCCAAAGTTCCCGAAGAAAATGACCCCGGAGCAGGCTGCCAAGGCCAGTCTCACGAACAGCCTGGGCATGAAATTCGTGCCCATCCCTGGCACGGACGTGCTCTTCTGCATCCATGAGACCCGGCGGCAGGACTATGCGGCCTTTGACAAAGAGGTGCCCCAGAGCGGCGCGCGGCTGCAATGGAAAACAGCGCGCTGGGGCAACCAGCCCACCGGCATGGGCGACGACCACCCCGTCTCCAGCGTGAACTGGGATGAAGCACAGAGCTTCTGCGCGTGGCTCAGCAAAAAGGAGGGCCGCGCCTACCGCCTGCCCACCGATACCGAATGGAGCTTCGCGGTCGGCATCGGAGATCTGGAAAGCCTCACCCGTGACAGCACGCCGGCCATGCTCAGCGGCATCGCGCCTGGTGCCTTTCCTTATGGCACCAGCTTTCCGCCGCCGCCGGGCCAGAGGGCGGGAAACTATGCCGACCTCGCCCACCGAAGCGCCTTCCCAACGGCGGATGTGCTGGAAAAATACGATGACGGCTTCATCACAAGCGCGCCGGTGATGAGCTTCCCTGCAAACGCGCTCGGCCTTTATGACATGGGCGGCAATGTCACTGAATGGACGGACACCTGGCTGAGCATGACGCAGAGCCACCGTGTGCTGCGCGGCGGCTCATGGGAGGACTTCAGCATTGACGGACTGCGCTCCGGCAGGCGCTTTGCCGAGCTTCCCGTGACCCACCGCGCCTCGTATGGCTTCCGCCTCGCGCTGGAGAGCGATCTTCCAGACCCAAACCTGCCGCCGCCCACCAAGTTTCCCGACCCTTTACCCGAAGCCGAAATCAAGGCGCGCAGCGTCACGAACAGCCTGGGCATGAAGTTCGTCCCCGTGCCCGGCGCTGACGTGCTCTTTTGCATCCATGAAACGCGGCGGCAGGACTATGCGGAATACGTGAGTCACTTCACCACCAGTCCGGGCATCAGCAACGCCTGGCAGATCCAACAGTGGGAGGGCCACCCCGTCGGCGCGGAGGACAATCATCCCGTAGTCTCATTGAGCTGGGAGGATGCGCAGGCTTTCTGTGACTGGCTCAGCCGCAAAGAAGACCGCCTCTACCGCCTGCCCACTGACCGTGAGTGGAGTATCGCCGCAGGACTCGGCCCGTATGAGTCGGCGGAAAAAACACCCGAGCAGCTCGGCCTGGCCGGGAGGAAGGAATTCCCCCATGCCGGTGCCTATCCGCCGCGTGGCAATGCGGAAAACTACGCCGATGCAGCTCTTCGCCAGAAGCTTTCCACCCAGACCGCGATTTCCGGCTACGAAGACGGCTTCATCACCACCGCACCCGTGATGAGCTTCAAGGCCAACCCCTTTGGAATCTTCGACCTCGGCGGCAATGTCACCGAATGGTGTGTGGATCTCATCAACCCTGAGGATCAAAGGCGGGTCCAGCGCGGCAGCACCTGGCTTCACCACGCACAGCCGGACCTCACCTCCGCGAAGCGCTTCTCCGAAGCGCCGAACGTCCGCAATTACCGCTACGGCTTCCGCTGTGTGCTCGTACCCGGCGGCAAAGCACCGCCACTGACTGGCAAGGAACCGCTGAAGCCCCACGAGCCTCTGCCACCAGTCGAGCCGCCGCAAGCTGACGCCATTTCCGCGCTCCAGGCGCAGTCGCAGCCGAAGTTCCCAGAGTCCCTGACGCTCGCAGAAGCAGAGCCGCAGGCCATCACCAACAGTCTCGGCATGAAGCTGCTGCCTGTGGGTGGCACCAGCGTGCTCTTTTGCATCCACGAGACACGCTACCAAGACTACGCCGCCTATGCCGCAAATGCGCCCGGTGTCGGCCCTGAATGGAAAAATCAAACCGTGGATAAAATCGTGATCAGCGAACGAAACCAGGACCATCCCGTCTTCTCCGTGAGCTGGCAGGACGCCCAGGCTTTCTGCGCCTGGCTCAGCGCCAGGGAAGGCCGCACCTATCGCCTGCCTACTGACCGCGAGTGGAGCTACGCCGCAGGCATCGGCTCAAAAGAAGACTGGAAGCAGGGCACCACTCCGCAGACTGTCTTCAAAGTGCAGAAACACTTCCCCTGGGAGGGCGCGTGGCCACCACCACCGAGTTCCGGCAATTTCACGGATGAAACCCGGCGCAAGCAGGTGCCACGTGAGGGCACTCTCTACCTCGACGGCTACGACGACGGCTTTGCCATCACCGCGCCCGTGATGAGCTACCGCCCCAATTCGCGCGGCCTTTACGACATGGCCGGCAATGTCTGGGAATGGTGCCAGGACCCCTTCGATGACGATCGTTATCTCTTCCCCATGCGCGGCGGCTCATGGGCCATTCCAGGCGCGGCATGGCTGCACAGCTCCTTCCGCTACGCGCGTCATTACACCCAGCGTGGCCCCACCGAAGGCTTCCGCATCGTGCTGGTGCCCTGACCTCTCATTTTCTTCCTCGATGTGTTCGAGAGTAATCGCAGAGCCAGACATGCATCGTCGCATTTCGCTTATTCTTTGTCGTGACGCTCCGTGCCGATTGATTCATGATTTGTCTCACCACCATGAAATCCGCCGCCGTCGTCAACTTCGCTCCTGAAAAAGGCTCCGTCGAAATCCGTGAGATCGAAAAGCCGACCATCGGCACCGAGGACGTGCTCCTCGAAGTCGCCAATGTGGGCGTTTGCGGCTCCGATCTTCATCAGTGGACCTCCGATCACTCCTGGCCGGTGAATTATCCCGTCGTGCTCGGCCATGAGTTTGGCGGACACATCATCGAGGTCGGCAAGGACGTGGAAGGCTGGAAGGAGGGCGACCGCGTCGTCTCCGAGACCGCCGCGATCATTTCCAAGGACAATCCGATGACGCGTCGCGGCCTCTACAACCTTGACAGCACCCGCAAAGGCTTCGGCTACGGCGTGAATGGCGCGATGACGAAGTATGTGCGTGTGCCCAGCCGCATCCTGCATCATGTGCCGGATCATCTTCCTTTCGAACAAGCCTGCCTCACCGAACCCTGCTGCGTCGCTTACAACGCCGTCGTCAAAAACGCCCGCATCGAGCCCGGCGACCGCGTCATCGTGCTCGGCCCCGGCACCATCGGCATCCTTTGCGCCGCCATGGCGAAACAATGCGGCGCTCAGGTCGCCATCGTCGGCCTCCAGCAGGACGCGCATCGTCTGGAGCTCGCCCGCAAGCACTACGGCTGCGAAGTCATCATCGGCGATGCGAAGCCCTGGGCCATGGAACGCGACGGCCTTGGCTGCGACGGCGTCATCGATGCCGCCGGTGCCAGCATCACGCTCAAAATCGCGCTGGAGCTCGTGCGCCCCGCCGGCTGGATCTCCAAAGTCGGCTGGGGACCGCAACCGCTCGGCTTCAACATCGACCCGCTCGTGCAGAAGAACATCACGCTGCAAGGCAGCTTCAGCCACAACTGGCCCATCTGGGAACGCGTCATCGCCCTCATGAGCAGCGGCCAGTTCGACGTGAAACCCATCATCGGCGGCGTCTGGCCCGTCACCGAATGGCACGAAGCCTTCGAGAAGATGCACAAAGGCGAGGTGGTGAAGAGCGTGCTGCGGCCGGTGTGACAAGGTGCTCAGGGCGATACAAAGCAGAAATGGTCGCACCAGCTGCCTCAAGCGTAGGATCTGTTCGCTTTAGAGTTGGTTTGCTCGTCGCGGCCTCCGGCACGCATCATGATATCCAGCTCATTGTCTTGAAGATAGTCGTTCCATCGGATGATACATAACTAAAGCCGCCTTCCATACCAAGGGGGTGATCTCCTTCCTGCCACTCCGCCTTTGTGACATCAGAGAATAGATATTTTTTCTGCTCGACCTCAATGGTGGCTTTGCCCTGCTCGAAAAGGTTTAGCAGCGCCCAGCCTGTGCGTCCCCAATGATCGTCATGAAGGCGAAAGTCGTGATGAACTCGGATAAAGTGCCGAAGTAAGGCCCTCTGTGCTTCCATCTCGAACTTATTGGGATGGCTTGAGTCGCCTACATGACGAGTATGGTCCAAAACTTCCAGTAAACTGCGAGCTTCAGTAATGATCAACAATCGAGGAGTGTACTTCGAACAAATCTCACACGAGACGATCACAGGCTCTCGGGCAGTGAGGCGCTTAAGGTTGCCATTTTTGCATGGCATGCATAGCCCACCAGTGCTTTGTGCCGTAACAAGCAGCATAGACACGCCGCACTTGGAGCAATTGGTCTTAGAATCAGACATGACGGGACTCGATGTTTAGTGGATTGAGCAAAGGATTCGGATAGTAAGCGCTTCCGCCGGTTTGCCATCACCATAGTAGACGCCTGGAGAATGCATCATTGAGTCCTTTTGGTCGCAAAGGAGCCTCCAGAATGACAAATCACCTCACCCGCTCCATCCAAGCCGCCGTCTCCCGATTCGCCCGCGTGATCGACTCCAGCGCCGCTTCATCCGGTTTTTCAGATGCATCACGCAGAGCGCGTTTGCGGGCTTCGTTGCGCAGGTAGGCTCCGCAGAGGTGGTAGCCGATGCAGCCGGGTGTTTCCCGCAGCGCGGCGAGCACGCGGGCATCGCCTTCGCCGTCGTGGCGGCCGGAGCCGTCGGGTTCGCGGATCTGGATGGCGTGATCGGCTAGCAGCACGGGCTTGCCGGTCTTTTGATGCCAGTGATTCAGATTCGCCGTCACCTTGTCCGGCCCGCTGAAGTGCTGGAAGCTGAGGACATCGACATACGGCAGCGCGGCGTCGATGACCTCGTCGGCGATGGGATGGGCGGCCTCGTAGCGGTCGCCGAGGATGAGGTGGTGCTTGTCATAGCGGCGCACGGCATCGTGCGTGATGCGATACCACTTCATGGCCAGCGCGTGCAGTTCCTTGCGGCCCGCCTCCGTCTTGAGCTTCTCTGGATCAAACAGCGGGCCTTTCCAGGCGCTCTCCGGGCGTGTGTGAATCCACGTGGGGCAGTCGATGTAGAAGTAGCCGATGAGCTTCGGATCATCCTTCAGCCGGGCGCAGTGCTCCCGCGCGACGTAGTCACACCACTCGGCGAACTCCGGCGCGTCGAAGTCCGGATGCCGCGTCTCCGCCTCCCACTGATGAAAATCCGCGAACGGCAACTGATGGCAATACGGCAGCCCGAGCCACTGATACTCCTCAAACGTGAAGGCACGCGAATGGCGGTGATTCGTGCTTCCCCGCGTCACCACCTCCTGCGTCCAGCCAACCGAGTTGAAGCCCCACGCCTTCAAATCCGGTGCCACGGCCTCCTTGAGCCACTTTTCCATCGAGTTGCCATATTTGCGCTCCCACAGGTCGCCATTCGACGCGTAGCGCAGCGGCGCGGGATCGATGTGATTCAGCCCGATGGAGAAAAACGGCCGCCCCTCCGGCGTGATGAACCACCACCGCCCGCCCCGCTGCCCAACCGTGAAAAACCGCTGCGGATCGACTCCACGGCAAACCGTGGCGGCAGCGAGGGAAGCAAGGAGAGTACGGCGATTCATCATGACAGGCCCATAACGCGTCGTTTGTCATTCTCCTGCCTCTTTTGAGGTCTTTGCAAAAGCGCTGCATGCCCGACGTTCCCACCGCCTCATGAAAACACTGCTCGCCTTCCTCGCCACCACCGCTTTTGCTGCCGATTACCCGCGCGTCATCTTTGCCGATGATTTCTCCGCCGAGGGCTTCGGGCCGCGCTGGGGGCACTACAAGAGCAGCAGCGTCGTCAAAGGCGGCGTGCTCGTCGGCATCACCGCACCGACCTCCGATCACAGCGCGGTCGATAACATCAAGTTCGAAGGCGAAAAGGACCTCCAAGTGAAGGTGAAGTTCCGCTTCGTCAGCGACAAGGCGAAGAGCTTCAACGTGTGGTTCGACGACAAGGGCTACAAAGGCTCCCACGCCGGCCACATCTGCCAGGCGACCATTTCACCGACCGGCGTGAACCTCGCCGATGCCAAGACCGGCGGCTTCAATCTCGAAGGCGGCCTCTACGACCGCAAAAAGGCCAACCAGCTCACCGATGACGAAAAGAAGCTGCTCGCCACAAAGCAATCGCGTGCCCAGACCAAGATCAGCCTCAGCGAATGGCACACGCTCGTCGTCACCACGAGTGGCGACACGATCAGCGTCAGCATCGACGGCAAAGACATCGGCAGCTTCACCTCCGCAGGCATCGCCCACGACACAAAGTCCCTCGTCAGCCTCACCACCAACGCCGTCGATGTCGAATACGACGACTTCAGCATCAGCGGCGTGGCGAAGTGAGGCCTTGTGACACAGACACTCTTGTCTGTGTCCAACCCCAGAGCAGACAGGGGTGTCTGCTTCACCGCCATGCCGCCCGACCTGCTCATCGTCCGCACCTGGATCGTGCAGTTCTTTGTGCTGCGTAATGGCGATGAACTTTACCTGATCGACACCGGCTTCATCGGCGCACGACGCGCCTTGCATCGTGCGCTGATCGCCCGCGGCTGGGAGAATCTCCCCATCCGCGGCATTCTGCTCACGCATGGCCATCTTGATCACGTCCGCCACGCGCCTGATCTGGCCAAAGACCATGGCGCATGGATCGCCGGGCCGGAACGTGATCTCGAACACTACGAAAACAGGGCGCGCTACACTGGTCTCGGACGAGTGGCGGGTGTCTCCGAGTGGATCGGGCGGCGTCTGCTGCGCCACCCGTCCTTTCGCCCCGACCGCCTGCTGAACGACGGCGACGAGTTGCCGATCTGGGGCGGTCTGCGCGTCATCGCCCTTCCCGGCCACACGCACGGTCATTGCGGCTATTACTCCGCCAAGCATCGCCTGCTCTTTAGCGGCGATTTGTTCGCCTCCTTCGGCTTCGGGCCGCAAATAGCCCCGGCCTGTCTGAATCAAGACAATGCCGAGGCCCGTCGCAGCATCCGCCGCGCCCTCGAACTGCCATTGGATGGCGTTCTGCCCTGCCATGCAGACAAAGCGCCGCCGGAGAGGCAGTTGGAGTATTTGCGTCTATTGTCTTCATCATGACCCGCCACTTCCTCCACTCGATCAGCCTCGATCATGGGAAGGTCGAGAATTGGGATGTGCACCCGTTCTCGGTCCCGGCGATCCAAAGTCTCGAAACGCTGAAACTGCATCCCAAGGTGACGTTTTTTGTCGGAGAGAACGGTTCGGGCAAATCGACGCTGCTCGAAGCGATCGCGGAGAAGCTCGGCTTTCGTTTTTCCGGCGGCAGTCGGGTCGAAAGCGTCTTCAAGCACGAATATGCCTCGCCGCTGACGCCGGCGCTGACCATCGCCCGCACCGGCAATCGTCCCATGGACGGCTTTTTTCTGCGGGCGGAGAGTTTTTACAACTGGGCCACTGAACTCGATGAACTGGAGGCCAGTCCGCACTGCGGCGGCGTGTTGATGTCCTACGGCGGCAAGAGCCTGCACGCTCAGTCGCACGGTGAATCCTTCCTAAACCTGCTCACGCAGCGCATCGACGGCCACGGCATCTACCTCTTCGACGAGCCCGAGGCCGCGCTCTCACCACAGCGCCAGCTTTCCATGCTGGTGCGCATGCACGATCTGGTGGACGAGTTTTCGCAGTTCATCATCGCCACACACTCGCCGCTGATCATGTCCTACCCGGATGCGTGGATCTACCAGTTCGGCCCCGAAGGCATCCAGCGTGTCGATTATGAAGAAACCGAGCACTACCAGATCACGCGTGGCTTCATGCGGGATCACAAGAGCATGCTGAAGCGGCTGCTGCGAAGGGAAGACGAGCTGGATTTCGAGGGTTGAGCGGATTGAGGGGTTTCAGCAAATTGCTGAGCAATCGCTGCTTGATTCCAGAAATTGGAGAGCGTTCATTTTCTGCTCTGCACGCATGTCCGCGTTTCATTTGTCCGATTTTCTGCTCCAAGCCGCCGCTCGTTTCCCCGAGCGGCTCTTTCTGTTCTCGGAGGAAAAGGAGATGACGTATGCGGCGGCGGCCGGGCTCGTGGACAGGCTGGCGGCGGGAGTGATCGCCGCTGGGGTGAAGCCTGGTGACCGTGTGTTGATCGTGTCTGAAAATCGCCTGGAGCTGGCGCTGACGACGCTGGCGGCGATGCGTGCGGGAGCGGTTTTTTCGGTGCTGACGTCCCAGATCACGCTGGCGTCGTTCGAGCGGATCGTGGGCCAGTGCGAGCCGGCGCTGATCCTGCTGGAGGCCAGGCGTGCGGATCTGAAAGCGGCCTGCGCTGGCATCAAGACACTGATGATTGAGGATGATTTCGATGCGCTGGCGCAAACGGAGGCCGTGGCGCTGCCCAAACCGGCAGGCGGCGATGCACTGGCCTTTCTGGTCTTCACCTCGGGCTCCACCGGGATGCCACGTGGCGTGATGCTGAGCCATGCGAATGTGGAATTCGTCACGCAGGCGATCCTGCGGCGGCTGCAGTATCGCATGGACGACCGGATCGGCGTCTTTCTGCCGCTGTCGTTCGACTACGGCTTCTACCAGCTCTTTTACACGATGATGACGGGCGCAGCCTTGTTCATCGGGCGTCCGGAGATGTCCGGGCCGGAGCTGCCGCGCATCCTGGCACGCCATGAGATCACCATCGTGCCCGGAGTGCCCACGCTCTTTGCCGGATTGATCAAGATGCAGTCGTGGCGTCCCGTGCCGCTGCCCAGGCTGCGCGCTTTCACGAATACGGGCGATCATCTGCCGCTGGCGCACATCCGTCAGTTGCGGCGGCTTTTTCCAGAGGCGTGTGTGTTCCCGATGTATGGCCTGACGGAGTGCAAGCGCGTCTCCATCATGCTGCCGGAGGAAATCGACGCGCATGAAAACAGCGTGGGCCGCGCGCTGGACGGCACGGAGGTGTGGGCGGAGTCGCCGGACGGGCAGCGCCTGCCGCCGGGCGAGGTGGGTGAATTCATCGTGCAGGGGCCGAATGTCGGGCTGGGCTACTGGCGTGCTCCGGAGGAGACGGCGAAACGCTACCGCACGCTGCCGGATGGCTCGCGTCTGCTGGTGACGGGCGATTACGGCTCCGTCGATGCGGAGGGCTTCCTGCATTTCCATGCGCGCAGCGATTTCATGATCAAGCACAAGGGCCACCGCATGAGCCCGGTGGAGATCGAGGAGGCCGCGTGCCGCTCGCCTCACATCGTCGCCGCGGGCTGCATCAAGGACGATGAGCGCGACAAGCTCTGCCTTTTCATCATCACCGTGCCCGATGAACGCCCTGAGGACGCGGTGATCCTCGCGACGCTGACGGAGACGCTGGAGCGAGCCAAGATCCCCGACCGCTTGATCCATCTGCCAGAGCTGCCGCGCACGGCGAACCAAAAAGTGGACCGCAAGGCGCTGCGCGCGCTGCTCGCGGCTGAAACGGCATGAATGCAAACCTCGCCAGCACGCTCACGCAACGCCACGGCACACCGCTCTATGCGTATGACCTGGCGCAAATCAGCGCGCGCGCGGAGGAGCTCTTCCAGGCGCTGCCGCAGGGCTCTGCGGTGTGCTATTCCTTCAAAGCGAATCCGCTCCCGGCTGTCGCACGCCGCGTGCGTGAATGCGGCGGGCGTGCGGAGATCACCTCCGAGGGCGAACTGGCCGCAGCGCTGGCTGCCGGCTTCACCGGTGCGCAGATGCTCTTCGGAGGGCCGGGAAAAACGGCGCATGAACTCGACGCAGCATTGCAGGCCGGCATCCGGCTTTTCTCGTGCGAGAGTTTTCGCGATCTGGCGGCGCTCTCCGCGGCCTGCGGGCGTCATCAAGCCGATGCCGAGGTGCTGCTGCGCGTGAATCCATCGGAAGCGCCGGACGCACGGCTTGCGATGACAGGTGTGGAGAGCCAGTTCGGCTTTGCCGAGCCCTTGCTGCTCGATCCCGCTGCGCGCCCGCAGGTGCATCTGCCTAGGCAGTGTTTTAAAACCTCAAAAGGCGAGAGAAAGAAGTTGTACTCACGGGTTGGATAACGGAT
>NZ_JACSRD010000111.1 GCF_014879935.1 Prosthecobacter sp.
CAGCGTCCTGGAGTGCGCCGGCCCTCCGGCGCTTTCGAGCGTCCTCGGGCCTGCGAAAAGCTCCAGAGGCCTGGAGCACTCCAGAACGCTGACGCGCCTGCGTGAGCTCACTGGCATCGTAACGGCTGAGGCCAAATCGTCCGGTCCTCCCCACGACACACGCTGACGCTTGCCACCAGCGCCACGAGGCCGCCGCGTTAGAACGAACCAATTTGTGGGTAAAGGTCAGGCGCTTTCGTGGGCCAGACGACGTTCGAAAAGCTCCAGAGGGCTGGAGCACTCCAGGACGCTCACGCGGCTCTCGAACACGTCGTTGTTCAGCGGAAAAGCTTCGGCGCAAACTCGGCGAGGTAGTCGCGCCAGATGGGCCAGGAGTGGTCTCCGGGCGTGAGACGCCATTCATGGGTCACGCCGTGGGTTTTGAGCGTGCTGACGAGCTGCGTGTTGCGTTCGAGCAGGAAATCCTTCTCGCCGCAGGCGATCCAGAGCAGCTTCAGCTTCGCATTCGTTCCCGCGGCGTCATCGAGCGCGGGTTTGATCTCGTTTTCATCGACCGCACCGCTGAAGGAGCCGATCCAGGCGAATTTATCGAGGTTTGTCATGCCGGTGCTCAGCGACTGCCAGCCACCCATGCTCAGGCCGGCGATGGCCCGCTGCTCGCGGTCGGATGAAACGCGGTAGAGCTTCTCCACCAGTGGCAAAGCGTCCTGGAACAGCTCGTTTTTGAAGGCTTTGAGTGATTCTCCGCGCTTGTCGGCCATTTCCCGCGGCACCATGCCCAGCGGATGGCCGTCGATCATCAGGACGATCATCGGTTTCGCCTTTCCTGCGGCGATCAGATTGTCGAGAATCCAGTTGGCCTTGCCATGCGTCACCCAGGTCTCGTGGCGGTCACCGGAGCCATGCTGGAGGACGAGCAGCGGGTATTTCGTCGTCGTGTCAGCCTCGTAGCCGGGCGGTGTGTAAACCCACGCGCCGCGCTGTTTCCCCAGGGCTTTCGAGAGATAGGTGTGCTGGTGCACGGTGCCGTGCGGCACGTCTTGGAAGTCCCACACGTTCGGCGGTGAGCCGGGGATGTGCAGGATGCTGGCGCTGGGATTGCGCTGGGGTTTCTGCGCCGGGTTGGCGGGATCGATCAGCGTGAGTCCATCGACGATGAAGCTGTATTCCCAGACGCCGGCGGGGACCTGTGGCACGGAGATGCTCCAGACGTTGTCGTCGCTCTTTGTCATTTCCACCGGCTGCTTGTTCCACTGGCCGCGCAGGGACACGCTTTGTGACTTTGGCGCACGGATGCGGAAGGTGACGCTGCGGTCGTCCTGGATCTCAGGCGAGACGATGGGAGCGGCGCGTTGGGCGAGGACAGGGAGGGATGAGGCCCAAAGGAGGCAACAGATCAGGCGGCGGTTCATGGGCGAGTGAAACGCCGCCTCGCCTGACGGCTTTCACCCGGCGATTTCCTGCTTCGCCAGCGTGTGGACGAACGGACTGGTGGGTGCCAGCTTGTATTGCCGGATCGCGGTGGACCAGAAGGGTGCGAGCTCGTGATCGGCGGCGCTCCACAGGCGGTAATGCAGATTCGTGACGGAGTCGGTGTCGTGCATGAGCGCCTTCAATTCCTGCGGATTGAGCGATTGCGGCCCCTGCGTGATCACGCGATGCGCGATCTCGTCGAGGTAGCTGCGGGACACATCGATGGTGCGGCGGCGGCGCAGCAGGCTGACGTGCAGGCCGTTCACATACGGGTCGAGGCAGACCTGCATCAGGCCGAAGTGACGCTCCAGTTCCGGCGGGAGCTGGAGGCGGTCTTTGATCTCATCCAGGTTCTGCTGCATGTTCTTCAGCACGGTGGGCGGCTCGTATTCCTCCGGGGTGAGGAAGATGCTGACGCGTTTGCCGCTGCGGCTGCCGGAAACGAGTGCTGCGACGAGGATGGAGGTCAGGAGCGAGGTGAGGATCGGGCTGATCCAGACGAGGAAGGCAAACGTGCCGACTTTGAAGCCGATGGCGACGCCGGCCGCGGCCCACAGCACGCCCAGCAGCGTGACGCTGGCGAAGGTGAGGATGATCTCGCTCCAGTTCACGCCGCCGTCGATCTTGCGGCGCTGCGTGACCCAGCTCACGCTTTTGCCGATGAGCGTGTAGATGACAAATCGTGCGTGGAAGACCATCAGCACCGGCGCCATGAGCGTGAACACGATGGTGTCGAGGATGCTGCTGAAGAAGGTCAGCAGCCGCAGCCGCAGCGGCTTGAACATGCGGCCGGTGATCACCTCATCGAGCAGGATGACGGTCTTCGGCAGGAAGATCAGCATCGCCGTGACGCCGAGGAGGATTTTTTCCGCCAGGAAGGACTGCGCCAGCTCGTGTTTCACGGGTGTGGCGGCCAGATACGTCGCCAGGGCGAGGAAGAAGAACCACAGCAGCGAACTGACATAGCTGAGGATGCCGTGGATGAAGTTCACCCGGCTCATCGGATGCCAGCCTTTGGCAAACACGAGCCACAGGTGCTGGATGTTGCCCTGGCACCAGCGGCGGTCGCGTTTGAGCATGTCCACCAGCGTGGGCGGGCCTTCCTCGTAGCTGCCGCGAGTGGTGGGCAGCAGCCGCACGGCGTAGCCGGCTTTGCGCATGAGCGCGGCCTCCACGAAGTCGTGACTCAGAATGTGGCCGCCGAAGGGAGCGTTGGCCGGCAGCGGCGGCAGCGCGCAGTGCTCGATGAACGGCGCCAGACGAATGATGGCGTTGTGGCCCCAGAAATTCGCCTCCCCACACTGCCAGTAGTCGAGTCCGGCCATGAACGGCGGCCCGTAGAGCGCCTGGGCGAACTGCATGACGCGGCCCAGCAGGGTGTCGGCGGCGATCTGCTTCGGGAAGGTCTGGAGAATGCCGATGCCCGGGTTTTTCTCCATGATGCGCACCATGTTCGTGAGCAGGGCGCCGGACATGAGGCTGTCCGCGTCGAGAACGACCATGTAGCGGTAGCGCTTGCCCCAGCGGCGGCAGAAGTCGCTCACGTTGCCGCTCTTGCGGTTGATCGGCTTGCGGCGCTTGCGGTAGAAGATGCGGCCGAAGGCCTTCAACTGGCGGCAAAGCTCCAGCCAGGCGGTCTCTTCCTCGATCCACTGGCTGGTCTTGTCGGAGTCGCTCAGGATGAAAAAGTCGAAGTTCTTCGACTGCCCGGTCGCCTCGAGGGAGAGATAAATCGAGCGCAGACCTTCATAAACACGCGTCACGTCCTCATTGAAGACCGGCATGATGATGGCGGTGCTGGCCGTGACCGGCTGCTCGTAGTCGTCCGCGTTCAACGTGCGCCACAGATCCAGCGGATCAGGCTTCGGGCGGTTCATCAGCCACACGCCGAACATCGCCGTCCAGAAGCCGACGTTGAGCTGGTAGTAGAGCGGGATGAAGACCAGCAGCAGCGCCCACTCCGCCATGCGCATGCCGTGTTCGGACAGGAAGATGAAGGACAGCCAGGTGCCCACGATCGTGCCCAGGCCGACCAGGGAGAAAAACGTCGCACGTCGCGTGCGGGAGACGCGCTTCGGCGGCATGCCGGCGGTCATGGCGAGGTTCGCAGTCTGGCTGCCGATGGGTGCGCTCATGCGAAGAGAGAATAGAGATAACCCAGCACGCCGAACACGATGACAAACAGCACGGAGTAGCGCAGGATCGGATGACGGCCGAGCTTGCCAAAGGTGTCCTCCGCCACGTCGGGAATGAGGCCCAGGTCGATGTCACGCGGTGTCATCTTGCTCACGCTCATGCCCGGGCCGGAGGTGCGGAGGGCGGAGCGCATGGCCTCCGCCATGTCATCCGGCATGTTTTCCTCATCCAGGAAGAACTGCGGCCAGCGGACGGGCCCGCCAGCGAGGTGGAAGCCCAGGCGGCCCGTCGCTTCGAGCTGGGCCTCGCTCAGATTGAGGTCGCTGTAGATCGCGCCCAGCCATTCCCGCAGCATGAGCCGCGCCTGCTCGATGGCATGAGCCGTGGGCGTGCGTGAAGGGTCCTGGGCATGGGCTCCGGCGGCCTTCCGCAGCGTTTCGAGAATGAGCTGCGTGCGGCGGATGCGGTTGTGGAGCTGGTAGGAGCGGAAATAATCGGCGAGACGGGCATACGCCTCGTTCCATTCCTCCTCGGTGCCTGTTGCGGGGGCAAACTGGATGTTGACTGCTTCCATGTGGGCTCAATTCGGAGCCGCGCGGAGATTGCACCGAATTGATGCGCTGGAAAGGAGATGATTGAAGCCGCACGCATTTTGCTGCGGCGCACAGCGGCGGGACCCGGGAATCCCCGATGCCGCCACAAGCGTGATGGGGTTTCTGGATGGCCGGCAGCACGGCCGCCGTCTGGCTGAAGAGAGACGAAAGATTGGACCCTTGCGGGTCGTCGCTACGGGTCGCCTCATGAAACCCTTCCTTCTCCTGGCCTGTGCTCTCGCCGTGCCGTTTTCCAGCTTCGCGGCCCTGCCAAACATCATCCTCATGATGGGGGATGACCACGGCTGGGAGGAGACGGGCTACAACGGCCATCCGCATGTCAAAACGCCCGTGCTCGACGAGATGGCGGCGCAGGGATTGAAGTTCGAGCGCTTCTACGCCGCGCACCCGAGCTGCTCGCCCACGCGTGCGAGCTTTCTCACCGGCCGCCACCCGAACCGCATGGGCACCTTTGCGCCCGGCTGGTCGTTCCGGCCGGAGGAGGTCACCAGCGCGCATCTGCTCGCGAAGGCCGGCTACCACTGCATGCACCTGGGCAAGTGGCATGTGGGTGCGGTGAAAAAGGAGTCGCCTGTCAGTCCGCTGGCCATGGGATTCCACGAGAACCTGTCCCACGACAACTTTTTCGAGATGAATCCGTCCTTCTCGCGCAATGGCGGCCCGCCGGAGCTGTTCGAGGGCGAAAGCTCCGACATTCTCATCCGCGAAGCCATCGCCAGCATCGAACGTGCGCTCAAAACCGGCAAGCTGGTGTTCCAGATCATCTGGTTTGGCTCGCCGCATGAGCCCTACAGCGGTCTGCCGCAGGATCTGGCGCTCTACGACGATCTGCCGGCCAGGTACACGAAGAAGGTGAAGCTCACCTCGAACGAAACGGGCGGTGCCACCACGCGGCCGCAGGGCGAGGTGCTGCGGGAGCGCTACGCGGAGATCACCGCCATGGACCGCGCGATTGGCAGGCTGCGCAGCCACTTGAAGGAAACCGGCCTGCGTGACAACACGCTGCTGTTTTACTGCGGCGACAACGGCACCTCGCCCGAGAGCGCTCTCGGCCAGCCGCACCGCGGAGCGAAGGCCACCTTTTATGAAGGCGGAACGCTCGTTCCAGGCCTCATCGAGTGGCCGGCACGCATCCCGCAGCCGCGCAGCACCAGCGTCCGGGCCTCCACCAGCGATTTGCTGCCTACCGTGGCGGCGATCGCCGGCCAGCCGCTGCCAGACCGGCCGCTGGATGGCATCGACCTCGCACCGGTGCTCGATGGCACCATGACCGCGCGACCCACGACGCTGCAGTTTTGGGAGTATCGGCCGGATGGCGGCAAAAAGACGGACTCGAAGCCCTACATCGCTCCCGAATTGCAGCAGGGCACCACGCCGCTGGTGAAAAAGATGGGCGGCAAGGCCACACGCGACTTCAACAACTTCCTCCATCCCGTCATCACCGAGGAGGACCACCTCGGCTCCCGCTCGATCATCGAAGGCGACCACAAACTCGTCATCCACGACTCCAAGAAAGGCGGCCCGAAAGTCGAGCTGTTTGATTTGAAGGCCGATCCCGCCGAAAAGACCAACCTTGCCAGCCAGCAGCCCGAACTCGTGACCTCGCTGCAAACCAAGCTCCGCGCCTGGCAGGACAGCGTGCTCAAAAGCCTCACTGGCGCCGACTATCAAAAGTGATCCCGACCATGAAACACCTTCCACCAATCCTCCGTGTCACAGCTTGTCTCTTCGCTCTTTGCCCTTCGCTCTTCGCGGCCAAGCCCAACGTCGTTTTTATCCTCGCGGATGATCTGGGCTACTCCGACCTCGGCTGCTACGGCAGTGAGATCGCCACGCCGAACCTCGACTCGCTCGCGAAGAACGGCCTGCGCTTCACGCAGTTCTACAACACCGCTCGCTGCTGGCCCACGCGGGGTGCCTTGATGAGCGGTTACTACGCGCAGCAGATTCATCGCGACGCCCTGCCTGAAGTGGGCGGCGGCGGTCAGGGCGTGCGGCAAAAGTGGGCGCGGTTGCTGCCCGATTTTCTCAACCCGGCCGGTTATCGCAGCTACCACAGCGGCAAGTGGCACATCGACGGTCCGGTGCTCGAAGGCGGCTTTGACCGCTCGCTCGACATGAAGAACCAGGGGAACTTTTTCACCGCGAAGGGCAACTCGATCGACGACGTGCCGGTGACGCCACCCGCCGATGAAAAAGGATACTACGCCACCATCGCCACCGCCGACCACGCCATCGATTGCCTCAAGGATCACGCCGCGAATCATGCCGCGAAGCCCTTCTTCCACTACATCCCCTTCATCGCGCCGCATTTCCCGCTTCACGCCCTGCCGGAGGACATTGCGAAGTATCGCGACAAGTATCTCGATGGCTGGGAAAAGCTGCGCGCGGCCCGATTTGCCCGTCAAAAGGAGATGGGACTCACCAACACGAGCCTGTCGGCTCTCGAGCGTGAAGTCGGCCCACCGTATGCGTTTCCGGATGACATCGTCAAACTCGGTCCAGGCGAGGTAAACCGCCCGTTGCCATGGAGCGAGCTCACGGAGGAGCAGCGCCGCTTCCAGGCCACCAAGATGGCGATTCATGCCGCGATGATCGACCGCATGGACCAGGAAATCGGCCGCATCCTCGCGCAGCTCAAAGCGATGGGTGCTTTCGACAACACGATCATCTTCTTCGCCTCCGACAACGGTGCGAGCGCCGAGATCATGGTGCGCAACGGCGGCCATGATCCCGCCGCGTCTCCCGGCAGCGCCGCCAGCTACCTCTGCCTCGGCCCCGGCTTCTCCAGCGCCGCAAACACGCCGCACCGCCGCCACAAAACCTGGGTGCACGAAGGCGGCATCAGCACGCCGCTCGTCGTGCATTGGCCCGCCGGCATCGCCGCGAAAGGCGAGTTGCGCACCACGCCCGCGCACGTCATCGACTTCGTGCCCACCGTGCTCGATCTGGTCGGCATCGAGAAGCCGAAGCAGTGGGAAGGCGAGCCCATCCCCGAAGCGCCGGGCAAGAGCCTCGTGCCGGCCTTTGGCAAAGACGAAACCATCGCGCGTGAATCACTGTGGTGGCTTCATGAAGGCAATCGCGCCATCCGCGTCGGCGATTGGAAGCTCGTCGCCGCTGAAGGTGACGCGTGGGCTCTTTACGACCTCAAAACCGACCGTGCCGAGCAACACGACCTCGCCGCCAAAATGCCTGAGAAAGCCAAGGAGCTCGCCGATCTCTGGCAAAAGCAGACCGACGCCTTCACCGCCCTCGCCAAGCAAACCCTCGCCGACCAGCCGAAAGGCAAAGGGAAGGGCAAGAAGGCGAAGAAGTAGCTTTAATTGATAACCGAACTCCAAATTCAATATGCGCCCGCTCATTGTCCTCCTTTCGTCATTCGTCATTCTGCATTCGTCATTTGCCGCGGAGCGGCCGAACGTTCTCTTCATCGCCATCGACGATCAAAACGACTGGATCGGCCACCTCGGCGGTCATGCGATGGCGAAGACACCGAACCTCGACAAGCTCGCCGCCCGCGGCACGACGTTCACCAATGCGCACTGCAACATGCCGCTGTGCAATCCTTCCCGCACGAGCCTGCTGCTCGGCCTGCGCCCGACCACGACGGGCATCTACGGCCTCTCACCTTGGTTCCGCACGCTGCCGCAATGGAAAGACCGCGTGGCCTTGCCGCAGCACTTTGAAAATCACGGCTACCTCACCGCCGCCACCGGCAAGATCTACCACGGCGGCACCGGCGGTGCGGCAGGAGCCAGGGGCAAAGGCAAAAACGGCGCGAAGAACGCCGCACAGTCCAAACCCGAGTTCATGGTCACCGCTCCGTATGGCGGCGTGGGCACGAAACCGCCGCAGAAGCTCGTGAACCCCACCCCGATGGGTAATCACGCCCTCGTGGACTGGGGCGTGTGGCCCCTCGACAACGACGACACCAGCAAAGGCGACTACCAGGTGGCCTCGTGGACGGCCGAGCAGATCAAAAAAGCACCGAAGGACCAGCCCTTCTTCATCGCCGCCGGATTCTTCCTGCCGCATGTGCCTTGCTACGCCACACAGAAGTGGTTCGACCTCTATCCCGATGATGACAGCGTGCTGCCGAAGATCATCGAGAACGACCGAGCCGACACGCCACGCTTCTCGTGGTACATCCATTGGGAACTGCCGGAGCCGCGATTGAAGTTCCTCAAAGAAGCCAACCAGTGGCGCAACCTCGTCCGTAGCTACCTGGCCTGCACGAGCTTCGCCGATGCGCAGATCGGCCGCCTGCTCACCGCGCTCGATGAGTCCGGTCATCGCGATGACACCATCGTCGTCGTGTGGGGCGATCACGGCTGGCATCTTGGCGAAAAAGAGATCACCGGCAAAAACACGCTCTGGGATCGCGGCACGAAGGTTCCGCTCATCTTCGCCGGACCCGGCGTCACCGCAGGCCAGCGCTGCAACCAGCCCGCCGAGCTGCTCGACCTTTACCCCACGCTCGTCGAGCTCGCCGGTTTGACGAAACGCGATGATTTGGAGGGCCTCAGCCTTGCCCCGCAGCTCAAAGATGCCGCCACGAAACGCGAGCGTCCCGCCGTCACCAGTCACAACCAGGGCAACCATGCCGTGCGCAGCGAAAAGTGGCGCTACATCGTCTATGCCGACGGCAGCGAGGAGCTCTACGACATGGTCAACGACCCCAACGAATGGACCAACATCGCCGCCAAGCCCGAAAACGCCGCCATCATCGCCGAGCATCGCAAATGGCTGCCGAAGATTGATGTGCCACCCGCTCCAAACAGCGCCAGCCGCGTGCTCACCTACGACAAAAAGACCGACGAGGCCGTGTGGGAAGGCAAGACCATCAAGCGCAGCGATCCGATCCCGGAGTGAACCTCATGCGTCTTCCGCTTCTTTTCGTTTCGGTCTTCGGCTGCCTGGTTTCGTCATTCGCTGCTCCGACGCGCCCGAACATCCTCTTCATCTACACGGACGATCACTCGTACCGCACGCTGTCCTGCTACGAAGGCGCCGAGTCGTGGACGCGCACGCCGAACATGGACAGACTGGCCGCACGCGGGGTGCGCTTCACGCACGCCTACATCGGCACCTGGTGCATGCCCTCGCGCACGACGATGCTCACCGGGCGGCATCAGTACGGCGTCGCCACCATGCGGATGACGCCGCCTTATCCGGGTGCGACGTATGATCCGCAGCAGTGCCGATTCTGGCCCGCCGTTTTCCGCCAGCAGGGCTACCACACCGCGCAGATCGGCAAATGGCATGCGGGGAACGATGCCGGTTTTGGCCGCGACTGGGATCACCAGATCGTCTGGAACCGCCCACGTCATCCCGACAACGCGCCGAACTACTACCACGATCAACTCCTCTCCATCAACGGCGGCGAGCCGCACGTGGTGAAGGGCTACTCCACTGACAACTACACGCGCTGGGCCGTGGATTACATCAAGGGCGCCAACCGCGACGCTGACAAGCCATGGTATCTCTGGCTCTGCTATGGCGGCGTGCACGCGCCCTACACGCCCGCGGATCGTCATCTCGACGACTACCCTGGCGCCACGGTGGAAACCCCCGCGGACATCTACCCCCCTCGTCCGGGCAAGCCCGGTTACATGCAGAAGATCGCCGCCTGGGAAAAAGGCCCCGATGGAGAGCCTGTCCTCAGCGACAAAGCCATCGGCAGCGAAGTGGGCGATGATTTCGAACGCGATCGCGGTCGTTCGCTGTCGAAGTGGTCGCGCCAGTATCATCAGGCCGTGCGTTCGCTCGACGAAGGCATCGGTCAGGTGCTCGCCGCGCTGGAGCAGAGCGGCCAGCTCGCGAACACGCTCGTCGTTCTCACCGCCGATCAAGGTTACGCCTGGGGACAGCACGGCTTCCGGGCCAAACTCGCGCCTTACGACGCGAACATCCGCAGTCCGCTCATCATTTCGATGCCTGGCACGATCCCCGAGGGCAAAGTGTGCCGCGTGCCCGTCGGCGGCGCGGATCTGCCGCCGACGTTCTTCAGCTTCGCGGGTCTGGAGCTGCCGTGGGAGATGCACGGACACGATCTGACCCCGCTTTTGAAAAAGCCAGACGCGAACTGGCCGCACACGACGATGATGCCCTTCACCGCGGACAAATTCGGCGCCGATTGCGATGCCGTGCCGCCGCCGCCCGGCAACATCCACAAAGCGGGCGTGCCGTGGTATGTGATGATCGTCGAAGGCCATCACAAGTACATCCGCACGCTGATGGCGGGTGAACCGGAGGAGCTCTACGACCTGCAATCCGACCCCGAGGAGCTCACCAACGTCGCGTCACTTCCCGAGAACGCGGATCTGCTCCAAAAACTCCGCGCCGCCGCCATCGCCGAGCTCAAACGCACCGGCGCCAAGATGGTCACCACGCTGCCGCCGGTGAAGGAATGAACTCACCTGCCATGCGCCTCGTCATCTTTCTCGCTCTCCTCCCCTGGTTCTCCGCCCTCTCGGCCCCGCCGAACGTGATCTTCATCATGGCCGATGACCAGGGCAGCGTCGATCTCGGCTGCTACGGCACGAAGGAGCTCGTCACGCCGAACACAGACGCCCTCGCGGAGCGTGGTGTGCGTTTCACACAGTTCTATTCAGCCGCGCCGGTGTGCTCGCCGTCGCGTGCGGGCGCTATGACGGGCCGCTGGCCGGTGCGCGCGGGCGTGCCGAACAACTGCGCCTCGCAACAAGGGGCCAAGGGCGCCCTGCCGCCGGAGGAGGTGACGATGGCGGAGATGTTCAAGGCCGCAGGCTATGCGACTGCGCACATTGGCAAGTGGCACATCGGTTACACGCCGGAGACTTTGCCGCAGGCGCAGGGATTTGACCACAGCTTCGGCCACATGGGCGGCTGCATCGACAACTACTCGCACTTCTTCTACTGGAGCGGGCCGAACATCCACGATCTCTGGCGCAACGGCGTGGAGGTCTTCCACGACGGCACCTTCTTCCCCGATCTCATGGTGCAGGAGGCCTCAGAGTTCATCGAGAAGCATCCCGCACAGCCCTTCTTCATCTATTACGCCATGAACACACCGCACTACCCCTACCAGGGCGATGCGAAGTGGCTCGAGCACTTCAAGGACATGCCGTATCCGCGCAAACTCTACGCCGCGTTCGTCGCCGCGCAGGACGAGCGGCTTGGGAGGTTGTTTGCAAAGCTCGACCCACTCGGACTTCGCGAAAACACGATCATCGTCTTCCAGAGCGACAATGGGCACTCCACCGAGGAGCGCGCGCATTTCGGCGGTGGCAGCGCAGGTCCGTATCGCGGGGCGAAGTTCAGCCTCCTCGAAGGCGGCATCCGCCTTCCGGCGATCATCTCGTGGCCAAAGTCGCTGCCGCAAAACCAGGCCCGTGATCAAACCGCCCATGCCTGCGACTGGCTGCCCACGCTGGCCGAATTGACCGGCGTGAAGCCGCCGCAGAAGCATCTCGATGGCCGCAGCCTCGCCACGATCATCCGCGATGCGAAAGCGCCATCGCCTCATGAAAAGCACGCGCTGCACTGGCAGATCGGCAACGGGCCGAATGCCGACTGGGCCGTGCGCGATGGCGACTGGAAGCTGATCGGACGTTCCCGCGACACGAGCAGTTCTGATGGCAAGTCCATCCAACTCGAGAACCTGCTCTTCAACATCTCCTCCGATCCCGGCGAAAAAACCGACCTCGCCGAGCAGCATCCCGACATCCTCGCCCGTCTGCGCCAGTTGCACGACGGGCACCTCAAATGAATCATCTCATGCGCCTTGTCCTCCTCCTTTCGTCATTCGGAATTCTTCATTCGTCATTGGCCGCGGCCTCGTCCTCCGAAGCTTTAGCGAAGGATGGAAGCCCCAACATCCTCCTCATCCTGCCCGACCAGATGCGTGCGAGCGCGATGGGCTGCGATGGCAATGCGGAGGTGAAGACGCCGAACATCGACCGCATGGCCGCCGAGGGCATCCTTTTCAAGCGCACCTATGCCAACGTGCCCGTGTGCTGCCCGGCGCGCTCCATTCTCATGACGGGCACCTATCCGCATGTGAACGGCATGGTCGCGAACGACCTGCGTTTGCGCGAGGAGCGCGTCACCATCGCCGAAATGCTGCGCGATGTCGGCTACCGCACCGGGTTCATCGGCAAGTGGCATCTCGACGGCGGCCCGCGTGACCCGGGTTTCGTGCCACCGGGGCCGCGCCGGCAGGGATTCGAGTTCTGGGCGGCCTACGAGTGCCACCACAAGCACTTCGAGCCCGATTACTTTCGCGACACACCGGAGCGCATCGTCGTGAACAAGTTCGAGCCCGAGGCCTCCTGCGATTTTGCAGTCGAGTTCCTCAAATCGCAACCGAAGGACAAACCCTTCTTCCTCACCGTGCAGATGGGCCCGCCGCACGATCCGTATGGCGCGCCGGACAACTACATGAAGCTCTACGACGCGGAGAAACTCACGCCGAATGCAAGCTGGCAGGCCGGCAGTGAAGGACGACCGACACCGAAAGGCGGACTGCGCCGCGGTCCGCTGGCGAATCGCTTTGTGCCCGTCGGTGGCAAGGAGGAGATCGCCGCCTATTATGCCGCGATCACGGCGATCGACGATCAGGTGGGCCGGCTGCTCGCCACGCTGAAGGAAACGGGCGCGGATGAGAATACGATCATCCTGTTCACCTCCGACCACGGCGACATGCTGGGCGACCACGGCATGCGCCGGAAACGAAAGCCCCACGACGAGTCCGCCCGCGTGCCGGGCATCCTGCGCTGGCCCGCCCGCGTGCCGAAGGGGCAGGTCGTGGACACGCTCTTCAGCCATATCGACATGGCGCCCACATTGCTCGCGCTCGCTGGACAAACGGTGCCAAAGGACATGCAAGGCGCGGATCTTTCCCGTGTCGCGCTTGGTGAAACCACGGACGGACCCGAGGCCGTGCTGCTGCAGATTTTTGTGCCGTTCACGCCTGACGGCATCACCACGCCGTGGCGCGGCATCATCACGGCGGACCACACCTACGCGCGTTATGAGAACGAGCCATGGGTGCTGTTCGACGACAAAGCGGATCCGCATCAGATGAAAAACCTCGCCACTGATCCCGCCGCGAAGGATCTGCGCGAGAAACTCGGCGCGCAGCTCGCCGCGCTGATGAAGAAGAATGGCGACTCGTGGAGTTTCAACTCCCCCGAACTCGTCGAAGAAGGCGGCCGCCTCTACAAGCACGGCACCTTTTACACCGTGCAGGAATACCTCGACTGGGCGAAGGCGCATCCGGGAAAGTAGCCGTGTTCCTGTGGAACACGGGAACCTTGTTGCACAGCAACAAGGCAACTGTGACATCGGATGAAGAAACACGCGCGCCTCACGTTCCCAGCGCGTGATTAACCGACTCGTATTTCTTCTCTCTCTTTGCCCGCTGTTTTCCGCCCTCGCGGCGCAGCCGAACATCCTCTGGTTCGTCGTCGATGACATGTCGCCGAGCTTCGGCTGCTATGGCGAGACGTTGATCCAGACGCCTGCGGTGGACAAACTGGCGGCGGAGGGGACGAAGTTCACGCGCGCCTATGTCACCGCGCCGGTGTGCTCGACGTGTCGCTCGGCGCTGATCACGGGGATGTATCAGACCACGATCGGCGCGCATCATCATCGCAGCGGACGCGGCGAAATGAAGATCCACCTGCCGCCGGAGGTGACACCGGTGCCGGAGCTGTTTCAAAAGGCGGGCTACTACACCTGCATCGGCAGCGGATTGCCAGGCTTCGACCATCGCGGGATGCCCTTCACTGGTGGCAAGGGCAAGAAGAAGGCGGGCGGCGGCTCGCGCCTCGGCAAAACGGACTACAACTTCGAATGGGACCCGAAGATGTACGACAGCCACGACTGGGAAGGGCATGGCGACAAGCCGTTCTTCATGCAGGTGCAGCTTCACGGCGGAAAACTGCGCGAAGGTGATGAAAAGGCGCGTGCGGCCTTCAAGCAGCGTGTGATCGCCGAACTCGGCAGCGCCACCGATCCGGAGAAGGTCACGCTGCCGTCCTACTATCCGCGTGATCCGGTGATCCTCGACGACTGGGCGCTTTACCTCGATGCCGCGCGCATGACGGACCAGCATGTGGGCCGCGTGATCGCACGACTCGAAAAGGAAGGACTGCTGGAGAACACGTTCATCATTTTCATGACCGACCACGGCATCAGCCATGCGCGCGGCAAGCAGTTCCTCTACGATGAAGGCACGCACATTCCGTTCGTCGTGCGCGGTCCGGGCATCGCGAAAGGAGCGGTGCGTGATGATCTCGTCATGCAGATCGACATGGCGGCGATGTCGCTCGCCGCCGCCGGCATTTCCATTCCACCGTCCATGCAGGGACGCGACATCCTCGCGAAGGATTACCAGCCGCGCGATGCCATCTTCGCCGCGCGGGATCGTTGCGATGAAACCGTCGAGTATCTCCGCAGCGTGCGCACGGACCGCTTTCTCTACATCCGGAACTTCCTGCCGCTGCGCCCGCATCTGCAACCCAACGCCTACAAAGACGGCAAGGCCATCGTGCAGACGCTGCGTTCGCTGCATGCCGAAGGGAAACTGCCGTCCGTCTCCGAAGACCTGCTCTTCAGCCCCACGCGTCCGACGGAGGAACTCTACGACTATCATGCCGATCCCTTCCAAGTCACGAATCTCGCAGCCAATCCCGACTTCAAAGCTGAACTCGAAGCACGCCGTGCCCAGCTCGATCGATGGATCGTGGAATCGGGCGACAAAGGCCCTGAATCCGAGGCCATGTATGACAGCGACATGGTCGAGTACACAAAGAAGAAGAATCCCGAGGTGGAGAAGAACATCGCGCTCATGAAGCAGTGGGCGAAAGAGGGGAAATGACGAAACCAGAATGATGAATGACGAATGAAATCCCAAGCCATGAAACACCTCGCGCTGCTCATCCTCCTTTCGGTATTCCTAATTCGTGCTTCGTCATTTTCGGCGCAGCCGAATCTCATCCTCATCCTCGCGGATGACCTCGGTTACTCCGATCTCGGCTGCTACGGCAACACCTTCAACGAAACACCCAACATCGACCGTCTGGCGCGCGAAGGCATGCGCTTCACGCAGTTCTATGCGGGACCGGTGTGCTCGCCGACACGCTGCAATCTGCAGAGCGGGCAGGATCAGGCACGCTTCGGCATCACGCAGCACATCCCGGGACATAAGCGGCCGTTTGCGAAGCTGTCCGATCCGGTCGTGCCGCTGCAGATGCCACTGGAAGTGGAAACGTTCGCCGAATGTCTCGCGAAGGCGGGCTACGCGACCGGTTACTTCGGCAAATGGCATCTTGGCGGCGCGGGTTTCGGCCCGGCGGACCAGGGATGGCAGACCGCGCTCGAATGCAATGGCAACACCCAGCCCCCGAGAGTCACTGGAAGCGCGGAAACACGACGCACCACCGACTTCCTCGCCGACAAGGCCATCGAATTCATCAACACGCACAAGGACAAACCTTTCCTGCTGCAGGTCTCGCACGGCGCCGTGCACATCCCGCTTTCGACGACGCCAGAGCTGAAGAAGAAGTATGAAAACAAATCGCCGATGCCCGGTTATCCGAGCAATCCCGAATACGCCGGCCTCACCGAAGAGCTCGATCAAAGCGTCGGTCGGGTCGTCGAGGTCGTCGAGAAGGCCGGCATTGCCGACAGCACGCTCATTCTCTTCCTCAGCGACAACGGCGGACTCGAGCACGAGCAAAGCGGACGCGTCGTCACCTCCAACAAGCCGCTGCGCAGCGAGAAGGGCACGCTTTACGAAGGAGGCATCCGCATTCCCGCCATCGCCCGCTGGCCGGGGAAAGTGCCTGCCGGCAGCCAGTGCGACACGCCGCTCATCACCATGGACGTGCTGCCCACTTTCGTCGAACTCGGTGCCGCGGCGATGCCGAAGAACCAGCCTTGCGACGGCGTGAGCCTCGCCGCTGTGCTGCGTGATCCCGCCGCCACGCTGGCCCGCGACACGCTCTACTGGCACCTGCCGCACTACCATCACAGCTCGCCCGCCAGCGCGATGCGCAAGGACGAATGGAAGCTCATCGAGTTCTTCGAAAACGGCGCACTCGAGCTCTACGATCTGAAAAACGACCCAGGCGAGGAGAAGAACCTTGCCATGGCGGATCCAAAACGGGCGAAGGCCATGCAAACTGCGCTGCAAGCCTGGCGCAAGGAAGTGAACGCCCTCATGCCGGAACCGAACCCCAACTACGATCCTGCGAAGGCCGATCAACTCGGCAAAGGGGACAAGACGAATCGCAAGAAGCGCAACGAGGAGTGATGCCTCACTTCGGATCGAGTCCCTTTCTACCTGCTTCACCTTCCAATCTTCATCGCCATGCGAGCCCTCCTCCTGCTATCGTCATTCGTTGTTCTGACTTCAACATTTGCAGCCTCACCGCGTCCGAACATCCTCTTCGTGCTCTCAGACGACCACAGCTATCCTTTCATCGGCTGCTACGGGCGCAAGGAGATGAAGACCCCGAGTCTCGATCGCTTCGCGGCGGAGGGGATGATGTTTCGCCGCATGTTCACCGGTGCGCCGCAGTGTGTGCCGTCGCGTGCGACGATCATGACGGGTCGTTCACCGGTCGCGGCACGCATCACACGCTTCTCCTCGCCGCTGCCGCGAGATGAGATCACGTTTCCGGAGATCTTGAAGAGCGAGGGCGGCTACTTCGTCGGCGTGTGCGGTCGCAGTTATCATCTCGACGGTTCCGGCCGCGCTCCGGCGGCCACGGAGGCGGTGTTTGACGAGCGGCAGATGCGCACATTTCACGAACGCTTCGATTTCGTCGATGCCACCGGGCAGGAGAACGTGCCGGCGAAGATGAACGAGTTCTTCGACCAACGTCCCAAGGACAAGCCCTTCTTCCTCTGGGTGAACTTCAGCGATCCGCATCATCCCTGGAACAGCGGCAAAAATCCGCCCGATCCTGCGAAGCTTGAAGTGCCGGGTTTCCTGCCGGATCTGCCCGGCGTGCGCGAGGATCTCTCGCGTTACGAAGGCGAGATCGAACACTGCGACGGCGACTTCCAGCGAGTGCTGGACATCGTGAAAGAGCGTGCCGGTCTCGACAACACACTAGTCATTTTCATGGGCGACAACGGGATGGCATTCCCCGCTGGCAAAGGCTCGCTGCATGATCCTGGCTTGAACGTGCCACTGCTCGCCTGGTGGCCCGGCGTGGTGAAACCCGGCGGCGACACCAGCGCGCTCATCTCCGGCGAAGACATCGCGCCGACCTGTCTCGAAGCCGCGGGTCTCAAAGTGCCGCAGCGCATCAGCGGCGTGAGTTTTCTGCCCTTGCTCAAAGGCGAATCCTTCCCGAACGAACGGAAACACATCTTCGCCGAACGCGGACCGCATGGCAGCGCCACCTTTGACCTGAACACCGCCGCCAGCGCCGTGGATTACAGCCGCTGCGTGCGCAGCGCCCGCTACAAGCTTATCTATAACGTCACGCCGCATCAACGCTACGCGCCCGTGGACAGCGCCGGCGATCCGGGCTGGAAGGACATCGTCAAAGGCCACGAGGAAAAGACGCTCGCCACCGAATTCGAGGAACTCTGGTTCACCAGCCCGCGTCCGGTGTATGAGCTTTACGATCTGGAGTCCGACCCGAATGAACTGCACAATCTTTACGGCCAGAAGGGCCTCGAAGAGGTCACACTCGAGCTCAAGACGACGCTGCAGCGCAAGATGATCCTCGATTTCGACTACCTGCCGCTCCCCATCGCTGCGGATCCGAAGGGCAAAGGCAAATCGAAGGGCGACCCGAAACGCGCCGAGATGTTCAAGAAGCTCGACACCGACCACGACGGCAAACTCAGCGCCGTCGAGTTTGGCAAGGGCCGCAAACCCAACGAAGCCGAGGCCTGGTTCAAAGCCCGTGACCGCAACGCCGACAGCTTCCTCGACGAAGCCGAATGCACCGCGAGCAGCGTGCCGAACGCTCCGAAGTTTTGATCTCGAATTCACTCACCATGCGCTTGTTGCTCATTTTTTCGTCCTTCCTCATTCTGCATTCGTCATTTTCGGCAGTCTTGTCCTCCGAAGCTTCAGCGGAGGATGGACAGCCGAATCTTCTGCTCGTCATGGTCGATGACATGGGTTTCTCCGACCTTGGTTGTTACGGCAGCGAGATCGAAACGCCGCATCTCGACAAACTGGCCGCGAATGGCCTGCGCTTCACGCAGTTCTACAACACCGCCAAGTGCCATTCATCGCGCGTGAGCCTCCTCAGCGGCCGCTGGTGCCGCCAGGCCGGTGACGAGAGTTTGAAGCGCGCCGCGATCATTCCCGAAGTTCTCGCTCCAGCGGGCTATTTCACCGCCATGACCGGAAAATGGCATCTCAGCCAGGAACCGACACATTTCGGCTTTCAGCGCTACTTTGGCCATCTCTCCGGCGCGACGAATTATTACCTCGGAGACAAAACCTTCCGTCTAAACGGCGAAAAATGGCCCGTGCCCGAAAAAGGCTTCTACACGACCATCGCAAACGTGGACCGTGCCATCGAGTTCATCAGCGAGGCGCGTCAGGCGAAGAAGCCGTGGTTTCAATACATCGCCTTCAATGCCCCTCACGCGCCTTTGCAGCCTCTGGAGCAGGATTACCGAAAGTATCTCGGCCGCTACGATGCCGGTTGGGACAGTGTGCGTGCCGCGCGAGTCGCCAAACAAAAGCAAATCGGCCTGCTGCCCGCGAATCTCGAAGAATCACCGCGTCCCGAGCACGTGCGTGCGTGGGATCAGCTCACGCCCGAGCAAAAAGCGTGGGAAGCGAAGCGCATGGCCGCCTACGCGGGCCTCATCGACCGTATCGACCAGGAAATGGGCCGCCTCATTGCCGATCTCGATCAAAACGGCGATCTCGCCAAGACCGTCATCCTCTTCGTCTCCGACAACGGCGCGTGTCCTTACGATCGCGGCCGCCCGGAGCCGGACGCGCAGCCGTTTGATCCCAAGACCACGTGGAGCGACAGCACCGGCTGGGCCTGGGCGCGGAACTCGCCCTTCCGCTACTACAAGCAGAACCAATTCGAAGGAGGCATCTCCACGCCCGCTATCCTGCACTGGCCCGCCGGTTTGAAGCAGAAGCCCGGCGCCGTCATCGACACGCCCGCGCATCTTGTTGATGTACTGCCCACCTTTGCCGAACTCGCCGGTGCGAAGCTGCCGGAGAGCTTTCCCGGCCGCGAACTCACGCCGCTCGCCGGCACTTCGCTCGCGCCCATCATCGCCAGTGGCGATTTGAAGGCACGTCCGCCGATTCATCTGCTCTTTTCGAGTGATCGCGGCCTACGCGATGGCGATTGGAAGCTCGTCAGCTTTCAAAGCGAGCCTTGGGAGCTCTACAATCTGCGCACCGACCGCACCGAACTGCACAACGTTGCCGCGCAGCATCGCGACATCGTGCAGCGCATGGTCAACCAATGGCACGACATGGCTGAGCACGTCCTCATGGCCCCGCCCAAGGAATGCGCGCCCGTTTCCACCGAACCCGGCGATCATCGCCACCGCGAATGGACCGACCACGACCAGCCACTCACCGCCGGCAAGGTCCGCCACGGCAAATCAACCGCCACCACGCTCCCTCGCGCCCGCAAAGGCACGAAACTCACCGTCGAAGGCGATCAACTCATCCTCCAATGCACCGGCGACGATCCCGGCCTCGCCTTCAGCGATCTGAATCTCACTGCGCCCGGCCCCTACGTCCTCGAATTCAAACTCCAAAGCCACGCCACCGGCCCCGCCGAACTCTACTGGACCACCGACTCCCAAACCATCCTCCCCAAAGGCAAACATCTCGACTTCGAAGTGAAACACGACGGCCAATGGCATGAGATGAAGCTCAATATCGATGAAGCGAAGACCCTCCATGCCCTGCGCCTCGATCCATGCGGCGGTGAAGGCGGGGCCCGCATTGAAGGGCTTGTTCTAAAAGCAGAGGACGGCAAGGAACTGGCCAAGTGGCCGTGAATTTGCTCAACTAGCCACGATAAACATGGACGTCATTGAAGCCGATCAACTCTTGCAACGACCGTTGGAGTCCAAAGACTTTAACCGGCTGGCGAAGTGGCTGCGTGAGATCTCCGATTCTATTCGACTGGATTTTTTTCGCCGACATTTGCATCTGAGCCATCCTGCTTTTTGGAGGCTCGCCACTTCTTGCATCAATAGTCGAGCTGAGGCGTTCGACTTATTCAAGCGAGGCTTGGATGACATTGTTTCAGCACATTCTCAGAAGACCAAAATCTGCACCCAATTCGGTGTGGCCAAGCTTGGAGCAAAGCGTGCGATTGCTGTAATTGCTGCCAGAATCGATTCTCAACCTCACGTGGTTGATATGGCACTTTACTGGTTGCCTTGCATGATTTCGAAGGATGCGCCAACGTTTGCCTTATTGAAAGCGCTGCAAGCAGAAGCCGAGCGCACAAACATCATCAAACCCACCAGAAGGATTGAAGGTGTCGGTGGCAGCGTCACATATGCTGATCGTTACGGGGCCGAATGATTGTCACATGGAGCATGATCAATGTCTTCCTCTGCGAGAGATGACGCCCGTGATCGTTTGCATCGTTAGATGTCCCGCATTCTCATCCCTCTCCTTCTCTTAACACTGTGCCCCCTAGTGTCTGCCCAGAAGGCAAAGGGTAGATCCAAACCCAATCAGGCCAACTCTCCCGACATGCAGTCGTATCGCCGGTCCCCTTGCTGCCGACGGGTGTCACGCATCACACCTTCCGCAGCGAGTCGATGAAGCGTGACGTGGGTTACTGCCTGTATCTGCCGCCGGGCTATGAAACGGACACGGAGTGGCGCTATCCGGTGATTTATCATCTGCGCGGCGCGGGCGGAAATGGCTCTCACCCCGCCTCGAACATCCGCTCAAACGGCACGAGGTAGTCGAAGTAGTCTTCGTCGGCGATGCCGGGGGCGAGTTCGCCTTGATAGACGAGGACGGTGCGGCAGGGCGTGCCTTTAGGGAGCTTCAGCTTGCGGATTTTTTCCTGCACGTCGGTGATGCAGGAATGGTCGATGCGGCTGCGGAGCTTGATCTCGACGACGTAGAGCGACTTCTTCGTGCGCAGCAGCAGGTCGATCTGACAGGCCTCCTTGCGCAGCGTTTTGCTTTGGAAATAGGGCGCGGCATTCAGAATGGGCGTGTTGCCCAGCTCGATGAGGCGCAGGAGCGCATCCCGGTTGCTGAGAACGAGGTTTTCAAACTGCAGTCCCATGAGCGTGTCCCACTGCGGCAGTGTCTCGAGCGCACGTTGGCGGAACAGGCCTTTGGCGATGCGCTTACGCTCGGGATCGACGTAGCGGAGGTAGAAGCGTGTGTAGTTGTCGCTCAGGCGATACTTGGCGCTGCGCTGCTCCGTGCCGGTGCTGGGATCAAACGGCAGGTCGCTGGTGATGAAGCCGGCGCTTTCGAGTTCCGCGAGCGCCTCGGTGACGATGCCGCCGCGGCCCACGTCGCGGTCACGGCTGAGTTCGGTGAGTGTTTTCGAAGGACCGCTCAGGGCGCGGCAGATTTCGCGGTAACGATCGGCACGGCGGCTGAAGACGCTGCTGAACAGGTCATCAAACTCCCGAAAGAGCAGCCCGCCCGGATCGAAGCACAGGCGATGGATGTTTTGTTCCGCCGTCTGCGCGGGATCGATCTCCTCCAGGTAGCGCGGCACGCCGCCGGTGACGGCGAGGGTCTTGATCTTCTCCAGCACAGGGATGCGCGAGGCCTTGCCACGCCAGAAGGGGATGCACTCCGGCAGCGGCATGGGCGGCAGGGTGAAGACCCACGAGCACCGGCCCACGAAGCCGGCGCTGTTGAGCAAATTTGCCTCGATCCACGATGACATGGAGCCGCAGAGCACGACGACGAGGTCTTTGCGGCGGCTGAAGAGGTTGTCCCAGGCGATTTTGAGATGCCCGGCAAAGTCGGGATCGCCAATGGCCATCCAGGAGATCTCATCGAGCAGCAGCACGGTCTTGCCCTTCTGCGGCAGCACGGTGGCGAGCGTCTGAAAGGCCTGAGGCCAGCTTTCGAGCGTCATCTTCGGCAGAGAGGTCTGCGCGGCAAGTTGCTCGGCAAAGCTGGCGAGTTGCTCCGCTTTGCCAATGCCCTCGCGTGGTCCCAATCCCTCGAACTTCAGGTAATGATCGCCATAGGTCTGCCCGCAGTGCCTGACGAAGGCGCTTTTGCCGATGCGCCGGCGCCCCTGCACCACGACGAGCGAGGGCTTCGTCTGCCGCAGCAACCGGGCGAACTGGTCCGCGTGAAAACGGCGGCCGTGGAAGGGAAAGTCGTCTGGCATGGCGAGGCGGAATGTCGATTCGGTGCTGTGTTTTGGTTGGAAAAAGAGAGCACGAAATCGACATTAAGTCAATTCGGTGCTGCTAGGGAGTCATTCTCTCGGCAGCACGAAATCGACGCCAAGTTGATTCGGTGCTGCTGTATGGATGGCACTGAGAGACACGACCCTCCGCGTCGTTTCCAGCCATCCATGTCTCACTGCCTTACAACCCTCCTGCTTCTTGCCTTCTGCTGCACTGTTTTCGCCCAACCAGCCAAAAAGAAGGCCAACCAGGCCAACTCTCCCGACATGTGGGTCACGTCGCCGGTTCCGGAGCTGCCGGTGGGTGTCACGCATCACACTTTTCGCAGCGAGTCGATGAAGCGCGACGTGGGCTACTGCCTCTATTTGCCGCCGGGCTATGAAAAGGCCACGGAGCGGCGGTATCCGGTGATTTATCATCTGCACGGCGCGGGTGGGAATGAGACGCGGAGCGTGTATTCGGCCGGCGTGCTGCACGAGGGCATTGTGGCGGGGAAGCTGCCCGAGATCGTGATGGTGTTTCCGAATGGCGGTCGCTCGACGATGTATCAGGACAGCGGCGACGGGCGCTTCATGGCGGAGACGATGATGATCAAAGAACTCATCCCGCACATCGACGCCACGTATCGCACGATCGCGGATCGGAAGGCGCGCTGCATCGAGGGCTTCAGCATGGGCGGTCGCGGCTCCACGAATCTCGCCATGAAGCATCCGCAGCTCTTTGGCTCGCTCTTCAATCAAAGCGGCAACGTGTATCGCGTCTCCGACGCCAAAAATCTCCCGAACGCCTATCTCGGTGACGATCCGCAGCGACTGCGTGACAACGATGCCTTCCTGAACTTGGAAAAGAATCTGGAGTACATCAAAGCGAACCTGCGCATGCAGGTCGCCTGCGGCACCGCAGACCCGGATCACCTCGTCACGGTGCGTGAATACCACGAAGCGCTGACGAAACTCGGCGTGACGCACAGCTACTTCGAGGTCGAGGGCCTCGATCACAATCAGAAGAAGATGATCGACGGCCGCAAAGACACGTGGTTCGATTTCCAGATCGAATCCCTCAAACTCAATCACGTCCCGCTCCACTACCTCAAACCATGAAACACCTCCTGATTCCGCTCCTCCTCGTCACCTCGCTCCAGGCCGATTTCATCACGCCATTGCTGAACGATGACTTCAACCGTGATGAAGCCACGCCGGGGAAGGAGGACATCGGCAACGGCTGGACCACGAACAGTGCGTGGCGGGCGAAAGGCCACCAGCAGGTCGATTTGATCGATGGTGTGATGCATGTGACGAAGCATGCTGAGGCTGATCATGGCGTGGCGATCTTCCACAACGTCGAATTCCAGGATGGCATGGTCGAACTGCGCTTCAAACTCGGCGAAGGTGACGATCTCGGCGTCGATTTCGTCGATCGGGAACTGAAAACGGTCCATGCAGGACACCTGTGCATGGCCCGGGTGACGAACAAGAGCCTCACCATCATCGATTCGAAGACGGGCGGAATGAACAACGAGATTCGTGAGCGGCGGCTGAAGGGCGACAAGTCGCCGGAGATCGCCGCGTTGCTGAAAACAAAGACCAAGGCCTTCAAACTCGATTTGAAGCCCGGAACCTGGCATACGATGCACATCAAGATCGTGGCCGATCAGATGACCGTCCGCATTGACGAGCTGGAGACCGGTTCCTTCAGCAGCGAAGGCATTGCACATCCGACGAAGCGCATGATTACCCTCGCCGTGAACAAGTCTGCGGATGTCGATGATGTGAAAGTGTGGAAGCTGAAGTGATCATGCGCATCGCGGTTGCCATTCTTCTCTGCACCACGGCGGCCTTGTCCCAGCCGTACGAGATCGTGCCCGATTGGCCGAAGCTGCCTGATGGGCATGTGCTGGGCCTTTGTGCTGGCGTCGGGGTCGATGCGCAGAACCGCGTGTTTGTGTTTCATCGCAGCGGCCGGAAATGGTCGAATCCGTTTCCGAAGGAGCCGATTCCGCAGCCGACGGTGAGCGTGCTTGATGGCGCGAGCGGCAAACTGCTCACCACGTGGGGTGAGAACCGTTTTATCATGCCGCACGGCCTGACGGTGGATCATGAGGGCAATCTGTGGCTTACCGATGTAGGCTTGCATCAGGTCTTCAAATGCACGCCGGAGGGCAAGGTGCTGCTCACGCTCGGCGAAGCGGGTGTTCCCGGCGCGGATCATGCGCATTTCAACCTGCCCACCGATGTCGCCGTGCTGACTGATGGCTCGTTTTATGTGAGTGACGGCTACAAGAACACGCGCGTGGTCAAATTCAGCGCCGAAGGAGGGTTCGAGTTCGAATGGGGTGCAAAAGGAAAAGGCAATGGTGAGTTCAATCTGCCGCACGGCATCGCCATCGACACGCAAGGCCGCGTGTATGTCTGTGATCGTGAAAACGAGCGCGTGCAGGTCTTCGATGCGAAGGGCGGTTTTCTCGATGTGTGGAAGGGACCGCAACTCGGCAAACCCTACGGCATCGAGATCGGTCCGAACGGGCATCTCTTCATTATTGACGGCGGATCGCCCTCGCTGAAACGCGAGTTGCGCGGCAAGGCGGTCGAACTCGACACGCAGGGCGCGGTGATTGACACCTTCGGCGGTTTTGGTGCAGCGCCGGGCGAGTTTCAGCTCGGGCATGACATCGCCGTTGGCCTCGACGGCGCCGTTTACGTCGCCGAAGGCACCGGGGCGCGGGTGCAGAAGTTTGTGCGCAAGAAGTGAGGCTGCAGGGTTGTTTTGCGACGCCATGAGCCGTCTTCTCGTGATTTTCGCCCTGATTGCCAGCGTCGTTCCATCCATGGCCGCGCTTCCCGGCGCCGATGCGCTGGCAAAACTCATCGCGAAGGAGTTCGACACGAATGCGGATGAGAAAATCGACGCAGGCGAGTGGCAGACGGGAGTGGCGGATGGTTTCACCCAGCTCGACTCAAGCGCCGACGGCTCGATCCAAACGGACGAGGTGTACGATCTGAAGGGAGACATCGCGGAGGAGTCCGGTGACATCGCCGCGTTGTTGATCGTGGAGCTGATCAAGCAGGTGCTCACGGGCCTGGACACTGACAAGGACAAGGCCGTTAGCCGCAAGGAGTATGATGAGCTGTCGCAATCGATCTTCGGCAGACTGGATGCCGACAAGAACAGCCATCTCACGTTGGCGGAACTCGCGGAGCTGCCTTTGAAGATGGTGGCGAAGTAGAGGAGCCCTGCCGCTGGTCAGGCGTTCGCACCACGGCTTTGCTGCGAAAGCAGACGATGCCACCCCGTAATCTTCGTCATCATGACCAACCGCCGCCGCTTCATCGCCACCACCGCCCTTGCCTTTCCCTTCATCGCACGCGGAGCCGCGCCGACGGCGAAGATTCTCGAGACGAAAGTCATCTCGCAACAACCTGAATACTATCACGGCTGGCCGACGTTGGTGCGGCGTGCGAATGGTGAGCTGTGGGTGTCATGGTCGGGCGGACGCGAGTCGCATGTGTGCCCGTTTGGGCAGGTGCATGCGATGACCTCGCTTGACAACGGTGCAACGTGGACCTTCCCGCGAGTGCTGCTCGACTCCGCCACGGATGACCGTGACTCCGGCGTTCTGGAAACCGCAAAGGGCACGCTGCTGGTGACCACCTTCACTTCGCTGGCCTATGAAGACTCCTTCAAGAAAGCCGCGGCGATGGCCGAGCTCACCGACAAGGGCTGGGTGTCGAAGGCAATGCCGGCGGAGCGTTACGCGAAGTGGAAGGCCGCTCACGAGCGTCTCAACGACGAGGAGCGCAGGGCCGAACTCGGTGAATGGCTCATACGCTCGACCGATGGCGGCAAATCGTGGTCCACGCGCATTCCGACGATCGCGAACAGCCCGCACGGACCGATCCAGTTGAAGGACGGGCGTCTGCTTTATGCCGGGAAGCAGTTGTGGACAGGGGAGAAGAAAGTGGGCGTGGCCGAATCGAAGGACGACGGCCTCACCTGGCAATGGCTGGCGGAGATTCCGACACGCCAGGGCGACGACGCCACGAAGTCGTATCACGAACTGCACGCCGTCGAGGCGGCGGATGGCACGATCATCGCGCAGATCCGCAATCACAACACGGCGAACAAGGGCGAGACGCTGCAGACCGAGTCGAAGGACGGCGGGAAAACGTGGAGCGAGCCGCACTCCATCGGCGTGTGGGGTTTGCCTTCGCACCTGCTGCGGCTGCGTGGCGGGCGCCTGCTGATGACCTACGGCCACCGGCGGAAGCCCTTCGGCAACCAAGCCCGCCTCAGCGCCGACAACGGCCAGAGCTGGGGCGAGGCGATGATCCTGTCCGGCGACGGCATTGGCGGAGATCTGGGCTATCCCAGTACGGTGGAGCTTCCTGACGGCACGTTTTTGACGGTGTGGTATGAGGCGATGAAGGAACCGAAACTCGCCGTGCTGAGGCAGGCGACGTGGCGGATCGAGTGAGCGGCCAGTTTGTAAAAGCAGCCAGGACTCGTCAGCAACAGGGGGCATTCAGGGTGCGCGATCCTGAATGTTTGTTTAGTTGTTTCTAGGGAAGACGGCGTAATGAATCGCCTAGCAACCTCTTTTTCCGAGTCACTCTGTCGGCAACTGATGCACGCGACATCTTCCACCGATCCTCCCAGCCACCGTCTCCTGTTTCAGGCGAAGGAGGCGACTGTTCGCGTTGCCAGTTCCGATGGGTAACCGAATGTCGAAGCAGAACCTTGGCAAATTCGGTCCCGTTTTGATTCCCCCTGTGGTGGCGCTGGCCCTGCAGTGGGCTTTGTGGCCCTGGCTGGAGCCGCAGCTCTTTGTGCTGTTTTACCTGGCGGTGATCGTCAGCTCATGGCTGGGCGGACTGCGTGGCGGCGTGGGCGGCACGGCGTTGTCGGCGATCCTAGTGTGGTACTTCTTCATGCCGGCGCAGTTTTCCTTCACGACGAAGGAGCCGCGGATGTTCATCGGCCTGGGCGTGTTCTGCGGCGTGGGAGTGCTGCTGGCGGCGCTGCATGAACGGCTGCGCATCGCCAACCACAAGCTGGAGAAGCGTGTGCGGCTGCGGACGCAGGAGCTGGAGACCTCCCGCCAGATGATGCACGAAAACGAGGCGAAAGTGTCTGCCATCGTCACCTCCGCGATGGACGCCATCATCAGTGTGGACGGAAACCAGACCATCCTCCTGTTCAACAAAGCGGCCGAGGCCATGTTCCGCTGCACCACGGTGGAGGCGTTGGGCCAGCCGCTGGATCGCTTCATCCCCGCGCGGTTCCGGGCGGCGCACAAAGGCCACGTGCAGGGCTTCGGCCAGACCGGCGTGAGCGCACGGTCCATGGGAGCGCTGGGCACCTTGAGCGCGGTGCGGGCGGATGGCGAGGAGTTTCCCATCGAGGCGTCCATTTCCCATGCCGAGGTGGGCGGGCAGAAAACGTACACGGTGATCCTGCGTGACATCACGGACCGCAAGCGTGCGGAGGAGTCCCTGCGCGCGCAGGAGGCGGAGTTCCGCGCCAGCTTCTATTCCGCCGCCGTCGGCAAGGCGCAGCTCGACCCTGCGACGGGGCGGCATCTGCGGGTGAACCCGAAATTGTGCGAGATCACCGGCTACACCGAGCAGGAGCTGCTCGAAAAGACCTCCCACGAGCTCACGCACCCCGATGATCGTGAGAAGGAGGCGGCCGCGCACGCGCAGCTCGTCTCCGGCGGCATGGGGGCGATCAACCTGGAGAAGCGATACCTCCGCAAAGATGACCGCATCGCCTGGGTGAGCGTCAGCGTGTCCCTGATCCGCGATGAGAAAGACCTGCCGCTGCGGATGGCGGCCGTGATCCAGGATGTGACTTCACGCAAAGAGGCCGAGAAGGCGCTGCGGGCGAGCGAGGCCCGCTTTGTGAAGGCCTTTCACTCGAATCCGGCCGCCATGTGCGTGACCACGATGCAGCAGGGGCGTTTCATCGAGGTCAATGAACACTACTGCAAGCTTTTCAACATGACGCGGCAGGAGCTGCTCGGCCGCTCATCCGTGAAGATGGAGATGTGGGCTGATCCTGAGGAGCGGACAGCGCTGGTGGAGCAGTTGAAGGCGGGCCGGCCGGTCCGTGACCATGAGACGCGTTTTGTGCGGAAAGACGGCCGCACGATCGATGCGTTGATCTCGATGGAGCTCATTGAGGTCGCTGAAGAAAGCGAGCCCGTGATCGTGTCGATGTTCATCGACTTCACCGCCCGCAAGCAGGCCGAGGCCCGGCTGAATCAATTGAACGCCGAGCTGGAGCGCCGGGTGGCGGAACGCACGGCGGAGCTGGAGGCGGCCAATGCGGAGCTACGCGGCAGCCGTGCGGAGTTGAAGAGCCTGTTTGAGTCGCTGCCGGGCCTGTACCTGATCCTGCGGCCCGATTTCACCATCGTCACCGCCAGCGACGCCTATCTGGAAGCCACCATGACCACGCGGGAAGGCATCATCGGCCGTGGTCTGTTCGAGGTGTTTCCGGACAATCCCGACGATCCCACGGCCACGGGCGAGTCGAATCTGCGTGCTTCCCTCGAACGCGTGCTGAAGACCGGGAGGCCGGACACGATGGCGATCCAGAAATACGACGTGCGGCGGCCGGACGGCGTGTTCGAGGAGCACTACTGGAGCCCGATCAATTCACCGCTGCTCGATGCCCGGAGGAAGGTGCACTACATCATCCACCGCGTGGAAAACGTGACCGACTTCGTGAGGAGCAAGGCGAAGGAGGCCGCTGACGGCACCCATAGCCTGGACATCCGCATGCAGCAGATGGAAGCGGAGATCTTCCACAGCGCCCAGAAGGTGCAGGAGGCGAACAAACAGCTCGAAGCCGCGAACAAGGAGCTGGAGGCCTTCTCCTATTCCGTGTCCCACGACCTGCGGGCGCCCGTGCGGGCGATGGATGGCTTTTCACGGGCGGTGCTGGAGGATTTCGGTCCGCAACTGCCGGCCGACGGCCAGCGCTACCTTCAAACCATCCGCAACAGCGCCCAGCGCATGGGCTTGTTGATCGATGACCTGCTCACCTTCTCCCGCTTGAGCCGTTTGCCGCTGAGCAAGCGGCCGATCGACACCGCCAGCCTCGTGCGAAGTGTGATCGAGGACCTGGCGCCGCAACGCGAAGGACGCCAGATCGACATCCGCGTGGCTGCTCTGCCCGGCTGCGAGGGCGATCCGGCACTGCTGAAGCAGGTGTGGGTCAATCTGCTCTCCAACGCCATCAAGTACACCCGCAAACGCGACGCGGCCGCGATCGACGTGGGCTGCACCACGGACTCCGGCGGGAACGTCTTCTTCGTGCGTGACAACGGCACCGGCTTTGACATGCGCTACGCCCACAAGCTCTTCGGCGTCTTCCAGCGGCTGCACCGCGCGGAGGAATATGAGGGCACGGGCGTCGGCCTCGCGATCGTGCAACGCGTCATCCACCGTCATGGCGGGCGTGTGTGGGCGGAGGCGGCCGTCGATCAAGGCGCGACTTTTTATTTCACCCTGGAGAACACCCCATCATCATGATTCAAACCCACATCGTCGAAATCCTCCTCATCGAGGACAGCCCGGAGGACCTGGAGATGACCCAGCGTGCCCTGCGGAAGATCAATCTCGGCAACTCCGTGCACGTCGCCCGCGACGGAGCGGAGGCGCTGGATTTCATCTTCTGTGAAGGCGAGTTTGCCAGCCGCCGCATCGAGGACACGCCCAAGCTCATCCTGCTGGACCTCAAGCTGCCGAAGGTGGACGGGCTGGAGGTGCTGCAGCGCATCAAAGGCGACACCCGCACGCAGAACATCCCCGTCGTCGTGCTCACCTCCTCCAAGGAGCAGGAGGACGTGGTCCGCAGCTACAAGCTGGGCGTGAACAGCTACATCGTGAAACCGGTGAACTTCGAAGGATTCACCAAGGCGGTCCAGGACGTCGGTTTGTACTGGCTGCTGCTCAACCAACCTCCCAAGCTCGACAAATAACCCGCATGAAACGGCCGTTGCGCGCCCTGATTCTTGAAGACAATCCGGCGGATGCCGAACTGCTGCTGCTGGAGCTGCGGCGGACCGACTTTGACGTCACCTGGCAGCACGTCTGGACGGAAGAGGACTACCTCGAGCGTCTGAAGCCGGATCTCGACATCATTCTCTCCGACTACGACATGCCCGGCTTCAACGGGCCGCAGGCGCTGAACCTGCTGCAGGAGCGCGGGCTGGACATCCCCTTCATCATCATCTCAGGAACCATCGGGGAAGATGTGGCGGTGGAGGTGATGCGTGCTGGCGCGGCCGATTATCTGCTGAAAGACCGCCTGCCCGGCTCGGCATCGCCATCAGCCACGCCATCGAGCAGGGCCGGCTCCGGCGTGAGACGAAAAGCGCCGCGGACATCCTGCGCCAGAGCGAGGAACGCTTCCGCCAGCTCGCGGAAAACATCCATGAGGTGTTCTGGATCACCGACACCCGCAAGCAGCAGATGCTCTACATCAGCCCGGCCTACGAGACGATCTGGGGCCGCAGTTGCGAGGGGCTCTATGCCGCGCCGCAGAGCTGGATGGATGCCATCCATGAGGAGGATCGCGAACGTGTGCGCCTGGCCGCTCTCGAGCAGGGCAGTGGCCGCTATCATGAGGAATACCGCATCGTGCGCCCGGACGGCGCCCTGCGCTGGATCCGAGATCGTGCGTTCCCCGTGTTTGATGCCTCGGGGGATGTCTATCGCGTGGTGGGCGTGGCTGAGGACACGACGGAGCGCAAGGCGGCCGAGCAGCGCCTGCAGGAGCAGGCCTCGCTGCTCAATCGTGCGCGTGATGCCATCCTCGTGCGCGACCTGGAGCATCACATCACGTATTGGAACCAGGGCGCGGAGCGGCTCTATGGCTGGACGGCCGAGGAAGTCGCGGGACGGAAGATCTCAGAACTGCTCTATCGTGACACCGCCGCCTTCACGGAAGGCACCGCCGCCGTGCTCAAAAACGGCGAGTGGCACGGCGAGATCCAGCAGTACAACAAGAAAGGCGGCCTGCTCCTGGTGGAGGCACGCTGGACGCTTGTGTGCGACGCCGCAGGCCGCCCGCAGAGCATTCTGGCCATCAACACCGACATCACGGAGAAAAAGAAGCTGGAGCAGCAGTTCCTCCGTGCCCAGCGGCTGGAGAGCATCGGCACGCTCGCCGGTGGCATCGCCCACGATCTGAACAATGTGCTGGCCCCCATCCTCATGTCGGTGGAGCTTCTCCGCCTGACGAGTCAGGACGAGCGCATGAAGTCCATCCTGGCCACCATCGAGACCAGCGCCCAGCGCGGGGCTGACATGGTGCGGCAGATCCTCTCCTTCGCCCGTGGGGCGGACGGGCGGCGGGTGCCCGTGGACCCGCGGCACATCCTGCGGGACATCCAGCACCTTCTGCGCGAGACTTTCCCCAAGAACATCGAGCTCCGGCACGATGTGGCACCCAATCTCTGCACCATCACCGGGGACCACACGCAGATCCACCAGGTGCTGCTCAATCTGTGCGTCAACTCGCGCGATTCGATGCCCTCCGGCGGCACGCTCACGCTTTCGGCGTCGAACCTTGCCGTCGATGCTCTCATGGCCTCCATGCATCCACATGCGAAACCGGGCCCGCATGTGCTCATCCGCGTGTCCGACACCGGCAGCGGCATCCCGCCGGAGGTCATGGACAAGATCTTCGATCCCTTCTTCACCACCAAGGAGGTCGGCAAAGGCACGGGCCTCGGCCTGTCCACCGTGCTCGCCATCGTGAGGAGCCACGGCGGCTTCCTCGAAGTCGAAAGCGAGTCCTCAGGCTCCGGCGGCACCACCTTCTCGATCTACCTGCCCTCACAGGCACCGGCCGTGGATGGCGAAGCCGGCGGCCTGCATCACGCCCTGCCGCAGGGCAATGGCGAGCTCATTCTCGTCGTCGATGACGAGTCCGCCGTCCGCACCATCACCCGGCAGACGCTGGAGGCCTTCGGTTATCGCGCCATCGTCGCCGCGGACGGCACGGAGGCGCTCTCCCTCTACACGCAGCACCAGGCGGAGGTGGCCGCCGTCATCACCGATCTCATGATGCCAGTGATGGATGGCACCGTCACCATCCAGGTGATGCGGCGCATGAATCCCGAGGTGAAGATCATCGCCGGCAGCGGCATCGCCACGGATGGCACCGCCGCACGGCTGGCCTCCCTCGGCGTGAAGCAGTTCCTGCCCAAGCCCTACACCGCGCAGAAGGTGCTCACAGCTCTCCACGAACTGCTCGGCACGGCCTGAAACGGCCGCTGCTTCAGGGCTGCCGTGGATTGCTGTCCAGATACGCCGCCAGCGCGCGGCCGAGGCCCGCACCGGTGTTGGAATAGCCTTCCACGGACATCAGCGGGCTGTTCCAGCCGGTTTCGAGCGTGACGGAGATGGTGAAATCGCCGGTGTGATTGCGCACCCAGCCGCTGCTCATGCGGCCGCGTTCTTCCTCGGTCTTCACGTAGGTGGCGAAGCGATACTTCGGCTCCACCGGACGTGGTTTGACGATGTTTGCCGCCGCAAGTTCCATCCAGCGGCGGTAGTTGCGCTGCTGGATGCCGGTCATGCGTTCGAAGGCGAACGGACCGAAGAAGAAAATGCCGTCGCCTGCGCCGGGATTGTGCAGGTCGATGTAGGCGTCGAGTCCGTGCTTTTGGTGAATCTCGCGGATCATCCGCTGCGCGGCGGCGACCTCGGGATAGGTGGGTTCGTCGGCCCAGTCGCGATTGTGATCGCGTGGCACGGCTTCTTTGCCGCCAGCGCCGATGGCGGCGTTGTCCACATCCATGATCGGGATGTAATGCAGGCAGGTTTGGGCCCGCAGCGCCTTCGCTTCGTCGCTGGCATACCAGCGGATGAAACCACGCCCCACCTGGCTGCCACCCGCTTCCCAAGCGTGATGCCGCGAGCCAACCCAGACCTGATGCGGCGCGTTTTCGTCGCCGATGCGGATGCCGTTCACCGCCCGGCCGTCGCGTGTTTTGGAAAGCTCGAAGCGTTTCGACTCCGGCAGCTTCGCCGCGATCTCGGCGAGCAGTTTCTCCGCATCCGCAGGCACAAACGGCGGCCCCCAGGCCACGCGCAGGCTCTCAGAGGCCGGTTTGAGCGTGTAGCTCATCACTTTGTCCTTGCTCAGCATTCCCGCATCGCTCGGCGACCACGTTTCGCCATCGTTGCTGAGCCACGCATGCTTCGGCTGGCACCACGCGGCGGCCAGCACCTGCTTTTCGCGAAACGGCTTCGTCTGCGCCTGCACTTCCAGCGTGAAGGCCTCGCCCGGCTTCAATCCATCGACTTGGAAATACCACCAGCACGGCCAGCCACGGCCTTCGTGCAGCTTCGGCATGATGCGCAGTGTTTTCTTGTTTTGATCCAGCGAGACGACCTCGGCGTTGCCGCCTTCAAAATCGGTCGAGACGCGGATTTCTGCCTGTAGTGGCAGGGAAAGGGCGGCGAGAAGGCAAAACAGGCGTTTCATAAGGTGCATGAACGAGGCAGGCATGGAAGATCGTGCAGAGGGTGGAAGACAAGCGCTGCTTTCCTCGTCTTGTGCGGCATGATTCGCTTTCGTTTTCTCTTCCTCATGCCGGTGATGGCATGCGCCGCCGATCCCTATCAGGAAAAGCCCTCCCTGTCCGTGCAGGACACTGTGAAGGAGCCTCTGCGGGCGGCTTTCTCGCTGGAAGCTGCGGCGGGCTATCTCGACAACAGGGCGCACCTTTCGGAAAACAACTGCTATGCCTGCCACTCGACCTTCACCTATCTTCCGGCGCGGAGCTTGATCGATCCGCTCGCGCCGGAGGTGATGCGCACGCGGGTGATGCTGGAGCGCCTCCTCACGAAGCTGCATGATCCGAAGGAAGCGCCGAAAGTGAAGACGCACCACATCCCGCGTGTGCGATTGCTCGCGGCGGTCGAGTTGGCGCGACATGACGCGGCCACGACGGGCAAGCTGAGCCCGATTACGCGGCAGGCCTTCGACTTCATCTGGACGAAGCTGCAAACGAAGGATGGCGGCATCGACTGGATCCGCGTGCGCGAGGCCCCGCAGGCCATCGACAACTGGTGGCCCGTGGCGCAGATCGCGCTCGGCGTGGCGGCTGCGCCGGAAAAGTATGCGGAGACGGAACTCGCGAAAAACGGCACGGAGAAGCTGCGCGGCTGGTTTCGTGCTCAAGTACCGCAGACGTTGCACGAGCGTGCATTGACGCTGCTGGCACATTCAGCCATCGGCGGCATCCTCGATGAAAAGGCATGCGCGGAGCATGTTGCGGCGATTTTGGCCCAACAGCATGCCGATGGCGGCTGGAGCATGGTCGATCTGGCTCCGTGGCAGCGGAAGGACAAGAAGCCGCTCGATCCGCAACTCACGGATGGCTATGCCACGGCACTTTGCGCGTATGTTTTGGCCCGCAGCGGTCAGCGCAATGAAAAAGCCGTCGCGTGGCTGAAGACGCATCAGCGTGAGACCGGCGGCTGGTTCACGCAGTCGCCGTTTGCGCGGGATCGCATCGCCAGCAACACGGGCACCTCGTTTGCCATCCAGGCATTGGCCGCGAGCGGAGAGATCACGCCGCCGAAAGTCACCGCGGAGCAGTTTGAGGCCGCACATGCCAAAGCGGAAGCCGAAGTGCCTGCGGACACCTTTTTTCCCGAACAAGATCATCCATGAAACACGCTCTGTTTTACCTTTTTACCCTCTCCAGTGCTCTCGCTGGCTCCAACTGGCCTCAATTTCGCGGCGAGGGAGGTCTTGGCATCGGCTCGGGATCGCCGCCGGTGGAGTTCTCAGCGGAGAAGAATGTAAAGTGGCAGACGGAGGTGCCATTCGGGCATTCGTCGCCTTGTGTGTGGGGCGACAAGATCGCACTCACAGGGCTCGCGGAGGGCAAGCTGGTCACGTTTTGCCTGAACGAAGGTGATGGGCGCGAGCTGTGGCGTGTGGCCGTGCCAGCACAGACCATCGAAGGCGCGCATCGCATCGGCAGCCCGGCCGCGCCGACCTGCTGCACGGATGGCGAGAGGTTGATCGCGTATTTCGGATCATTCGGGCTGCTGGCGTATGACTGGAACGGCAAGGAGCTGTGGCAGAAGCCGCTGCCAGCGCCCGTGGTGGAGTTTGGCACCAGCGCCTCGCCCATCATCGCGGATGGAAAGGTGATCCTCGTCGTCGATCAGGATGTGGGCAGTTACATGCTGGCGCTCGATGTGAAAACTGGCGCGGAGGTCTGGCGGGTGGATCGCAGCGAGTTCCGTCGCGGTTTTTCGACACCGTTCATCTGGAAGCATGATGGGGCTGAGGAACTGATCGTCTGCGGATCGCTGTGGACGCGGAGTTATGATCTGAAGGATGGAAAGCAACGCTGGTCCGTGCGTGGCATGGCGCGTGTCTCGAATGCCAGCCCCACGGCGGTCGATGGAGTGTTGCTTCTCGTGAGCTGGAATGTCGGCGGCGACGAGGACGACCGCGTGCTGATGGAGCCGCATGAGACTTTCCTGGCGGCCAACGACGCCGACAAGGACGGCGTGCTGACCCGTGATGAATTCCCGACGGGCAAGATCAAAGACCGCTATTCCCAGATCGATGCCGACAAAGACGGCAAGGTGACGAAGGCGGAGTATGAGGCGATGCGCGGCATGTTTGCGGATGCGGTGAACCAGCTCTTTGCCATCAAACCCGGCGGTAGCGGTGACATCACGGATACGCACATCGTGTGGCAGCAGAGCAAGCATCTGCCGTATGTCTCCTCACCCGTGGTGGCGAACGGGCGCGTCTTCACGATGAAGAGCGGCGGACTTGCCAGCGCCTATGATGCGAAAAGCGGCAGCCCCGTGTATCAGGCGGAGCGTGTGGACGCCTCCGGCGACTACTATGCCTCCGCGGTGACGGTGGGGGACCATGTGTATGTCGTCTCCCAGCGCGGCACGGTGGTGGTGCTCGATGCGACGGGTGACAAGCTCAACGTGCTGGCCCGCAACGAGCTCAAGGAGCCCGTGTTTGCCTCACCGGCCATCGTCGATGGCGTGATCTACATCCGCACGGACAGGCGATTGTTCGCCTTCGGGAAGTAGCACAAGTTTTCCCCGGTCACCAAACCTTCGACGCCCATCACCCAACCTCTCCCCGAAGAGCGATCAACCGGCCATGAAATTCATCGGCGGGGAGAGGGGATTCGTTTTGCGCGAACTCCGACGTCAAATCCCTCTCCCCAGCGCAAAGCATGGCAAACACCTTTCGCGTTTTTGGGGAGAGGTCAGGTGAGGGGCCTGCCGGACGCGCCTCGACGAGTGCAGCTACTTTCCCGGATGGAACGGGTCTCCCGTTTGTGACGGCAATCTAGACCCCGCGCAAGATCGGCACAGCATTGGGTAACTGACGGCGGAGCAGGGGACGTGTTTTCGCGTTTCTTGGGGCACAGTGAACGCGCCTGCTTTGGATCTCGACCGCTCTCGAGTGCCCGCCATGGGCTACGAGGGCTTTGACGTGCGCCCGTTTCTCGTCTTCTGGGAGATCACACGGGCCTGTGCGCTGGCATGCCGGCATTGCCGCGCTGAGGCGCAATCTCACCGCCATCCCGACGAATTGAATCGCGAGGAGTCGAGCCGACTCGTCCGGCAACTGGCCGAATTGAAGCCGCCGATGCTCATCCTGACCGGTGGTGACCCGTTGATGCGTAGCGACGCGCTCGATTTGGTGCGCGAGGCGACTGCTGCGGGACTTCACGTCAGTTTGAGTCCCTCGGCGACGGCCCGTCTGATGAATGCTGACTTCCATGAACTCAAAGCGGCCGGCGTGGAGCGCATCTCATTGAGCCTCGACGGTGCCACACGGCAGACGCACGACGCATTCCGCGGCATCGCGGGCACCTTTGACCGCACCATCGCCGCCGTGCATCGCGCCCATGCGGCCGATCTGGGCGTGCAGATCAACACCACGCTCACCCGTGGCAATCTGGGCGAGTACGAGGCCTTCAAGAAGCTCATGTTCGAGCTCAAGCCGGCGATGTGGAGCGTGTTTCTGCTCGTGCCGACCGGTCGGGCCGGCATCGCGGATCTGCCGGTCCCGCAGGACATCGAATTCGTCTTCCGAGACATGGCTTCGCTGGTCGGAAAGGCGCCTTTCGCCGTGAAAACAACGGAAGGGCATCATTTCCGTCGTGTCACGATCCAGACGCTCGGCGCACGTGCTGGAAAGCATCGCCCGGGCATGCGTTCGCCGCTCGGCATCCGCGACGGTCGTGGCGTGATGTTCATCTCCCACACCGGCGTCGTGTCACCCAGCGGGTTCCTGCCCTTCGACTGCGGCAATGTCCGCCAGGAGCATCCTGCCGAGATCTACCGGCATCATCCGCTCTTCGTTTCGCTGCGCGACAGTGACGCCCTCGGCGGCAAATGCGGCCGCTGCGAGTTCCGCAACGTGTGCGGCGGCTCACGTGCCCGAGCCTACGGCGTCACGGGCGATCCCTTCGCCGAAGATCCGGCCTGTGTTTATCAGCCGCGCGGCGTCGCTCCTCACCTTCTTCAAACCACACCTGCATCATGATCAATATCACCAAACTCTGGACTGGAGCCGCGCAGCCGGCCGACGCACTTCGCTACGGCACCGGCCGCCATCCGGGACATCCCGGCGGGCACACAGCCAGCACGCGCAAGCCGATCACCGTCTGGAACATCACCCGCACCTGCAATCTGCGCTGCGTGCACTGCTACTCCGACTCGCAGGCGATGAACTACCCAGGTGAACTGACCTGGGAGCAGATGGAAGCCGTGCTCGATGACCTTTCCGCCTATCAGGTGCCCTCGCTTCTGCTCAGCGGCGGCGAACCACTGATCCATCCGCGTTTCTTCGACATCGTGAACAAGGCCACCGCCGGTGGTCTCAAGCTGACGATCTCCACCAACGGCACGCTCATCACACCGGAAAAAGCAGCGCTGCTGAAAGCGGCGAATGTGGCCTATGTCGGCATCTCGCTCGATGGCATCGGCGCGGTGCACGATCAGTTCCGCCGCAAGGAGGGCGCGTTCGATGGTGCGGTGCGCGGCTTCCGCAATTGTCACGATGTCGGCCAGAAGACCGGCCTGCGGCTCACGCTCACGCGTCACAACGTCGAAAACATCGAGCGCATCCTCGACTTCATCGAAGAGGAGAAGATCCAGCGCGTGTGCTTTTATCACCTCGTGCCTGCGGGCCGTGGTGCCAGCCTCCAGGTGCTCACACCGGCCGAATCGCGCCATGCGCTCGACACGCTGATCGCACGCGTGGAAGCCTGGGACAAACAAGGAGTGAACCGCGAGCTCCTCACTGTGGCCGGACCGGCCGACGGCGCTTATTTGCTCCTGCGCATGGAGCAGGAGAATCACCCGAACCTGGAGGAAGCGCGACGCCTGCTCGCCTGGAACGGCGGCGGTGCGAACAGCAGCGGCCGTGGCATCGCGAATATCGACACGCAGGGCAATGTCCATCCCGACCAGTTCTGGCAGGACATCACGCTCGGCAATGTGAAGCTGATGCCCTTTTCCCAGATCTGGGAGGAAGGCAACGAGACCAGCGCCGAAACCCTGCGCAACATCCGCAGCATCGGCCGCCTCACCCAAAATGAGCGCCAGGCCCGCATGTCCGGCCCCTGTGCCGACTGCCGCTGGTTCTCCGTCTGCGGCGGCGGCTTCCGCACCCGTGCCGCCTATGGCGAGCACGGCGGTCTGTGGGGCAGCGACCCCGGCTGCTATCTCAATGAAGCCGAACGCACCGGCATGGAGCTGGTGAGTTGAGGGAGCGGCGTTGTTTCACGTTCCAAGTTTCATGATGAATGTCGTTTTCGGCATCCTGGAACTTGAAACCTGAAACGCCCGCTCACTTCTTCATCGGCACCCGTTTCACTTCTTCGACGACGGGCACATCCTTGTTCATCGCGTCGTGGGCTTTTTGCAGACGTTTGACCTCGTCGGGATGCTGTGCTGCCACGTCGGTCTGTTCGGCGGGATCGTTTTGAAGGTCAAAGAGCTGCATGCGGCCCGGTTCCACGCCGGTGGTGACTCCAGGAGGCGAATCGAGGTTGTACTGCTCGAAGGGAGCCAGGATGGTGACGCCGTCCGGAGCGCGGGGGTCGAGCCAGCGGCCGTCCGCGCCGGGTTTCAGCTTCATCTGGCTGGCAGGCAGCACATGCAGCTTCCAGCGGGCGTCGCGAATGGTGGCCAGCTTCGAGTTCTGATGACCGAAGATGAACTCGTGCGGCGATTTCGCCTCGCGGGTGAGCAGCGGCAGGATGTTCCGGCCATCCAGGACACGATCATCGGGCATCTTCGTGTCCGTCGCGTGCAGCACGGTGGCAAACAGGTCCATCATCACCGCCAGCTCGTTGCTGGCGTGTCCGGCGGGGATTTTCCCCGGCCAGCGGGCGATCATGGGCACGCGGTAGCCGCCTTCGTAGTTCGTTCCCTTCATGCCGCGCAGTCCGCCTGTGCTGCCGCCGAACCATGCGCCATTGTCACTGGTGAAGAGCACCAGCGTGTTGTCATCGAGACCCTCCTGCTTCAGCGCATCGAGCACCGCACCGACGCTGTCATCCAGTTCGAGCAAGGCGTCGCCGTAGAGACCTGCGCCGCTCTTCAGGTAGTTCTTTTCAGAAGCCGCCAGCGGCTTGTGCGGCATCGCCTCGGCGAAGTAGAGGAAGAACGGCTTCTTCGCATGGCGATGGATGAAGTCCGTGGCGCGTTTTGCATAACGCTGGGTGAGCGTGGCCTGCACCACCGGGTATTCAGCCACGTGGGTGCCTTCCAGCACCTGCACGGGGCGCATGTCGTTCGAATACGGGATGCCGTAGTATTCATCAAAGCCGCGCTCCGTGGGCAAGGCTCCCGCCTTGTGGCCGAGATGCCACTTCCCGACCATGCCGGTCGCATAACCGGCGGATTTGAGCACCTGCGCCAGCGTGACTTCCGATGCTGGCAAACGCAGTGCATCTGCCGCAGGTCCGCCATCCGGCGCGGGATTCTGTGTCATGCCGCAGCGGAACGGATAACGCCCTGTCATAAGCGAGGCACGTGTCGGCGCACAGAACGGCGCCGGACAATTGAACTGCGTCAGCTTCGCACCCTCCGCCGCCAACTGGTCGATGCGGGGTGTTTTGAACTTCGGATGCCCGTAGCAGCCCAGATCGCCGTAGCCGAGGTCGTCCGCGAGGATGAGGACGACATTCGGCGGTGAAGCTGCGTAGAGCGAAGAGCAGAGGGCGAAGAGACAGAGAAATAGGTGCTTCATGAGAGATTTACTTGGTTGCGGCAGGTTTCGGCTTCGGTGGTGGAACGTATTCCACGGACTCCGGTTTGAAGGTGGCGAGATCGGGCAGCGTGGTTTGCACACCGCCGGCCGGCACGTCGAGTTTCGCGGTCCAGACGATGGCGTTGAGGATGAAGCGGCGGAGGTCGTCGTGGCGCCAGTTTTTGTAGAAGTGCGGCATCACGATGCCGAATCCGCGTCCGCTGTCGTCGCGTTCGACGCACCAGGCGACGGTTTCGCGCTTGGGTTTGTCCGGCGGCAGCATCGAAGTGGCCAGTGGGATCACATTCGCCGCCATCACGTTGCCTCGGCCGAAGTAGTTGTTCGTGTAGGGCTCGTCATGCAGCGTGAACTCCTTCCAGCCACGCGACACCGGATGCTGCGGCGCGGCGGGCGTGATTGTCGCGGCAGGAAAAATCTTCGCGAAGGACTCGTGATGCTTGCACGAGCGGTTCGCAAAGTAGCCGCCCATCCAGCGTAGCAGCGGATGATCGCCCTCGACCGTCACGTCCTCCCCCAGCAGGCCGGTGGCGTAATGCACGCACACGATGCCGCAGCCGCGTTTCATCATCGCATCGAGATCGGCCAGGTTCTGCTGCGGATTGGGCAGGCGGTTCGCCGGAAACGTGTCGCCGATGAACACAACGGTGCTCGCACCGTCACGCAGCGCCTGATCCGGCCACGCGAAGGCCACGTCAGCCTTCACGTTGGGCACATTGGTCATGTGTTCGAGGCAATGCTGCATCACGCGCCCGCCTGCGGCGACCTCGTGCGATCCGGGCGGATGTTTGCTGGGGCCGACGACGATCAAAACGCGTGCCGGATCAGCGGCGCAAGCCGTGGTGACGGCAAAGGCGAGGTGCAGGAAAAATCGATGAATCATGACGGGGACAAAACGTGCCGGGGATCACTCTTCCTTGCTGGTTCCATGCTCGTAGGTCTTCGGCAGTGTGGCGGTCCACGCGTTGAGCTGTGCGGTGAGTTTCTTCAGCATCTCAGGCTCTTTCTCCGCGAGGTTGTTCTTCTCACCGGGGTCGTCCGCCAGATTGAAGAGCGTGACCTCGCTGTTTCTGCGTTGCGTGCCATGCAGCTTCCAAGCGCCTTCAAGGAGCGAGGGGTCGCTTCGTTCCGTGTTGGTCTTCCAAAACAATGCCTTCGTGCGGACATGCACACCGCCGAGCAGCGCCTTCGATGAATCCTCGCCGTCAAAATCGGCCGCATTGATCGCGATGCCGGTGATGGCGCACAGCGATGGCAGCCAGTCCGCGCCGCTGAGCACGGATTGATCATCCACGCGGCCTGCGGGCACTTTCGCCGGCCAGCGGGCGATGAATGGCACGCACACGCCGCCTTCAAGGTCGGTGTGCTTGCCGCCGCGGAAGAGCGGGCCGGCGTAGCCCATCGCATTGAGGCGGATGTCGTCGATGTCGGTGCCTTGCGGGTGTTTGAGGCGCTTTTTCTTCTTATCGCCGAATGTGGTCGGATCCTGCAGTGGCGCGGCACCTTGATCGCTGGAGAAAACGACGAGCGTGTTCTCACGCAGGCCCAGTTCATCCAGTTTCGCCAGCAAACGGCCGATTTCGTCGTCCATCGACTTCACATCGGCCAGAAAGGCCCGCAGATGCGCCGCAGGATCGCCGCCGAGCTTTTTGCACGTGTCGAATTTCTCGCGCATCGCGGGCGTGAACTTCGATTCATCGAGTTCCAGCGGTTCAAAGCGCTCCAGCACGGCTGGCGATGGATTCACCGGGTGGTGCGAAATGTGATCCCAGATGTTGATGTAGAACGGCCCCGCCTTGTGCTTCTCGATGAAGCTGATCGCCTGATCATACATCGGCGCGTCGCGGCTGCGATCCCCCGCAGCCTGTCTGCGTTTGCCGCCTTCCTTTTCCTCCGCACCGATGACTTCGATGCCATACGTTCCCGGCTCCATCACGCTGCCGATGTGCCATTTGCCAAAGTGGCCTGTGGTGTAGCCGTTTTTCTTCAGCAGCTCGGTGATCGTGACCCGGCTGCCGAAGCCGAAATCGGCGGGGTATTTTTGAAACGTGGCCGGAAACTTGCCCGTCATCAGCCCCGTCCGCGCCGGGCAGCAAGTCACGCCGGTGGCGTGGAATTTGGTGAAGCGCGTGCCATCGGCCGCGAGTTTGTCGAGGTTCGGCGTCTTCGCATACGGATGCCCGTAGCAGCCCAGATCCCCCCATCCGAGGTCGTCGGCCAGGATGAAGATGATGTTTGGCCTGTCCGCCGACAAGAGCGACGAGCAGAAGGCGAAGAGGAAGAATCCCAGCGACAAGGTTTTCATGACAAGCGGCTGCGAAAACGATGCGGAACGACGAATCGTGCAGCGTTATCGCCCAGGCAGCGTCCGCAGCCACTCCAGCAGCAAGTCCGGCCACTTCGCAGGCGGAAAGCCGTTTTTCACGCGCTGGGGGATGAGATTGCCGACGCCGTGGGCGCCTTCGTCAAAGATGTCCATGCGCACAGGCACGCCGAGCTTTTCGAGGTCAGCCTTGATGGCCTTCGGCATTTCGATGGGAGTGCCGCCGTTGATGCCGTCGTTCGTGGCGTGGACGAGATAGACCGGCGGGCTGTCTTTCTTGAAGACGAAGGGCGATTCCTTCTGCCGCCAGTGCCACGTGGCGAGCCCGACGGCAAAATCGGGACGGCTGCTCTCACGATCAATGGGATCTGCGGCCATCGGATCACCTGCATCAAAGTTCGCCGCGAGGTTCATCGCCAGATTGCCGCCAGCAGAGTAGCCCGCGATGCCGATCTGCGCCGGATTGATGCCCCATTCGCTCGCCCGATGCCGCACGAGCCGCACCGCACGCTTCGCGTCCATCAAGGTGAGCGCCTGGATGCCGGCGTTGTCGAGCTTGTGCGGCGGACGCAGGCGGTATTTGAGCCCGATGACGGCCACGCCCTTCGGATTGAAGACGTCAGCCGCGTATTCGACATGCGTCTTCCAGTCGAGTCCGCCGTAACCACCACCCGCGCAAACGATGACCGCCATGCCATTGCGTTTGTCAGCGGCGGGCAGGAACAAGGTGATCGACGGCACGGTGACATTGCGAATCGTGCCGCGCTCCTCCCTGACCTCCGCTGGCGGGTTCTCTAAAAACTGCGGCGGCTTGTCCGGCCACAGCGGGATGACTTGCGCGAAGAGCGACGGGCAGAGAGAAAATAGAAGGAGGAAACGCATGGCGTGCCGCCGATTGACCACGCAGCGGTTTTCGCGGGAGGTCTCGAGACTTGGAACCGTGAGCGCTGCGGTGGTTTTCATGCAGCGCCCTCAACGAAGCGGCAGGCCGTGACGTTGCCAGAATGCCTGCAGTCCGGCCTGCGAGCCGTTGAAGACGCTGCGCTCGGCGGGCCGGTCCAGCGTTCCAAAGTAAAGCGGGAAGCGGTGCCGGCCGTGGTGATACACTTTCGGCCGTGAGCCGCCACGCTCCCAGTCCACGCCGCCGTACTGCCACATCGTCCAGTCGGACCAGACTTGGTACTGTTCCACCAGCCCATGCGGACTTCCCGGCGCGGGATAGACCGGCCCCGCGCCGCTGTCGTGCGCATAAAGAGCCAGCCAGTAGGGCATGCGGCGCAGTTTCGCCTTTGTGGCGGCATCCGCGCGGCTCAGCGTCTGCTTGAGCTGCGTGCTGTTTTCAAGATAAGCGACCGGGACGATGCCAGTGCGCGACTCGACGCGGTCCATGAAGCGCAGGATCGATGAAAGCGGCAGATTGCCGTCAAAGTCGCCGCAGATCAGCAGGGAGGGCGCATTCCAGGAGCGGCTTCGCTTCAGCGCATGGACGCGGTTCACGAGCTGGTCCGCCTGCGCCACGGCATCGACATGCCTCTGCACACGGTAGTAAACGCCGGGCAGCAGGCCGACACGATCCGCCGAGGCGAGGAAGGCCGCGCATTTCTCGTCGAGATTCCCGCCTTTGCCGGCACGGGCAATCAGAGCACTGGCTCCGTTCGCACGGAGAGCGGTGACGTTGTGCTCGGAGAAACCCACGCCGGCGCGTTGCTTTTCCTTCGGGTCGTAGGCGGAGACGTTGATGATCTGCGGCATCCCCCACGAATGCGGCGGCAGACTGCCGGGCGTGCTGCCCGGCTGGACGGCGCAACTGGTCAGGAACGATCCGGCAAGAAGAAATGAGACGACGCGCATGGGGCGCGATTAAAACGTCGGCCGCATCGATTTGCCACTCTCCTTTGGCCTGACTTCGATGCCGGGCTCCTCTCCGCCGTCGTCTGGCAAAAGCCCTGCCGAGTCTTGAAATCAGGCTTTACCCACCACGGGCAGTCATTTTACGATTCCGGCCGCCATGAACGCGAAATCCGTCTCTCCCGCCGCCCCGAAGACCTCGACCGAGTATGCGATCTACAAACCCAACGGCCGCGGCAACGGCGGCGTGATCCGTTTCGAGCTCAACCGTGCCAAGGCGGCCGTCTTTGTCGATGCGGCGACGCAAAGCGGCGAAAAGCAGTTCGACTGGGAGCAGAAGATCACGATGAAGTGGGGTCTGAACGATCTCGGAGCCGTCCTGGCGACGCTGCAAGGCCGCCAGGAGCAGGCGAAGCTCTTCCACCAGTCGGAGAAGGCCAACAGCGCCTTCGAACTGACCTACCGTGACGATCCGCAGAAGGCACCGTTCTTCATGAGCATGTCGCGCCAGGAAGGAACCTCGAAAAACGTGAGGAAGGTCTCCATTCCCATCACGCACGCCGAGGCAGCCATCCTGGAGACGGCGCTGCGGGCCGCCATCACGCGGGTGCTGGGCTGGTGAACATCACAGCGCCTCGAACTTCACCGTCAGCGAATCGTAGCCGAGCTTGCGGTCGAATTTCGCCTCGTGCTCGACACGTTCGGCGGCATTGAGGATGGTGATGCGCTTCACACGGTCGCAGCAGAGCTTTAAAAGCGTGCGCAGGATGAGGCGGGCATGCGGAGCGCCGAGGCAAAGGTGGGTGCCGAAACCGAAGCTGAGATGCGGGTTCGGTTTGCGGTCGAGGCGCACCTCATCGGCCTGCGGGAACGCCGTTTCATCGAAATTCGCGGACGACCAGCACAGCGAGACGCGCTCCCCGGCTTTCACGGTGACACCGTTCACGTCCGTGTCCTTCGGGCAGACGCGGCCGATGTGGGTCAACGGCATGAAGACGCGGAAAAACTCCTCGCTGGCCAGCGTGATGCGTTTGGGATCCTCACGCAGGAACTCGAGCGCGCCGGGATTCTCCGCAAGGTGCCCCAGGGCGCACGAAATCGTGTGAATGATCGTGTCACGCCCGCCGGCGAAGGCGAGGTTCGCGAAGCCCATGCACTCCTCACGGGTGAGTTTGCGCCCGCGATAAGTGGCCTGCGTCAGCACGCTGAAGAAGTCATCGCCCGGATTCGCCTCGACCTCGTCGAACTTGGCGGCGAGGTAGTCTTCCAGCACCGTGCCCTTTTTGAACTCGCCGCCGGTCACTTTGAAGACGTGAATGCCCCAGCCGATCCAGGCGTCGGCCTCCTCTTCGGAGGTGTTGAGCAGGTAAGTCAGCGCACGCGACTGGATGGGCAGCGCGAATTCGTTCACGATCTCGATGCTGTCGCGGTTCAAGGCGCCCGTCAGCATGCCGTCGAGCAGCGCCTCGACTTTCGCGATCATCTCCGGATCCTTTGCCCGCTGGAAGAACGGCTCGGCGATGGCTCGGTAATCGGTGTGCTCCGGCGGGTTGGTCTCGATGGGAAGCTGGCGCATGCTGCGCACATCTTCCTCGGATGGAATCGGAACCCGGAAGGGCACATCAGAGCTGAAAGTCTCCCAGTCCTTGGCCGCCTTCCGCACATCCTCGTGGCGCAGGATCATCGTGATGTTTTCGCCGTGAAACGGGCACTGCATCACGCCGGTGGCGGCGCGGGCGTCTTTGAAGGGATCGGAAAAGGCGGGCATGGCGGGGAGGAGGACGGGAACGAGAATGTCGGATGACGAGGCAGCCGGCAATGCGCTTGATTTGCTGTTTGCTGCTCCCACGCTGGTCAGGTCATGGCTGGCCGCTGATCTTCAGATGACGGATGGATGCGGTCTGGCCGCCAACGGCGATCCAGCTTCGCCTCTTCGGCGTCGCCAGGTAGGCGTGGCCTGCCTTCAGCTTCAGATCATCCAGCTGGATCGCGATTTGATCACCGGCCCATTCGAAACGCAGCTTGTGCCACGCGCCGGATTTGAGATCAGCCGGCAGTTTTGCGATGATGTGGCTCGGTTTGACCGAATCTTCCGCCAGGCTTATCTGCTTTGGCGAAATGGAGACCCGGCCGACATGCGTGGGGCCCTTGGGCGTCGTTCCATCGCAGCCGATGATGAGGCTCCTTGAGCCGTCGAAGCGGAACTCGCACTCAATCACGCCCGTGTTCCAGCCCACCTGATGCCAAAGCACCGCCACGTGCTTGTTTTCCGGCTTTTCGGCACACACCAGCACCCCATCCTTCGGCTCATACGTGCCATGCGCGATCTTCCACGTTGAATCCAGGGGCGACTTAAAATCCGGTGCCGCGAGAACCTGAAGTTCCTCCGCCAAGAGTGGGGTGACGAGACAAGCGAAAAGCAAAAGCAGTTTCATGAGCCACAGCAAACGCAGCGGCCATCACCGCCTTGCATTCGCATCCGCAGCCGCCAGCTCCTGCATCGCACGCACGGCCATGAGTTCGCAGTTAAACCACATCGTCGGCGGATTCTGCATCACCCAGGTTTGATAGCGGCCGGGGGCTTTGGCGGTGGATTGCGTGTGCGTGAGTGTCGCGGCGAGGGCTTTGGCTTTTTCGAGGTGGAGCGGGTCTTGGGTCGCTCGATAGGCGGCGAGATACAGGCGCATCAGCTTCGCGCTGCTGGCGCAGACCGGCGCCCAGCAGCGGTATTGCTCGAGCACGCATGGGAGCAGCCAGCGCTTCGTGCGGGCGGCGGCGGTGCCGTCGTCGTTTTGCTTGTTGGGCGTGTCGGAGGGCGGTTGCGACCACATGACGAACTGATCTTCGGCGAAGCGGATCAAATCGAGCGCGAGCTGGCGCTT
>NZ_JACSRD010000068.1 GCF_014879935.1 Prosthecobacter sp.
GCCCCGGACACGTCAGCACCGAGCCACTTTTGGGCACTCCGGGGAATGTTTTCACGCCTCCTGCACTGGTTCCGCCCGCCCGTCCGGTCACCGACCTGCCGAAACTGGCCGCCGCCCATTTCCCGCCCGCGCCCTCTCCCAACATGCGCCCCGCAGCGCATCCGCCAGCCATCGCCGCTCACCTTTCCAACGCGATGCAGGCAACAGTCGTCCAGCCCACGGCCCCCGGCAGGCCCGACACCGCAGCCCTGCATGAGTGGTCGTCCCAGCTCGATCAGCTTCGCAACGACGTGTTCGGTATCGCCATGAGTGTCAGCGCCTTGCGCGACCGCATTGACCGGCTGGAGCACAAAATGAGCTCCGACGACCATACGACGCAGTCCAGCCTGCAAAAACTCCGGGGCGAGGTCGAGGTGTGGCTGGAAAACCACCTCAACGCCGCTGTGGAACACTGCATGCAGCGCATCATCAGCCGCACGCCGGCCCCGGTCCCGACTCACGCCAACTGACAACCATTCCGCCAAACCACCCCCTCCCGACATGAACTCCCTGCGACTGCGCATCCTGTTCCCGCTATGGCTGTTCGGCTTCCTGCCTGCCATGGGAGCCACCCGCATGATGGGCCAGCCCCTAGAATGGTTTTTCGGCATCACCGGCGTCCTGCTGGGTGGTGGCGTCTTCCTGGCGGCCTACCTCATCTCCGGCTGGCTGCTCAAACCGACCACCGCAGTCATGAAAGGCACCACCGCCGTGCTGCGTGGCGTGCCTCCCGACGCCCAGTCCGCCGAATGGCTGCCCTCCGACTTCTGGAAGCTGCGCTGCGACATCAACATGATCTTCGCCAAGCAGCGCCAGGCCCTCAACGCCGCCGAGCAGCATGCCTGCCAGACCGCCCAGCGCCTGCTGAACGCCGAGCGCCTCCTGCGTGAGGCATTCACCGCCCTCCAGGGCCTCTTCTCCGCCAGTGACGAAGGCGTGGCCGTCGTCGATGCCCAGGGCTCAATCATCGCGTCCAACTCCCGGCTTGACGATCTCCTCGGCAAACCCGTCGAAGAAGCCGCCGGCCGCGATGCCAAACGCCTCCTGACTGCCCTCACGGAGCGCTTCCAGGATCAAAACGCCGTCACCGGCTGGATCGAGAAGGCCGCCGCCAGCCTTGACGGCCAGGATGAGACCGCCCCGTTCGCCACCACGGACGGTCGGGTGTTCTCGCTGCGCTCCAATCCGATGCGCACCGACGCTGGCGAGGTCATCGGCCGCATCTGGATCATCAAGGACCGCTCCGAGATGCGTGTGCTGGAAAACCAGCTCCGCGAATCGCAGAAGATGGGCACCATCGGCCAGCTCGCCGGCGGCATCGCCCACGACTTCAACAATCTGCTCACCGCCATCCGCGGCAACCTCACCTTGGCCGAACTCACCCCAGCCTCCAACGCCGCCGCCGTGCGCGACAAGCTGCAAAACGCCAACCACGCCACCACGCGTGCCGCCGAACTCGTCAAATCCCTCCTCGGCTACTCCCGCCGCAGCACCGGCACCAGCATCCGGAAGACGACCAATCTCAAGCGCCTCCTGGCCGATGTGCAGAATCTCCTCAAGCACAGCGTCGATCCACGCGTCACCATCCAGATGCGCGGCGGCATGGATCCCTCCTACGTCAAGGCGGACGGCACCCAGGTCGAGCAGGTCATGCTCAACCTCTGCCTCAACGCCCGCGATGCCCTGCCCGCCGACAAAGGCGTCATCGAAATCGCCGTCGAAAACGTCACCCATCGCAATCCGGCCAAAGGCGGCGAGGTGTCCGACTTCGTCATGCTCGTCGTCCGCGACAACGGCCGCGGGATCTCCGAAGAGCACCGCCAGCGCATCTTCGAGCCCTTCTTCACCACCAAAAACGGCAGCACCGGCACCGGCCTCGGTCTTTCCACCGCGCAGGACATCGTCCGCGACCACGGCGGCTGGATCGAGTTCGACAGCGAACTCGGCCGTGGCAGTGAGTTCCGCGTCTTCCTGCCCCGCGTCCTCAATCCTGAGCAACTCGACGATGAAGGCCCGGTGGACAACGGCCCCGCCATCGCCGCACCCGCTGGCGGCCAGACCACCATTCTTGTCGTGGACGACGAGGCTCCCGTGCGCTCCATCGCCACCAACATGCTCGGCTTCCTCGGCTACCGCGTCCTGGAGGCTGGCGATGGCCAGCAGGCGCTCGACATCATCCTGCGCAGCGGTGAGAAGATCGACGCCGTCCTGCTCGACATCTACATGCCGAAGCTCTCCGGCCGCGACACCTTCAAGGAGCTGCGCTCCGTGGGCAACGACGTGCCCGTCGTCGTCTGCAGCGGCTTCGTCATCGATCCGGATGAGTTCATGATCCTCAGCCAGGGCCACCCGCCGCCCGTGGACATCATGCTGAAGCCCTACTCCCTCGATGGCCTCAGCAAAGCTCTCGCCAAAGCCGTGCAGAAGCCCCAGGGCAGCGAACCGGCCTTCGACCTGAAGGCCAGCCGCACCCCGCTGGCCCAGCCGGCCATGCTCGCCTCCTGATCCGTGAGGCCTCCCAGCTCCAAATCCACGACAGATGCCGCCTCCGGGCGGCATCTTTCTTCTTTCCGGGACCCGGAAAGGCAGTAGAATCCGCGCCCCCATGATCAAAGTCGGCCTCGTCTCCCTCGGTTGCGCGAAAAACCTCATCGACTCGGAAATCATGATCGGCCACCTCCAGCAGGCGGGCATGGTCATGACGCCTGAGCCGGACCTCGCCGATGTTTTGATCGTGAACACCTGTTCGTTCATCGACATGGCCAAGAAGGAGAGCGTCGGTGCCGTGCATGACGCCGTGGACGGCCGCTCCGGCTCCACAAAACGGGCGAAGCAGAAGATCATCGTCGCCGGCTGCCTCTCGCAGCGCTTTTCCCAGGAACTGCCCGGCCTGATGCCGGAAGTCGATGCCTTCATCGGCCTCGACCAGATCACCCAGGTGGCCCCGATCATCCAGAATCTCGTGGGTGTGAAGGATCACGAGCAGGAAAACCTCGTCACCAAGCAGCCGCAGTACATCCCCGACTACGACACGCCTCGCTTCCGCCTGACGCCGCAGCACATGGCCTACATCAAGATCGCCGAAGGCTGCAACCACCCCTGCTCCTTCTGCATCATCCCCCGCATCCGCGGCCGCCATCGCAGCCGCACCCAGGAGAGCATTGTCAAGGAAGCCCGCCAGCTCATCGCCAGCGGCGTGAAGGAGATCAATCTCATCTCCCAGGACACCACTTACTTCGGCATGGACAAGTGGACCGAAGAACGCCCGAAACCCCGCAGCGGCGTCGATTCGAGCAAAGGTGAATCCCTTTCCACCCTCATCCGCGAGCTGAACAAGATCGAGGGCGACTTCTGGATCCGCCTGCTCTACACACACCCGGCGCATTGGAGCGATGATCTCATCCAGGCCATCGCCGAGAGCCCCAAAGTCGCCCGCTACATCGACATGCCGCTGCAACACATCAGCGACCGCATGCTCGGCCTCATGAAGCGCGAGACGGACGGCACTTACATTCGCGATCTGCTCAAGCGAATCCGCGCCGGCATCCCTGGCATCGCCATCCGCACCACCTTCATCGTCGGCTTCCCCGGCGAGACTGAGGCCGACTTCAACGAGCTGCTCCAGTTCATCGAAGACAGCAAATTCGAGCGAGCTGGTGTCTTCAACTACTCCCGCGAGGAAGGCACCCGCGCCGCCAGCATGGACGACCAGATCCATCACATGACCCGCAAGGCCCGCTGGAACGAGGCCATGCGCGCCATCCAGCGCGGTGTCGAGCATTACAACACCACGCAGGTCGGCAAGACCGTCCGCGTCCTCGTCGAGGAACCCGGCGTCGCCCGCAGCCAGATCGACGCCCCTGACATCGACACCACCGTTTTCGTGAACAAAAAGCTGCCCGTCGGCTCCTTTGCTGACGTGAAGATCAAGGAATGGCGCGGATACGACCTCGTGGCGGCATAGCCGTGGGAACTCTCTGCTAAATCCTGACGAAGAGTAATGAACGGCTGTGCTCAATGGAGAAAGTCACGCCATCCCACAAACATTTTCTTCATTCCTTCGATGGATTGAGGGTTTTGGCCGTAAGTTTGGTGCTCTTGCAGCATGAGACCTTTCTCGCCAGAAAGTATCTCGGGCTGCATTTTGCAGGCGGGCTTTTTAGCCTCGGCGATTTCCGGATCGATTTGTTCTTCATCCTGAGTGGTTTTTTTGCCGCCTGGAGGACTGGGCGGGGGCACGAATCCCGACCATCTGGCCTTCAGTTTTTGGGCTGGCGGCTGCGTCGTCTGCTTCCGCTTCTTTGGGTGCTGACCACCGTCAAGTTGGCGTCCATGCATGCCTTCGACCTCTTCGGACGGCATGAAGGATTGGACTTGTTCCAGATACTGCGGTCTTACACCCTGCTCCCGGCTCCGGGCTATCCGGTCATATTGCCGGCCTGGACGCTCAGCTTTGAGTTGGTTTTCTGCGCGGCATGGTCTGTGTTGCTCTGTTTTTCCAGGCGGATCAGGCTGGCCACTCTCGGTCTTTGGGCTGTTGCCATCCTCATCTACGGCGCGGCATGCATCACACCATCCAGGTGGCTGCCAGGGTTTGCCCTGCATCCCTACTTCCTTGATTTCATCGCCGGAATCCTGCTGGCGGAAATCTCACCGGATAGAAAGATGAGAATCAGTGGGGCCGCCGTCATGCTGGCCGGCGCTGCCCTCCTCATCATTGCCATGACCGCAGAACCGATGCTGAAGGCGTCCCCGGAGGTGGTGCGGAGAATTGTCTGGGGCGGAGCTTCGTTTCTGATCGTCACAGGCCTCTTTTGCTGGGAGCGGAGCAAAGTCGCATTTGTGATGCCTGGTGCCTTGCAGTTGGTGGCCAAGTCCAGCTACGCCATTTACCTCACCCATAGTTTGGTCTTGTTCGGAGTGCTACGTCTCATGAACGATCGCTGGCAGGCAAGTTCGCAGTTTACGAGCCTGTGCTTGGTGCTTTTGGCTGCGGGAACGTTGGGAATCGGAATCCTTGTGCACCGTTGGCTTGAAGCCCCGCTGCAACGAGCCCTCCAGTGGTGCCTGAACGCACGTCAATCGCCGAAGCCAAAGGACAGCGCCGAGGGAAATGCGAGCATTTAAAATGCTGTGGGGAAGGCATCTGCGCGGCGAACGATTGGGGCGGGCCGGCGCATAAAGCCGTCCGGGTGGAACGTATTCGCACGCACCATGACACGCACCCTCCTCGCCATCGGCGCACACTACGACGACTGTCCCTTCGGCATTCCTGGAACGCTGCTGCGGGCCGTTCAAAAGCATCAGCGCGTGGTCATCTTGAGCCTGATCGGCGACTACACGAACTGGCCGCCGGTCAAAGGCCGTGAGCAGGGCCTGCTGGAGCTGTCGAAGCAACTCGCGGCCGAGCGTGGCATGGAGATGCGCTTTCTGCCCTACAAGAGCATGGGCTTCGAGCCCACGCTGGAGACAAAGCGTGCCGTGGCCGAGGTCGTCGCGGATGTGAAACCGGACACGGCCTTCATGCTGTGGCCGCGCGACCGCCATCCGGACCATGAGGCCGCCAGCGCCATCTGCCACGCGGCGCTCTACCAGCCCGCACGGCTGCTCGGCCGTGATGACGTGCGCAGTCCCTCCCGTGTCTTCTGGTATGACAACGGCCCGGGCCACACGATCGGCTTCGAACCGGACACGTATGTCGATGTTTCCGCCGAATGGCCGGCCGCCAGCGAGTGGCTGGGCCGGCTGATGGCCTACGTGCGCAATGAACCCTACGACCCGGCCAAGGCAGACGCGGCGATGGAGACCAAGGCGGTGCTCTCCCGCTACCGTGGCCTGGCCTGCGGCGCCCGATACGCCGAGGCGATGAAGAGCGTGCGGCCGGTCGTCCGCGAGGATTGGTGACACCGGCGTGGCACCAGTGGTTTCCGACTCCAGAAAGGTCCTGCAGCCTCATTTTGAATGCCTGCGGTGAAAGATGCACGCTGTCCTGCACGAAGAGGGGCCGCCCATGAGATGGTCTGCGTTCCTGCTTCTTTTTGCATGGCCCGGCGTAGCTGCCAGCGCCACCGAGGCGAGGCTGCACCGTGCCGTGAATCTCAACGGCCCGCCACTGACAATCGACGGCCGGGCCTGGGAGGCCGGAAACGACGCAAAGGACGTGAAGACCACCGGCAAGACCTTTGAGAACCAGAAAGTCCGGCTCAAACCGCCGACCGACGCGGCCCGCACGCAAATGATCCGCAGCAGCGTCTGGGGCGACAAGGTGGACATCGAGTTCTCCCACGTGCCGGACGGCCCCTGCCAGGTGGTGCTTTACGTTTGGGAGGACAATCACAACGAGCGCTTCAGCCTCCTGGTGAACGGTGTCACCACGCTGGCGGATTTTGAAAGCGGCACGGAGGGCATGTGGAAGCGCTTGGGCCCCTGGCCGGCACAAAGCGTGAATGGAAGACTCGTCGTGACCGCACGGGCCGCCAGCCATGGTGCCGCGAACCTTTCGGGCGTGGAGTTGTGGGCAGGCGACGGCCCCCTGCCCGAGTCACACACAGGCGCGTTTGTCGAGACGCCGGGACCTGAGCAGACGGCGTTCTTTGAAAACAAAATCCGCCCGGTGCTGGCAGAGCATTGCTATGAATGTCACAGCGCCACTGCGAAGAAGGTCAAAGGCGGCCTCGTGCTGGATTCGCGCCGTGGAGTGATGAAAGGCGGCGACACCGGACCTGCCATCACACCCGGTGATCCCGACGCCAGCCTCCTGATCCAGGCCGTGCGTCATCTCCATGAGGACACGGCGATGCCGCCGAAGAAGAAACTGCCGCCGCATGTCATCGCCGCTCTCGAGGCCTGGGTGCGCATGGGAGCACCCGATCCACGCCTGACCGACACCGTGGCCGTCGTGCAGGCGAAATCGGCCATCGATTGGAGCAAAGCGCGTGAGTGGTGGTCGTTCCGGCCGCTCGTTTCACCAGCGCTGCCGCCGGTTCAGGACAAATCATGGCCCGCCAACGAACTGGATCATTTCATCCTCGCCAAAATCGAGGCCGCAGGCCTCAAACCGGCGCCGGAGGCCGATGCGCATGCCTTCATACGCCGGGCCACCTACGATCTCACCGGCCTGCCGCCGACGCCGCAGGAAGTGGAGGCGTTCGCCGCCGCCTACATCCAGCATCCAGAATCAAGCATCGAGAATCTAGTGGAACGCCTGCTCGATTCACCGCGTTATGGCGAGCGCTGGGGCCGCCATTGGCTCGATGTGGTGCGTTATGCCGACACGGCCGGCGACAACTCCGATTATCCCATTCCGCAGATGCATCGCTATCGCGACTGGGTGATCGACGCGTTCAATCGCGACCTTCCGTACGATCAGTTCGTGCGGCAGCAGCTCGCGGGTGATCTGCTGCCCGATGCGAAGCCAGATCAGGTCATTGCCACGGGTTACATCGCCAACGCGCGGCGTTTTGGCTCGCGCGTGGATGATTATCCGCAGCATCTCACCATCGAGGACACGCTGGACAATGTGGGTCGCGCCTTTCTCGGCCTCACGATCAATTGCACCCGCTGTCATGATCACAAATTCGATCCCATCACGACGCAGGACTACTACGCGCTCTACGGCATCTTCAGCAGCACGCGCTACCCATGGCCGGGCATCGAACTGGACAAAAAACAGCGCGATCTCGTGCCGCTCGTGCCACGCCACCAACTCGACACCGCGGCGAAGATGATGAAGGACCGCGAAATCGAGAGCTCGAGGCTGAACAAGGAGGTCAAACGGCTGGAAACTGCGATCAAGGAGAAGAAAGACGACAAAAACAGGCTGGAAGCCGAACTCGCACAGGCAAAGGCGGCGGCGAAGCAGCACGCGCAGAAGCCGCTGACGTTTGAACTGGCCTACGCCGTGGCCGAAGGCCGCAAGATCGGCGATGTGGCTGTGCAGCAGAAGGGAGATCCCGCAAAGCCGGGTCCGGTGGTCCGGAGGCATTTTCTCACCGTGTTCGGCGGCCAGGAACTGCCTGCGAATGATTCATCGAGCGGCCGTCTGCAACTGGCGGCCTGGATCATGGCGCGGGACAATCCGCTGCCTCCCCGGGTCATGGCGAATCGCCTCTGGCTGAATCATTTTGGCAAAGGCATCGTGCCCACGCCGAATGATTTCGGCAAACAGGGCAAACCTGCCACGCATCCCGAACTGCTCGACTACCTGGCGGCAAAGTTTCGCGACAGCGGCTGGTCCATCAAAGGGATGCATCGCCTCATCATGCTGTCACGCACCTATCGCATGAGCACGTTGCGCGATGAGGCCGCGCTCGAGGCCGACCCGGCCAACGAATGGCTCAGCAGCTTTCCCCGCCGTCGTCTCGATGCGGAAAGCATGCGCGACACGCTGCTCATGCTCGGCGGCAGTTTGGATCTCAGTCCCGCCGGCCCGCATCCCTTTCCACCGCAGAACGACTGGGGCTTCACGCAGCACAAGCCCTTCAAGGCTGTCTATGAGACGAACCACCGCAGCGTCTATCTCATGACGCAGCGCATCCAGCGGCATCCCTACCTCGCCATCTTCGACGGCGCCGATCCCAGCACCAGCACACCCGCACGACTGTCCAGCACCACGCCGCTCCAGGCGCTCTACTGGCTCAATGACCCGCTCGTGCACGACCAGTCGCGCAAACTGGCGGAGCGCATCGTCAAATCGGGCAGTGATGACCGCACGCGGATTCGCCAGGCTTATGAACTGTTGTTCGCCCGGCCGCCGGATGCGGAGGAGGCGGCTGTCGCCGCCCGGTTCCTCGTCAAAGCCGGCGGCTCGCTGCCGCAGGACGAGGCCTGGCACTCTCTCGTGCGTGTTTTGTTCCGCCTGAACGAGTTTGTCTATCTCGACTGAACCTGCCCATGAATCCACGCCATCTTCACCGTCGCGAAATCATGCGCAGCCTCGTCGGAGCCTCGACGCTGATGCCCGGGCTGCTTTCGCAACTGCTTGCGGAAGATGGAAACGACCCGCTGGCCCCCAAACAGCCGCATTTCACCGCCAAAGCGTCGCGCGTGATCTTCATCTTTTCGAACGGCGGTGTCTCGCACATGGACACCTTCGATCACAAGCCCGAGCTGTTCAAAGCCGATGGCAAAATGACCGGTGTGGGCGGTGGTTTGTCCAACCAGCAGCGCGTGCTGCTGAAACCCGGCTGGCAGTTCCGCCCCGGCGGCCAGTGCGGCACGCTCGTCAGCGACTTGTTCCCCCATCTGCGGGAGCTGATGGACGACATCTGCGTCATCCGGTCGATGAAGGGCGACGACAACGAGCACTACAACGCCACGCTCGGCCTGCACACCGGCTCGTTCTTCTTTTCGCGGCCCAGCATCGGCTCCTGGATCAGCTACGGACTCGGCACCACCAACAGCAACCTGCCCTCGTTTGTCGCCCTCGCGCCGCAGATGCCCTACGCGGGCACGCAGATCTTCAACAACGACTTCCTCCCCGCCTATCACCAAGGCGTGCGCGTCATCGGTGGGAAGCAACCTGTGGCCAATCTCGACCGTCGCACACAGCAGAAGGGCCTCCAGGAAATGGAGCTCGAATTCGCCGACCTCCTGAACAACCGCCATCTGCGCTCGCGTGCGGGCGACTCAAACCTGGCGGCCCGCATTCGCAGCTTCGAGACCGCCTTCCACATGCAGACGGAGGCGCGTGACATTTTCGCCATTGATCAGGAAAGCGATGCCACGCTGTCTCTCTACGGCCTCAAACGCGGCCAGACGGAGGGCTTCGGCTGGCAGTGCCTCGTGGCGCGACGCATGGCGGAACGTGGCGTGAGGTTCATCGAGCTCGTCGATGGCAGCAGCAGTGACAACTGGGACCAGCATGCCGACATGGCGGAACACGCCAAGCATGCGAAAAACATCGACCAGCCAGTCGCCGGCCTGCTGCGGGATCTCAACCAGCGCGGCATGCTCCAGGACACTCTGGTGGTATGGACCACGGAGTTCGGCCGCACACCCGGAGTCGATGGCACCAAGGGCCGCGGCCATCACAGCGCCTGTTTTTCCTCCTGGATGGCCGGTGGCGGGGTCAAAGGCGGCCATGTGCATGGCAGCACGGATGAAATCGGCGCCACTGTCGCCGAAGGCAAAGTGCATGTGCACGACTTCCACGCCACGATCCTGCATCTGCTGGGATTCGATCACGAAAAGCTCACTTACCGCCACGGCGGCCGCGATTTCCGGCTGACCGACGTGTTCGGCAACGTGGTGGGCGAATTGATCGCGTGACTGCGTCTCACACCTCGATTTCGAGGACGTCCCACTATCCCAAGTCTCGCATTCCGGAAGTCCACATCTTGCAATCACGAGGGCTGGCGCGGTTGATTGCAATGGCAGCGCCTCAAAGCCGTGTTTTCGGCCTGCACGCCAGCCTGGACAACCGCAACGGCCTGTGTGTCACCCTCGATGTGCATCAGGCCGTGGGCAAGACGGAGACCAGCGCCGCCATCGACGCGCTGGACAAACTCAACGAGCGCGGCTTCAAGCCCAAGGAGCTGGGAGCTGATAGGGACAATGTCGTTAAGCAATCTGGTGACTTGATAGACTGCGGGTGCGGTCACTAAAGTACAGCAATTATAGCTCAACGGCATTGGCGTAATCCATCATCCACCCTCATTTTCCCAGCCCATGACATCCCCACAAACCTCCGCCAACTCCTCCCGTCGTCGTTTCGTCAAACAAGCCGCCGCGGCGGGTTTGGGCATCAATTTCCTTCCGGCCTACCTGACGAGCGCACGCGCCGCGGACAATCCGAAGCTGCCACCGAGCCGCCGTATCAATCTCGGCTGCGTCGGTGTCGGCGGCCGTGCGGGCAGTGTCATTCCAGGACTGACCGCGGCAGGCAACGCCGTGCCGGTGGCCTTCACGGATGTGGACTTTGTCGCAGCGAGAGGGGTGGAGAAGAACCTGAAGGCCTTCCCGGACGTGAAGCGCTTCACCGACTTCCGCGAGATGCTGGACAAGATGGGCAAGGACATCGACGCCGTGAGCGTGGTGACGCCGGATCACACGCACTTCACCGCCGCGATCAGCGCGATGGCGCTGGGCAAGCATGTGTATGTCGAAAAGCCGCTCACGCACACCTTTGAAGAGGCGGAGATCCTCATGCGCGCCGAGAAGAAGTTCAAAGTGGTCACACAGATGGGCAACCAAGGTCACACCTCCGCCGGCGCGGAGCAGTTCAAGCAGATGCTCGCGGCGGGCATCGTCGATGACATCGTGAAGATCGACGCGTGGAAGTCGCCCTCGCTCTGGTTCATGAACGCAGCGGAGCGTGCGCTCGTGAAGGGTTATCCGCCTGAGGAACCGAAGCCCGAGTCGCTGAACTGGGATCTCTGGTGCGGCCCGCAGGAAGTGAAGCCCTTCAGCAAGATGTATCACCCGTTCAACTGGCGCGGCTTCCACCTGTATGGCGGCGGCATGTTTGGAGACTGGGGTGCGCACATCATCGACTTCGCGCACGACAACCTGAAGCTCGGCCTGCCCACGCGCATCACCCCGATCGCACTGGCGGATTACAATCAAATCAGCTACCCGCTGAGCTCCGACATCGTTTTCCAGTTCCCGGCGCGTGGTGAGAAGATGCCTGCGGTGGAGCTGCATTGGAAAGCCGGTGGCGACACCAAAATCGAGATCCCTGAGAAGTTTGGCGATCCAGGCCCGGACGGCAAAGTCGTGATCCCGAATCCCGGCAACACCGGCTCCCTGCTGCATCGCAAGCAGGGCGACTACCTCGTGCAGCGCGGCTCGCATGACCGCCATTCGCTCGTTTATCCACGCGCCAAGATGCTGGAGTTCAAGGACGCGATGGCCCTGCATCCGACGAAGTACAGCCATCAGGAAAGCTTCATCCAGGCCTGCCTCGGCAATGGCAAAACCGAGTCGCCTTTCAGCGTCGCCGGCGTGCTGACGCAGGTCTTGAATCTGGGCACCATCGCCGAGTATCTGAACGTCGATCTCCAGTTCGACCCGCAGACGAAACGCTTCATCGGCAACGACGAGGCCAATGCACGGCTGGCAGGCCCGGCCCCACGCGCCGAGTGGGCTGATTGCTACAAACTCGCATAAAGGCATGCATGACCTCCGTCGTGGCCTTCGCCCTCAACTCGCGACCATGCACTTGCTTCAACTTCACATGCGAGGCAGGGCGCCTGAAGCGCGGGTCACCGGAGAATCGTGACTTTTCGTGACGCACCACCTTCAATCTGTCATCGAATCGACAACCCATGAAATACCTGCTCCTCTTCATCACCGCGCTCAGTGTCACCGGCGCCGCCCAGGAAGCGCCGCCGAAGACGGCTGAAGTCTTCGACATCTCCGGTCACAAAGCCGTGCTGTATGCCGCCCCCAAACCTGCGGAGGGCAGGCCGTGGGTGTGGTATGCGCCAACGCTGAATGGCGGGGTGTCGCTGGCGGGCCGAAAGATGTATTTCGAGGCCTTCATGAAGGCGGGCATCAGTCTCGCCGGTTTCGACCAGGGGGAGGTGCGCGGAGCACCGGACAGCACGGCGAGATTCACACTGTTCTATGATACCATGGTGAAACGTGGCTTTTCCACGAAGCCCATTCTGCTCGGCCAGAGTCGCGGCGGCATGATGACGCTGGCCTGGGCCTTCCGGAATCCCGGCAAGATCAAGGCCTGGGTCGGCATCTATCCCGTCTGCAACCTCGCGAGCTGGCCGTTGAAGAATTCGAAGCCGCAAACCCTCGCCGACTTCGCCCTGCCGGAGCCGGAACTGGTGGCAAGGCTCAAGGAGTTCAATCCCATCGACAACCTCGCCGGCCTCGCCGCGAACAAGGTGCCCATGTTCGCCGTGCATGGCGACAGCGACGTCGTGGTGCCCTACGACGACAACACGAGGCTTCTCAAAGAGCGTTACGAATCTGCCGGTGGCTCTTTCACTGTGAAAATCGTCCCGGGTGAAGGCCACAAAGTCGGCCCGTCCTTCTTCGAATGCCAGGAGCTGGTCGATTTTGTCCTGCAGCAGGCCAAATGAAGGGTCGTCGGAGGTGCTCGATCCGCACCCTGCCTCCGTTCTCCATCTGCATTCAGAGACTTGCACAACCCTCCTCGACTTGTCTTACCCATGTCCAACCACGGCCCATTTCATCGTCGCGGCGCACCCGGGGGACCGGGCTGCGAGGTTTCTGCGCTTCCCATCTCCGGCCGCCGTCCCGGCAGTGATCAGGTGATCGAGGCGTGTCTGCTCGATGCGGGTGAAACAGCGACGGAACTCGAACTGGTCCGCACCGTGGCCTCCGGCCTCGGCGTCGTGTGGGGCCAGGATGATCTCGGAGCCTGGGCTGTGGTGCCGAATGAGCCTCGTTCCGCCTTCGCCACATCACCAGATCCGCCGACCGAACTCCCCCACGCCCTCTACCGCGAAGACGACAACGGCGCTCGTTTCCTCATCGCCCGCTACGCCACCCAGGCCAAAGCCGCTGAACTCGCGCGGGGCGGGCATAAGCAGGGGTATTTTGTGGAGCATCAAGCCTGATAAGCCGCCGGAATATGCAAAAATTTGAACCCAGGTCAGTTGAAGCTGTTGAAACAACTTATCGAGCACTACACCCATGAACGATGAACACTTCCAAAAACTGGTTCAAAGCGTCCACCAGATGGGCGCGATCATGCATGGCGAAAAAGGGCGCTTCGCTATGCTGGGTGGGTAAAAGCTGAAGGGATTTGCAGGTCGAGACGGCCGGCCATCCA
>NZ_JACSRD010000129.1 GCF_014879935.1 Prosthecobacter sp.
TCACTGCTCGCTTTCGCCGCTGTCATCGATTGGATGCAGCCGCTCAAGAGGTTTTAAAACACTGCCTAAATTGTGGGCGAATCTGATTCGCCAACAGTTTTTATGGGATGACCGGGTTGACTTGAGGAAGTGGGCACGAGTTCACTGACATTCAGGCTCTTGATTTCACCCATAGATGGAAGCGAAAAAGCCGCGAGGGGTCAAGCCTTGGCTGTGGCGGGTCGTCGAGGCTGCGAGCGTTTGGAGGCGATGTCTCGCGTCATCACCTCGGTGAACTCAGACCTTGCTCCCTCAGATTGCCGCCTGTTTGCGGTCATGGGAGTTCGTCGCCTGGGTCGGGGGCCACGTTGGGAATCCGCGTCATGATGCGATCAAACTCCGCAAAGTCAGCTCTTGCCGCACGCTCGCGAAGATAATCCATGGTGGCAAATGAGGAGAGTTTTTCTGCCGCCGCACAGACGAGAAACTGGTTCAATGAATAGCCATCCTTGGCAGTCAGTTCTTCGATGCCGTCGCGGAGTGAGTCGGGAATGTCGATGGAGAGTGTAGCCATAAATCAGGGGCGGATAAGTTTTAGCGCTTCGGCTGGCGTGACCGTTCGTATGCCAAGCGATTCACAGCCACTAAAGTGGCGAAGATTGTTTGTGATGATGTATGGCGTGCCAGCCGCAAGAGCCACCTCCAAAACCATGTCATCTCCAGGATCAATGAGGTAAGGACGCCATGTGAAATAGACCTTTTGCTGGACAGCCAAGGCACACAGGACATCAACGACGACTCCAATGCTCCGCGCATCAAGCGCAGGCACCACCCCAGGCCGGGTGGCAACATCCTCATACTCCAGAGCCAAGGCGACCGATAAAGCGATCTTGATTCGCTTGGCTCGGATAGCTTGGAGCACGGCATAGCTGGCCCCCGCACTGGAGCGCAAGGCAGAGATGAGAGTGCTGGTATCAAAAACTGCATACATCTGGTGAGAATCATCAATGAAACGGGCAAGCCCACAACGAAATTGTTCGCTCCCGTGCTGGTGGCCAGCATCGGACCGATGGGAGCTACAAAGCCACGAGAGGTCAAGGCTTGGCTGTGGCGGGTCGTCGAGGCTGCGGGCGTTAGGAGGCGCCTTGCGTCATCACCGGGGCCAAACCAGACCTTGTCTCCCACAGATTCAGGGAGGCCCACAGATTGGCTCCAAAATAGAAATCTGCTGACCTCCCTGAATCTGTGGAAAATCACAAACCGTGCGAGGCAGACGGATCAAACCGCTGATTAGACGCTAATCAGACGCTGATGTCAGAGGTTTGGGATCAGCGTCTTATCAGCGGTTAAAGATCACCCATCTGAACGCAGAGCTGCCAAACCCAAAATTCTGCCGCAGATTCAGGAAAACCGAAGATGGAGTTGTTGGGTCAAAAAATCTGTGGCTTCCCTGAATCTGTGGCAAACCCCTCTTCACAGCGGCATTGATTTAGAACTCGTCTTTCCCCACACCTCATGATCTCCCTCCTCCTCATCGACGATCACTTTGTCGTCCGCAGCGGCCTCGTGGCCTCGCTGGAGCTTGAGGACGACCTGAAAGTCGTCTGCGAGGCGGATCGGGGCGAGGACGCTTCGAGGCTTTTTGCCCAAACGAAGCCCGATGTCGTGCTCATGGACATCCAACTGCCCGGGATCAGCGGCATCGACGCCACCGCCGCGCTGCTCCGCGAGCATCCGGCCGCCCGAGTGCTCATTTTCTCCACCTTCGCCCGCGACGACGAGATCCACACCGCGCTCAAAGCCGGAGCCCTCGGCTACCTGCAAAAATCCTCCACCCGCGACGCCCTGCTCGCCGCCATCCGCAGCGTCGCCCGTGGCGAGCGCTCTTTGCCCGCCGACCTCGAAAAGCGCCTCCAGGACCGTCTTTCCGAGCCCGAGATCACCCCCCGCGAACGCGAAATCCTCACCCTCGTCACCCGAGGCAACGCCAACAAGGAAATCGCCTCCATTCTCGGCATCGGCGAGGACACGGTGAAGCAGCACGTCAGCCGCATTCTCATGAAGCTGAAGGTCAACGACCGCGCCCAGGCGACAGCGGAGGCCATCCGCCGCGGTTTGGTGCAGGTGTGACCGCGATTGATCGAAGCCAGCAAAGGTTCCTTCACCCGTTCGGAAACGCCTTCATCGGACGTTTGATTGACAAACTACGAGTTATTTCGTATTTCATGCCGCCATGCCTGTTCGCTCGTCCAAAATGCCCACCGAGGCAGAAATGGAGATTCTTCAGATTCTCTGGGAACGTGGTCCCTCGACCGTGCGTGAGGTGCACGAGCTTGTGAACGAGCCTCGCGGCACGGCTTACACCACGACGCTGAAGGTGATGCAAGTCATGCATGAGAAAGGCGTGGTCACGCGGGATGACTCGGAACGGTCCCACCGATTTAGCGCCGCCATCGACCGGGAAAAAACGCGGCAAAGCATGCTCAAACAGCTCATCGACCGTGTCTTCGGCGGTTCGGCAGAAGAACTGGTGCTCAGCGCGCTGGGCGCGGCAAAGGTGAAGCCGGAGGAATTGCAGCAGATCAAGGAGCTGCTGGCGAAACAGGGCGGCAAAGGAGGCGGAAAATGAACGTGTGGGTGCATGATCCGCTGCTGCACACGCTCGGTTGGGTCGTGGTGCACCTCATCTGGCAGGCCACCATGGTGGCCGCGGTCTTGTGGGGTACGAACCGCATGCTGAGCCGTGCTTCAGCTCGCAGCCGTCATGCCTGCGCCTGGCTGGCGCTGCTCGTGTGCGCGGCATTGCCGCTGATCATCGCGACACGCTTTCTGAACCACTTTGACAATCAACGCGGCATCGTCCAAGCCGTCGCAGAGGCACCAAGGGAATCGCAAACTCCGGGTGTGCATGTCATGCTTCGCTGGCGTGGCCCCGTGCCGGTGCCTCGCGTGACGGTGATTCTGACCGTGGAGCAGACGCAGGTGGTCTTGAAGATTTTTCCCGTGCTGGCCGGACTATGGATGATCGGAGCCCTCTTCCTGCTCTGGCGTTTCCGCCGGGGCTGGTCGCTCCTGCTGCGACGGCTCGACAACGCTGTGATCGCTTCGCCCGAGACGCTGCAAGTGCTGGCCGAAGTCTCCAAATCCATGAACAGGCAGCGCCCTGTCGAGTGCCGGCAAAGTGCCCTGGTGCAGGCACCGGTCGTCGCAGGCGTTTGGCGGCCGATGATCGTCGTTCCGGCTCATTTTGACGCCGCATTCCCGGATGAGCAGCGACGCATGCTGCTGGCGCATGAGCTGGCGCACATCATCCGTAGCGATCCGTGGTGGAATGCTTTGCAGTGCCTTGTCGAGGCGTTCCTTTACTGGCATCCGGCCGTCCTGTGGATCTCGCGATGCATCCGGCACGAGCGTGAGTTGTGTGCGGACGAGCTGGCGGTGCGTCATTTGAATGACCGCTGCAGCCTCGCGCGTGCGCTAGGTCATCTCGCCGAATCCTGCAGCAGCCGGGCTTGCCTCGCCGTCGGCGCCAACAGCGGCAGCCTGCTGCGTCGTGTGCAGGTGCTGCTGGGGGGGGTGTTCCCGCTGCGGTTGCAAGCCGGACGCCTCGCGCTCGCGCTGGTGGCGCTCTCCATCACGCTTCGTCTCGGCTTCGAGGCACATGCTGGCGCTGTGCCGGCATCACGCGATCTCATTTCAAGCTCCGACAGGCCTCGCTGAAATCCACTTCTCAACCTCATTTCCGACATGAAGCGGCTCACCCTCCTTCTTCTCCTCTTCGTCGCCCGTCTGGCACATGCCTATGATGCGAACGCCAATCAGCAAAGCGACATCTGGGAGATTCTATACGGTGCCTCGAATCTGCCTGCGCTCGTCGATTCGGATCTCGATGGCTACTCAAACACACTGGAAAGCCTCGCGGGCACGAATCCGCTCGATGGGGCCGATTTTCCGAATTCCGGGCTCACGCCGGGCCTTGCGGGCCAGGTGCAGCTTTCGTGGCCAAGCCAGCCGGGAAAGCGTTATCAGCTTTTTGGCAGCCCTGACCTCAATCCGGCGAATTTCATGCTCCTGGAGACTTACACCGGCGATGGCGCCTCGATGCTCGAATCGCTCTCCACGGCCTCGCAAAGCCGCTGGTTCTTCAAACTGGCCGCGGATGATCTCGACAGCGATTCCGACGGCCTCAGCGACTGGGAGGAGCATCAGATCGGCTTCAATCCCCTGCTCAACCATAGCGACCGAAATGACACGGCTGACCTCACGCGGGTGCAAAGCACGCTGAACGCCACGAGCACGATCACCATGGGCCTCATTGATGGTGACATGCGGGAGGACTGGCCGGACAAAGGCGTGATCTCCATCCGCCGCAGCGGCGGCCTGAAGCCGCTAACGGTCAATGTGACCTTCACCGGCAGCGCCACGCGGAATGCGGACTACATGGCGAGCATCCCGGCAACGCAGGTGACCGTGCCATTTGGCGCACGCGAGACGTGGATCCAGCTCTCGCCGGTAAACGATGCCTCTTTGGAAGGCATTGAGGACATCGTGGTGACGGCGACCACAGGCACAGGATACACGCTTGGCAGCGTGACGAGTGCCACGGCGATGCTGGCAGATGCTTCTCCCCTGCCCTCGGCGAAGGAATCGGCCCGTTTCCTCATTCAGGCGGCTTTTGGTCCCGATCAGGATGACAGCGACGGCGATAGCGTGCCTGAAAACGTCGAGGAAGTGATGTCGATGGGCCTCGAAGCTTGGATCGATGACCAGTTCACGCGCCCGATCGGCTACATCCAGCCCTACGTGACGTGGGCGCTGCAATACGCCAACGCGATGGAGCTTTACGGCAACTACAAGGAGCACTCGTGGTGGCGGCGTGCGATGGGTTCGCCGAAACTGCGCCCGGATTCCGCGACGGACCAGCTTCCCGATCCGCTGCGGCAGCGCGTGGCATTTGCTCTCAGCGAGATCTGCGTCACCTCCGACCGCCCGGAGACACTGGCGGTCGATTACGAGGGGATGGCGCATTACTACGACATCTTTGAGCGTCATGCCTTCGGCAACTACCTCGATGTGCTCAAGGAAGTGGCGATGCATCCGGTGATGGGCGTTTACCTCAGCCATCTCGGCAATCAGAAGGCCAATCCCGCGCTCAACCTGCATCCCGATGAGAACTTCGCGCGAGAGATCATGCAGCTCTTCAGCATCGGCCTATGGAAACTGGAGACCAACGGCGTGCGCAAAACCTATCCCGTGGGCCATCCCTATGCCGGGCAGTTCATCCCGACCTACAGCAACGCGGACATCACGGAACTCGCACGCGTCTTCACCGGTCTCACTTGGGCGGACAGCATCGGCTTCAACCCCAGCAATCTCACCAACGGCGACCGCCTGCACCCCATGAAGATCTGGGACGCCTACCACGACTGCGACGCGAAGACGCTGCTCGGCGGCCTTTCATTGCCCGCCCGCACCGCGAGCCCAGGCAACACCGGCACCGCAGGCGCTCTCGACATCGACGCGGCCGTGACCAACCTTTTCAATCATCCAAATGTCGGCCCTTTCATCGCTTTCCGGCTGATCCAGCGTTTCGTCACCTCCAATCCGAGCCACGACTACATCGGCCGAGTGGCGGCGAAGTTTAACAACAACGGCAGCAACGTGCGCGGCGACATGAAAGCCGTGATCAAGCAGATCCTCATGGACCCGGAGGCGCGTGATCCGGCGATGATGGACTCCCCCACCTTTGGCAAGCTGCGCGAGCCTTTCCTGCGTGTGGTGAATCTGGCCCGCGCCTTCAATGCGGCATCGACTTCCGGGCATTATCCGCTGGACCAGTTCAATCTCGACCATCTGCAAGACCCGCAAAACTCGCCCAGCGTCTTCAATTTCTTCCTGCCGAATCACAGCCCGCCAGGGCCGGTGACGGAGATGGGTCTCGTGGCACCCGAATTTCAGATCCTGAACGCCAGCTCCGCCATCACCGGCGCAAACTACTTCCTCCAAGCCATCGGCGACAACTCGCTGCACCGCTGGGGAAGCGGCACACCGGAATACAACGTGCGGCTGAACCTCGACCCCGAGATTTCGAGGATTGTTCCCGCCGTCACGATCACTCAGGATGTCCCTGATGTGGGCGGCATCATGGACCTCGACGCCCTGATCCGCCGTTACGATCTCACGCTCATGGGCGGCACGATGAGCCCGCAGCTCTTCCAATGCATCCGCGAGTCCGTCGATCGCATCAAGCCACCGGACTACCAATGGCAGTGGCACCGCGAACGCCTCCGCCAGCTCATCAACGCCATCGTCACCTCCGCCGAGTTCAACGTGATGCGGTAAACCCGGCCATGCACACGCTCATGACTCCTCCTCAGCCAATGGCGGCCGACTTTCATGCCGGACAAGCAGCACACGAACCGTCCTTCGTGCCTTATCAATCCAAAACAACACCCGCCAGCCACGCCCGGACTGCCATGGGCGAAACAGCATGCGCCGCAGAGTCACCTCAGGATGCCATTTGCCATTCTCGGCAGCCAGCGCATGACGCTCAGGAGTCCGAGCGAGCAACTTTAGCGACACTCGCAGTTCTCGGAGCCAGCGTTCCGCGAGGGCATCTCCGTCAGGCCGCACCTGAGTTTCAAACCAGAGAACCTGTTCGTCGATGGAATCAATGGCCTCGGGAGACAGCTCCACTTGATAGCTCATGCAATGGCACCTGCACGCCGCTCATCCCGACGACGGAGAAGTGTTTCAAAAGCCTCTTCGATCTGGACGGCCTCAGTGCCTGCCGCGCAACCTTCCACCGCAGACTGCAACCTTGCATCCATGCGTTTGTCATACGCCTCCCAGTCCATTCTGGCCTCGGCGGTGCTCAAAGGCATCTCCGCCACGCCGCTGGACATGGCGTGGTAATGGACAGGCTCCTCACGAACGACCGGTTTCATGCCCGTAGAGTAGCATGACGCACCGCTTTTCCGCAAACAGCAATTCTCGCCGCCTCTCAACACCATGATCACCTTTTCCCAACATCGCCGTCAGTTCCTGGGCCAGGCCAGTTGTGCCGCGGTGAGCTCCATTCCGGTGCTCAACACGCTGCTGAACCTCTCCTTTGCGGAAAAGATCTCCGCAGTCACCGCACCGACGAACAGCGACTATCGCGCCCTGGTCTGCGTCTTCCTCTCCGGGGGCAATGACAGCTTCAACATGCTCGTCCCGCGCGAGGCCTCCGCCTATGCGCAGTATCAAACCACTCGCTCAAACCTCGCTCTGGCACCCGGGTCACTCATCGACATCCATCCCACGGGCCAACCGACCTTCGCCGTGCATTCCGGCATGCCGGAGGTGGCAGCGCTCTTCGAGGCCGGAAACGCGGCTTTCGTGGCCAATGTCGGCACGCTCATCGAAGCGGTGCAGAATCGCACGCAGGTGAACACGCTCGCGAAGCAGCTTCCGCTCGGTCTTTACTCGCACTCGGATCAAATCGAGCAATGGCAGACCAGCATGCCGCACCAGCGTTCCGGCATCGGCTGGGCCGGCCGCACCGCGGATCTGCTCCAAGGACTTAATGCGAACGTGAAAGTGCCGATGAACATCTCCCTCGATGGCAGCAATGTGTGGCAGACGGGCAACAACGTGGCCGAGTATGCCATCACCACCGGCGGAGCCGTCGCATTACAGAACTACAAGTTTGGCTGGCAGCAGTATGACACCGGCAGCCAGGCGCTCAGCCAGGGTGTGGACAGCCAGCTCGCGCTGCAATACTCCAACGTGCTGATGCAGACCTTCAACACCCGCAAGAAGGCGGCGCTTGATGCCTACGATGCCTTCACCACAGCGACTTCCGCCGCCTTGCCCGGCGGTGTCACCTTTCCCGGGACGTATGTCGGTTCACGCCTTCAAATGATCGCGAAGGCGATTCAAGGTCACGCGCATGCTGCGCTCGGGGCCGTCCGGCAGACCTTCTTCATCAACTTCGGCGGCTGGGACCATCACAGCGGCGTGCTGGGCTATCAGAGCCAGATGCTTCCCCAGGTCAGCGCGGCCATCGGCGCCTTCTACAATGCACTCACGGCCATGGGCATGCAGAACAACGTCACACTCTTCACCGCGTCGGACTTTGGCCGCACACTCACCAGCAACGGCCAGGGCAGCGACCACGCCTGGGGTGGCAACCAGCTCGTCGTCGGCGGTAGCGTGGCCGGCAAAAAGATCTACGGCCAGTTCCCCAGCCTCGCGTTGAATCCGCAAAGCGGTCCGGAACAGAACCCGCTCGACACCGGCAGCGGTCGCCTCATTCCCACGACGAGTTGCGACGAATTCTTCGCCGAGCTCGCCCTCTGGCTCGGCGTGTCGCCGACCGATCTGCCCCTCGTGCTGCCGAACATCGGCAACTTCTATTCGCCCGGCAGTTCCACCCCGCCCATCGGTTTCATGGCGTGATGACATCCAAGAACACCGTGCATCAGTACGTCAGCCGCATTTTGATGAAGCTGAAGGTCAGCGACCGTCTTCCGGCGACTGCGAAGGCCATCCGACGCGGGCTGATGCAGGCGTAGAACGAACTTCCAAGTTCGTTGGCCTCGAAACGAACTTGGAAGTTCGTTCTACGTCGCCCCTCACGAAAGTGGGGTGCCGGGAATGCTGAAAACAGGCCGCCATTCGCGTTCATAGGCGCATGACTTCCCACCGAGTCCTATTCGCCCTTTCAGCCCTCTCCATCCTGCCCGCCGCAGCGCAAAACGACAGCGGGGGCAATGACGCGTCTGACAAGCCTGCCTCCTCACCCGTGATGCAGTGGCGTTTTGATGATGGCGCGGAACCGGGGCCACGTTCGCCGACGTATCCGAGCTTCTCCGAAACAAACAAGGCGCGGAAGTTTGATGTGAAATCGCCCATCAAGGTCGCTGACAGCCCGGAACTGCGTTTTGGCCTGAATGAAACGATCACGCTGGAGGCCTGGGTGAAGGTCGCGGATGCCTCGGGCACGCCGTACATCATCGGGAAGGGCCGGCTCGGCACGAAGGAGTTCGGCGCGAACAATCAAAACTACGCGTTCCGGCTTCAGCATGGCAAAGAGGGCTCGCAGATCGGTTTTTTGTTTCATAGCGCCGATGTGCCGGGCACAAAGGGCGACTGGCATCGCTGGTGGTCGAAGGACACGGTGCCCACGGCGGGCTGGCATCATGTGGCGGTGACTTACACCTACGGGAAGCCAAAAAGCATCAAAGGCTTCATCGACGGTCGCGAGACCGACGGCACCTGGGACATGGGCGGCGCGACGGATCGTGCGCCGGTGACCGATGGCGACGCGGTGGTGATCGGCAATGGCTCGACGATGGCCGAATCGCACGCGTTTGAAGGCTGGCTCGATGATGTGGCCATTTATCGCGGCCCCATCGACACCGACGCGCTGAAGGCGAAGTATCAATTCATCCCGCCGCCTCCGCCGGTGGCGAAAAAAGACGTGCCCGCCGGTCGCGTGCTCGTGCAACTCGCCGAGGAAGGCATGCCCGACGCGAACGCGTGGCCCAGCGAGCCGCCGAAGGTCGGCGAGACCTACACCGAGGACGTTTTCGGCTTCTTCGACGTGCCGCAGAAGTATGTGGAGACCGGTGTGCGCGGTGATCGCCATGTGCCGTTCCTTTTGCGTGCCGCAGCGAGCGTGACCTTCCCGAAAGGCAAGCATCGCCTGCTGCTGCGGGCCCGTGGAGCCACGAATCTCTACATCGATGGCAAAAGCATGCTCAAGACGCCTTTCCCGCCGAAGGACAGCGACGGCCATCACCTCGTCGCCGATCAAAAGGACTACCTCGACCTCGGTCCCGACTTCCGCTTCGTGCCGCCGGGCAATCGCGAATCGTGGTGCGAATTCGAAGGCACCGGCAAACCGCAGTTCATCGTGCTGGAGACGCTCGTGGGCAGCTACGTCGGCAAATCCATCCGCCGGCCCGAACTCGGCGAAACGATCGTCGCGTGGTCGAAAGAAGGCTCGCAGAGCTGGCAGCTCATCTCCGCTGGCAAACGCAGCGTGCCTTACAACGACGCCGAATGGGCCGCGTATGAAAAAGAGCGCACCGCGCATTACGAAGTCGTGAATGACAAACGCCGCGCCGAACTCCGTGCAAAGTCCGATCCTTACTGGAAGACACGCCGCGATGCCGCGCAGCAGTGGCTGGCCAAAGCCGGCGATGTGAAGGTGCCCGAACTGCCCGCAGGCCTGCCGCGCCTCAATGACATCGACAACTTCATCGGCGCCACCATCGCCAAAGTGAAGTCGCAGACCTCGCATCAGGGCAGCGTGGACTTCTTCAAGCAAGTACAGCCCATTCTCGAAACGAAGTGCCTCGAATGCCATCGCGGTGGCAAAGCCAAGGGCGATCTGCAACTCGACACACTCGCAGCTGCGATCAAGGGCGGCGAAAACGACGGCGCAGCCATCACACCCGGCAAACCCGACCACAGCGCCATCTTGAAGCGTGTCGTGTCCACTGACGAAGACGAGGTCATGCCACCCAAAGGGGCAAAACTCACCGCCGCCGAGGTCGAGGCGCTCACGACGTGGATCAAGGAAGGTGCCGTGTGGCCGGAAATCCGCGCCGATCGCACCGAAGTGACTTCATTGACGGATGATCTGAGCTTTTTGCGCCGCGTGTATCTCGACGTCGTCGGCGTTCCGCCGTCGCTCGAAGAGATCGCGGCCTTCCAAAAGAATCCGGACCGCAAAGCGCTCATCGACAAAGTGCTCGCCGACCCTCGCTGGGCCGATCACTGGATGGGCTACTGGCAGGACGTGCTCGCGGAGAATCCGAACATCCTCAATCCCACGCTGAACAATACCGGCCCCTTCCGCTGGTGGCTCTACGAATCGCTGCGTGACAACAAGCCGATGGACTTCTTCGTCACCGAATTGCTGCGCATGAAGGGCAGCGAGCGTCTCGGCGGGCCGGCTGGATTTGCCACCGCCTCGCAGAACGATGTGCCCATGGCCGCGAAGGGCACCATCATCGGCAGTGCCTTCCTCGGTGTCGAAATGAAGTGCGCCCGCTGCCACGATGCCCCCGCCGCGAAAAGCACGCAGGAGGACCTTTTCAAGATCGCCGCCATGCTGAACTCGAAGGAGATCGAGGTGCCGCTCACCAGCAGCGTGAACCCGGATCGATTCAAGATGACCGGCCGCAAGCCGCTCATCAGCATCACCCTCACCGTCGGCACCAAGGTGAAGCCGCAGTGGTCGCTCACCGAGTTCTGCGACGAGTCCGCCGCGAAGCTCGCCGAGCATCCCGACGACACCCGCGATCAACTCGCCGCCCTCATCACCGCACCGCAGAACGAACGCTTCTCGCAGGTCATGGCGAACCGTCTTTGGGCCCGCTACATGGGCCGCGGCATCGTCGATCCCGTCGCCGATTGGGAAAAGGGCAAACCTTCTCATCCCGAGCTGCTGAAATGGCTCGGTCGCGAGTTCGTGCGTGGCGGTTACGACATGAAACACCTCGCGCGGCTCATTTTGAACTCGCACGCCTATCAACGCGCCACCGACACCGAATTGAAGGAAACCAGCCCGCTCTTCGCCTCGCCCGCACCGCGTCGTTTGATGGCCGAGCAGATCGTGGACGGCCTCTTCTCCGCCACCGGCAAGCCCTTCCGCACCGAAGAAGTCTGCCTCGACATCGACAACACCCGCGACCTCAAAAACGCCATCCACATGGGAAAACCTCGTCGTAGCTGGATGCTCACCAGCACCAGCAACGAGCGCGACCGCCCCAGCCTCAGCCTCCCGCGCATCCAGGCCGTCGGCGATGTCCTCAGCGCCTTCGGCTGGCGCGGTGCCCGTCAAGATCCCACCAGCGTCCGCGATCAAGCTCCGAACGTCCTCCAGCCCGCCATCATCAGCAACGGCACCGTCGGCGTCTGGCTCACGAGACTCAGCGACGACCACGGAGTCACCCAACTCGCGCTGCAGAAGCAAACCGTCGATCAACTCGTCGATAACCTCTATTTGAAGCTCCTCACACGCTTGCCGACGAAGGAGGAGAAGGAGCTTTACGTGAAGCATCTCACGCCGGGGTATGAAACCCGCGGTCAGAAGTCAGAAGTGAGAAGTCAGACGTCCACTCGCTCGCGTGAAAAGTATGTGAGTTGGTCGAATCACCTCGACGCCGAAGCCACCCTCGTCCGCCAAGCCCAAGAAGCCGCCGCCCGCAAAGGCGAGCCGCCCACCGCGAAGCTCAATCCCGAATGGCGTCAGCGCCTCGAAGACATCCTCTGGGCCATGCTGAACGCACCGGAGTGGGCATTTAGTCCGTGATCTCATCTCTTGAAACTTGGAACCTGAAACTTGAAACTCATCCGACCATGAAACGCCGCTCCTTCCTCACCTCCGCCGCCGCGCTCGGTGCATCGCCTTTGTTTGCCAATACAACGCCTGTCCACACACCGAAGGGCAAGGCGGAGCATTGCATCTTCATCTGGCTCGGCGGTGGCATGGGGCAGATCGACACTTTTGACCCGAAGGACCTCGGGGAGAACCTCAGCAAGCCATCGAAGCCCGGGTCGCTCTACAATTCCATCGAGACCAGCGTGCCAGGCGTTCGACTCAGCGAGCATCTCGGCAAGACGGCGAAGCTGATGGAGCATGCAACGGTGATGCGCACGGTGAACCACCACGTCATCGACGAGCACGCGTTCGCGACGAATCTCGTGCACACGGGGCGCATGATCTCCGGCAACGTGACCTATCCGAGCGTCGGTTCGATCATCGCGCATGAGCGTGGGGCGGCGGACAAGAATGTGCCGGCATATATTTTGATCGGCTATCCGAACGTCAGCCGTGGGCCGGGCTTTCTGGGTGCCAAGGCGGGCTACGTTTATCTCACGGACACTGAAACGGGCCCGGCGGGCTTCACGCGGCCGGACTTTGTCGATAATGACCGTGCAGCCGTGCGGCAGAAACTGCTGCAGCCCCTGATGGCGCGTGCCCTGAAGAGCAGCGCGGCGGCCGATTACCAGATGGCTCAGGAAGAGGCGCTGCGGCTCGCGGGACCGGGCTTCATGAAGCATTTCAACCTCAAGGAGGAGCCTGCGTCGCTGCGAAATGAGTATGGCGGTGAGTTTGGCCAGCGCTGCCTGCTTTCGCGTCGTCTGGTGCAGGTGGGCGTACGTTTCATCGAGGTGTCCCACAACCTCAATTTCATGAACGGCACGGGCTGGGACATTCACAACGAAGGTTTCAAGAACCAGCACCTGCTCATCCAGGAACTCGACACGGCGCTCGCCGCGCTGATCCGCGACTTGAAGGACAAGAAGCTGCTCGACAAGACGCTCATCGTCGTCGCCACCGAATTCGGCCGTCCTCCGGAGTTCGATGGCCGCGGCGGTCGTGGGCATCAGGGAACAGCGTTTTCCATGGTTCTGGCCGGTGGCGGTTTGAATCACCGTGGCGCGTATGGCGTGACCGACGAGCTCGCGAAGAAGCCGGTGGAGAACCCGGTCTCGCTTGTTGATTTCCACGCGACCATCCACGCCGCGATGGGCATTGATCCGGGGCATGAGCTCATGGACGGCAGCCGCCCTGTGCCGATCACAGATGGTGGCAAGGCGGTGGCAGCGTTGTTCGGCTGAGCGCCGCGCAACTCAGGAGCCCCGAGAAGGTCGCAAACATAAACGCGCATTCATCTGCGCGTTCAGGATGTGTTTAGCCACACGGGATTTTCATGACCACAGGCAGTTCAGCCTGCTCCCCGGCCATGAACCTCCCCCGCACCTCCTCCCTGCGTTCCCTTTTCACTGCTGCTGCCCTCGCGGCATTCACTCCACCGCCAGCATCCGCTGAAGGCATCGGCATCGAGCCACCTTACACGGACTTTCATGTTCCCAGCACACTCGCAGGGCAGTCCTATGCCGCACGCATCTGGGACGATCTGCAAAGGCGGAAAGACGCGCTGCTTCCAATCACGCTCGGTGCCTGGCACTGGTGGCGCATCCCGACCGGCGGTCCAGGCAGCGATGGCTACGGTTCATCGTCACTTCCTGGCACCTACTATTACTACCTGATGCTCGATCCGTGGTGGGAGACAGGCCACGAAGCGATCCAACGCGTCGGGTTGCACACCGAACTGCGGTCTCGTGAAGAGAATGCCTTTCGCGGCTCCAACGACGCTCTTGTCTGGCTGTTTGAGATGTATGCGTGGGCAAGCACACCGGTGGGCGTGTTCAAGGCGGGCCAGATCCGACGCAAGTTCGGCATCGACTGGGATGGCAGCTTCTACGGCAATGTCGCCTACTACGACGGCTTCAAGCTGAACTCCGACATCGGTGTCTCGTGGGAACGCACCTTCTGGATCAAACCAAAGTTCAGCATCGATGCGCATGCCCAGTTCTTCCTTCGCGAGGACGGCATCAGCTCCGGTCTCGTCGGTGCCGATTCGGAGAGCACCTCCGTGTTTCGTCTGCAAAACAACGCCGTCTTCCGCATCGTGCCCACGTGGTGGTTCAGCCCCACCTCCAGCCTCGCGCTCGGCCTTTCCGCCTCCATCGGGCAGATGAAGGCCCGAAACGCCGCGCTCAGCGATCACGCGTTCTCGGCCTGGGGTGTCGATCTCACTTACACGCGGGGCAGATTCAAGGCTTACGTCGAGGTTTTGCAACGCAATGGCGCTGTGAATCCTGTGCGTTACGTCTCCGGAGGCATGAGTTCACAGACCACTGACTTCATCGTCGGCCTCAGTTACATCACCGGCCCGGTCACCTGGCGTGCGGCGTATTCGGCAGGCTTTGACCAAAATCCGGGCGGCCACCAGCAAATGTATGTTCCGGGTGCCACGATTGCGATCACGAAGAACATCGATCTCTACCTCGAATACGTGTTCTGGCGTGTCGCCGCCACCGGAGCCAGTGCCGTCACCTTTGAAAACGGCTTCCAGGTTGCGCTCAATTGGCGCTTTTGAACAAGCCGCCGCCTTCATCGCGTTATCACACGCGCATGAAACCCACCACGCTGCTCGCCGCACTCTCGCTTTCGCTCACTCTTGCCAACGCCGCCGATGAAGAAGGCTTTGTGCCCATGTTCAACGGCAAGGATCTCAGTGGTTGGGTGAATGCGAACTGCGCCCCGGAGACGTGGAGCATCAAGGACGGCGTCATTCATTGCACCGGCCTCCCCACGGGCGCACTGCGCACCGAGAAGCAGTATGAGAACTTCATCCTGGAGTGCGAATGGCGACACCTCACCAGCGGTGGCAATTCCGGCGTCTTCATCTGGGGCAGCCCCATCTCCGCGCCCGGCGTGCCCTTCCTGCGCGGCATCGAGGTCCAGGTGCTCGACCACGGCTACATGAAGCATGCCGATCCGAAAAAACCACGCTGGTTCACCACGCACGGCGATGTCTTCCCCATCCACGGCGCCACCATGGAGCCGCATGGCGACCACAGCGGCCAGCGCAGCTTTCCCAGCGAGGAACGCAGCAAATCCTCGCCCGAATGGAACCATTACCGCATCACTGGCAACAACGGCACGCTCACGCTCGCCGTGAACGGCAAGGTCGTCAGCGGCGGCGACAAATGCTTCTGGCGCAAAGGCTACCTCGCCCTCGAGTCCGAAGGCGCTCCGGTCGAATTCCGCAACGTCCGCATCAAGGAACTGCCCTCCACCGGTGCCACCGCCGCTGATTCAGCGCCGCTCGATCAAGGCTGGAAGCATCTCTACAACGGCCTCGACTTTCGCGGCTGGAAAGTCCCCGCCGGAGCCGAAGCGAAATGGAAAACCTCCAACTGGAACCTCAAACTCGAATCCACCGACGGCAAACTCGGCGAACCGCTGTGGAGCGAGGCCGAACTCGGCGATGGCGAGTTCATCGCCGACTTCCAAATCCTCAAGACTGCTGATCTGAACAAGGACTACGTCGGTCTCTGCGTACGCGGTAATCCTGATCCCGTCGTCATCATCGGCGCTGGCGACGCCCCCATCGTCTTCGGCCCCGACAAGGTGAAACTCGGCAAATGGTATCGCGTCCGCCTCAAACTCGATGGCAACAAGGCCACTGCCACTCTCACCGAACCGCAGGACGCCAATCCACAAACCGCCGAAGGACTCATCAAAGGCAGCGCCAAAGGCCCCGTCGGTCCCGCCGACCTCGGCCAGCCCGTGACTTTCGCGAACTTCTTCATTCACGAATAGCGCCGGGAGCGCGGCTCTCCGAAGCCGCTGCAGGTCGTCTGCATGGTGCATATGTTTGACTACCAATGAGGCCGCAAACACGGTGATCGTCGATGCGACGAGGCATTGAGTAGCGCGGAGTGCGACTTGTTGATGGCGCGCAGCGGCTTCGGAGAGCCGCGCTCCCATCACATCCCCAGCACCCGCACCAAAAACGCCCACTCGTCCGCCACCTTCTCGATGGTCTTGTTCAGCGCGGTGCCGGCACCATGGCCAGCACTGGTTTCGATGCGGATCAGCACGGGCGGACCGTCCTTGGCCTGGCATTCCTGAAGTCGCGCACCGAATTTGAAGCTATGCGCGGGCACGACGCGGTCGTCGTGGTCGCTGGTGAGCACGAGCGTGGCGGGATAGCGCGTGCCGGGCCTGAGATTGTGATACGGCGAATATTTCAGCAGCGCGGTGAACTCCGCCTTGTTCTCCACGGTGCCATAGTCGCTCTTCCAGCCCCAGCCGATGGTGAACTTTTCGAAACGCAGCATGTCCAGCACGCCCACAGCCGGCAAAGCAGCCGCGTAGAGCTCCGGACGCTGCGTCATGCACGCGCCGACGAGCAAGCCGCCGTTGCTGCCGCCCTGGATCGCGAGTTTTTCGCGCGAGGTGTATTGATCGGTGATGAGCCACTCCGCGGCTGCGATGAAGTCATCAAAGACGTTCTGCTTGCCGAGCTTGATGCCCGCCTGATGCCATTCGCGGCCGTATTCACCGCCACCGCGCAAATTCGGCATGGCAAAGACGCCGCCCATCTCGAGCCATACGGCGCGTGAGACGGAGAAGCCCGGGGTGAGGCTGATGTTGAATCCACCGTAGCCGTAAAGCAGCGTCGGGTTCGCTCCATCGAGCTTCAGCCCCTTCTTGTGCACGATGAACATCGGGATCTTCGTGCCGTCCTTGCTCGCATAGAACACCTGCTTCGTCTCGTAGGCAGAGCTGTCGAATTTGACCTCCGACTTGCGCCAAAGAGTGCTTTCACCCGTCGCTAGATCGAGGCGAAAGATCGCGCCCGCCTCGGTGAAGCTCGTGAACGAGTAAAAGGTCTCCTTGTCCTCCCGATGACCGCCAAATCCGCCTGCGGAACCGATGCCTGGCAGCTTGATGTCACGAATCCACTTCCCGGCCAGATCGAAGCACTTCACCTCGGTCTTCGCATCCCGCAGATACTGGCAGAACATCTGGCCGCCCACCGTGCTGACATCCTCCAGCAGCACCTTGGGCACCTCGGGAACGAGGATGCGCCAATGCTCGCGCTGCGGCTTGCGCACGTCGATGGCGATGACCTGGAAGCACGGCGCGTTCAGGTCGGTGCGGAAGTAGAACACCGGGCCGTCGTTGTCGATGAACTCGTAGCGTGCGTCGTTGTCGTTAAGCAACTCCACCACAGGCGCATCGACGGCGACCTTCTTGTAAAACACCCGGTTCTTCGGCTCCGTGCCCAACCACACTTGGATGATGAGATAATCGCCATCTTCCGTCACATGGCCGCCAAAGCCCCACTTCGGCTCGTTTTTGCGCTCATACACCAGCTTGTCGTCGTCTTGCGTCGTGCCGAGCTTGTGGAAGTAGAGTTTGTGAAACTCATTTTTCGCGGTCAGAGCCGCACCGGGCTTCGGTTCATCATAACGTGAGTAAAAGAAGCCGCTGCCGTCCTTCAGCCACGAAACGCCACTGAATTTCAACCAGCGCACCACATCGTCCAGATCACGACCGCTGGCGATGTCGCGCACGCGGATGGTGTTCCAATCGCTTCCGGCCTCCGAGACACCGTAGGCGATGAGTTTGCCATCCTCGCTCGGCTCGTAGTCACTCAACGACGTCGTGCCGTCCTTCGACATCGCATTCGGATCGAGCAACACCGAGGCCTCGCCGTCCAGCACCTCGGTGGTTTTGAGCACGGCCTGGTTTTGCAACCCGGAGTTGTAGGAATAGAACCAACGCCCGCCTCTCTCGAACGGCATGCCGACGCGCTCGTAATTCCACAACTCGCGCAACCGGGATTCGATCTCATCCCGGCGCGGCAGTTTCTTCAGGTAGCCGAACGTCACCTCGTTCTGAGCCTTCACCCATGCCTTGGTCTCCTCCGAGTTGTCATCCTCCAGCCAGCGATACGGATCAGCGATCTTGACCCCATGCAGCGTGTCCACCACGTCCTCCTTGCGAGTTTTCGGGTAGTTCAGGGATTGAGCAGAGAGTGTGGAAGCCGTCAGCATGATCAAAAGTGCGGTGCGCATGTCTCATGCTGGCCGGTGACGGCAAGAGTGCAACGACGCGCCCGACTTTTTGAGGGCGCCTCGACTCAAGACCACGGTTCGCCCACCGAACTGCACACTGCCTGGATGAGATGCTCGCCAAACCAGCAGTTGCCCAGTTTCTGGGCCTCGCGAATCAACGGTGCCACCTCAGCAACCAAGCCTTTGTTTTTCGCCAGCACGAAAAAGCCCAGCAACCCTGTGACTCGCAGGTGATGCACCTGCGCGAGCTTTCTACCCAGCCGCTCGTCCATGAGCAGCGCATCAGGTTGGAGTTCCAGCGCGAGCGCGATGGCCTCGGTCTCACCAGCATCGAGTCCAGCATCGGAGATCACCTGCGGGATTTGAGCGGGCTTCAAGACCTCGATCCACACAGGCAGTGAACGATGCGCCTTCAACAGTTCTGATTGAACTGCCGGTGGAATCACCACGCGTCCGAAGACAAGCCGCAGAAGCTCCTCCCTCCGGCTGAGCAGAAGCGCCGTCAGAGGCGAGGTGTCGCTTATCACCAGCATGACGGCCTCCTTCAGCTCAAGGCTGCCACGGTCTTCAAATCTTGCTCGAAGTCATCCACATCGTAGTGCTGCGGGATTTTCCTCCGGGCCAGCTCCTTCATCATTTCGGCCTGGGACACACCCGCAATCTCCGCAGCCTGCCCCAAAGTCACTTCCTCCGCGGTGAAAGCGCCTATGGCAAGATGCAGCTTCGCATCACGCGGCTGCATCTTCTTCTCCAAGGCGGCTGGAAGCGGCAAAGTCAGGGTCATGGCCGGACACTGCCACACAAGGTGATTTTTCCAATTCCCATTTCGAGCTCCCTCCGCCATCCTGCGGCACTCTTCTCTCCAACAGCCATGCCCATCTCACCTGATCAATACGAAAAGCTCGGCACCTTCTACCTCGGCCGCGAATACGATCTCGAAGCCAAAGCCGTCAAAGACGACCTCGTGCTCTACGATTCGAAGGACCTCGTCACGCACGGCGTGGTGCTCGGCATGACGGGCAGTGGCAAGACAGGCCTGTGCCTCGGCTTGCTTGAGGAAGCGGCCATCGATGGTGTTCCAGTCATCGCCATCGATCCGAAGGGAGACATCGGCAATGCGTTGCTCACCTTCCCAAATCTCGATGCGAAGGAGTTCCGCCCGTGGATCAATGAGGACGAGGCACGGCGCAAAGGCCAGTCGCCGGACGAATATGCCGAATCGCAGGCCGCGACTTGGAAGAAAGGGCTCGGTGACTGGGGGCAAAGCGCCGATCGCATCAAGAAGCTGCGCGAGATGGTCGATATGGCCATCTACACGCCCGGTAGCAACGCAGGCCTTCCCGTTTCGATTCTCAGCTCGCTGAATTGCCCGCCCGCGGAGGTCATGGATGATGCGGAGGCGCTCGCCGATCGCATTGAGAGCACCGTTTCGTCGATGCTCGGTCTCATGGGCATCGAGGCTGACCCGGTGCAGTCGCCGGAGCACATTTTGCTCAGCAACATCGTCGCGCATTGCTGGAAGAAGGGGCAAAATCTCACGCTCGAAAACCTCGTGCGGCACATCCAGCAGCCGCCGATCCGCAAAGTCGGCGTCGTGGACCTCGAATCGTTCTTCCCTGAGGCCAAACGCGCACCGCTGGCGATGAAGCTGAACAATTTGCTCGCCTCGCCCGGCTTCAGCACGTGGCTGGAGGGCGAGCCGCTCGACATCCAGCGCATGTATTACACGAAGGAGGGCAAACCGCGCATCACGATCTTCTGCATCGCGCACCTCAGCGATACGGAGCGCATGTTCTTCGTCTCGTTGCTGCTGAATCAACTCCTCGGCTGGATGCGCACGCAACAGGGCACCACCTCACTCCGCGCCATCTTCTACATGGACGAGATCATCGGCTACCTGCCGCCGACGGCGATGCCGCCATCGAAGAAACCGATGATGATCCTGCTCAAACAGGCCCGCGCCTTCGGTCTCGGCATCCTTTTGGCCACGCAAAACCCCGCCGACCTCGATTACAAGGCGCTGGCGAACATTGGCACCTGGTGGCTTGGCCGATTGCAGACGGAGCGCGACAAGATGCGCGTGCTCGACGGCCTCGAAGGCGCGGCGAACACCGCCGGTGGCAAATTTGACCGCCAGCTCATGGAGCAAACGCTCGCCGGTCTCGGTGCTCGCGTTTTTCTCATGAACAACGTGCATGAAGACGCGCCCGTCGTTTTCCATGTGCGCTGGATTCTGAGCTATCTGAGCGGTCCGCTGGCTCGCAATCAGATCAAAGCCCTCATGGACCCGATCCGTCCGGCGAAAGAGGAAAATGCCGCTGCTGAGGATGATGGTTTCGCCCCTCCCGGAGCGAGCACATCCAGTGCAGATCGCAATACGACGCGTCCGAAGCTCCCCGAGGACACCACCGAGCTTTTCCAGCCCAGCGATGAAGACGGCGAGAGCCTCACTTACACGCCCGCCATCGTACGCAGCGCCGTGGTGGTCTTTGATGACGCAAAACGCAAAATCAGCGGCAAGAGCGTCATCACCAAGGTCAACGAGATCGACATCGAGAAGCAAAAGGTGCTCTGGGACAAGTTCGTGGACATCCCGGAGAACGACGACCTCTCGAAATACGACACCGATCCCAAAGATAACGCCGCCTACGCCGATCTGCCCGGCCCCGCGCTCAAATCGAGCACCTATACGAGCATCAAAAAAGACTTCGCTGACTGGGTTTACGCGAATCACAGCCTTGAAGTCTATTTCAGCCCGCTTCTGGAGGCCTATTCGAATCCCGGCGAGAAGCAGGACGAGTTCAAAGCCCGCGTGACGCAAACGGCGCGCGAGCAACGAGACAAGGCCGTGGAAGAACTCCGCGAGAAGACCGCCAAAGCCGTGAAAGCCCTGGAGGCCAAGGCAGACAAAGCCTCAGCCAAGGTGGAAACACAGAAGGCACAGGCCAGCAGTGCCACGCTGAGCAGCGTCGTCTCCATCGGCGGCGGCATTCTGGGGGCCATCTTTGGTCGCAAGAGCGGCATCACTGCCGCCAGCAGCAGCATCGCCGGGGCCAGCCGCGTCATGAAGGAACGCCGTGAGGCGGCCGCCGCCGAGAGCGAGCTTGCGGCCATCCATTCGGAGATGGCAGACCTGGAAAAACAACTCGCCGACGAAACGCAGAAGATCCGGGATCAATACGATCCGGCCGCGCTCACGCTGGAGACGTTCAAACTGACCCCGGTGAAGAAAAACATCCAGGTGACTGCGACGGGGATTTTGTGGCTGGTGAAGTGACAAGGGATGGGGGACTCTGTCCCCCTCTGAGTTTGGGGGACAGAGTCCCCCGCTCCGTGATGCTCCTTGAAATGCCAACGCCATGAAGTGGGACGATCTCAAGTTCTTCAAGCCCTTCGCCGAAATTGAGCACACGGCGAACAAACTGCCTCACTGGCAGCAACCCGGCGCTACTTACTTCATCACCTTCCGCCTCGGCGACTCCACTCCGACGGAGTTGCGGAATCGCTGGCAAGCTGAGCGCGAACAATGGCTGCTTCACCATCCGAAACCCTGGTCGGCGGAGGTTGAAGCCGAGTATCACCTCCGTTTCAGTCGGCAGATGGACCAGTGGCTTGATGCGGGATACGGCTCATGTCTGCTACGAGGATCAGAAGTGCGCAGTATCCTCGCCGGCACCTTGCAGCATTTTGATGGTGACCGTCACCATCACCACGCCTGGATCATCATGCCGAATCATGTGCACTGCCTGACCACTCTATCGAGCGGGTCGAAGCTGGAACAGGTGATCAAGAGCTGGAAGGGCTTCTCTGCCACGAGCATCAACAAGCATCTGCATCGCTCCGGCCCGCTGTGGCAGGAAGATTACTTTGACCGACTGATCCGCGATGCTGAGCATTTCACGAACTGCGCACGCTACATCCGCCGAAACCCGCAGAAGGCAAAGCTAAATCCCGACGAATTCACTTTGTTCGAGACTGAATTCGCCCAACGCCGCTGATCCAAGGAGTGGGGGACTCCGTCCCCCATGAACCCAGAAGGGGGGACGGAGTCCCCCGCTCCTTGAACAAAGCTCAATACACATCCCGGCGATACCGCTTCGCATCCTTCATCGCCTGAACGTAGGCGGCGGCTTCCTCGGGAGTCTTGCCGCCTTCTTTTTCGATGATGGCGTGCAACGCACGGTCAACATCCAGGGCCATGCGCGAGGCGTCGCCGCAGACGTAGAAGATCGCGCCCTGTTCAAGCCACGCCCAGAACTCGGCGCTGTTTTCGAGCATCTTGTGCTGCACGTAGATTTTTTCGGCCTGATCGCGGCTCCAGGCGGTGCTGAGCTTCGTCAGCGTGCCGTCAGCCAGATAGGCCTCGAATTCCTCCTTGTAGAAAAAGCAGGACTTGCTGCTGACCTCGCCGAAGAACAGCCAGGCCTTCCCTTTGGCACCGGTGGCTTTGCGTTCTTCGAGGAAGGCTCGGAACGGCGCGATGCCGGTTCCGGGGCCGCACATGATCACTGGCGTCACATCATGCGGTTCCGGCAGACGGAAGCCTTTTCCGTGATTCACGAAGCACGGGATGAGTGTCTCGTTCGGCGTCACGCGTTCGGCCAGGAACGAGGAACACACGCCAGCGCGGGCGCGGCCGTGGCTGGTGTAGCGCACCGTGGCGACGGTGAGGTGCACTTCATCCGGATGCGCCTTCTGGCTGCTGCTGATCGAGTAGAGGCGGATGTTGAGCTTTTTCTGCGTGGCGATGAACTCCTCCGGCGTGAACTTCGCGGTCGGGTTTTCGAGCAGCAGGTCGATCACAAAGCGGCCCCAGAGGTAGTTCTTGAGCTCTTCCTTCTTCTCGGGCAGCGAAAGTTCGGCGAGAGGCGTGTTGCCGCCGGTTTTCTCGACGATGGCCTTGATGAGCTTGTTATCGACCTCGGTGATGAGCGCGCCCTCGATCAAGGCCTGGCGAATCGGCACCTCGGCGGCGGTTTTGGGGTGCTTTACGATTTCCGTGCCGGAAAAGCCGAGCGCCTTGAGCGTGTCGTCCACGAGTGCGGGATCGTTCGTGGGTTGCACAGCCAGCGAGTCACCTGGCGTGTATTCGAGGCCGCTGCCGCCGAGGTCGATCTCATAGTGCGCGGTGTGCTTCGGGGCATCGGGGCCGGAAAGGTTGAACATGCGCTTCACTTTCGCGATGCAGGGGTTCTTGACGTTGTAAACGGGCTTTCCGGCGTCTGGGGTGCTCATGGTGGTTGGTTGAAAAATTCGCGCGAGACTAGGGAACGCTGGAGGACCTGTCAATCTGTAGGCCGGATGTGTTCGGCGGAAACGACGCCTCACCCGCAAGGGGAACCTTTGCCGAACTATCCGGCTGGAGCGTGTGTCTCGGGTGATAAACGCACGAGCAGAGCCGGATAGTTTGGCGAATGTCATGTAGGAGATGATGTGAACGATGTGCGCCAAACACATCCGGCCTACGTTCTGGCGGCAAAAATCAACATCGCCCTGGCACCCGGCCCGCTTTCAAGATTTGTCAGCTCCACGCTGCCGCCGTGCAACTCCGCGACCTCTTTGACGAAGCACAGGCCCAGACCGGTGCTCTTTTTGCCCGTGTCGGGACGCGGCAGCGAGTAGAAGCGCTCAAAGACACGTGCACGGGCATAATCAGGAATGCCAGGGCCACGATCTTCGATTTCGATGACCGCTTTCGAATCAAAGCGGTAGGCGCGAACGACGATGACGCTGCTCTTCGGCGCGAAGTCGATGGCGTTTTGGATGAGATTGCCCACCGCGAGCTCGATGAGCCAGGAATCGCCCTCGATGACGAGATCCTCCGCGACCTCGCACTTCAAAGAAACCTCACGGGCCGCAGCCACCAACGCGTGATGATCCCAGGCACGGTTGATCACCGCACCAAGATCCACCGGCTCACGCTTTTCGAGCTTCTTCTGTTTTTCGAGCGCGGCGAGGTGCAGCAGTCGTTCGAGCAGATCGCGGAGGCGACCGGCCTCGACGCGGATGTTTTGCAGGAAACGTGCACGTTTCGGTTCCGGCACATCGCCCTGAAGAATCTCGCTGGCGCCGAGAATGGCGGCGACGGGGCTTTTCAGCTCATGCGTGAGGCTTTGGACGTAATGCTCGACGTATTCGCGGCCTTCGAGCGAATCCCGCATCGACTCGAGGGCTGAGGCGAGCGTCTTCATCTGATGACCGGGCATGTGGGGTGCGGTGGAGCGCTCGCCACGGCTCACCGCCAGCGCATGCTGCGCCAGCACGTCGAGCGGACGCGTGGCCCAGCGTGCAGCCAGGTAAATGCCGAGCAGCATGAGCACGACGGTGGTGATGATGGACAGCTTCAGCCAGCGCTCGGTTTCCCAAACGAAAGCCAGCACACCGCGTTGAGGTTTGGCGACGCTGATCATGCCGATCGTCCTGCCATCCTTCACAATCGGAGCGCCGACATACATGACAACCGACAGCGGATCGTATTCGCTCGTGCGTGAGGAACGCGCCCCGTATTCGCCCACGAGCGTGAGATTCACGTCGCGATGATTCGAGATCGTGCCGATCTTTTCGATGCCAGAAGAGTCGAACAGGACTCGTCCCTGGGCATCAGTGACATAGACCTGCATGTCCACGCGGCGTTTGTTCAGGTTGTAGATGCGTGCGTTGAGCTGACGCTGCTGGGCGGCGCGGATGGCCTGCTCGACCTTCTGCGGATTGAGAACGCCGTCTTTGGCGTCCGCGCCGATGACTTCGGCCAGGATGTTCGCCACATCGACCATCGGCTCCTCGACGGCTTCAAAATATTGCCGCTCGACGCGGCGAACGAGCTGCGAAAACAGGACCGCCAGCCCGACGCTCGCCACGAGCGCAAAGCCGAGAAGAAAACGCGCGGTGAGGCTCATGCGGAAGGCCAGGTTTCGAGCAGCGAGTAACCCATGCCGCGATGCGTGACGATGGGATCGATGCCCTCCCGCACGCCACGCATGCGGGCCCGGAGGGTTTTGATGTGCGTGTCCACCGTGCGTTCCATGGAGGCATCCGGTTCCTCGGAGGCGTGGTCCATGAGCTGTTCGCGGGAAAAAACTCGGCCTGGATGCGCGGCAAAGGCCTTCAGCATGCGAAACTCGTAGCGTGAGAGATTCAGCGCCGTGCCGAAGTAAACCGCCTGACAGCGCAGATCGTCGATCACGAGCGGGATGGAGGTATCGTGACCGTTTGGCGGCAGAGGGACCGAAGAAACACGCCGCAGGATGGCGCGGACGCGGGCCACGAGCTCACGCGGGCTGAAGGGCTTCACGACATAATCGTCTCCACCGATCTCCAGTCCCACCACACGGTCCACCTCGCTGGAACGTGCGGTGAGGAAGAGGATGGGCAGCGTGCGAGTTTTGCGCACCGCCTTGCAGACCTCGAATCCGGTCATGTCCGGCAAGCCGACATCGAGGATGATGAGATCGAAGGTTTGCGACTTCATCTGCTCCAGCGCATCGCGACCAGTGGTGGCGGTCGCGACGGCGAATCCGTCTGCTTCGAGGGCATAGACGACGTTTTCGCAGATGGAAGGCTCGTCTTCGACGATGAGAATGCGTGAGGACATGTGTTCGGTCGAGTAAGTTTTTGAACCGCTAACGTGACGCTGACAAGACGCTAATTCAGAATCTCTTTGATTAGCGTCAAATCAGCGTCTCATCAGCGGTTAAGCTCAATGATTCACGCCAGCCTCGGCGAAACCACGCCGAGCTTCTGGCTCCAGTCGATCTTTGCTGTGAGCGCCATCAAGACACCGAGTGTGGCGATGCCGCCGAGCGTCAGCGTGAGACCGGTGAGGCCCTTGAAGAAGAAGCTGTAGCTGAAGAGCACCATGTAGGCCGTCTGGGAGACGACCGCGACTCCGAAGAGGAAATGGCCTGCGGCGGCCCGGATGTAGCCGCAGACCAAGGCCAGCGAGCAGGCGGCGGCGATCACGAAGCTGAGATGCACGGGCACAACATCGAGCATGTAGGAGAAGAGCAGCGGAAAGGCGAAGAATCCGGCGGCGAGGAAGAAGTAATTCACCGGATGCAGCGAGACGCCGCGCGAGATGGCGGTGATGATGATCACTCCAAAGAAGAGCAGCAGCGACAGCGGCGCGTAGAACGCGATCTGCGCGGCCACAGGCCCGGCATTCAGCTCACGGGGCATCTCCATGGCGATGCCAGGAGCGGAAATGGCGTCCTCATATTTCCAGACGAGCTGCATGCCTTTGTCCGCCTCCTTGCGATCTGTGGGAGAGCTGACGGGGAAGTTCACATCGGTGAAGTCAGTGCTCATGGTGAGCGTGAAGTCGCGGATGCGACTGGTGTCGGCGAAGGCGTAGCGCCATTCGTCCATGCCACGGCATTCGTAGCTCACGGTCACGGGAATGCTCTCCCCAGGGGCGAGTTGGACGCTGTCCGTGATCACGCCCTGCTCGGGAGCGGCGACGGAGCGTCGGGCTTTCTCGCCTTCACCGAGCGTGAAGTTGATCTTGTCCAGCATCGTGTTTCCGGCAGGAAGATCGAAGTCGATGGCCAGCGTCTGCGTGATGGCGGTGTTGTTGGTGAAGGTGTAGCCGCCTTCAAACTGCACGCCGTAGGTGCGGTGCCACAGAAGGCCCATTTTGACCGGCTGATAGGCCAGCTTCACTTTCACATCGCTCTTCGCGGGCTGGAGCACCACCTTTGAGCCACTCGACGAGGTGTAGCGAGCCACGGGATGCTTTTGCAAAAGCGGCGGCCCCCAGCGCCCGCTGACGCTGTCGCCGGTCTGATACGAGACGTGGTTGGTGCGATGCACGATGACGCCGCCCAGAAACCACCAGGCAATGCTGGTGCAGAGGAAGATGAGCGAGATGACGATGAGGTGGGAGAGTTTCATAAGTTCCAAGTTTCAGGTTTAAAGTTTCAAGTTGAGGTCAGTTGGAGGTGCGTTTGCGGTAGGTGATGCGGGCCTGGGGTTGTTGATCGCGGCAGAGGGATTTCCGCAGGTGAAGGCCGGGGGACGTGGCCTTGTCGGCGATGGGATCGACGTTCCCCGCGAAGCTGAGGTCGTAGGCGGCGGGGAGCTGCACATTCCAGTCGATCTGCTTCGCAAAGAACGGCGTCTGTGGCAGCGCCAGGTCGAGTTCTCCTTCGGCAGCTTGCAAAGCGGCGAGCGTGGCGGTGAAGGAGAGTTTGACCTCCGATTCGGCTCCGTCGGTCGCAGGATCGTCGAGGGGGATCTCCACGCGACCGGCGTCATTGACGACGGGGCGCACCGGATCGCCGTTGACGTGACATTGGAGGAGTTTCGCAGCCTCCGGGAGCTGCAACGCGAGTTTCACCGGATGGTCATGGCGCACCGTGATCGTGCCTTCGGTGAGCACGGAGCCATCACGCACGACTTGCGTGGTGTAAGTAGCGAGACTGACGATGGCGTCGTCTGTGAGGCCGGAAGCTGCAACTGGGGCCGATTTGCGGGCATCAACGAGTGACAGGACGATTTCACCACCCGCCGCAGGCAGCGCCATGAAGCCGGGTCTGGCGAGGGTTTTCACCTCCGAGCCGATTTGGAGACGCAGCACCTGATTCTCGGCCAATTCTTTCACCTCCAATGCCGCCACCGGAGATGCAGCGAGATGCAGCACGGTCCCCTGCCCTTCGGGTGAAAGCGAAAAAGTCAGCTTCACCGACTGCGGGCCGGCTTTGTCGGTGACAAGGCAGAGATGATCGCCGCTGACGATGATGCGGGCATCCTTGGGCTCGACGGCGATCACGCTGGAAGCCGCTCCCGTGAGAGGAATCGACTGCCAGCCGTCCTCAATGCTCTCCACCTGCATCTCGGCGGTGATCGTTCCCGATTTCGGATCGAGCTGATAATGACTCGCAAGCAAGGCCGCCCCGACCGGTGCCTTCGATTTGGCGCTGGAGGGCACTTCCTTTGGCAAAGTGGCCGCGACGAGGCGTTTCAGTTCGCCGTAGGTGATGCGCACCTCGCTGTCATCGAGCGTGGCAGCGGTGACGCGGGCGGGTGTTTGAGCCGTGAGGGTCACGGCTCCGAGCAGGAGGATGAGGAGTGCTTTCATCGCCCGCCATGCTCAAGAGCGGCGTGAAACCTTGATGAAGCGGGGATGAATTGGCCGTGAAAAGGGATTTCACGAGGCGGGAACGGCAGAAATGGCATCGGAACCCGTTGAAGGCGCTGCTGGTGACCGCGTTCCCTGGCGGAGCGCTGGGTTTGCTTCACGGTGGCCTGCGACAAACCCAGGGCGGCGCTCGCCAAGGCTCGCTTGCCCTGGGCTGTGTTACGCAAGCCCCTTGGGTGCTTTTCTGGGAGAAGAAAGGGATTGAAGCACATCCGGAACACGCCCCCTCAGTTGCGGCGCAACTGAGCTACTTTACAAAGCCGCGTGGCAGCAGCTCGGGATGGCGTCGCTGCTGAAGTCGAGGGTGCCGCGAAGGCGCCAGGCCATGACGAGGGCGGCAGTGAAAGCGAGGCCGCGCTGGATTTTGCGCATGGTCTGCGGCTGAACTTTGCCGCTGATGAGGTGGAGCTGTGTCTGCGCCAGCCAGAGCAACGGGAGGGTACCCAAACCGAAGGCGAAGGCAAACTCGCCGCCCTTGATAGCGGAGCCGTTTGCCATGGCGAGGGCGAACATGAGGTAGAGCGGACCGCAAGGCAGCAGCGGTGTGGCAAAACCCAGCAAGCCGGCACGTGCGGCGCTGTGCAGGCGGAAAGCAGCGGTTTGGATGCGGCGCACACCGGCACGGAGGAACTGCGGCTTTGGCAGGTAGGTCTCCAACCCCATGCCGACGATGGCGAAGGCGATCACGAGCATCCACGGCAGCACGATGCCGGCGCCGTGCTGGAAGAACTTCAGGGGCATGACGCCGATCATTCCGGCGAGCGTCCCGACCAGCGCATACGAGACGAGGCGGCCCAGGTGATAGAGCCCGGTGTCACGCATGAAACCGGAGGCTCCCGGCTTCGCTGACACCGCCCAGGAGCACGAAAGCGGCCCGCACATGCCCACACAGTGGACACTGGTGACGAGTCCGGCCAGAAAGGCGGCCGCACTGGTGTCAATGGCCTGCATGAACGGTGCGGGTGACGAGCGGAATCTCCTGCGGCGCATTCTTGACCGCCAGGGTGATGAAGAACACCCACCACGCGACGAATCCGGTGAAAGCCACGGCGACGAAAAGCCAGGGACGGACGGAGAGGAACTTGGGGATCATGGGGCGCGTTGGGGTTTGAGGAAAAAGCACGGGATTCCTCCCGCAGGATTCAGTGGATGAAGTCTTTGACGTCGAGGGACGAAGCGGGGCCGGTCTGCACGTTCGGGCCGAGGTATTCCATGACGCGCGTCTCCATGCTGTCGCCGCGCGCTGCGTCGGACACCTTCACGCGGAACTTGATGGGGCGCTTGTAGTCGGCCTGGGGCAGCGTGACGACGAGTGTCTTCAACTCCTCAGCCATGGGTTTGAGAGTGAGCGTCTGATCCTCGCCGATGACCTGGAGCGAAGGCGGAACCTCACCGATGAGCTCGATCGTGTAGGTGGAGCTGTCATTGCGTTTGTTGATGACGCGGAGCTGGAACTGGTTCCTGATGATGCCGTTGTCCACGTAGAAGGACGCGCCGCCCATGCGCACGACACTGGCGCGCAGCGGCGAGATCCGGGTGGTGGCGATGCTGAAGGCAACCATGCCGACGAGAAGAACGCAGGCGTAGAATATGGTTCGCGGGCGGATGAGGCGCGTCCTGCCCCCGTTGAGGCCGGTGTAGGAGTCGTAGCGCACGAGTCCCTTCGGACGGCCGAGCTTGGCCATGATGTCATCGCAGGCATCGACGCAGGCGGCACAGCCGATGCACTCGAGCTGCAGTCCGTTGCGGATGTCGATGCCGGTGGGGCAGACCTGGACGCAGCGGCGGCAGTCCACGCAGTCGCCCGCAGGTTTTTCGACGGTGGCCTTGCCACGCGGCTCACCGCGCTTTTTGTCGTAACCGATCACGACGGAGTTGTCGTCGGTCAGCGCCGACTGGAGGCGGCCGTAGGGACAGAGAATGATGCAGAACTGCTCACGGAACCAACTGAAGGAGCCATAGAGCGCGGCGGTGAGAAACACGACGACACCGAAGGCCTTCGCATGCTGCGCAGGCGAATGGTGCATCATCTCGTACAGCGCCTTGATGGAGACGAAGTAACTGAGGAAGACGTGGGCGATGGCGGCCGAGATGGCGATGAAGATTGCGTGCTTGAAGACACGACGGGCGATCTTTTGAGCGGTCCACGGCGCATCCTCCAGGCGGCGGCGGTTCGGGCCATCACCATCGATCCAGCGCTCCACCCGGCGATAGACCTGCTCCATGAACACGCTGTAGGGACAGGTCCAGCCGCACCAGATGCGGCCGAAGAGCGAGGTGACGTAGAAGAGCGAGAAGGCCAGCCCTGTGACGAGAAAGAAGCCGATCCAGAGGTCCTGCGTGGCGAGCGTCAGGCCGAAAAAGTGGAAACGGCGTTCCTGCACGTCCAAAAAGACAGCAGGAAAGCCGTTCACCGGAATCCACGGCAGTCCCACATAGATGGCCAGCAGCACCAGCGCGACCACGCGCCTCCAGAAGGTGAAGGGTCCACGGACATCCGCCGGATGGACGAATTTGCGTGAACCATCAGCATTGATTGTGGAGAGGGACTCGAGTGTGGGGGTGGATGGTTTCATTTGGTTGCCTGGCGCGACAGGCGGTGTGGACTGAGGCGGAGTTTAGTTTTGAGCAGATGCAGGTGCCGGGGCAGGAACGGCGGGAGCAGGAGCAGGAGCAGCGGGAGCAGCGGTGGCAGGAGCAGCAGTCGCCGCACCCGCTTTCAGAGGGGAGTCCGCAGCGAGTGTGACGGGTTCGCCCTTCTGATGCTTGCTGAGCACGAAGGCGACGACTTCGACCACGCGGTTGAGACCGAGCTGCGGCTCCCACGGCGGCATGCCCTTGGTGAGATCAGGAGCGCCTTTGCGGACGATGTTGAGCATCTGCAGCGGATTTCCACCGTGCTTCCACTCGGTGTCGTTGAGCGGAAGGCCCGGCAGCTTGGCTCCGGCGATCTTCGCCGAAAGGTCGGGCGCATGGCAGGCCACACAGGTCGCGGCAAAGGTGGCGGCGCCAGCGGCGACGACCTTCTCGTCCTTGGACATTTCCCAGAGCTTGTCGTCGGAGATCTTCTCCATCTCTTTCATCTGCACGTTCTTCACGTTGGCGATGGCATTCTCGACCTTGGCGATGTCGGAGTCGCCGAGGCGGAGCTGGTAGTAGGCCACCCAGGCGATGACAAACCACACGATGGTGATGTACCAGGTGAAGAGCCACCAGTTGGGCAGTTTTTGATCGTACTCCTGGATGCCGTCATAGACGTGATCGCGGAGGACGGGGCCGTTGTTGGGAGATTCGGGTTTCATGGGTTCAATCGAGGTGAGAAAAGTCAGGTCAGTCGTCCAAAGGCATGCGGGAGAGCCTGTCTGCGCGCTCCTTGCGGAGGGAGAGCGCACGCACGAGGAAGGTGAAGAAGACGAGCGCGGTGACGGCGAAGGCGACGTAGGGCACCCAGTCGAGGGCGGAGTCGTAAATCAGGCGTTTGTACATGGCGTCGTGAGGTCAGGGGTTACTTGGTCACGGCAGAGGTGCGATACCCGTCAGGAATGCCCGGCTTGAGCGGGAACGGAATGGCGAGCGGTGTGCCCTTGGTCTTGTCCTCGACCTGCGGCACATCGTATTTGCCGAGTTTCTGGAGGTAGGAGATCAGGGCGACGATCTTCGTGTCCGGCAGGGCGCCGGGGCGGCCTTGCGCTTCGAGTTCCTTGGCGATCTGGATGCCCTGTTCGACGGCCTTGGTCTTCACCTCGGTCTCCGTCATGGCAGGATAAGGCACCCCGAGCTTTGTCAGCACGCCGATCTTGCTCCACAGGGTCTTCTGATCGTATTTTTCGTCAAAGAGGTGGGGATAAGGGGGCATGTTCGAGCCGACGGAGATGAGGCGCGGGTCCTTCATGTGGTCGTAGTGCCAGCTATGCGGGTATTTGCCGCCTTCACGGGCAAGGTCCGGTCCGGTGCGCTTCGATCCCCATTGGAAGGGATGATCGTAGATGCTCTCGCCGAGGCGGCTGTAATCACCGTAGCGCAGCACGTCCGGCAGCATGGTGCGGATCATCTGCGAGTGGCAGTTGTAGCAGCCTTCGCTGACGTAGATGTCGCGCCCGGCGAGTTCGAGCGGCGTGTACACCTGCTGGATGCGATCCTCGACGTTCTGCGCACGATTCACCATGACGGTCGGGATGATCTGGATCAGGCCGCCGAGGGCCACAGCGACGAAGGTGAGCACGGTGAAGGGCATCCAGTTGTTCAGCAGGCTTTCATACCAGTTCGACCAGCGATGGTGGCTCTTCTGGAAACGCTTCACTGCAAGGACGGCGAAGATGCCAGCGCAGATGAGGGCGGCGATGTCGGCCCCCGGCGGCAGGAACAACCAGGCGAGCACCAGGATCAGCCCGGCGAACATGCAGGCAATGGGATCATTGAGGAAGGTCTCCTTCAGACCCATCGTGTCGCGCTGGTGGCGCTCGATCACGGCCACCTCACGGGTTTCGTTGACGGCCTTGCCCTTGCGGATGGTGATCCAGATGTTCAGCGCCATCAGGATCATGCCCACCAGGTAGAGCGAGCCGCCGATGATGCGGAAGCCCATCATGGCGCGGATCGAGGTCAGCGTGTCGATGAAGTTCGGGTAAACGAGCGCCGTGCCATCCGGAGTCGTGGCATTCAACATGAGGCCCTGCATGATGCCGGACACCCACATGGAGCCGACATAGACCAGGATGCCGATGAGGCCGAGCCAGAAGTGGAAGTTCGCCCAGCTCTGGGAGTGCAGCTTCGTGCCATACAGACGCGGCGTGAGCCAGTAGAACATGCCGGCGGCCATGAAGCCGTTCCAGCCCATCGCACCGGAGTGCACGTGGCCGATGGTCCAGTCCGAGTAGTGCGAGAGGGAGTTCACCGCACGGATCGAAAGCAGCGGGCCTTCAAAGGTGGACATGCCGTAGAAAGTCACGGCAGCGATGAAGAACTTCACCACAGGATCGGTGCGCAGCTTGTCCCAGGCGCCGCGGAGCGTGAGCAGGCCGTTGAGCATGCCGCCCCAGCTCGGAGCCCACAGCATCAGGGAAAAGAACATGCCCAGCATCTGCAGCCATTTCGGCAGCGCGGTGTTGAGGAGGTGATGCGGACCCGCCCAGATGTAGATGAACACCAGTGACCAGAAGTGAACGATGGACAGGCGATACGAATACACCGGACGCTCCACCGCCTTCGGCAGGAAGTAATACATGATGCCGAGGATCGGCGTGGTCAGGAAGAAGGCGACGGCATTGTGACCATACCACCACTGCACCAGGGCGTTCTGCACACCGGCGAAGACCGAGTAGCTGTGCGTCAGGCTCGTTGGAATCGACAGGTGGTTCACGATGTAGAGCAGGGCGATTGTGATGATCGTGGATATGTAGAACCACAGCGCCACGTAGAGGGAGGGCTCGTTGCGCTTTGCCAGCGTCCAGAAGAAGTTCACCGCGAACACCACCCAGATCAGCGCCACGGCGATGTTGATCGGCCAGATGAGCTCGGCGTATTCCTGCCCGCGTGTGAGGCCCAGCGGCAGCGTGATGGCCGCGCTCACAATGATCAACTGCCAGCCCCAGAAGTGGATCTTCGACAGCAGGTCCGAAGCCATCCGTGCCTTGCACAGGCGCTGCGTCGAATAATAGATGCCGGCGAACATCATGTTCCCCACGAAGGCGAAGATCACCGCGTTTGTGTGCAGCGGGCGGAGGCGGCCGAAGGTCAGCCAGGATGCGACATTGAGCTGGTGGAAGTTCAGCTGCGAGGCGATGAAGACGCCCGCCAGCATGCCGACGATGCCCCAGATGATGGAGGCCAGCATGAACTGTCGGACGACCTTGTCATCGAACTCGATCGTGATTTTTGAGGTGGTGGTGGTCATGGCGTTGGAGTGAGAGAATCAGGAAACCGGCGGTGCGTTGCGGACGCGAACGGGTGCGCCGTCATCCAGCGGGAGCAGGGCGTCCTGCTCGATGCTGCGATGCTTCCGCTGCGCCCTCTCCCCCAGGAACAGCACCGCGAACAAGACAGCGAATGCGAGGCTCATGAAGATGGTGACAGCGAAGACTTCCATTGGTGCGACAATAGAGCGCATCCACTGACCCGCTCAGCATGCGTTGCTTGATGCTGCACGGATATTGCGTGCCAGTTTTGTGCCCGGCGCGCAAAGGAAGATGCGTGCCGCGAGCGTTGGTTTGCAGCCCCCTCCCGCCATGCGCCCGCTCCCACTGCTCCTCGCCCTCGTTTTCACCTCCGCCCGCTCTGTTTTCCCGGCGGAAATTCCCGCAAACATGCGCCAGCATCCGCTGCCGGAAGGAGTCTCGCTCAAGGATGACCTGGGCCGCGACAACGGCGTCCGTTTTGTGGACATCAATGGCGACGGCAACGAGGACCTCATCATCTCCAATCCACGCGAATACGGCGTCTTCATGTTCGTGCCGAAGGAACGCGAGAAAAAGAACCTGCAATGGAACGAAGGCTGGACGCAGGTCATGCGCGAAGGCAAACCAGGCGATGCGAACAGCCTGCCGCTCATCGTCGATGCCAGCGGACGTGATCAAGGCATCACTTTTCGGCACGGTGCCATGGGGAGTGAGGCCAGCAAGCAACGCATCCCCTTCTCCGAACTGCTCAAGGTGCCCGGACCCGCGCCGAAATCACCGCAGGACTCCCTGAAGGCGCTCAAACTCAAACCTGGCTACGAGGCGACGCTGGTGGCGCACGAACCGCTCGTTCAGGACCCGGTTTTCATCGACTGGGACGCCCACGGTCGCATGTGGGTGGTGGAAATGGGCGATTATCCCTTCGCCCCTGGTGAAAAGACCAAGGATGGCAGCGTCGGGCAGGAAAAAGTCTCCGATTTGCAAAGCGGCCGCGTCAAGATCCTCACCGATACCGATGGCGACGGCGTCTATGACAAGGCTTCGCTCTTTCTCGACGGCCTGAAGCACCCTACCGGCCTCGCTTTCTGGAAAAACGGCGTCTTCATCGCGAACATCCCGGACATTTTCTACGCCGAAGACACCGATGGCGACGGCACCTGCGACAAGCGCGAAACGTGGTTCACCGGCTTCACCGCCGGCAATCCGCAGCATCTCGTGAATGGCTTCTGCTGGGGCCTCGACGGCTGGCTCCACGGCGCGAATGGAGACAGCGGCGGCGACCTCACCTGCGTGAAGACAGGCCAGAAGATCGCCCTCGGCACGAATGACTTCCGATTTGACCCGCGCACCGGCGATTTCGCACTCGAAGGCGGCCGCAGCCAGTATGGGAAGTGGCGCGATGACTTCGGCAACTGGTTCGGCAACAACAACAGCACCATCGGCTGGCACTACTGGCTGCCCTTCCGCTATTTGGAACGTCATCCCGAAGTCGTGGCGAAGTCCGTCCGTGCCACGCTCAATGAAGAAAAGGCCGTCTTCACCGCCAGCCCGCCCGTGCGCCGCTTCAACTGGGCCAGCGCCATCAACACGCTCACCTCCGGCTGCTCACCCATGCCGTTTCGGGACACAACTTTCGGTCCCGATGGCGAAAATGTCCTGTTCATCTGCGAACCGGCCAACAACCTCGTTCACCGCGAGGTTTTGAGCTACACCGGCGCCTCCATCACCAGCAAGCGCCACCCCGGCGACGTAGAAAGCGAGTTCATCGCCAGCCAGGACAACTGGTTCCGCCCCAGCATGGCCCGCTCCGGCCCTGACGGTGCTCTTTATGTCGTGGACATGTATCGCCTCGTGCTGGAGCACCCGGAATGGATTCCTGCGGAGATCGCCCGGGGCCTCGATCTGCGTGGTGGCGAGGACAAAGGCCGCGTCTATCGCATCGCCAGGGCCGGAACACTCCCGCGAAGCATCAAAATGCCCGATCCCGTCACCGCGATGGCTTCATCGAATGGCTGGATTCGCGACACTGCTCAGCGTCTGTTGCTGGAGAAAAACGCCACCGCCGCGGTGGCAGGGTTGAAGAACCTGCTCACCGCGTCGCCTGCGGTGAAGATCCAGGCCGCGTTCACGATCATGCAACTCGGCGGCATGCTCCCGGACGAGTTGCTCCCCCTCCTGCGCCCGCACGCGCCCTACGTCCGTGCCGCCACCCTCACCGCCACCGGCAGCACGAGTGATGACGTGTTCATCGATTTGGAGAAGCCCCTGCTCAAACAGTCACCCACCAAGGCCCCTGCCGCCGTTCAGGCGCCCGTCATCACGAACCACAATCCCAACCGGCAGAAAGTTGTCGCGCAATACGTCGCCGAGGCTGGAAAGCTCGGCGGCGATGCCAAACGCGGTGCCGCCGTGTTTCAGAAAGTCTGCATGATCTGCCACAAAGTCGGCGATCTCGGCGTCGAAGTCGGCCCCGACCTCAAAACCGTCGCCACCAAGCCGCGCGAGCAGCTCATCGAGGCCATCTTCGACCCCAATCGGGCCGTGGAGCAGCGCAACGCCGCCACCCAAGTCACAAAGAAGGACAAATCCCTCGTCGTCGGCCAGCTCGCCGCCGAAACGCCCGGGAACATCACGATCCGCCTGCCTGGCGGCGCGGAAATCGTCGTCCTGCGCACCGACATCCACGAGATGAAGACCCTCGCCACCTCCCTCATGCCCGACGGCCTCGAAAGCGTCCTCACCGCCCAGGACGTGGCCGATGTGCTGACGTTTGCAGGAGCGAAGTAGGAACCACGGAGGCAGGCCGAACTCAAGCCGCGATTCCCTTGATGAAGGTCGCGACATAGTCCACTACCCGCTCAAAAACTCTCCTCTTCGATGGTCCGCGCTCCATCACCTTCATCGGCTTGAGGATGATCTCGGCGATGTCGGGATCCGGCAGCGGGGCTTGGCCGGTATAGACGTAGCGGTCGATCACTTTCTTGAGCTTGTCGGCATCGAGGTCTTCCTCGGCCACGAGCTGGTCAAAGGCGGCCACGCGTTCCTTTTCCCAGAAGGCCTCGAAGCTGTCGGGGATCTCCGCTTCGCTGCCGACGTTCGGCAGGTTGTCCTCGATGAATTTCTCGATCAGCTTCGCCTTGCTGCGCAGCTCAATGTCGCCAGTCACGCTGTCGAGGATGAGCTTGCGGAGCTTCGGTGCCTCCTCGGCATCGGCGCTGTAGAGGCGGGCGAGCAATTGCAGGATGTACTGCACGTTGATCACGTCCCGGTGGATCAGTTCCAGCTCGAAATCCACGTCATTGAGGATGCTGGCCTTCTGCACCTGATTGTCGGACTTCACCTTGTCGTAGAGGTCCAGGTAGGCGCTGCGGTAGTCGGCGAAACGCTGGGCGGGCAGGGACAAATCGTTGTCGTCGAACTCGGAGAAGCTTTCCAGGATGTTCCGCAGGCGCATCAGCTCGCGGAAGATCTTCACGAACTGCATCTCCGCCTCCTCGTCCTTCAAATCCTTCACGCTTTTCACCGTCGGCGTCAGCTTGAGCAGCTCCACGACCACCTCGTTGAACTTGGCAACGTAGTCCTCGTAGGGCGGCACAAAGACCGTCTCCTTCGCGTTCACATCGGCAAAGAGCGCGAGAGCTTCGTCCGTGCGCTTCTTGAGGTTGCGAAAGACCACGATGTTCCCCTGGCTCTTCACCTCATTGAGGATGCGGTTCGTGCGGGAGTAGGCCTGGATGAGGCCGTGGTGCTTCAGGTTCTTGTCCACCCACAGCGTGTTCAGCGTCTTGCTGTCGAATCCGGTGAGGAACATGTTCACGACCAGCAGCAGGTCCACCTTCCGCTCCTTCACCTTCTTGGCGATGTCCTGGTAGTAGCTGTAAAAGCTCTGCGTGTCCTTCGTCGAGAAGGCGGTGCCAAACATCGCATTGTAGTCGCCGATGAATTTCTCCAGCTTCTCCCGCGTGTGCGGATCACCGCCCTCGCCGCCGATGATCTCCCCGCCTTCGTCGAGGATGCCGTCGGCGTCCTTGTCCTCCTCGTTGCTCGTGTAGCTGAAGATCGTCGCCACGCGCAGCTTGTGCTTCCCGGCGGCTTTCCGGGCGGCAAACAGCTCGTAATACTGGATGAGCGTTTCCACGCTGCTCACGCACATCATCGCGGTGAACTCCTTGTTCCGTGTTTTCACCGCGTGGTGCTCGATGACGTAGTCCACGATCTTCTCCAGCCGCTGCGGAGAGTTCATGAGTTCCTTCGTGTCGATGCCTTCGACCTCGATGTCCACCTCCGTGGCGCTGCCAGGCTTGCGCTGGTAGCGGCCCACATACTCCACGGCAAATTTCAGCACGTTCTCGTCCTTGATGGCGTCCGTGATGACGTAGCTGTGCAGCTTCTGGTGAAAGAGGTCCTTCGTGGTGTGCTTCTTGCCGTCCTTGCTCACCGCGTTCTCGGCAAAGATGGGCGTGCCGGTGAAGCCGAACATCTGGTGGTTCGTGAAGAACTCCGTGATGCGCCGGTGCGTGTCGCCGAACTGGCTGCGGTGGCACTCGTCGAAGATGAAGATGATCCGCTCGCCCCTCAGCTTCTCCATCTGCTTCAGATGCGCCTGCTTGCTGATCGCCGTGTTCAGCTTTTGCAGGGTGGTCACGATCAGCTTCGTCGTGTCATCGCTGAACTGCCGCACCAGCGTCTTCGTGTCGTTCGTGCTGTCCACGCTATCCTTCTGGAAGCCATTGAACTCCTTGATCGTCTGGTAGTCGAGGTCCTTGCGGTCCACGCAGAAGACCACTTTCGCGATGCTCGACAGCGCCGTGAGGATTTGCGCCGCCTTGAAGCTCGTCAGCGTCTTGCCGCTGCCGGTGGTGTGCCAGATGTAGCCGTTCGGGTTCTCGGCGGGCGGATTCAGCACCCGCTCCACGATCCGCTCCACCGCGTAGTATTGATACGGACGCAGCACCATCAGCACCTTGTCCGTCTCATTGAGCACGATGTATTTCCCGATCATCGCGCCCAAATGCTCGCGATTCAGGAAGGCGGAGGCAAAGGCCGGCAGCTCGCGGATCGTCTTGTTGTCCTCTGCCGCCCAGTAAAAGGTCTGCTTGAAGCTCTGCCGCCGCGCATTGGCGTAATACTTCGTGTTCACCCCGTTGGAGATCACAAAGAGCTGCACGAACTGGAACAAGCCCTGCCCGCTCCAGAAACTGTGCTTCTGGTAGCGCTGGATCTGATTGAAGGCCTCCTTCATCTCCAGCCCGCGACGCTTCAGCTCGATCTGCACCAGCGGCAGGCCGTTGACCAGGATCGTCACGTCATAGCGATTCTTGAAGGTGCCCTCCGCCGTCACCTGCTGCGTCACTTGGTAGCGATTCTTGAGTGGGTTCGCGCCTTCGAAGAAGCTGATCCACACCGTGCTGCCGTCGTCACGCTTCAGTTGCATCCGGTCCCGCAGCGTCTTCGCCTTCGCAAAGACACCCGCCGCGCGGTTCAGGTGGTTCAAGACCTTGCTGAACTCCAGCTCGGACAGTTTCAGCCCGTTGAAGGCTCCCAACTCGGCTTTCAGGTTTGCCAGCATCGTCGCCTCATCCGTCACCGCCGCCTTCGCGAAGCCCTGTCCCACGAGTTGAGCCACCAGCTCGTTTTCGAGAGCTTGCTCCGGCTGGGTGAATGGGAGGGTGTTGGGTGGCATGGCAGGAGATCAGTCAACTTTGAGCCAACCGATTGGTCAACCATCGGTCAACCTACGAGGAGGGGAGCTGGATCGTGGTGAGCAGGTGGTAGAGGGGGCGGTTGATGTAGAAGTTGCTCCGGCTGATCTTTGCTTTCTCGACGAAGCCTGCCTGCGTCAGTTGATCCAGGTATTTCATCGCCGTCGGGCGGGAGACGCCCAGCTCTTTTTCGATGAATTCGATCTTCGTATAGGGGTGGCGGAAGAGGTTGTTCAGCAGATCCTGGCTGTAGAGCTTCGGCAGCTCTGTCCGCAGCCGGTGCTTGTAGTCCAGCATCAGGTCCCGCAGGGCCTTGATGAGCTGGATTTCACTGCGGGCGGTCTGTGCCACGCCTTTCAGCATGTAGAGGCACCACTCCGCCCTGCGGTTCTGCTCCCGCACGGTTTGCAGCAGTTCGTAGTAGGCGGCTTTGTTTTGATTGATGTAGCGGCTCAGGTAGAGCAGCGGCAGCTCCAGTAAATCTTCCCGGATCAGCAGCAGGATGTTTAAAATGCGCCCCGTGCGGCCATTCCCATCATAAAAAGGGTGGATGCTCTCAAACTGATGATGCACCACCGCCATCCGTAGCAGCGGGTCCAGCCCGTCATCCGCGTGGATGTAGTCGATCAGGTTCCCCATCAGCGACTCCACCTCGGCGGCATCCTGCGGCGGTTCATAGATCACCCGGCCGGTGGCTTCGTTCTTCAGAACGGTGCCAGGCAGCTTCCGCAGTCCCGCGCGGTTCTGTTCCAGCTCTGCCTGCACGGCCAGCACCGTCTCCAGGCGGATCAGCCCGCTGCCACGCACGGCTTCATAGCCCGTCCGCAGAGCCGCCATATAGTTTTGCACCTCATTGGCCGCCGGGGTGCCAGACTGTCCATGGGCTGCATACAGCTCATCATGCGTGGTGATGATGTTCTCGATCTCGGAGCTGTCCTTCGCTTCCTGGATCGCCAGTGTTTCCAGCAGCAGGGCTGGATTTGGCAGGTAGGCACACAGCCCTTTCAGTTCCGCCAGCCACCGGTGCGCATCCCGCAGCGCCCGCCAGACCTGCGCAGACTCCAGCGCGGAGAGGTCAGCCAGCGGCAATGGGGAGAGGGAGGCCATGAGAAGTCAAGAAATCGGGGTTTTCAGCCACCGTGCGGGCTAACGTGTCAAGAAAACGCCAAAAACTTAACAGGCGGCGACTGACATGTAAAGATTTTCGGCTTTTCTTTACTCCAAGGCGTTACCCTTCGATTGGCCTTTGGCCCTTACCCAGGCCTTTGCCCTTCGCTGCGATAGATTGCACCGTTGGTGCTACTTCTTGAGCGCCAAAGGCGCGGCCTATCGCAGCCCAGGGCAACGCCCTGGGGTTGCCGCGCAACGACGCCGGAGCCCTGTAGGGGCGACCCAATTCAAAAGACAAGATCATCGGCACATCAATCCCACACATACCGTTCGTCATATTGGATCTTGTGCTTGGTCAGAAACTCCAGGTATTCCTCCTGAAAGGTCTTCACCCGGTGGTGCTCTTCTTGAGTGCGGATGTAGTTCGCCACCTTCGGCACGTTGGACTCGCTCACGGAAAATCCGCCGTATCCGGCTTGCCACGCAAACTGCCCGAACTTCGGCCCCTGTGTCTTGATCCATTTGGAGGACGACTTCTTCACGTCTTCCACCACCTGGGCCAAAGTCACCGTGCGCCCCATGTTGAAGAGGACATGCACATGGTCCTCCACCGAGTTGATGAGCACCGCCGGGGAGTTCAGATTCGCCAGCACCGTCGCCATGTAGGCGTGTAGATCGGGGCGCACGTCTTTGGAGAGAAACGGAAACCGTTCCTTCGTCGAGAAGATCAGGTGGACGTAGAGGTTGGCGAGCGATTGCGGCATGTGAGATGATGCGCGTTGGGATTTAGGTCGCCCCTTCAGGGCTCCGGGATGTCCTTCGTCCACGCTACCCCAGGGCGTTGCCCTGGGCTACGGTAGTTTGCACCGTTGGTGCGGAAGAATCAGACAAACGATGTAAAACCATGTGTGCCCCGTGGATCGGAGCGCCAAAGGCGCGGCCTATCGCAGCCCAGGGCAAGGCCCTGGGTTGGCGGCGCAAAGACACCGGAGCCCTGTAGGGGCGATCTAATGCGTGGAATGGCGGAAAGGCCTTCCTCACACAAACATCTGCTGCAGCAGCCCCTTCTTCCAGGCCTGCGTCTGCCTCATCTCCAGGGCGCTGCCCTTCGCTGCTATAGATTGCACCGTTGGTGCGCCTTCTTGAGCGCCAAAGGCGAGGCCTATCGCAGCCCAGGGCAACGCCCTGGGTTGGCGGCGCAACGACGCCGGAGCCCTGAAGGGGCGACCTAATTTGGGGGATGGGCGCGCACCTTCGTCACACAAACATCTGCTGCAGCAGCCCCTTCTTCCAGGCCTGCGTCTGCCTCATCTGCTCTCCCACCGCCCCGATCTTCCCGTCCAACGCGCTCAGGAAGCTCGCGATCTTCGTTTGTTCGGGCAGGCTGGGGAGGCGCAGCAACAGGCCCTTGAGCTGATCTGGGTAAAGATGCACCACCGAGCTCCCTTGAGCGACCCGCGCTATGGCGTGTTTGCAGGCATTGTTCAGGTAGTAGGCCAAGAAAACACCGTTCTGCTTGGTCTGCATGATGTTCAGGTCTCCTCCCAACGCGACATCGTCGTGAATGACACAAGCCGCTCGTGCGATGTCGATGTGGGTCTCTCCCGATGATGGAATAATGACATCGTTCTTGCGGCTCATGACCAAATCTTTGCGTGGAAGACTGGTCCGGGACTTAACTTCATCGATGAGCTCACCATAGTCGGTGTAGAGTTCGCCGTAGCGAATGCAGGGCGTGTCCCCGTTCGCATCAATATCAGCTTTGGAGATACCTGAACCCTTCGTGATCGTTGCCACTTGGCTTAACCGCTTCTCCTCCCAATCCGGGAAGTCGTGGCCGTGGTCGTCTTGGAAGCGGAGGGTTTGGGTGAAGAGCTGTTGCATCACGCCCTTCTTGTAGGCCTCCAGCAGGGCTTTCTTCCGGCTCAGTTGCTCGATCCGCCCATCCACCGCCGTCAGGAACGCCGCGACCTTTTGCTGCTCGGGGACATACGGGAGTGTGACTTCAAGATTCTTGAGCAAATCACCACTGAGGTTCTTTTGACTGCCATCATTACTCAATTGGCGCAGTTCGGTATATCGACGCTGCAGATCATAGAACAGATATTCGTTCACCAACCGGCGGTCGTGGATCAACATGGCTGCACATGCCTGATTTGTCGCTGCTTCAAACTCAAGTATCGCAACCTTACCTCTAGTGACCCCTTGCCCATACAAGGCCATTATCACTGTGCCTTTCGGAAAAAGTTTAGCGGACGAGTTATCCAAGCCTTCATCCGTGATAAACTCATCAGCACACGAGACGCGGTTAAAATCGATCAGAGAAGTTGTGACCCAAGGAATCTGACCATCCCAATATCTTGGTATTTGTCTGCTTGGTGTTCCGCCTGATGTGACTTTGGCCACCTCACCAAGTTTGATTTGGAATGCATCGTCACTAAACCCCGGAAACCTGAGCTTGGGCACGTGGGCGGATGTTTTCGTCGTGCTCATGCCAGCGGTGCTTTGATTCCCAACTCCGCGCAGAACCCGGCGATGACCTGGTCGTTCTCGCGCATGGACTTCTCCAGCTCGGCGAGCTGGGTGGCGACGGCATCGAGGTCGATCTGCTCCTCCTCGTCGAAGGTATCGACGTAGCGGGGGATGTTGAGGTTGAACTCGTTTTCCTGCACTTGGCGGAGGTCGGCCACGTGGCTGAACTTTTCCTCGCTGCGGCGCTGCCGGTAGGTGGTGACGATGCGCTCGATGTGCTCGGGGCGGAGCTGGTTCTGGTTCCCCACCTTTTCAAAGCCCTGGCTGGCATCAATGAACAAGATGTCGTCCGGGTGCTCGCGGCCTTTTTTCAGCACGAGGATGCAGGTGGGGATGCCGGAGTCTTTAAAAATGTTCGCCGGCAGGCCGATGACGGCGTCCAGGTAGTTGCAGGTGTCGATGAGGTAGCGGCGGATGTGCCCCTCCGCGCCGCCACGGAACAGGACGCCATGCGGCAACACGCAGGCCATGGTGCCTCCATGCTCCAGGTGGTGGATCATGTGCTGCACAAAGGCGAAGTCCGCCTTCGACGAGGGGGCCAGCTTCCCATAGGCGCTGAAACGGTCGTCGCCCTTCAGCACCTCGCTGGCGGACCATTTCACGGAGAAGGCCAAACTGGCCACGACGGCCTCAAAGCGCAGGTCGGCATGCTCCGGCGCGGGATGCTCCAGCGTGTCCTCATTCCGCAGGTCGAAGCGCTGATAATGCACGCCGTGCAGGATCATGTTCATGCGGGCGAGGTTGTAGGTGGTGGGGTTCATCTCCTGCCCGTAGAAGTGGCCCACGTCCTCCACCTCCTTCGCCACTCGCAGCAGCAGGGAGCCGGAGCCGCAGGTGGGGTCATAGACGCTCTTCAGGCTCTTCTTCCCGGTGGTGACGATCTTTGCCAAAATGGTGCTGACCTCCTGCGGCGTGTAGAACTCCCCGGCCTTCTTTCCCGCGCCGCTGGCAAACTGGCCGATGAGATACTCATAGGCATCCCCCAGCACGTCCGCCTCGGTATCGGCCAGGCGGAAGTCGATCTTGTCCAGATGCACGAGCACCTTGGCGATGAGTTCGTTCTTCTGGTTCTCGGTCTTGCCGAGCTTTGACGAGCCGAGGTCGAGGTCCTCAAACAGTCCCTCAAAGTCCTCCTCGCTGTCATGCCCCATGGTGCTGGACTCGATGTGCTTCAGGATGGCGGCGAGGTCCTCCAAAATGAAGTTGTCCTCCTTCCGCGCCCCTTTCTCCGCCACGCGATGAAACAGCTCCGCGGGCTTTAAGAAGTAACCCAGACGCTCCACCGCCTCCTTTTCGATGGCCTCCAGCATCTCTTTGCCCTCGGCGGACTTTTCATCCAGCTCGGCAAAGGTGACGCCGTCGTGTTTCAGGATCTCATCCGCGAAGAGGTGGATGCGCTCGGAGAGGTATTTGTAGAAGATGAAGCCCAGGATGTAGTCCCGGAACTCATCCGCCCCCATCTTCCCGCGCAGCGTGTTGGCGATGTTCCAGAGCTGGGTGTGGAGGGTCTGTTTGGCGTCGTCGGGCATGGGGAGGATTTTCATCCAAGCCGCGACCGTTTTGCCTGGCAAGCAGCATCGTTCGGCCCTGTTTGCCGATCTGGGGCGCAACAGCGCGAGCCTTTCGCTCCGGGCTTCACTTCACATCACGCCAGAGCCAGCGGAGGGCGTCGGGGAGGTGGGGGGCCATGCCTTTGCTGCCGTGGAAGCATTGCGTCCAGTCGATGCGGAAGTCATAGCCCATGTATTTGAGCGCAGCGGCCATCTGCTTGTTGGCGAGGGGCCAGTTGCCGAATTTGTTGTCGAGGTCGTTTTCGCCATCGAGGAGGTAGAGGCGCAGGGGTTTGCGCTCGGTGAGGCGGATGAGGGAGGGATAGACGTGGCCGCCTTTGAGATCGACGAAGGAGCCGACCCAGGAGAGGACTTTGCGGAATCTGTCGGGGCGTTCCCAGGCGACCGTGAAGGAGCAGATGCCGCCGGAGGAGCCGCCGGCTATGGCCCAGGCTTCGGGCTGGGGGCGAAACTTCACCTGATGGCGCTTTTCGACCTCGGGGAGGATTTCCTGGAGGAGGAAGCGGGCGTAGGCGTCGCCGAGGGAGTCGTATTCGAAGCCACGGTTGGCCGCTTTGTCGCCGGGCTTTTGCTGGGGCTTGCGGCCGGGATCGATGAAGACGCCGACGGTGCGGGGCATGTCTTTTTTGTGGATGAGATTGTCGAAGACGGTGGAGACACGCATGGAGCCGTGGGGATCGACATGGCGGGAGCCGTCCTGCCAGACCATGAGGCAGGTTTCCTCACCAGGCTGGAGGCCGGCGGGAAGATAGACGGTGACGTCACGGACGGTGCCAGGGAAGATCTGGCTGGTGGCCCACTCGAACTTTTCCAGCCGGCCCTGCGGGACGCCGGGCTGCGGGAGGCTGTCGGCGGTGTAGTCGTAGTGCTCGATGTGGACGGTGCCGGCGAGGCGGGGCATGCCTTCGGATTCGATGCGGTAGGCGGTGTCGGTGAAGTTCGGCATGTCGGCGACGAGCACCTGGAGGCCGTCTTCGCCGAGGGCGGTCATGTCGCCAATGAGTGCTCCGTCCTGGCTGAGGACGCGGGCCGGTTTGGGGTCGAGCACAGCCCAGGCGACGGTGGTGGCCTCGATCTTCGCGCCTGCACGGCCCTGGGTGAGGTTTTTGAGGCCGAAGAGGCGGAGCACCTGGTCGTGGAGGGCTTTTTGATCTTCGGGCTGCGTGGCGGTTTTCAGGCCCTCGCGAATCTGCCGGGGAGTGGCCGTGGCTTGGGGCGCAGGTCTGAGCTGGGCATGACCGGGGCTGGCAAAGGAGAGGAGCAAAAGGACGAGGACAACACGCATGAAGACGTTTTCTAACGCCGATGCATGCAGTGGAATATCGCCCGATTTCCGCAGCCGCTGACAGGCGTGCGCCTGGACGCGATCAAAGCGCGGCGGTGACAGGGAACTTCGCGTGGGACAGTCCTGCGGTGCGCAGCCGGGATTCGATGCCGTCCATCATGGCGCGGACGTGCTTCCAACGGGTGCGGTCGCGCATGAGATCCATGCTGCGCTCGAAGGAGCCCCACTGGATGACTTCGATGTCCACATGACGCACGCCCCACGCGTCCATCATGGAGCGGCTGGGCTTGTAGAGATCGATGGTGCCGGTGCCGACGAGGGCACTGCCGTAGTCATCGACTTCATAAACGACGCCGGGCTGGCCGGCGATGCGGAACCGGGTGCCGACGGGGAAGCGCGACCAGTCGGCGGCAGCACTGCGGACGCTGCCGAATTTCAGATTCGTGCCGATGGCGTTTTTGACGCCATAGATGATATGGTCGCTCTCGCTGTGAGTGTAGGCGGTGGTGCGAACGCGGATCTGAGAACTGCGATGCACATTCGACGCGGCGATGAGGGGAGGTTTTGCCTCCTGAAAGACGAAGGTGTAGCGCTGGATCTCGCCGGGTCGGAAGGGCACGTTGGAGGCGAGGGCCTTCCGCACCTCGTACGTCTTGCCCGTTTCAAGAGGGGAAACGCTGTTGGAACGACGCATTTCCTTCCAGTAAGTGAGCAAAGGCTGCTTCGGCAAGGCGCAGGAGGAAAGTGCGGCTGCAAGGACAGCGAGAGCGCCAGAGGTCATCAAACGTGAGTCGAACATGGCTGGTGTATTTTTGTTATTGAAAGAAGTTT
>NZ_JACSRD010000241.1 GCF_014879935.1 Prosthecobacter sp.
CCTCTTGCCTTCATCAAGGAGGTCTTCGCGCAGGAAAGTGAGGTTTTGGCGGATGTCCGCCGGGATGGCTTCATCAAGCGGCGTGAGCGCCCACTCGGTGGCGTTGGGGCCTTGGTCTTTGATGACCTCAATGCGGGGCTGGTTGGCGTCGGTTTTGATGGTGGCGAGAGATGGCGCCAGTGTCGGCAAAGGTGAGGAAAGGTCTTTGATCCGAATGTTGCGGAACTGCACTGGCCCGCGCGGATGAGCTTGGAGGCCGATGAAGCCTGCGGGCTGACGAAGCCCGGTAAAATCGTTGATAACGGTGTCATTCAAACTGACCACAACCCTGTTCCCAGTGACGGTGATCTCCAAATCGTTCCAATCGGCTCGGAGCTTCACTCCCGCCTGAGCATCTTTGAAATTGTAAATGGACCCGGTAGGTTGATCGTTTGCTCCTGGTTCAGTAATGGCGACTTCATTGCCTTGTTTCGATGGGATTGAGGCATCATTGCCTGGGTTTTGAAAACGGAAGAAAACACCCGAGTTGTATTCACGACCCTTTCCTTGAAACTCGAGCCTCAATACGAAATCGGTGAAAGGTTGGGACGAAAACCATGAAAAGCCGTTTCCTTTTGATGAAGACATCGTGGCTTCTCCGTTCGATACGCGCATTCCGCCTGGGCCAACATGACTCCAGCCACCGAGATGATCGTTATCGAAGATGGGCGTGAATCCAAGCTCGACAGTGGCGTGAGCAAATGTTGAGAGAAGAATCAGGGAGGCGATGAGGTATTTCATAGAGCTGGGAGCAGATTCGGAAGATGAAGCGGGAGGTTGCGGGGAAAATGTTGTTTTCAAACAGTGATTCGCAGGCCGAGTGGGCGGGTTGCCAACAAAAACATCACTTCACTGGCGGCGACTGCCGCAGGGCTTCGCGGAACTGGGCGTAGAGGGTGTCGAGGGTCTTGCGCACGGCTGCGGTGCGGTTGGCCCAGTCCACTTTGATGCTCTGTTTTTTCACATCGGCCTCGGCTCCCTGCTGCTGGCGCAGCGCGGTGCGCTGGGACTGTTCCCGCTGATATTGCGGCCAGCTCATCATGTAATTCCGCCGGGCATCCAGGGCCTGGGTGCTGGTCTTCTGATTCGCGTCCGCTTGTGCGGAGCGGTAGCCCGCCGTGACAAGGGTTTGTTCCCGTTCGTCCAGCGCGGCGATCATGGCGGTGCAGAGCTGGTGCGCGGCGCGGTAGGCGTCCTGGCCGGCCCTGGGCTTCTGCTTGTATTCGTCCAGCAAGTCTTCGCGCAGGTAGGTGAGGTTCTGGCGAACGTTCGGCGGCACGCCTTCGTCCAGCGCGGCGAGCACCCACTCGCTGGCGTTGGGCGCGAGCTGGGAGAAGGTTTCCAGCAGTGGCTGGTTGGGATCGAGGGTGAGCGCAGCAGTGGGGGCGGCGGTGAGTTGTTGTGGAGCTGACATGGATGAAGCTCCAGCAGCAAGGGCGGCACCACCCGCTCCAATCACTCTCGGCGAACTGTTGCCTCCGGGTCTGGGCTCTCGTGCATAGGCATCAAATGCGGCGGCAATCCCTGCCTGGGCGGCGTTGCCCCGGTGAAGGATCATGCGGTTGGACAGCACGATGTCTTCCCCCTGCCTGAGGGTGATGCTGCCGTCCGGGGCCGACTTGTCGATGCTGCGCTGACCGAACGGATTGGCGGCGAAAAGTCCGTACGACCGGACATGCCAGCGGGTGGGATAGCGAAAACTGGACGGGTGATTGAGCATGGCGACCCCGACGACTTCCCCCGCCACCGGACCGGAGTAGTCACACCAACTGGCGGCTTTGCCCCATGCATTGTTGTTGGTGTCTCCATGGCTGTTGACGATGGTTCCGCCTTTCCCAGCATCGACGGCCATGCTTCCGGCGATCCGGATGCAGAAGCCGGCTTCCTTGGCATCGAAGACGACGACTTCCCTGCCGGAAGCCGTCAAGCGCAGGTCGGAATCAATGATCCGCGCACCCTGTCCGCCTGAGAATGTCATCCGATGCGCCATTTCGCAGACCTTGCGCCCGGCACCATCGAGAATGTCGCAAAGATCCACGATGACCGCCTTCGCCGCATCCGCGTGCAACTCCGCATACTTTCGATGCTGTATTTTTCCCAGCGTCGGAGCACCCTTGCCTTTTCCGGGCTGGTAAGTTGACGGCTCCTCCCATGTGTCCGCGCCTCCGATGTTCTGATGGGCAAAGTAGATGCCACGATGCTGCGGATGGTCCGTCGGATCGCCTGGGACGCTTTTCATGGGAAAGCCTCGCGTAATCTCATGCCCGCCCGGCGCGATCACGTTTTTCAGGAAGGGTTTGTTGGCCTCGTTCACCACATACTCCGCCAGTGGTGCGCCCGCGTATTCGATGATGGCACCATCTCCCGGTGTGGCGCGGATTGAGAAGCCTGCGGCGGCGTGAGACGAACTCGATGTCGTCCAGATCAGAAAGCAGGCGTATGGCAGAAGGCGAGAGCGGGTCGTTTTCATAAGGTCTTGAGGGAAACAAGGGGCAATGACGGATGCAGAACACGAAAGCAGGCTCATCGCATCGCTTCGCGAAACTGCCGGTAGAGGTTGTCGAGGTAGGAGCGCATCTGCGTGGCGCGGGTGGCCCATTCGACTTTGAGGCGTTCCTTCTTCACGTCGGCTTTGTCCGTTTCACTTTCCCGCAGGGCGGAGCGCTGGGACTCTTCACGGGCGTACTGGGGCCAGCTCATCTGGTAATTCCGGCGGGCGTCGAGGGCTTGATTGGATGTCGCTTTGTTCGCATCCGCCTGAGCTGACCGGTAACCGGCATTCACGCGGGCCAGTTCGCGCTGGTCGAGTGCTGCGAGGAGCTTGTCGCAGTAGTCGGAGGCTAGCTTGTAGGCCGCCGGGCTGGCTTTGGCGGTTTTTTTGCCTTCGTCGAGCAAGTCCTCGCGCAGGAAGGTAAGGTTCTGGCGAATGTCAGCGGGGATGGCCTCGCCCAGCGGCGTGAGCGCCCACTCGGTGGCGTTGGGGCCTTGGTCTTTGATGACCTCGATGCGCGGCTGATTGGCATCGGATTGAATCATCGCCAAAGGTGCGGCGGGTGAGGCAAAGGCTGCGGGGAGGTCTTTGATGCGGACGTTGCGAAATTGCACGGGGCCTTCTGCGTTGCTTTCTAGGCCGATGTAGCCGGACAGGCTTTTGCTCCCAGTGAAATCATTCACGGTTTGGCCATTGAGCTTCACTGTATAGCGCTGGCCGGAGACAGTAACTTCCATCTCGTTCCAGTCTCCAGTGCGGACGGCGTCCAAAAACGCAGGTTGAAGGCCCCAGATGGCACCAGTTGATCTGCCGAGTCCGCCGCTGGAGTGTCGAATGCCGACTTCATAGCGGCTTTCTGCCAACGCATTGATTTCACCTGAGATGGAAGGGATGCGCAGCCACACTCCCGAATTGAACTCCGTTTTCATCCCTTTGAATTCGAGCTTCAAAGTGAAGTCGGCGAAAGACCTGCTGCCAAAGACAGCGACTCCCCATTTTGATGGAGAGAGACAAGTGGCGATTCCGTTTGCGATCTTCATCTGCCCCGGGCCGCTTTGCTGCCAAGCCGAAGCATTTGGTCCTTCAAATAGCGAAACAAACCCAGGCTCCACGGCAGCATGGAGTGAAGTGGCGAAGAGAATGGAGAGGAGTGCTTTCATGGGAGAGGAGTTCAAGTTCAAAGAGTGATTCGCAAAGCGAGCGGCAGGGTTGCAGCGGACGAAAACTTTTTCACCGCAAGTTGGGATAGCCGCATAGCACGGCATGCAGAACGGTTTTTTCTGTGGTTATCTCGTCTCTTGCGGTGGGTGACTGGATTGGGAAGAGTTCATCGCCGCAAGGCTTCACGGAACCTGGAGTAGAGGGTGTCGAGGCTGCGGCTGAGTTTGGCGCTTTGGGCGGCCCAGGCGACTTTTTGGGCTTCGCTGGCCAGGGCGGTGCGGGATTGGTTTTGTTGGGCGAGGGCGCTGCGTTGATCGCCTTCGCGGGCGTATTGCGGCCAGCTCATCATGTAGTTGCGCCGGGCGTCGAGGGCCTGGTTGGTGTGGGTTTGGTTCGCGGCGGCCTGGGCATCGCGGTAGCCGGCGGCGACACGGGCGAGGTCACGCTCGTCGAGAGCGGTAAGGAGGGCCTGGCAGAGCTGCCAGCCGGCGCTGTAGGCGGGAATGGGGGCGGCGGGTTTGGACTTGCCTTCATCGACGAGATCTTCACGCAAGAGTGTGAGGTTCTGGCGAATGTCGGCGGGCACGGCTTCATCAAGCGGGGCGAGCACCCATTTCATGGCGTTCACTGACTGGGCTTTGAGGATGTCGATGCAGGGGGGAGCCGGTTCGGCGGCTGGAGGCGTCGGGACTGGGGCGGGAACCGGCTCCTGTGGCAGTGGTCGCTGAGGTGTGGTCACTGCAGCCGTCGTGGGAACAGGCTTTGGTTCCGTTTTGGGGGGCACGGGCTCGGGCTTCACCTCCGGCGGTTCGCGGGTGGGTGGTGGCATGGGCTGCGTGATAGCGGGAACGGATTCAGGCGGTGGCGAGGCTGCTGTCTGTCGGTCCTTGTTGCCAAAGAGGATGGCGGTTCCCCAGCCGAGTCCGAGAATCAGCAGGGCGAGGGCTGCCCATGTGAGTGCCTCGAAAGCAGAGCGGGTCTTCTTGGGCGGCGGTGCTTTCGGTTTGGGAGCACGGACGGGATGCCGCGGCGCGGGCGCCGGCTGCGGCGGGCGGGTGGTTCGGATGCTGCCCACGGCGTCACGCAGCTCGCTGACACGCTGGTAGCGGCGCTCCGGCTCCTGGCGCATGGCTTTGATGACGACCTCATCCAGCCGGGCATCGATGTGGGATTTGATGGAAGGCAGGTCAAAGGCTCCCTGTGGGCGTGTGCCCGTCAGCATCTCGTAGAGCATGACACCGAGAGCGTAGATGTCGGCGCGATGATCGGCTTTGCCCTGCCACTGTTCGGGTGCCATGTAGTCGGGCGTGCCCATGACGGCATTCGTGGCGGTGAGCTGGCTATGGATGGAGGAAAGCGGGCGGGCGAGGCCGAAGTCGGCCAACTTTGCCCGGCCATCGCGGGTGATGAGCACATTGGCGGGCTTGATGTCGCGATGCACGACGCCCTGCGAATGCGCGTAATGCAGCGCCTCACAGATCTGCATGGTGAGTTCCAGCGCCTGATCCGGTTCCAGCCGCTGACCGTGCAGGAGGTGCGCAAGGTCGGTGCCATCGACGAACTCCATGACGAAGTACAAGTGCCCTTGGCTCGTCTGCCCAAAGTCGAAGATGGCGACGATGCCCTGATGGCTGAGGCTGGCGAGCGTCTGTGCCTCGCGCTCAAAGCGGGAGGTAAACTCCGCATTCGCCGAAAACTCCGCCGGCAGCAGCTTGATGGCCACGGGACGCTTCAGCGAGGCTTGTCTTCCTTTGTAAACCGCCCCCATGCCTCCACGACCGATGAGTGCCTCGATCTGATACTGGGGTAGCATTTCCGCCAACTGTTCCGGCGTGGGCGGCTCCCACGGCGCGGCGGGTGTCGTGCCCGGCACCCCTTCCAAAGCTCCGCGAATCAGATCGCTGGCGGGATTTCCAAACAGAGGATCGTCTTGGGGAGGGAAGTCGGACATGCTTCAAGAAGGGTTTCAGAGAGCAGATTCGGAAAGGCGGGCTGCCGGTTGCATGCCAGATCGAAAAATCAGCAGCGCGGATTCATCAGCTCCCGCAGCTCGGCGGTGACGGCCTCGGGGGTGGGATCATCCAGCGTGGCTGCCACCTGTTCGCGGATGAGCTGCTGACATCGGGCACGCAGGCGGGAGATGTCGCTTTTCAGCGTGCCCTCGGGGCGGCCGAGTTCCGCCGACAGCTCCGCGAGCTTGGCATCGCCTTTCCCAGTGATGAATGGGGCCAGCGCGGCAAAGAGGGCGGCCAGTCCGCGCTGCTCGTAGTCGGCACGGAGCTGCCGCATGGCGTTGGTGACCACTGTTTCCATCCACTGGCGTTGGAAGGCCACGACGGGCGTGGTCTCGTCCACGGGCTCTGCGAGGAGGGCCTGAGTCTCGCTCAGATCGGCCATGCGGGCCACCTGGCCGGCTCCACGTTTCCGGGCCATGTCGTGGCGGTGACGGTCGATGAGGAATCCCTGCAGCTTGGTGATCAGGAAGGCGCGCAGCTTCACTTTGAGACATGACGCATCCACAAAAGCGTTTTTGGCGAGCAGGTGCTCGAAGAAGGCCTGCTTCAAATCCTCCGCTTCTTCGATGGCGTGGCCCTTTCGAAGAATGAAGGCCACGACTGGCCGTTCATAGAGGCGGCAGAGCTCGTTCAGCGCCTGATCCGAGCCGGGGAGACCCTCCGCCACGGCGAGACGCACCATGCTCCACGCCGTGGGCGGAAAAGCGGGTGCCGCTGACTGGGGAGCGGAGGAAGTCATCGCGCCGGGCCTTTAACAACATTTGCTGGCCGGTGGCTAGATGAAATCCCCCCGGATCAGCAGATTGTTGCCTCGATCCTTGGGCGAAACCGGAAGATGAGCCGGTTTGAAGCTTCCCGCATGAGGAGGGCGGGAGGGCGATGTCGTTAATCGTCGCCGTCTCCGGCGGAGATGTTGCCGTAGAGCTCGGGAAAGCGGCGTTCGAGGGACTTTGGCGTGATGTAGCCGATGAGCTGGGCCTCATGCCAGTCGGCGAGGCCCCAGTACTCGTGGGGGAAGGCCATGATGACGGCGGCGCAGGTGGGCATCTTCGGGATGTTCGCACGGGCGAGGATCTTTTCGGCGAAGTCGTGCATGCCGGGGTTGTGGCCGAAGATCATGGCGTGATGCCAGCTCTCATCGAAGGCACGCATGAGGTCGAGGATGCGCTCCGCCTCGGCGAGGTAGAGTCCGGATTCGAGCCTGAGGTTTTCCACGGGGAGCGAGAGCGTCTCCCGCACGACCTGTGCCGTGGTGAGCGCCCTCAAGGCGGTGCTGCTGACGAGGTGGTCGGGAACGGGCAGCAGGGCAGGGGAGCCATTCCCCCCGAAGTAGGTGCGGTGCAGAAAAGTGGCGACTGCGGGTGCGGCCCGCTTTCCACGGTCGTTCAGCGGCCGATCATGGTCCGCGAGCCCAGGCTGTCCCCAGCTGGACTTGGCATGGCGCATGATCGTGAGGTATTTCATTTCGAGCGAAGAGCGGAGGGCGGAGGGCGGAGGGATGAAAATGACGAATGACGAATGGCGAATGACGAATGAATGACGAAGCTCCAATCAACGAAAGCGGCGATGTTGCACGCGTCCGGTGGCGTTGAGGCATTCGGCATTGGGGGTTCGTTCGTCATTCGGATTTCATCATTCGTCATTTGCCAGCGCCGCTGACACAAAGCGTGCCGCAGCACGTCACACGGCGACTTTCTCCAGTTTGATTGGGTAGGTTTGAAAAGCGTTCCACTGGCAGACGATGAGATCACCAGTGTCGAGCACGCAGACATCGTGCCCATGGTCAAAGACACGCTCAGCCTGCATGAGCGGCTTCAATTTGCCGTCTTCATACACAGGTTCGGTGCCGCCGGGGGCGCTGACGACCTGGTTTTTCGCGTCGAGGATGACGGTGAAGCCGCTGGGGTTCTGAGGGAGCTTGTTGATGTCGGGCGTTTTGGACCAGCAGACGCCAGCATAGAGCTCCTGGCCGGCGATGACGGGACGACAGACCATGGCGCCGGGCACGGGCAGGGTTTCGAGGTGTTTGCCGTCGAGGGTGAAGCGCTGGAAGCAGTTGTCCGCGCGTGAGGTGACGATGACTGTGGCTTTGTCGGCGCCGTTCCGGGTGTCGATGGCGATGCCGTGGGCGTTGTTGAGGCGCTGTTCCGCAGGAACGCCGTCCTTGCCGCCGAAGCGCTGGATGAACTTGCCGCGAGCATCGTAGCGCAGCACAAACTGCGAGCCGTAGCCGTCGGCGACGTAGATGTCGCCGTTCGGTGCGATGGCAGTTTCGGTGGGATTGAAGACCATGTCCGGCTCGTAGGCTCCGACACTCATGGGATGGCTGATGGAGAAGATTTCTTTGCCCGTGAGATCGATTTTCGTGATGCGGCCGGTCTGACGATAGCCGCCGCTGCCGCTCTTCCAGAGGCCGCTGTCGGTGACGAAGAGGAATTCCTCGCCGTTTTCATTCGAGAGCGTCAGTCCATGGCCGCCGGGCCACACGCTGCCCCAGGAGTCGAGGATGGTGCCATCGGGCTTGAAGATGAGCATCTGGTTGTCCCAGTGGTCGCCGATCATGAAGAGGCGGCCGTCTTTGACCTGGACCATCTCGTGGCAGTTCAGGATGGGATGGTGGCGGCCCTGGCCGGCGGGCACCCAGTCCTTGTTCACCTTGTAGCGGAACGATCCGTGCCCGATGACGACGTCCTTCTTCGGATCGGGAGCGGCACGCAGCGTTTCAGTGAACGTGGCTGCCGCGGCGGTGCCCAGGCCGGCGAAGAGAAAGTGGCGTCGTGTTTTCATGCGAGTGGTCAACCTTTGTCCCAAGCACGGTCACGCGACTTTTCAATTCCGTTTCATCATCGTGGCGACGCGATGCACGGTCTGCGTGAGTTCGCCGGCCTCGTAGGGCTTTGGCAGCACGCCGACGAAGCCACGCTCCAGGAAGACCATCTGCACCTCCTGGGTGACGCTGCCGCTGGTGCAGACGATGCGTGCCTCAGGATCGAGGTGAAGGATCTCAGCGGCCGTTTCGGTGCCGTTCATGCCGCCGCGGAGGGTGAGGTCCATGAGCACGACGTCGGGCGGGGTGCCGGTGCGGAAGAGACTTTGATAGATCTTCACGGCATCCTGGCCGTTGTCGCACTGGACGACCTCGTAACCGCAGCGGGTGAGGATCATGTTGGCCACTTTGCGCAGGTCGTCCTCGTCATCGACGATGAGAACCTTGCCCTTGCCGTGCTTGAGCGGAACAGGGGCCGCATCGGCGGGACTGAGGGGCTTGGTGCTGCCGGAACCTTCCGCAGCAGGCAGATACACACGGAACTCCGTGCCGACGTTCGGGGTGGAGGTCACGCGGATCTCGCCGCCCATCTCATCGATGAAGCGTTTGCAGGTGGTGAGGCCGATGCCGTTGCCATCCGCCTTGGTGGTAAAGGATTCGCGGAAAAGACGGCCCAGGTTTTCCCGGGCGATGCCGCAGCCACGGTCGCGCACGACGAGCAGCACATGCGGTCCCGGCTTCAACCGGCCATCGCCCGTGCCGCCGACCATGTGGTTGTGCGCCTCGACATCCATGTAGCCGCCGCGTGGCATGGCCTGGATGCCATTCATGACGAGGTTTTGCAGCACCTGGCTGAGTTTCACCGGATCAGCCAGGGCGAGGCGCAGGTTGTCGTCCTGACGCACGCACACGTGGACGTTCGAGCCGGCGCCGGCGAATTCCACCGTGTCGCGCATCAGGGCGGAAAGATCCGTGGGCTCGTGCTTGCGGGGCACCGCTTTGGACGCGGTGACGACCTGGGAGGTGAACTGCTTCGCGCGCTTCAGACCGGCAAACACAGCCTGCAATTCATGCGCGAGCGCGGGATGCTCCTGCACCTGCTGAATCAGTGCGGACAACCGCACGGTGACGGGACCGAGAAGGTTGTTCACGTCATGAGCGATGCCCTGGGCGAGAGCCGCCAGGTTTTCTTTGCGCAACTGCACCGATTGCGCGTCCAAATCTTCCACAGCAGGCTTCGGGTCGGCCTTGGCAGGCGCATTCGGCTGCGCCGGACTGATGAGAATGGTGAAATTGAGCAGCTTGCGCAGGCTGTTGAACACCGCCCGCACCCGCCACTTGCAGGGGATGGGAGCCTGGGTGCGCAGGCTCTGCAAAGCGCACTCACATTCATGGCAGCCGCCGTTTTGCACTGCCTGCTGGAGACTGGCCTGCAACGTGGTGGCATCCTTGTCACCAGCCACGAGATCGTTCAGGCCCAGGCCACGCAGGCCGGTTTCCGGGTCAGCGCCAGCCAGCATCGCGGCGGCGGCGTTGCTGAAAAGGACCTTGGGACCGCATTTCGGGTCACTGGGCTCGCTTTCGACGATGACCACGCCGTCAGTCACCTGATCGAGAGCCACCCGGAGGTAGTAGTTGGCCACTTTGAGCTGCTCCAGGCTCTGCTCCATCTCGGCGACCGAGGCGGGAGAGGAGTTGGAAGCAAGTGGCGCAGTGGTCATGGAATATCCGGTCAATTCCGTTCCATTTAGCAATCTACGATAATTAATACAACTTTAATTTTTGATATTCTGAGTTTTTCTGACTCCCACTTTTGAGAGTGAATGTTTTCAGTGGCTCTTATTCCAAGGGCCTCCCGGTCTCAAAAACACCTTGCCACTCAGGCCTTCTCGTCTAGCATCCGCGCCCCTATGTCCAAAAACGCTGGTATCGCCAAGACGAGGAAAGCTGTCGCCAAACGATTCAAAGTCACTGCGACGGGTAAAGTGCTGCGCCGCAAACAAGGCAAGCGCCATATCCTGCAGAACAAGAGTCGCAAGCGTAAGCGCAACCTCGGCAAAGTCGCCCTTGTGGCGGAAGTCGATGTGAAGGCGATCAAGATGAACCTCCCGTTCCATTGATCCCCTCGCCGGTTCCCAACTGGAACCACGATGTGCTCGCCTGGCTCCCTTCGCACGGAGCCTTCGCTCAGGTGAGGCGGCGCATCCTCTCCCAACAAACAGCCTGATCACTGACAGAAACACATGCCAAGAGCCACCAACTCCCCCGCCAGCCGGAAGCGCCGCAAGCGCGTGCTGGCAAAAGCCAAAGGTTACCGCGGATTCCGCAGCACGCACTTCCGCTACGCCAAAGACGCCGTCCGCAAGGCGGAAACCTATGCAACCCGCGACCGCAAGGCCAAGAAGCGCAGCTTCCGCAACCTCTGGGTCCAGCGCATCAACGCCGCCACCCGCCCGCTCGGCCTGAGCTACTCCCGTTTCATGGAGGGCCTCAAGGCCGCCGGCATCACCCTTGACCGCAAAGTCCTCGCCGACCTCGCCGTCAAGGATGCGGGTGCCATCGAAGGCCTCGTCCAGCAGGCGAAAGCCGCGCTGGAATCGAAAGCTTCCGCCGCGAAAGCGTAACCTTCCAGGCATCACCAGGATTTCCCAGCAGCCGGAGCTCACGCTCCGGCTGTTTTTTTGTGAGGCGTTCCATTGCGGAGAGACATGGAAGTGGAACGAACGCCTGCCGGATTGCGGTGTCAGAGACGGCCCACCTCCGCCTTTCCGACGGCCTCCTTCGGAAGTCTCCCTCTGCTCAATGCGCCCCAAAACATCACGTCGTCAGATCCTTCGCGGCCTCACCGCCCTGGCTGTCGGCGGCTCCTCAGCCGCCATCGCCGCAGATCGCAAGCAACTCCAGATCGAACGCGTCGAGGTTCCTGTTCCTGGTCTGCCTCCGGCCCTGGATGGCTTTCGCATCGGCCAGTTGAGCGATCTTCACCTGGAGCCATACACCACGGCGGAGGACATCTGGAAGAGTGTGCAAGCCTGCAACTCGCTGAAGCCGGACCTCATTGCCCTCACGGGAGATTTTGTCACCAATAACACCCGTGCAGCGCCGCTCGTGGCGGACATTCTGTCGCACTTGGAGGCACCGCACGGCGTGCATGCCAGCCTGGGCAATCACGATTTCTGGAGCGGTGCCGCGGACGTCGTGCGTGCGTTGCACGAACGGAAAATCCCCGTGCTCAGCAATGACACGCGCCGTGTTCAGACCGACGTCGGCCCGCTCTGGCTCGGTGGAATTGATTCCGTTTACGTCAACAAGCCGGATGTGCGCAAAACACTGCAGCACTGGAAGCAAACCCAGCCACTGGTGCTCATGATGCACGAACCTGACGCGGCGGACGTCATCGCCGCGGCTGGCGTGAAGGCCCTGCAACTCTCCGGCCACACCCACGGCGGACAGCTTGTGTTTCGCGGCAAGGAACCCATGTCTCTGCGCCGTGCACGGCATGGCAAAAGATACCTCGCCGGCCATTACCGCGTGGGAGGGCTGGAATTGTATGTGAATCGCGGCATCGGCTGTGTCGGTCTGCCGTTGAGAATCGGCTGTCCGCCGGAAGTGACAGAGCTGGTGCTGCGCAGTCCGGAAATCGCCCGGGCGTGAGGCGTCGAGGCGGCACATGGCGCCCTCCCGAAGGTTGCGCGTGGCCCTGGGCGCAGCTAAGTGGCCGGTTCCAATGCTCTCCCAACTCGATTCCCTCAAAACCGACGCCCTCGCCGCGCTTGTCGCCGCGCAGGATGAAGCCGCGCTCGAAGCCGTGCGTGTGAACTTCCTTGGCAAAAAAGGCAGCGTCACCGCGCTCAGCCAGGGCATGAAGGACGTGCCCGTCGATCAGAAAAAGGAAGTCGGTGCCAAACTGAACGACGTGCGCACCGCCATCACCGACGGCATCGAGTCAAAGAAACTCGCACTGCAGGCCGCGCTCGATGCAAAAGCCGTCGAAGGCATCGACATCACGCTTCCGGGCCGTCCGGGCACCGGCAATGGCGCTTTGCACCCGCTCACGCAGATTCGCGATCTCGCCATCCGCACGCTGCGTCGTCTCGGCTTCATTTTGGCCGAAGGACCGGAGATCGAGACCGAGTTTCACTGCTTCGATGCGTTGAACACACCCGCTGATCACCCCGCCCGCAACGAGAAGGACACCTTCTACCTCCCCGATGGCCGCCTGCTGCGCACGCACACCTCCAGCGTGCAGATTCGCACGATGGAAGCCGCGAAGTCGCTCCCCATCCGCATCATCGCACCCGGCGCCGCGTATCGCCGCGATGAGATCGACGCCACGCACCTCAGCGTCTTCAACCAGCTCGAAGGCCTCTACGTCTCCAACGACGTCAGCCTCGCCGATCTCAAAGGCACGCTCGAAGCCTTCTTCCGCGAGATTTTCGGCCCGAACACCGCCGTGCGCTTCCGCCCGCATTTCTTCCCCTTCACGGAACCGAGCTTTGAGATCGATGTGAAACTCGAAGCGAAGGGCAAAGACGCTCGCTGGATCGAAATCGCCGGCTGCGGCATGGTTGACCCCGCCGTCTTCACCGCCGTGAACAAATCCCGCGGCGACAACCTCTTCGATCCCGAGACCACCACCGGCTTCGCCTTCGGCCTCGGCCTCGACCGCCTCGCGATGATCCTCCACAGCATTACCGACATCCGTCACCTCATCGAAAACGACGTCCGCTTCCTCCAACAGTTCGCCGCTTAAAACTTCATGGACGCTCGATTTCACCGCAGAGGAGCAATGAGGCAGAGGACGCAGAGAAATTCATAAAACTCTGCACTCTCTGCTCCTCCGCCCCTCTGCGGTAAATCCGAACGTCTCACCGATCTCTTTCCAGCTATGCAAGTCTCCCTCTCCTGGCTCAGCACTCATCTCGATCTCAGCAGCTACACCGTTCCGCAGCTCTCGGATCTCCTCACCTTCGCCGGTGTCGAGGTCGAGGGCATCGAAGAACGCGGTGTGACCACCGACAAGGTCGTCGTGGCGCAGATCGAGTCCTTCGTGCAGCATCCGAATGCCGACAAACTCAGCGTCTGCCAGGTCAACGACGGCACCGGCATCCGCCAGATCGTCTGCGGCGCGAAGAACTTCAAAGCGGGCGACAAAGTGCCGCTCGCGCTCCCCGGAGCCGTTTTGCCCGGCGGATTCACCATCAAAGAAGGCAAACTCCGTGACGTGGCGAGCCTCGGCATGATGTGCAGCGGCAAAGAACTCGGCCTTGGCGAAGATCACAGCGGCCTGCTCATCCTGGATGCCGAAACGACCATCGGCACGCCCTTCAACCAGCTCGTGCCCTCCGATGTCGTCTTCGACCTCGAGATCACACCGAACCGCCCCGACCTCCTCAGCCATCTGGGCCTCGCCCGCGAGCTCAGCGCCCTCACCGGCATGCCGCTCAAAGGCCAGCGTGATTACAACAAGACGTCCACGCCGACGAAACTTGAAACTTTAAACCTGAAACTTGAAACTCCCTCCGCCTGCCCGCTTTACACCGCACGCCTCATCAAAGGCGTCAAAGTCGGCCCCAGCCCCGAGTGGTTGCGCCGCCGCCTCGAAAGCATCGGCCTGCGTCCCATCAACAGCATCGTGGACATCACGAACTTCGTCATGATGGAGATGGGCCAGTCGTTGCACTGCTTTGACCTCGACAAGCTCAGCGGCTCCATCGTCGTGCGCAACGCCAGCGAAGGTGAGCAGATGCTCGCGCTCGACGGCCAGAGCTACACGCTGCTGGCCGACGATCTCGTCATCGCCGATCAAAAACGCGCCGTCGCCATCGCCGGCGTCATGGGTGGCGAAGAAACCGGCGTCACCGAAGCCACCACCAACGTGCTCCTCGAAGCCGCGTGGTTCACGCCTTCGAACATCCGCCGCACCTCGCGCCGACTCGGCCTCAGCAGCGACAGCAGCTACCGCTTTGAGCGCGGCATCGATCCGCAACAAGTCGCCGGCGGTTCCGAACTCGCCACCAAGCTCATCCTCTCCATCGCCGGCGGCACCGCGGAAGACGTGCTGCACGTCGCCGGTGAAGCGCCCGCTTTGACCGGCGAGGTCACGCTCGATGAAGACCGCGCCCGCAAGCTCCTCGGCACGCCCGATCTCACCGGCGATGAAATTCACGCCATCCTCGAAAAACTCGGCCTCGGCAAAAAAGCCGCCACGAAGCACGAGAGCCGCTGGCACATCCCCAGCTATCGCGCCGATTTGCAGCGCCCCGTCGATCTCATCGAGGAAATCGCCCGCGTCATCGGACTCGACCGCGTTCCGTCGAAAATGACCGCCGTCGCCGTGCCCAGCGATGCCACCGATCGCGCTTACGACTTCGCGATGACGATCCGTCAGGCCTTGGTCAATCGCGGCTGCTTTGAAGCGCAAACACTGCGCCTCATCGCCGATGCGCAATTGCCCGACACCCTCGGCGGCGGCACCGGCGTCGCCGTGAAAAATCCGCTCAGCGAAGACCACACCACGCTGCGCCCCAGCATCATCCCCGGCCTCATCGCCACCGCCGCGCTGAACATCCGCCAAGGTGCCGACCGCCTGCGCTTCTTCGAGCTCGGCCGCGTCTTCCTCAAGCTCCCGAACGGCAACAGCCGCGAAGAAGAACGCCTCGCCATCCTCATCAGCGGCCCAGTCAGCCCATCGAGCTGGCATGCCCGCACGCCGCAGGCCGCCGACATCCATGAGTTGATGGGCATCATTACCCATCTGCCCGGCCTCAGCCGCGTGAGCATCGAGCCCAAAGCCGTCAAAGAATCCCCCGCGAACTTCCTGCTCACCAGCGAACTCCGCGCCGGCAATCGCAACCTCGGCTGGATCGCCCAACTGCATCCTTCGCGTGCTCGCGACATCAGCGCCCGTCATCCCGTCTATGTCGCCGAATTGCTCCTCAGCGCCCTCCGCCAGGGCAGCACCGGCCCCGCGAAGTTTGAAGAACTCCCGCGCTTTCCCGGCATGACCCGTGATGTCGCCATGGAAGTCCCCGCCGACCTCCCCCACGCCAAAGTCGCCGCCTTCTTTGCCAGCCAGAAAGAGCCCCTCTTCATCGCCAGCGAAGTCTTCGACGTCTTCACCGACCCCACCGGCCAAAAAATCGCCAAAGACCGCAAATCCATCGCCTGGACCCTCACCTACCGCAGCCCCGAAAAGACCCTCGAAACCGCCGAAGTCGATGCCGCCCACCAGCGCATCCTCGCCGCGCTGGAGAAAGCTTTGCCGGCCACGGTGCGGCGGTGAATTCTCTTCAAAAGGGCAAATCGCCTTCTTCCAGCGGTCGGCGTGAGTGATGTCGCACTGATAAGATGACAACGCCCTTGCCTGTGATGGTGAAAAGAATGCGAAACTGGCCCCGACGTTTGCGGAAGAGCAACTGGCGGATCTCCACAGGAAATCTTCGGCTTTCCGGGGCCAGGCGATGGCGTTGTGGTTCTTCAGCCAGAGATTCCACCTTGGAGATCAGCTCTTCCCGCCAGCGCTCGGCTGAGAGAGGGGCGCGGGATTTGATCCAAAGATAGACATCCTCCAGCTCCTGCTGCGCGTGCGCTGTGTAGGCGACATCGAAGCTCATAATTTACGCAACCGCTGGTGCACGGCCTTGGCGGGGATTGTTTTGCCTGCGGCCATCTGCTTGAGGCTCACTTGGATTGACTTGATCGCTGCGAGTTCCTCCAGCGCCTCGTTCAACTTCTCATACGTCTTGCGTCCCAGAAGCACTGCCTCAGCCCGCCCATTGACAGTAAGTACTTCTGGCCGCCCGGTTTTGTTCACGCGACTCAGGTGAGTCTTGGCGTTGCGTTGAAAGTCTGTCAGTGGGTGGATGTCTTCGAGCTGGAACATGCGCAGGAGTAAGCATGGAATTCCATGCGAATCCAGCGCGCATTCCGTCAAGCGAGTTGGCCAATCACCTTCGTCACGCGATCCATCTCGGCTTCGGTGTTGTAGAAATGCGGGCTGAAGCGCAGCAGCGGTTGCCCGGCGCGGTTGTGGCGCAGGGAGGTGGCGATGTGGTGCTCGGCGAGGTGCTTGGAGATGTCTTCGAGCGACCGTGACAGATGCTGGATCGTGGTGATGCCGGAAGCGTGGATGCTTTTCGGGTCAGGGCCGAGGAAGGTGAACCCCTGCGGTGCCAGACCGGCATGCAGACGGGCTTTGAGCTTCAAGAGCTGGGCGCTGATGGCTTCGAGGCCGACTTCCTGGATCAAGTCGATGCCAGCCTTCATGCCCAGGATGCCGGAGATGTTGAGCGCGCCGGGTTCATAGCGACGTCCGCCGCGTTCGAAGGCGATTTCCTCCTGCGCGATGAAGTTCGGGCTGCGCACGTTCCAGGAACCGAGCAGGCTGGGCCGCAGCATGTCCTGCAGCTCTTCCCGCACGTAAAAAATGCCCGCACTCATCGGTCCGAGCATCCATTTGTGCGAGTCGGCGGAGAGGAAATCGACATGATCGACGCGGGTCTCGAATGCGCCGACGGTTTGAATGGCATCGAGGCAGAACAACACGCCGCGTTCGCGCAGCATGCGGCCGATGCGGTCGATTTCGATCCGGTAGCCGCTCAAAAAGTGGCAGGAGGCGAGTGCGACGAGCTTCGTTCTCGGCGTGAGCGCCGCTTCGACAAGTTGGGGCGTGATTTCGCCGGGAGACTTCGGTTGAAGACGCTTCAAGACAACGCCGTGGCGTTCGAGATCGCTCCACGGATACACATTCGCGGGATAGTCATCGAGATAGCTGACGACTTCATCGCCGGGCTGCCACGGCAGGCCGTTGGCGACGAGACTCAAACCGACGGAAGTCGGGCCGATGAGCGCAATCTCGCTGGCCTTGGCACCGATGAGCTTCGCGGCGACGACGCGTGTCTCATTCACCGCACGCCAGGCTTCAGGATACTCCTGCATGCGCAGGCAACTTTGCTCCAGGTAATCCTGCATCGTGCGTGCGACACGTCGTGGCAGGATGGTGACGCCGGCGTGGGCCAGGAAGAGGCTGTCTTTGATCACCGGGAACTCCTGCTGGCGCAGAGATTCGTCGGAGAGAAGGGCGTCGAGAGTGAGCATGGCGGCAAAATGACGAATGTGGAATGACGAATGCCGAATGATTACGAATTGCCAGACTCATTCGTCATTCCGTCATTCGGAATTCGTCAATCTGGGTGCCTAGGCGACCTTCAGCGTCTTGGCTCCCTCATCGATGAGGTGCCAGAAGTTCTTTGACTGGCTGAGTGCCTCGTCTTCGCCGCCGCCAGGGAGGTTGCTGCGGAAGAGGAAGTCCGTGAGCGTGTTTTTGTGCAGCACGCGATGCACGCGCACATTGCCATCCACGATGGCGAAGTAGATGCGGTGGTCGCCGGCACGGCAGCGGTAGAGCTTCTTGCTGCCGCGTTCGAGCACGCCGTAGCGTTTGGCCAGGATGGCGTCGTCGATGTCCGCCGGCTGTATGTTCAGGGCTTCAAGAAGGTGAAACTGCACCTGGGTGGGCAGTTGGGAGAGCTCGGAGGCGCTGATGTCGTTGAAAACGATCTGGATCACGGCGGTGCGTCGGGTTTAGAGCCTTTTGATGACGTGCTTCTTGCGCACGCCCTCCATCCACTTGTCGATGTTGCCCTTGGATTTCTCCGCGTTGATCAGCTTTTCGATCTCGGCGCGTTTGTCGGCCAGGGAAGGGGCGGTGCCGAGTTTCTTCGCGTCCAGGGCGACGATAATGTAGCTGGCCTCCTGATCGACGATGGGGCTGATGCCGCCGGTCTTCAGCTCCATGGCCGCGTTGGCGATGGCGGGCATCATGTCGGTCTTGGCCATCCAGTCCCAGGAGCCACCGTTCTCAGCACGGCTGTCCTGCGAGTAGGTGCGGGCCGTGGCGGCAAAGTCAGCCCCGCCGACGATCTTCGCACGCAGATCCTGGGCCAGCTTCTTCTGCTTCTCAGCCGTGGAGCCTGCCTCGCCGCTGAATTTCGGAATGGTGATCGTCGAGATCTTGAGCTGGTCGCCCTCGCGCCACTTGTCCACGTTCTTGTTGTAGTACTCCTCGACCTCGCGTGGCGTGGCGGGCGGGTGCTCGCCGGAATTGCGGGCGCGCATGACGTTCATGATGACCATCTTTTCCCGCAGCTCGCGGAACTTCCGCAGGGACATCCCGGTCTTGTTCAGCTCATCCACGAAGGCGTCGCGGTTGCCTTTGAAGCTCTCGCGGATGATGGAGTTGATGTCGTCATCGACGTATTGCGCCTTGATGACGCCGCCGAGCTTCTTGAACTCGGCCAGCAGGATCTCGCGGTCGATCAGGCTTTCGAGCGCGGACTCGCGCAGGATGTTCAGCTCCTTCTCGGCACGGGCCGGGTCGTTCATGAACTGGTAACGGATGATCTGCTCCTGGGCCTTGACCATGTCGCGCACCTCGGACGCCATGATGGGATTGCCATCCACCACGGCGACGATGCGGTTGGAGTAGGTCTGGGCCGTGACGCTGGTGCATAAGGCGGCGGCAAAAAGGACGGGCAGGCAGGAGCGCAGGGAAATCATGACACGGGGAAGCGCCATCCTATGGCTCAGGGGCCTTGTGGCAAGATGAAGTTGACCTCTTGCTGCCGTGGTTTGCAGCTTCGCCTTGCGTCGTCGCCGCTCCGCTTTCTACTCTGCGCCTCCAATCGCCGACCCCTCCCCAGCCATGAGCAAGAAAGCCGCCGCCAAAAAGCCTGCGAAAGCCGCGAAAGCAGCCAAACCCGCCAAGTCAGTCGCCAAAGCCTCCACCACCTCCTCGAAGAGTCTGCTCGTCGAGAATCGCGTGTTCAAGCCGGACGCGGGTTTTGTGAAGAAGGCCCGCATCAACTCGATGGCGCAGTACAAGGCGATGCACGTCGAGTCGCTCAAGAATCCGGACAAGTTCTTCGGTCGCGAGGCGAAGGAACTCACCTGGAGCAAGCCGTTCACCAAAGTGCTCGATTGGAAGTGCCCGAACGCGAAGTGGTTCACCGGCGGCAAGCTCAACGTCAGCGAGAACTGCCTCGACCGTCATCTCAACGGCCCGCGCAAAACGAAGGCCGCGCTCATTTGGGAAGGCGAGCCCGGCGAGAAGCGCGTCTATACCTACCAGCAGCTTCATCGCGAGGTCTGCCGCTTTGCCAACGTGCTGAAGCGTCACAAGGTGAAGAAAGGTGACCGCGTCATCATCTACATGCCGATGATCCCGGAGGCTGCGATTGCCATGCTGGCCTGCACACGCATCGGCGCCGTTCACAGCGTCATTTTCGGCGGTTTCAGCGCGGAATCGATCAAGGACCGCGTGCTCGACAGCGGTGCCTCGATCATCATCACCGCCGATGGTGGCTACCGTCGCGGTGCGGTGGTGCCTTTGAAGAAAAACGTCGATGACGCCCTCAAGGCCAAAGACACGCCAGTGAAGACCGTGGTGGTGTTTAAGCGCACCGGCCAGGACATCCACATCGAGGAAGGCCGCGACGTGTGGTGGCATCGCGAACTCGAATACGTCGATGCGAAGTGCCCGGCGGTGGCACTCGATTCCGAGGCGGATCTGTTCATTCTCTACACCAGCGGCAGCACCGGCAAGCCGAAGGGCATCCTGCACAGCACTGCGGGCTACCTGCTGCATGCGCAGATGACCTGCAAATACGTCTTCGACCTCCGCGACGACGATGTGTACTGGTGCACCGCCGACATCGGCTGGGTCACCGGCCACAGCTACATCGTCTATGGCCCGCTGGCTCTCGGCGCGACCTGCCTCATGTATGAAGGCGCGCCAAACTGGCCGGAGAACGACCGCTTCTGGAAGATCATCGAAGAATACGCCGTCACCGTTTTCTACACCGCGCCGACTGCGATCCGCGCCTTCATGAAATGGGGCGACGAATGGCTCAAGAAGCACGATTTGAGCAGCCTGCGCCTCCTTGGCACCGTCGGCGAGCCGATCAATCCCGAAGCGTGGATGTGGTATCACCACAAAGTCGGCGGCGGCAAATGCCCCATCGTCGATACCTGGTGGCAGACCGAAACCGGCGGCCACATGATCACGCCGATCCCCGGCGCGGTGCCCACGAAACCCGGCACCGCCACGCTGCCCTTCTTCGGGGTCGATGTCGGCATCGTCGATGACCTCGGCAACGAAGTCGGCACGAATGAGCAGGGCAAGCTCGTCATCAAGAAGCCCTGGCCGTCCATGCTGCGCGGCATCTGGGGCGACAAGAAGCGCTACCAGGAAACCTACTGGAGCGACTTCAAAGGCTGGTACTTCGCTGGCGACGGAGCGCGTCGCGACAAAGACGGCTACATCTGGATCATCGGCCGCATCGACGACGTGCTGAACGTCGCCGGACATCGCCTCGGCACCGCCGAAGTCGAGAGCGCCCTCGTTTCGCATCCAAGCGTCGCCGAAGCCGCCGTCGTGGGCCGCCCGGATGAACTCAAAGGCCAGGGCGTCGTCTGCTTTGTCACCGTCAAAGAAGGCATCAAAACCGGCCGCGACCTCAGCGAAGAGCTCAAGAAGCACGTCCGCAAAGTCATCGGCCCCGTCGCCACACCGGATGAGGTCCGCTTTGCCGCAGCGCTGCCCAAAACTCGCTCCGGCAAGATCATGCGCCGCCTCCTCAAGCAAATCGCCGCCGGCGAAACGCTCAAAGGCGACACCACAACGCTCGAAGATATCAACGTCATCGCCGCGCTCTCCGCGGCGAGCGGCGAGGATTGATCCGCGCCCTGCCGCAGCATCACGGAGCAGCCAGTCATGAGTGCTTTGATCTCCAAGGCACTCGTGAACGGGTGTTGCGGCTCCTTTCCCGGGAGCCGCTGCAGTGGGTGAGGTTTTCGTTCGTCACTGCCGGCAAAGCTTGCCTTCCGACGCGCCCGCGTGGCAAGGTTGGCTCCCATGAGCACCGTCGCAGACGATTTCCTCACCTGGGCCACCGATTCCTCACGCACTTTGGAGGAGCGCTTCGGCATCCTGCGACTCGTCGAGTGTGTTTACTCCAGGTACTACCGGGGGCCGGACAAACGCCCCGTCAATTACGAGGCCGAACGGCACCGGCTGGAAGACCGCCGCTACAATGCCGTCTTCGAACCCGTCTGGGACGATGAGGATCTTCGTCTCGCGGCCGGCCTCCTGCCCCAGGTGCTGGAGATTGACCTGCATCAATACAGCAACGACCGGCCCCTGCGGGATCTGGGCTTCCTGCGCTTCGTCCCTCATCTCACGTCGCTGAAATTGGCCCAGATCGAGGTCGAATCCCTCGACATCCTGCGCCATCTGCCTGCGCTGCGCAGCTTTCAGGCGTTGCTCATGGACCGCGTGGAAGACTACAGCGCCCTGGCGTCCTGCCGGGAGCTGACAGCGCTGCATGTGCAGGGCCAGCACCCCTGGCCGGTCTTCAGCGGGCTGGAGAGCTTGCCGCTCCTGGAAGACGTTGCCTGGCATCTGCCGTTGCGTGCCTTCACGGAGATCCCGCGTCTGCCGGCCGTGAAACGGCTCGATCTCAGTTGTTGGAACTCCGATTCCCTCGTTGGGTGCCTGCGGGACTTTCACCAGCTCCCGGAGATGCCCTTGCTCGAGCATTTTTGGGGCGGCGGCTTCTACCGGCTCGAGGGTATCGAGCGCTTCCCCCGCCTCCGCACCGCCCGCATCAGCGGTTTCTTCCGCACGCTGGCCCCCATCGCCCGCATGCCCGCGCTCACCCACCTGCGCATCGTGTGCGACGAACTGCGGGACATTGCTGCCGCCGCTGTCATGCCCCGGCTGCACCAGTTCGTCCTCCGCAGCATCCGTCCGCAGGACTGGACGCCCCTCATGGAGTCCACCACCCTCCGCGAGGTCCTCACCGACGGCTGCGAGACACCGCAGCCCGACTTCGACACCCTCCAGATCGTCCTGCCATCCCGCGACGATGTCTTCGCCGTTTCCACACCCCGCCCCCTGCCTCTCCTGCGTCTCTTCAGCTTTGATCGGCAGTGCAAAGACCGTTCCCTCGTTCCACCGGACGACGGCTTTCCAGACGGGCCGGCTGGCTGGGATGGCTGCCATTTCATGCGCCAGTCCGAGGAATGGTGGTTCACCGACCTGCTGAGGGAGTCGCTTCGCGAGGCCGGCCTGCTCAAGCTCCCGGGCGTGCGTGTCGGTTTTGGCAGCCGGCGGCGGGACCGCCCTTCCACGGCCACCCACGGCAAACCGGTGATCGCCTACCGTCACATCACGCTCCGCCTGCTCCGGACCGAGGCCATCAGCCATCTGCGGGACTTGGTGAAGGCCGCGCGCACAGCCCTCTCCCGCACCCGCTTTCCCTGGCAGGTCAATCTCATCCTCAACGCTGAGGTCGATGCCGACGAGTGGGACGAAGACTGGCGGGACAGCGACGACTCGCCCCAGGAGCGTGCCATGGAGCATCTGCGGGACGAACAACAGCGTGAACGCGAGCAGGAGCGCCTCCGCCTCTTCCTGGCCGATCAGCACCGGCTGGCCCTCCTCCAGGAGCAGGGGACCACGCCCGCTCCCGGAGACATCGGGCCCCGCCGTCTGCCTCCCGCCAGACCTCTTCCGCCCGTCTTTCAGCCCCCAGCCGAGCCAGGGAGCCCTGGGCAGCAGGACGATGACGATGAGGCATTCTCCTCCGACGACAACGAGGGTGGCATTGCGGAGGCCGAACCCGGCCAGGACGATGGTGAGGATGAATCGTGGCTCCCGCAGGTCGAACTCAGCGACCCCAACTTCCGCTGGAACCAACTGACGCTCTTCCTGACGCTCACCGAAGACGCCCTCTGGTGCCCCACCCATCGCGGTGACATCGAGGCGGCCAGCTACCTGATGGATCTGCCCATCAAGCAGCCCCCCGGTTCCGGCTCCGCACCGGCGTGATCCGGCAGTTGACCGATTTTACACTCCTGCCACACAGGTCACAGACTGCGGCGGCACGTCAGGTAGCTCGAAATTCCGATTCCGAGGCAGGAACATCGCGGAATTCAGGTCGCCGCAGTTCAGTCCGAACCGTGAGGAGACTGGCAACTCCTCCGCGTTCAATCCGGCAAACAACGGACATGGATGCTCCATGGCGATATGAGCTCGGTCCCAAAGGCGAAGATGCAGGACCTGCAAAGTCAAGATGCTAGGTGGCGACACATGGTTCCGTTTCACAAACGAATCCAAATAAACTCCCTCACCCTGTTCACGCTCGCTCTTTTCACCAGCCTCGCCATGGCCCAACAACCCGACGCGGGCAAAGCAGCGAAGAAGGGCAGGGGAAAAGCCAAGACCTCCTCCGCGGAACTGGCGAAGCGGATGACGACGTGGTTTACGGAGTTCGACCACACGCCGGACATTGTTTACAAGACCGTGGGTGATCAAAAGCTGCAGCTCGATCTGCTCACGCCGAAGGGACTCCAAACTGAAGCCGCGCCGCTGCTGGTTTACATCCACGGTGGCGGCTGGGGAGGTGGGGATCGCTACCGCTGTGCTCGACCCGACATCAGCGGCGTTTTCAAGCGTTGCGCGGCGGCGGGCATTCTCTGCGCGACGATCGAGTATCGGCTGAACTCGCCCAAGGCCACCGCGTTTGACAGCGCCACGGATTGCAAAGACGCGCTGCGCTTCCTCGTGAAGAACGCGAAGCAGTATCGCATCAACCCCGAGCGCATCGGCACCATCGGCGGCTCCGCAGGCGGGCATCTCTCGCTCGTCACCGCGCTCGGTGATCCGAAAGACTTCCCCGGCGATCCTGCGCTCGCGGGCTTTGATCCGAAGTCGCTGCGGTGCGAGATCGCGCACTATCCGGCCACCGACTTCACCGACGTGAAGCTCGCCGAGCGCTTCGTCGGCTCGAATCGCGCCGTGCTCATGTTTGGCGGCCCAGCCGATCAAAAAGCCGATGTCATCCGCCTGCTCAGCCCCGTTCAGCTCATCAAAAAGGACTCCACACCGGTGCTCTGCTTCCACGGCGACAAAGACACCGTGCTGTCCGTTGAAAACGCCCGCCGTCTTTTCGCCAAAGGCAAGGAAGTCGGTGCTGACATCCAATACATCGAGGTCAAAGACGGCAGTCACGGCTTCGGTTCCAAGGGAACACCCAGCATCGATGAGATCGTCACTTTGGCCTCCGACTTCGTCATTTCCAAGCTCACCAAGTAACTATGATCCGCACCGCACTCTTCATCGCCCTCCTCGCCAACACCACCGCTCTCGCGCAACGCGTCACCACACCCGCCGGGCCACCTGCGACGCTGAAGGCCGAGTTTGACCTCGTGTATGGTAAAACGCCCGAACAGGAGCTGAAGCTCGACGTTTACCGCCCGAAGAGCGACGCCGTGCTGCCCGCGTGCGTGCTCGTGCATGGCGGTGGCTGGACCGGTGGCGACAAGGAACGCTTTCGTGCGCTCGGCTTCGCGCTCGCGGAGAAAGGCTATGTCGTCGCGAACGTCGAATACCGGCTCGCCGGTGCGGCGAAGTATCCGGCGGCCGTGCAGGATTGCAGCCTCGCCGTGCGCTGGGTGCGGGCGAACGCGGCGCGCTTTGGCCTCGATCCGAAGCTCATCGGTGCGTGGGGTGGCAGCGCGGGCGGGCATCTCGTCGGCCTGCTTGCCGCCGCGCCGCAGCATGAGCGCTTCCTCACCGCCGAGCTGAAGGACGTCTCTGCCGCCGTGCAGGCCACCTGCATCATGGCCGGCCCCACCGACCTCACGAGCGCCACCTTCGTCGAGTCGCTGCGCAAGGCGAAGGAGAAGAGCAACAGCTACACCTGGTTCGGCAAGCTCTACGACGACGCGCCTGACCTCTACCGCGACGCCTCACCCCTCACCCACTTCACCAAGACCGCCAGCCCCATCCTCTTTCTCACCGGCGACCTCGACAACCCCGCCCGCGACCAAGCTGCCATCGAAAAACTGAAAACACTCGGCGTGCCCACGAGACAAACCATCCTCAAAGACGCCAAACACGGCTGCTGGATGCAGAAGCCGTGGTTTGAGCCGTGTGTGAACGCAGTGGATGGGTGGTTTAAGGAGCACTTGAAGTAGTGTTTGGCTGCTGCCCGTCGAATAGTCGTGGCGCATTCTCCTCCCCTTCTTGAACCCGATCTTCTGAAAAATCACCATGCCCAACGCCAAAGCCTTCGCCGCCTCCAGCGCCACCTCGCCGCTCGCTCTTTCCAACATCCCGCGCCGTGAACCGACGGATCGCGATGTGGAGATCGACATTCTTTACTGCGGCGTCTGCCATTCCGACCTGCATCAGGTGCGCAATGAATGGAGCGCGGTGCCTACGACCTATCCCTGCGTGCCAGGGCATGAGATCGTTGGCCGCGTGACGAAGACCGGCTCCGCGGTCACGAAGCATCGCGTGGGCGATGTTGTGGGCGTGGGCTGCCTCGTCGATTCGGATCAAAAGTGCCCGAGCTGCGCCGCGAACCGCGAGCAGTTCTGCCCGCACGCCACTTTCACCTACAACTCGCCCGACAAGCACGGCACCGCGCCGGTGACCTACGGCGGCTATTCGACAAGCATCGTCGTGAATGAGCATTTCACACTCAAGGTGCCAACGAACCTGAACCTCGCCGGAGTCGCGCCATTGCTCTGCCGGCATCACCACCTACTCGCCCATCCGTGGCTGGGGCGATGTGAAGGGTAAAAAGATCGGCGTGATCGGCCTCGGCGGTCTTGGACACATGGGCGTGAAGTTTGCGCATGCCTTCGGCGCTCATACGGTCGTGCTCACCACCTCCGCGGGCAAAAAAGACGACGCTTTGCGCCTCGGCGCCGACGAGGTCGTCATCACCCGCGACGCGAACGAGATGCAAAAGCACGCCGGCAGCTTCGACTTCATCCTCGACACCGTCTCCGCCGATCACGACATCAACGCCTACCTGGACCTCCTCGTCACCGACGGCACGCTCACGCTCGTCGGCCTGCCGAGCAATCCGCTCTCCGTGGCGGCGTTTGGCCTGTTGCTCGGCCGCAAACGCCTCGCTGGATCGCTCATCGGCGGCATCGCCGAGACGCAGGAGATGCTCGACTTCTGCGGTGCGAATCAAATCGTCTCCGACGTCGAAATCATCGCCATCCAGCAGATCAACGAGGCCTACGAGCGCCTGCTCAAGTCCGATGTGAAGTATCGCTTCTCCATCGACATGGCCTCGCTGAAGAACGGGTGATTGCTGAAAGTGTTTCGTGAGTGTGGATTCGCAAAGAGCGAGTGTGGATGTTCGTTCTTCCATTCATGCGCATTCACATTGTTTTGTCGTTGTTCTTCACCGCCTCGCTCCACGCCGCTGATTTCCACGGCTGGGCCTGCGAGAGTCCGCGCGATGAAATCAGGCCGCAGTTCAGCAGCAGCGGCGAAAACACGCTCATCATCACCCACGACGCGCGCGAGGGCCTCGACGGCTGGTTTCAAAAGAGCTTCGAGGTGAAGGGCGGCACGTTTTATCGCTTCGAGGCACGGCGAAGAACCACCGGCGTCACGAACCTGCGCCAGAGCTGCCTCGTGCGTGTGTTGTGGCAGGACGAGAAAGGCAACGGCGTGAAGCTCGATGCCGCGCCGGAGTATCTCACGCCCGGTCTGCCCATGCCCAGCGCCGAGCCCGAATATCCCGCCGATGGCCAAACGGATGCCGAGGGCTGGGCCACCGTCAGCGGCGTGTATCGCGCCCCGTCAAAGGCCGCGAAAGCCATCGTCGAGCTGCATCTGCAATGGGCACCCGGAGGTCGCGTCGAGTGGCGCGGAGCCCATCTCGCGACCACCGAGCCTCCCGCGCCGCGCAAGGTGCGCCTCGCCACCATCCATCACAAACCCAACGGCAAATCACCGCGCGAAAACTGCGCCGAGTTTGCCCCGCTGCTCACCGAGGCCGCGCAAAAGCACGCCGACCTCGTCGTGCTCGGCGAGACGGTGCCCACCGCTTCGGCAGAGGTGAAGTCATTGAAGATCCAAGAAACCGCCGAGCCCATCCCCGGCCCCTCCACCACCTACTTCGCCGGACTCGCCAAACAGCACCGGCTGCACGTCGTGCTCAGCCTTTACGAGCGAGACGCCCATCTCATCTACAACACAGCCGTGCTCCTCGGCCCCGATGGCACCTTGATCGGCAAGTATCGCAAAGTCTCCCTCCCGCCCGGCGAAGCCGCGAAAGGCATCGCCCCCGGCAAAGACTATCCCGTCTTCGACACCGCCTTTGGCAAAGTCGGCATGATGGTCTGCTACGACGGCTTCTTCCCCGAGGTCGCCCGCGAACTCACGAAGAACGGCGCGGAAGTCATCGCATGGCCCGTCTGGGGCTGCAATCCGCTCCTCGCCCAGGCCCGCGCCTGCGAAAATCATGTCTTCGTCATCAGCAGCACCTTCATGAAACCCGACGACGGCTGGATGTATTCCGCCATCTACGACCAAGGCGGCCGCCCCCTCGCCAAAGGCGAGCAATGGGGCACCGTCGTCGTCACCGAAGTCGATCTCAACCAACCCTACTACGGCCCCTACAACCTCGGCGACTTCCATTCGATGATCGCGCGGCATCGCCCGCCGGTGCCGACGGGGAAGTGAGGAATGTGCGTCCTTTCCCACAGGATGGATCGGTTTGAATGTGTCCTTCGGAAAAGGACACTTCCCCCAAGCTCAAACGCTACCTCCGCTTCCACGCCGACCGCGATTTTGACAAAATCATTCGCTGGCTAACTCACACAAAGAAGTCAGATCAGGCAGTAGAGCCGAGTAAAACGAGACAGATGACCGCAGGTCACCCGAAGGGCAGCGAAGCGCCTCCCTTGCGGATGGAGCACTATAATCAAGTGCGTAGAGGAACATTCAATCTGCATGACTTTGGCACGGTGATTGCCATCGCATTTGGTGCCGAGTCTACGTTCTCTATGATCTCGTTTCTCGAAGAGTATGGCTTTTCCTGCAAACCAACCAGTTAATGAATCACTTGCTCCATCAGAAAATCGGCATTCTGAACAAACGTCCCTCGTCACCATCATCATGAAGGTTCCGGACCACTTCGCCAGGAGCGAACTCGTGAACAGTGTCATCAGCATTGCGTGGCAATTCGTGCTGAATAGCGCTCAGGATGTATTGAATGCCAAAGTCACCACATAGCCGTTGCACCAGCTTTAGGAGGGCGATCTTCTTTCGGTCGTCTTCGCCTTCTAGGGCTCCATCGTGGTAGATGAAATGGTAGAATCGATTGCCTGCGTATTCGGTGAGAATCGCCAAATCAAAAGCCATGCAGAGCAGCTTTTTGAAGGTTGTGCCGTCAGCCTCGCTGCTAAACTCCCCGGTGCCGCTCGTCTGCTTGACCTCGACGTGGAAGTCGAGGTTGCCCAGTTCGTTCTGTTTCACGAATAGCACGGCGGGAACGTGAAGGAACTCGTCGGCGATCTTTTGGAAGCGTTCTCTAATGGAACGGTATCGCGCAGAGGGCGGGTGAATGCGTTTCTTGATTTCGCTGGTGAGTCGATCTGATTCCTGCTGAGCTAACAGAGCTTTTTCTTGCAATTGAGCCATCTCTTCCACGCGGGCCAAGTGCTGCCGAAGCTGACCGAGACTTTCCTCCGAGCGAACCAGTTCCATCTGGAGGGTCTTGAAACGCTGAAGTGATTCCTGATTCTTGAACACCTCAAGGTATCGCTGTCGCTGATCGGAGAGCGCTTTGTGGGTTTCTGATTCCTTTGCGAGTGCCGTCTCCAGAGACTTGATGCGCTGCTTCAAGTATTTGTTTCTCTCGCTGGCCAGTTTGCGATTAAACTCAACCAGCTCCTCATACGACTTCACCAAGAGGTCGGGCAGCACCAAGGCACACTCGTCATAGGTGCTCTTAATCTCACTGAGATTGAACTCAAGGGGGCTGGCTAAGCCGTCCTTTGCCGCCTGGAGATCTCTTTTTGCGTAATAGACTTTTTGCTCGGACTCCCTGAGTCCGGCCTCCACGTTTTTCACTAGGTCATCGGAGACCTCCATCTCCATATCATGAAAAGAGAACTCTTGAAGCTGTAATGCCTTTCTCTGAATGGCCGACTCTGAGAGGCTAATCTCGGCTGAAAGGCGGTCACCATCGCTTTCCGTGTATCCACTATTACCTCTTAGAATCTTTGCCGCTTCCTGGCTGCCTTCGGCGACCCGATCCGATTCATACTTGGCGAGAATCATGTCTCCTGGTAGCCCAAGCAAATCCGCCATGTATGGCTTCCAATAAATGTCAGCGCTGCGTTGAAACTTCTCCACGCGGAAGACATCCCGGTAGTCGTTCTGAGTTCGCAGGAAGTATGACAGCCCTTTGCGGTAGTCCCATCCCGGAAACGCATCGAAGGCAAGCCAGCCATTCAGAATGTCCTTGGCCTTCCCGATCGGGATATTCCAGTGGTCCCACGCCTCTTCCTCAGCAGCTAGAAGAGGCGCGGAATCATCCAATTGGCCGTGTGATTTAAGGGCAATTTTTGTGTCACCCTTGGCCGCGCGGCGAATCGTGGCGTGTGTCTTTCCGTCCGGCAGGAGAATTTCGAGGAAGAAAACGAAGCTTTCAAAGCGCTCTTGATGCTTCCGCATGAAGAAGTCTCCTTCGACCTCTTTGAGCAACATGAAATCGAGAAGGCGAGTCAGCAACGTCTTGCCAAGGTTATGGTCGCTCTTGGTTCCATCTTCAGGAACCCGGACTTCGGCAAGAATGACGTTCAGTCCAGGCCCGAACGGAATCTCGGGGAATATCTCCTTCTCGTTGGCGTAGATCCGAACAAGCTTCATGAGGCCACGCCTCCATCGTTTTGAAGGTTAGTGCGAGCGGCTTCAATGTATTCAATGCGATCAGCTTGCGGATGGTATTCAATCCGACCGACAAGGAACAAGAAATTGATAGACGGCAGGAAGTTAACGTCCGCGTCAGGCCCCATGGATCTGGCCAGCCGATCCCGCAACTTCGCGACAGATGCGACTCTCTCGCGGCGCAAGTAGCTCAACAACTCGGCACCCGCACGGAGGACGCAGAGGTTTAGATCAAGATGTTTCTCCGGTGTGATCATGGCTTCTCTTCCGGGGTTCGGCGACCAAGGTCGCAGTGGCAATACATGTAGTGCAAGAATGCGTAAATCAGCGCATCCTGACCGGCCAGTGCTCCCCTTGCTTGAAGACGATCAAATATGTCGTCGAAGATCTTCTCAAAGGCACCAAACTCATTGCGATGAGCCTCATACTTGTTTTTGAACTGCCGAGCTATGTTGGTGTAGCGCTTTCGCCACTCCTGATTCCTCGGGTTGATCAGGAATGCCCGGATCGCCTTAAACTGCGGCATGTCATCAACGACACTCGATTGAAAATACTCCTCACTCAGGTTGTTGATCTCATTCTTTGCCTTCAGCGCTGGAGCTGCAAATTCAGGGTCATTAGTCGCAGTCGTTAGCTCGGCGAACAAATCGACGTTCGAGTCGAAAAACAGGATGAGCTTTTCCAGGTCTTGCGGGTGGATCACTACCGCAGGTCCGCTCATGATCTCTACAGGCCAGGTTTCTTTGAGAACAAGACGACAGAGATGGTGCTCGCTGGTGAAGTAATCACGATCCACTCCCTGCGTCTTGGTGAGCCAGACGGCGTAGGCTTCTTGGCCGGGTAGATCGTCTGCCGTCGGATCAGCTGGGTGTTCGGGTTTGAAATGGGCTGTCGCTTTGGCGTGATCAAACCCAAAATAAATGCTCAAGCGCCTTTTGTAATAACGCGCAAAATGGACTTCCCACTGCGTGTATGTCGCCTTGGCTATTCCAGCAGGCAGGACATGTGCCCACTTGGCAGCCGCTGCCTCTGGAGGGTAAGAACCACTGCGCTGTCCAACAAGAGCGATAACCGCGTCTGCTGTGCGGACATACTGCTCAAGCTTGTCCAACGTGGTTTCGGTGTTTTCCTCCTGACGGAAATCAATCTGAACCTTTCCGATGACGCCTTTGCTTCGCAAGTCGGCTGCCAGCGCCTCAGAGACACGGCCATACTCACCTGTCACCCGGCTGATGAAGATGTGAAATGGACGGTGTTGCTCCGAGGAACCCATGACGGACATCGTGAAGTTTTAGGGAGCAAATTGCAAGGTTGATGTGGACTGTTCTTGATCGGTGTAGGCGCGGGTCTTGCCGACGCCGCCCATGCCGTGGATGGCGGCAGGACGAGCCTGAATGACGAAATCCGAATGACGAATGTCGAAGGGAATGCTGCTGCTCTGTGAGGTGGTGGGCGTCCCTCCGAGGACGGTGATGTCAAACTCGGTGAGGTTCGGGCTGGGTTGAGAAAGCGGTGCTGCGCGGGATGCTTTCCAGACGGGGATGGGATGGCAAAAACATGGGTGGCAAAAGATGGATTCGATTTTTAGCCGCCCATCTTTTTGCCAGACGATCAGTGAACCAATGCTGCCAAGGAAACACTGAACAATGCCACACCGCGAGAGATCAGGATGGCGCGAGAGAATCAGTTCGGAAGGCTCTCTCTAGCGCCTTCATGGTCTCTCGCGGTGCAACCTGATTTTAATCAGCGTCTCCCTAATGCTCGGCCAACAGGCCCTTCACACTGAATGACTGGCAGGCAAGAACCTCACGAGGCGGTTCTTTGCCGAAAAGATCACCAAACCCGCATCTGAAGCAGCGTTGATTCTCATATTGCCCATGACCTCCCTCCGCCACCTCCCGCTTCTCCTGCTCCCCACGCTCGCTCTCGGCTGGGGTGGCACGGAGCATTCGCAGATCACGGCGGAGGCGGTGCGGATGATGCCGGAGGAAGTGGCGACGATCATCGCGCCGGAGTCTGGGGCGTTGACGCACATCTACTGCGAGTTTCCGGACCAGAACTGGCCGGCTTACGGGCAGTGGGGCGATGGGAATGCGGAGCCGTATCTGCCGCGGTTTGCGGACACGCGGCGGGAGTGGGACATCTCGTTTTACTGCGGGTGGAATCCGGTCACGCGGGAGGGCACGGGCTATCCGCACAGCACGCCGCAGGCGTATGAGGCGGTGCCGAAGTATTTCCTCCGTGCGGTGGAGGCGCTGAAAGCCGGACGGCTTGAGGACGGCGCGCGGTTTCTCGGCGTGGCGATGCATTACATCGAGGACAGCGCGGCCTTCGGGCATTTGCAGGCCGTGCATCGCAGCTTTCACTGGGACACGAAGTCGCCGCTGAACGCGGGCGACTACTCACCGCAACAACTCGGCGACACGCCGGAGCAGGCCGCTGAACAACTCGTCGCCCGCATGAAGGCGATGGTCGAGATCACCGAAAAGGCTGTGGACCCGATTTTGACGAAACTGGGCATGCCCATGACCGAGGTGAAGCGGCGGTCGAAAGACGATCCGTATCCGAAAGAGGCCGTGCGTGCCGTTTTGACCGCCAAACACGAGTTCGCAGCCGAAATGGACGCCGCGGCCCGCACGAGCGCGAGCGCCGCCGCGCACGTCTGCGCGGACATGCTGTTCACCGCGCTGAGTTTTGCCCCGAAACCCTTCCCGCAGCCGAAACCGAACGCCACGGGCGTGAACCTCGTCTTCAATCCGTCGTTTGAACAAGCGGGCGATGAAAACGCGGAAGGCTGGTGCATCGGCTGGCTCGATCTGAACGACAAAACGGGGCGTGCCGAGTGGTATCGCGCCGGAACGCACTGGGACAAGCCGGTGAAGCAAGGCGCTCGCTCCGCGATGGTGCTCTGGGCACCGGAGAAAGGCATCCAGTGGCGTCAGACTTGGCGCAACGCTTTGCGCGTGAACCCCGGCGAGGTCTATCGCGCCAGCGCGTGGGTGAAAAGCCGCACGGAGAAAGGCCGAAGCCATCTCACGCTCGAACTCAGCGACACGCACTACCACACCATCGCCCAGCCGATCAGCAATGAAGCCGAAGGCAAAGGCGACTGGACGGAGCTGAAGCTCGAAACCACCATCCCGCCCGACGCCCGCTGGCTCCGCGTCATCCTCCATTCGAATGCGGACGGAGCGGCGTGGTTCGACGAGGTGAGTGTGGAACGGGTGAGGTGAGGGACGCCCGGACGCTCGATGAACTCAGCGGCCGAGGTCTTCGAGATCGAGTCGGAGTTCCGGCGAGAGGGCGCGGGCATGCGACAGCGACTGGCGCACCTGCTGATCACGCATGGAGGCAGGACGCGTGTCATCTGGCAGCACGGTGGCGGCGATGGCGGTGGCGAGGTAGTGATTGGCGGCACGGATGGCCTGGAGGAGGTTTTCGGCCTCGCTGGCAGGCAATTCGCAGGAGGGAAAGCGCGGCTCGGGGAAGCGCCGGCCGGCCCAGTTGAGGAAACGCACGCCGTAGAGCCCCTGCTCACGTGCGTGAACGGCCGGGCCGAGGAAGGCGAAGAGAGGATGGTCGTCCGTGATGAAGGGGGAACTGCCAAAATGGGGACTGGCTGTGCGCAGATCACCGAGGAGGAGCATCTGGGCATGGCGGCCGGATTTGAGAAAGGGGGAGCGGTCGATGAGGCCTGCAGCTTCGATCCGGTGCTGGAGTTCGGAGGCGGACACATTCATGGGCCGTGTGGAGCCGAGGAGGCCGGCCACCGGCTGCATGGGATCAAACGAGGCACGCAGAAGAACGGCGTGCGGGAAGACTTGGAGAAAGGTGCGGGTCACGAGATCCGCAGTGGCGGCGCTGTGCTGGTAGCAGGGCAGCCAGAGGCAGAAGACGCCGTTGTCGGCGAGCCTGGAGCGGGCGAGTTCAAAGAGTTCGCGCGAGTAGAGGTGCGACGTGGCCTCTTCCGCCGGGAAGAAGAGGTCGCTGATGATGGCGTCGTAGGAGCTGGCGGCGCGGGCGAGCACCTGGCGTCCGTCATCCGTGATGACGTGTGCCCGCGGATCGCTGAAGAGGCGTGAATTCCAGGTGGAGAAGTGTTCGCGCGCAGCCGACACGACTTCGGGCACGAGTTCCACGGCGTCGAGGTGGCGGACGGGAAAGTCGAGCACCGCGTCCGCGGAAATGCCGGCGGCCATGCCGATGGTGAGGACGCGCTCCGGCCGCGGGCAGAGCAGCAGTGGCGCCCAGCTCTGATGCTGCTGGGATGCCAGCGCACGTCCGGTGCCGCTGAGGCGCTGGCGGCTGTTGAGGAGGATCTGGCGCGAGCCGTCTTTCTCCACGACACTGACCGGGCCGTATGCGCCGCAGCGGCTGTCGATCAGATTCAGATCGGGTGTGACGCCGGGCGGCGGTGACGGCATGGCGGTGAGCCACAATCCGCCTGCGATCAGCGTGATGGCCCATGACAGACGAGGACGAAGCACCAGGAGCGCGATCAGGGCATAGCCCCAGGCGACCGCGTGGGTGGCCGTGGCGAGGCTGGTGCAAGGCAGAATCACATGCAGCAAGAGCAGGCCGCCCGCCGCGGCACCGAGCTTGTTGCCGGCCAGCGCCAGCCCCAGGGTGCGGCCTTCGCCACGCACGCTGTGACCCAGCAGTTCCCAGGCGAGCGGAAAGATGCCGCCGAGGCAAAACACCAGCGGCAGCGCTGGCAGGCAGAAGCCGAGCACCTCCAGGCACTGGCCCAGGGGCGTGGTGGCCGTCAGTGGCGGTGGCTCCAGGCTCCAGCGTCGGCCAAACCAGGGCAGAAGAAGGAGCCACACCGCACCAGCGGCGGCAAAACGACGCATCAACACGCGCAGAGACACACCACGCCGCCGCAGGGCGCCGACGGCCAGCGCCCCCAGGCCGAGTCCGGCGATAAAGACCGCCAGAACGCCGCTCATGGCGAAGAGGGAGCCCTCGAGCACTTGCCGTGTCCAAAGCAGCAGCAGGGCCTGCGCTGCGAGTGAGAGCAAGCCGGAGGCAACAAGGCAGAACCACCCGAAGAGGCCTCCGCCTGGCTGTGCGGGCCGCGGCTTTGCTGACAAAGAGGCGGGAAGCGGTGCTTTGACACTCATGGCGAGACCACCGGCGATGAACTGCACCGCCGCCGCCACGAGAAAGGTGCCGAGAATGCCCAGGTGCCATGGCAGCAGCACGCCACCCGTGATCACGCCGAGCGTGGCTCCGAGCAGATTGACTCCATAAAAGGCAGAGCCTGATGCCGCACGCTCCGCAGGTGTGGCGACAAATGATTCCGCGAGGCAGGGAAAAGCCACGCCAGCACACAGCGAGGCCGGACCTGCGAGCAGGAGCGCCACGCAGAGGTGAAGCCATGTTCCTTGCGGCCAGTGAGCCAGATGAGGCCACAGTCCGCGGCAGAGCAGCAGGCTGAGCACCGCAGTGATCGCAGCCAGCATTTCAAAGCGTGCATAAAGCCGCAGCGGAGCCGTTCCGGGCCTCAGCAGTCGTGCGCCGAGCAGATTCCCGCCTGCCGCCGCCGCGAAAAAGACGGTGGTCACGAGCGTGGCGGCTGTGACCGTGCTGCCAGCCCACAGCGCCATCTCCCGCATCCACACCAGCTCGAATGTCAGGGTGCTGAAGCCAGACAGGCCCCACAGCGCCAGCATGCGGCGGCGAAGCGGAATCGAATGGGTGAGGCTGGAGGGCATGTCTGTCGGCTGGGAGCGGTCAACGAGCAGCGCAGGTGGCACCGGCATGCCAGGTGCCTTGAATGAGCGTGAGGCGTGGGACGGCGGGCAGCCCCTTGCGTCCTTGCTCGATGGCTGCGGCGAGGGTCTCGATCAGCGTGGCGGCGATGATGTCCTCCCGCTGCCAGATGCCGGTGTTTTGATGATGGGGGTTCACTCCCTGCCACGCGAGGCCGATGTCCTGCGGCACGCGCAGTCCGGCCGATTCGGCCAATTCCTTCATGCCGCGCACCTGGGACACCATGCAGTCCACGCGGTGTTTTTTGATCCAGCGGGCCATCTGCCGGCCCGAGGCGGGGCTGAGATCGGGCAGCAGGCAGGCGGGGATGTCCGTGAGAGCCGGATGACTGAGCACGAAGCGGCGCTGGGCGGCGCTCAGGGACCAGTTCATGGCCTGCTCGATGTCCGCGAGGGTGCAGATGCCGATCCGCCGATAGCCGAGACCGACGAGTTCATCGAACAGCGTGCCGCAGTTCGCGGTGTCGTCCCCGTCCACACTGTCCAGGGTGGCAGGGGACTGCATGCTGCCGCTGTGAACGACGGCAAACTTGGACCAGTTGAAGGCCCAGTCGGAGAGCTGGAAGCTGGATTTAAACTGCTGAATGACGAAGCCCTGGATGCCCGCGGCGTGCAGGCGACGGCTGATCCTGCCCGCCTGATCCGGCTGGACAGCGGAGTGGCACTCCAGCTTGTATCCGAGCTCCTCAGCACGGCGCACTGCGGGGTCCCAGTAGAGCGCGTGGGCCCTCGCCTCCTGGGGCAGGGAAAGGTCGTGATCCGTGAGCCAGGCGAGCGTCCCCTGGTAGGCACGTTGCTTCGTGGCACGCACGTGGCTCATCAGCTGCGAGAGCTTCGGATCGCGGCGGTAGCCGAGCCTGGCGGCGGCGCGTGCCACGCTCTTTTTCACCGTGTCAGTGATGCGCGGGTCGTTGCGCAGGGCGCGGGAGACGGTGGAGGCGGAGAGTCCGAGATGGACGGCCACATCACGGAGCGTGCAGGATGGCTTGGGAAGCATGGGAAGGCACGCAGACTGAACGCGGCCCGCGTTTCGTGCAACGATTGCATGAAATAACCCTTCAACGTTGCCGCGCGGTCTGGCATCATCCGCGCCTTCCGACCATGAACCGTCTTTGCAGAGCTTTTTTCCTGCTCGTCCTGCTGTGTCCTTCCGCCTTCCTTCGTGCCGCCGTCACGCAGGACTTTGTGATCGATTTGAAAGCCACCATCTCCGACACCGCGCCGCACATCGTGCTGGGCTGGACGCAGCGGGTGCAGAGCAACATCACCGCACAGAAGATCCACCGGCGGCTGAAGGGTGAGACGACCTGGGTGAAACTGGCGGACCTCACGACGACGCAGACGAGCTACACGGACACCACCGCCACCACGGGCGTGGAGTATGAATACTGGATGGAGCGGACGCTTTCCGGCCTGACGCCGAACACGGCGATGGGTTACCTCAGCGCCGGGGTGAAGGTGCCGGAGGTGCATGATCGCGGGAAGATGCTGCTCTTGATCGATGGCACGCTGGAGGCGTCGCTGGTGCCGGAGCTGGAGCAGTTGAAGGCGGATCTCGCCGCGGATGGCTGGACGGTGCAGGGCATCACGGTGCAGCGGACGGACACGGTCGCCGCCACCAAGGCGCTCATCACCGCGGCCTACAACAGTGATCCGGTGAATTTGAAGCAGATCTACCTCTTCGGCCATGTGCCGGTGCCGTATGCGGGCAATTCCGCTCCAGACGGGCATGGCAACCACGTGGGAGCGTGGGCGGCGGACGGATTTTACGGTGAGATGAACGGCACATGGACTGACACGACCGTGAACAACACCACGGCCTCGCGTGCCGAGAACGACAACATTCCGGGGGATGGGAAATTCGACCAGACCAGCTTTCCGAGCCTCGTGGAGCTGGGGGTGGGCCGTGTGGACATGTACCGGCTGGGGCGCTCACCCTCCGCCATTTCAGCGACGACGGAGGTGGAGCTGTCACTGATGCGCCGCTACCTGCAAAAGGCGCATGAGTTCCGGCACAAGACCCTGCGTTATGCCGCCATCCCGCGTCGCACGCTGATCCGTGATGGCTTTGGCCACGCCTTCAGCAGCGAACCCTTCGCCGTCACGGCCTGGGCGGGCGCTTACAGCTCCGTGGGGCATCCGCCGACGTATCCGATCGATGCGGCACCGACTTACACCTGGTTCACTCCCGCTTATGCCGGCGGCCAGGACTACCTGTGGGGACATGGCTGCGGCGGCGGCAGCTATGAATCCGCCAGTTCATTCGGCAACTCGACGGACCTCGGTCACCTGCCAAGCCGGGTGGTCTTCACCAGCATCTTCGGCTCGTATCACGGCGACTGGGATTCCGACAGCAACCTGATGCGCTCGGTGCTGGCGGGCACGGCTGATGGCGACTCGCTGGGCCTGTGCTGCTTCTGGCAGGGACGCCCGAACTACTTCGTGCATCACCTCGGCATGGGTGAGACGCTCGGCCACATGACGCGGGCGTCGATGAACGCGGGCGTGACAGGCGGTCCGGGCTACACGCCAGGCGGATCATCCTTCCGCGGCACGCATCTCGGGCTGCTGGGAGATCCGGCGCTGCGCATGCATCAGGTGGAGCCGCCGCGAAAGCTCGGCGCGCGCAGTTCTTCCGGCCAGGTGGAGCTGACGTGGGCCGCCTCGACTGAAACAGGTCTTCAGGGCTATCATGTGTATCGTGCGGCCACTCCCACGGGTCCGTTCACCAAGCTGACAGCCAATGCGCAGGCCGGGACCACCTACACCGACTCGACAGCGACCGCCGGGAACACCTACAGCTACCTCGTGCGCACGTTGAAGCTCGATTCGGTGCCAGGAGGCTCGTATTACAATCTCAGCGTCGGCTCCGCTGCCACGATCACCGCCAGCAGCTCCCCCAGCGCACCGCCGGCCAATCCGAGCGAGCTGGTGATCGTCTCACAGGGCAGCGCCACGAGCGCGCAACTGGCGTGGCAGGACAATGCGGGCGACGAAACGGGCTACCGCATTGAGCGAAAAGTGAACAGCGGCGGCGCGTGGACCACGCTGGCGGCTCTTCCGGCCAACGCCACCAGCCACACGGACAGCGGCCCCTTCACGCCTCTGGCCGCCTATTTCTACCGGATCGTCGCCACCAATGCCGCGGGTGACTCGGTGCCATCGAACATGGCGTCCTTTGAAGCGAGCGCCGGCTTCATCGAAATGACCGCGCGGGTCATCAACGTGGACAAAACAGCGGGAACGGTGACCGTGGCAGCCAGACGTTTCGGTGGTGCCACCGGTGCGGTGACGGTCAGCTACGCCACCTCCAACAGCAGCGCCACGGCGGGAACGCATTACACCAGCAAGAGCGGCAGCCTGGGCTGGGCGGATGGAGAAAGTGGCGAGAAATCCATCACCGTGAACATCACCAACACAGCCAGCCCCCAGCAGGAGCGGCAGTTTTATGTGACGCTGAGCAGCCCGGGCAATGGCGCACGGCTGGGCGTCTTCAACCGCATCTCCATCCTCATTCAGGACGCCAGCGCCACCCTTTCGGCCCCATGGGCGCAATCGTTGCTCGGCAGCGCCGCGTCCTATCCCTACGGCACCACCGCCTACAGCGCCGCGGCGACGGATGCGGAGGGCTTCATCGGCTCCAGCATGATCGGCGGCAGTGTGGCCAGCGGCGGGACGACTGACTCCTGCCGGTTCATCTACCAGCAGCGCACGGGAGACGGTGTCATGACCGCCTATGTGCGCAGCACATCGCCTGCGAATTCCAGCGCCCGCATGGGCCTCATGATCCGCGCCACGGCCACCGCCAACTCCAAACTGGCCGGCATCATGGCCAGCTCCTCCACCGGCACGTCCGGCTACGGCACGAAGATCATCTCCCGCAGCAGCACCACGCTCTCTGAGAGCCCTTCCACCACCAATCAGCTCGTCACACCCTGCTGGGTGAGGCTGACGCGTCTCGGCGACCTCTTTCTCACGGAGCATTCCACCAACGGCAGCACCTGGACCTCGGTCGGTCAGGCCACGGTGACGGGCATCCCCTCCACGGCGGTTTGGGGCCTGTTCAACATGGCTGGCGGCGTGGCCATCTCCTCCGACCATAGTGCGAACTACCAACTGGCCGGTTTTGAAAACATCAGCTTCGACACCATTCCCGCGCCAGACACACCGGATGGCGTCACGGCCACCGCCGTGTCCAACACCTCCGTCACCGTGCAGTGGAACACCAGGCCCTACACGGCCGCCTATCTCGTGCAGCGCCGGGCGGAGGGCGAGGACTTCGCCACCATCGCCACCGTGGTGGCGAATGCGTCCGTCGCCACGCAAACCAGCGCGTCCAGTGCTGGCGGTGACACCCCCTATCAGTTCCGCATCATCGCGATGAATTCGTCCGGCCAGAGCGCACCCTCCACCGTGCTGAATGTCGTCACACCGCCGGGGGATGTGGAGGTGCTCCGCACCGCCGAGGCCGATGCCACGGTGTATTTCACGGACCAGACGACGAATTTCGGCGCCGCAGGCATCCTCACCGTCGGCGGCCTTGATCCGGTGGACTTTGATCTCAGCACCAGCGCCAAGACTTATCTGCGCTTCAACATGGCCGGCCTGCCCTCCGGCATGAAGAGCGCCCAGTTGCGCCTCAGTCACGTCGCGAATCGCTTCCTGGCGGAGGCTGGCTACTACTACATGGCGACTTTCAGCCTGAACAACGACGCCTCGGATGCTTGGAACGAAACCACGCTCACCTGGGCGAACGCACCGCAGAATGACACGGCTGACGTGGGCGTGCTGACGCCTTCGAGCAATCTCGGCTACGGCTACCTGCCCTCGTTTCCGGCCGTGGGGGCGCAGTCCAGCTTCACGCTCACCGCCACCAATCTCCAGGCCTCTGTCGGCGCGAACAATCTGCTCACGCTCGTCTGCTTGGAGGAATGGGAGACCGCGCAGGCCGACTGGGCGTCCAAGGAGAACATCAGCCACGCCGCTCCCACCCTGCGGATGACTTTCACCAATCCGCTGCCGCGTCGTCCGGGCTTCCTTGCCGTCACGCCCGGCACCGGCAGCCAGATGGTGCTGGGCTGGACGGATGGCGCCACGGATGAGACGGGCTTCGAGATCGAACGTCGTGCCGCGAATGGCGCGTGGACATTGCTGGCCGCACCTGCGGCCGACTCGACGACCTACACGGACACCACCAGCCAGCCGGGCGTCATTTATGAATACCGCATCCGCTCCCTCGGCGCTGCCGGTGCCTCCTCATGGAGCACGCCCAGCACCACGATGGGAAATTCCGTGGCGCTCATCACCGATGCTGCCACGTCCCCGGACGGCGTCACGGCCACGCCTGCGGGCGCACCGCCGGGCAATGGCTTTGTACCTGTGGGCTTGCAGTATTACCCGCCTGCCCAGGCCTTTGTCAGCAGCGTCACGCTGAGCACTTCCGCCCTGCGAAACAACTTCAACGGCTGGCTCGGCACCAAAATCACCACGGGCTCCAGTCCGGTGATCGTGCGCGAACTCGGCCGCTGGGTGCTCAGCGGCAACTCCGCCGCCCATACGGTGAAAATCGTCTATGCCACGCCCGTGTCCGATGTGCCCGGCGCCTCCGTGGTCGTGAACACGGCCGGAGCACCCGTGGGTTTCCTCTACGTCCCGCTCGCCTCGCCGGTCACACTCCCGGCGAACACCGCCTGCTACATCGTCAGCCAGGAAGTGAGCGGCGGGGATCAATGGTATGAGGGAAACAACACGCTCACCTATGCCACCAGCATCGCCACGGTGAACCAGTCCGTGTATTCCAGCAACGGCACCACCTACACCACCTCCTACAGCGCCAACAACAGCTACATCCCCGTGTCTTTCCGTTGGTCGGAGCCTCGGCAGCCCTTCGTCACCAGCCATGGCATGACCACGCTGCGCAATGATGTCTCTGGCTGGTTCGGCATGCAGATCAAGGTCGGCTCCACGGCGATGTTTGTCGCGGAACTCGGCCGATGGGTGGCACCCGGTAACAATGGCACCCATGCGGTGCGTCTCATCGGGCCGGGCGGCACGGTGCTGGGCACCGCAAACGTCGCCACTTCCGGCATCACGCCCGGACAATTTGCCTACGCGCCGATCACACCGGTCACTCTCAGCGCCGGTGGCACCTATCATGTGCTCAGCCAGGAGACCGCGGGTGGCGATCAGTGGTATGACTTCATCACGCCTGCCGCCGGCACGGCGACCGCGTATCAGCAGTGGCTGCTGGCCAGCAACCTGCCCATGGACGGCAGCGCGGACGGCTCCGCCACGGCCACCCCCGCCAACGACGGCCTGCCCAACCTCATCAAGTATGCGCTGGGCCTCGATCCGGCCAGCAACGGTCATGATGGCCGTCTTGCCCATGGAACCACGACGGATGGCGGCCAGGACTACCTCACCTTCACCTACATCCGCCCCGAGCCCGCGCCTGAGGGGGTGAGTTATGCCGTGGAAAGCAGTGCGGACCTGAATCCGTCCACATGGAGCACTGCTGGCATCGTTCCGGTCAGCAGCACCGTGAATGGTGGCCTGCGCACCATCACCGTGCGTGACACCACCCCGATGAGCGGTGGCAACAAGCGGTTCCTGCGCCTCAAAGTGTCCCAGCCGTGAACGCTGGTGCTCCGGTGATCGTTTTCGTGCTGCCATGCAAGAACTCCGCCTCATCACCCTGCTTTCCATCCTTCTCCTGCCACGACTCGCTGCAGCGTGGGGAGCGGGGCATGATGATGTGGCGCGTGAGGTGATGGGTCGGCTACCGGAGGCGCTGCGGACGAAATTCACGCCGGAAATCATCGAGGAGGCGATCAAGCATGACAGCCATTACCCGGACAGTTTTCAGCCGTTTTTGCCCGAGGAGGTCGGAGAGAAGGCCGTCGCAGCACTGAAGCAGGCGGGGCTGAAGTCGCGCTACGATCTGCATCTCGATCATGGACGCGTGGCGGGCTTTGCGCAGCTCGTGGAGGCGATTCGCGAGGGCGATGCGGCGCACATCGCGCACTGGATCGCGTCGCATTCGCACGTCATCGCGGACATGGCGGCGTGCAATCACGATCCCATGGTGCACACCGCGACCTACGGCTGGGGTCCGTGGAAGGTGAAGCTGCCGCATGAGGGTGATTTCTCGAAGGTGGCCCCGCTGCTCGATCTCGGCGGCTCGGGGCACGACACCGCAGGCGGTGCGGAGGCCTTCGCGGCGGCGATTGATCGGATCATGCTGCGTGATGACGGTCGCGATGCCGCACGGCAGATTCAGGAACTGCTACTCTATGGACAAGAGGGCGCACGCTTTTGTAGTTCGCGTGGGGTGAAGGTGCTGCAAGGCGCGGCGGCCTGGATCGACACGCAGGACCTGAAGGGCCGCGAGATGCTCTGGCAAAACATCGGCGAACTCGGTGCCTGGGCCGTGGTGCGCACTTTGCGCGATGTGGAGGTGGCGATGCGTTTCGCCAAAGACGGCACGCAGGTCCAGCTCACGCCCGAGGCCACCGCGGCGGCGAAAAGCACCATCGAGTCGCTCATGCGTGAGCGTCGCCTGGATGAGGACGCGCTCTTTGCGCCTGTGCTGCGTGAGTTGCAGCCAGGTGATGCAAACATCACCGGCATCGTCCTGGAGCCCACATGGGACATGAACGATGCCATGCTCGGCTTCTCCAGCCGCGTGCAAAGTGCCGCCACGGTGCGCACGCTGCAAAAACTCGGCCGCCCGCATGCCACTTTCGATGTGCGGCGATTGCTCGCGGAGGGTTTTCCAGAGCCGAAGCAGGTGCCGCTCATGATCGTCGTCGCCACGCAGTTCACCAGCTACCACTGGATGAAGACGGACGTGCTCGAAACGGCGCTCGCCGATTATCTGAAGCGCGGCGGACGCGTGCTGTGGATCATGGGACATGGCGGATGGCCGAAGAAGGTGCTCGCGCCCTTCAGCAGCGCCTTGCAGCGCACCGAGAAGGCCTACCTGCCAGTGCCGGGGAAGCGCTTCACCGGCTCCAAACTCATCGCGCATCTTCCCGGAGACCCCGCGTGGCAGATCGTGAACACGCCCGAGACTCCCGCCGGCTGGCAGCGCCCCTACTGCCCATGGCGACTGGAACCCACCACCGACACCGCCCTCGAACCGCTGCTCACCCTCGAAAGCGAAGGCGTGAAGCACCTCGTCGGAGCCTGCACCTCCGATCATCGCCTCGCCCTGCTGCCGATCTATGCTGTGACGCCGCATCTCCTGAGCGGAGAAAGCCGTGTCACCTCGCCCTCCGAGCCGGAGCTGGATGAAGCGAGCACGAAAGTGCTGCTAGGAGTGATGGAGAAGATGGTCGGGAAGTGATCTGCCAAAACGCTATTCACCACGGGCCTCCACGCCCTTCTTCAGCACCTCCATCTGAAGCTCGCGCCAGGCTGCGGTGCCGTGGCGGGCTTTGACGGGCTCGATGGTCAGGGTATCGCCGGCTTCGAGGAGGTGGCGCTGGACTTTCACGGGATCGACGGCTCGCGGGGCGATGTTTTGCTGCACGGCGAGCGCGGCGATGACGCCGACGGCCTGGCCGATGTTCAGGGTGTGGGGTTGCAGGCGCGTGGCGCCGTTGACCATGCGGCTTTGGCTGAAGTTTTTCTCGGCGGGGAGGAAGCCATCGAGCGTTTCGGGGATGAGGCACTCGAACGGAATGGCGAAGGGGCCGACGCCGCGTTCGCCGAACTTGTGCGGGATGTCGCTCTCGCGGTCGAGCTCGGGTTCGAGCCATTCTTTGCGCATGGAGCCGTGCAGGTCGATGGCGTAGTCGCCTAGCGCGATGGTGTGGCGAAATTGCAGCGGCTTGCTGGTCACGCGTTCGATCTCGGCGGGACGCAGCGTGTGCAGGCCGACGATGCGGCGGCTCTCGCGCGTGTAGGGGATGACGCAGAAATGCACGAGCACCGCGCGAAACGGCGCGAGTTCTGGTTGCTCCTTGATCCACGCATCGACCTCGGCGCAATGCGCGGGCGTGTCGTAGCCTTCGTCGTTCGCCACTGACCAGTCGGTCTTGCCGAGCGTGGCTTGGATATAGTGGAGAAGATGCAGCGTCTTGAGCTGCATGACGCGATTCATCGCGAGACGTGCAGCGGGATCTTCGATCTCGGCGACGGTGGAATGCACGTCGTTGTTGTAGTTCAAATGCGTGCGCGTGATGACGCTGTTGTCGGCCGGGCGGGCGCTGTCCGGCATGCCGCGATAGCCGATGAAGGTGGCCCAGTTCCACGGTTTGGCCTTCAAATCGACCTTCTCACCGGCGACGAGCGATTTGGCAAAGGTGGCGTGCACCTTGTCGGTGTAGCCGGGTGGTTTTTCGCGCACGAGCAGCTCATCGGGCACGCCCTGCGGATACTGTTTCACCACGGCGGTCCAGGTGTTGGACTGCACATGGCGTTTCGGGTCGATGGCATCGCTGAGGCAATTGCCCACACGATAGCGGGCTCCGGTGATCGGGATCACATCGCCCCACTCGGTGGCATCGACGAGCACCTTGCAGGCGATGCGGCGCGTCTGGCCTGCATGGCTGATTTCGACGCCGGTGATCGTGTTGCCATCCTTCGTGACTTTGGAAACACGGGCGAGCAGGGCCAGATCGAGCACGCCACGGCCTTTCGCATCGCCCAGCATGACGTGGAGCAATCGACGGCCCACGCGTGGCTCGACGCCGACGTGACCATGCCAGTAAGCCGTGAGATGATTCACGCCGAGCGGCCGGTAATGCGCGGCGATGAGCCCGCAAAGCTCGCGATAGAGCCCGCGCTCGCGCACCAGCGTGCGGCCCTCGTCCATCGAGGTCACGCCCGCAGCCATCGCCTGACCGCCGATCCAGTCCGTCTCCTCCAAAAGCAGCACGCTGGCTCCCAGTCTCGCTGCCTGCACCCCTGCACCGACACCACCCATGCCCGCACCGGCGATGACGACATCATAACTCTCGCGCAGCTCATCAAAGCTCGTCGCCTCCAGCGGCGTGGCATTCACCGACTTCGGCGGATCGACCGGCAACTGCGCCGCACCGCGAGTCAGCACGATGGCGACATTTTTGCCGACGCACACGCCGCCGGGAATCGCCGTCTTCTTCCAATAATCCGGCGAACCGAGCACGCGCTGCTTCGTGAGCACTTCGAGCGCCTCATCCAGCGTTTTCACCGGCTTGTAGATGCCCGCGATTTTGATCAACAGCGACCCCACACGAGCGCCATCGCATTTTCCGGCCTCGGTAGCGTTCTCCCGCCAGTAATCCGGCGACTCGATGATGTGCTTTTCCGCCAACGCCGCTAGATCCTCCTCCGTGAACTGCGTGCTGGCAGCCTGCGATGTGAGCGTGAAGGCGAGAAAGAGCGAAAAGAAGGCGCGGAGGTGCATGATGAGGGGCGAAGACGGTTTATTCCCTGCGGGCCTGCTCACTTCTGACGGAGGCGATACTTTTGCAGGCTGCTGTTCGGTTTGTCAGGCAGCGTGCGCTCGATCAGGCCGGCCTCCAGGGCAGGTTGCAGGTAGTTTTTGCGGAAGGTGGGCCGGTGGGCGAGGCGCAACTTTTTCATGCAGGCCAGCGCGGTCAATGGCTGTGCAGCGAGGCATTTGAGAAGCGCTTTGACTTGGTCGCTCACTTGATCGCCGACTTGGTCGGTGGCGGAGGCTTCGTGCAGGGCTTGCAGCTGGGCGGAAAGGAGGAATTCGATGAAGGCGGTGGAGTTGCCCGCCCTGTCGGAGGTCGCGAGCGCCGCGTAATACTCGGCCTGCCGCTCCCGGATCACGGTTTCGACCGGCACCCAGGCCAGCAGCGGCTTCCACCGGCTCAGGATGAGCGTCTGCCAAAGCCTTCCCATGCGCCCGTTGCCATCTGAGAAGGGATGGATGAACTCAAACTCATAGTGAAACACGCAGCTCGCGATCAGCGGATGCGCATCGGTGTTCTTGAGCCAGTTGAGCAGCTCGTTCATGAGTCCCGGCACGCGGGCGGCAGGCGGAGCCAGATGCACGATCTTTTTTCCCTGGGCGATTCCGACGCCAGTAGTGCGAAAGCGTCCCGGATGGTCCACGAGGCCGCTCATGAGCAGTTTGTGAGCGGTCAGCAAATCTTTGGATGACCACGGTTTCCATGCCGGCATCGCCTCGTAGGCGGCGAAGGCATTGCGGACCTCCTGGATTTCCTTTGGTGGTCCCAACACTCGCTTGCCCGCGATCACTGCGGTAACTTGCTCGAGTGTGAGTGAGTTGTTCTCGATGGCCAGAGAGGCTTGGATCGACCGCAGGCGGTTTCCGCGGCGCAAAGTCGGCGGAGTAGGTGAGCCCGCTCGCCCAGTGAGCTGCCCCAGCGCCTCACCAATATCTGCCACCAGCGCGAGGACGCGCGGTGTCAGCGTGTAGGGTGGTTGGTAGGACGTGCCCATGGGCAGTCATTAAAGCATGAGGAAAGCGCGGATGGAAAGCGTTGTGTGTGCTTCTAATCCCCAATCATGACTTTGAGGCTTCTTCTTCCTGTTTTTCTCGCCGCAGCCGCTTTCGCGGCGGATGGGCCGGTTTCCGGCGAAATCTCCGTGGCGGCTTATCCGTCGATTCAGGCGGCTTTGGCGGCGAATCCGGGAAAACTCGTTTTTGTGCCGGCGGGCGATCATGGGATCACGGAGAAGATTCGTATCCGGGGCGAGCGGAGCGGGCTTTATGGGCCGGGGCGCATCATTCAGCAGAATCCTGAGCAACCGATTATCGAAATCGAAAACGCCAAGGGCATCGAGATCCGCGATGTGACGCTCACGCGGCCGGATGACAAGACGGAGACGCAGACTGAGGCGCTGCGGGCGCAAAACTGCCGCGATTTGGTCATCGAGAACGTGAAGGTGATCAACAACCGCACGAAGTCGGGCGCGATTTTGGTCACGGACAGCCGCACGACGCGGATCAGCCGCTGTTTGGTGCGCAATTACATGAAGGTGAGCATTGATGACCGCACGCAGGGCGATGTTTCCGGCTACGCGTTTCGTTGCACGGACGGCACGGGCATCATGGTGCGGTATTGCCAGGGCACACTCATCGAGGGCAATCACGTCATCGAAGAGACGTATTTCCCGTCGAAGGAGAGCCGCGACAAATTCAAGCTGGGTGTCTTTGTGAAAAAGAACCCGCAAAAAGGCCCGCATCTCAGCCAGCAGGCCTGGGACGCCGGTTACACGGACAATTGGCGGCAAGGAAGCGCCATCCAGGTGACCGCGCCGGAGACCAGCGACTTCACGCGATTGCTCGGCAACCACATCGAAAATGCCGCGCAGGGCATCGACCTGCACTGCGACCATGTGATTGTCTCGAACAACATCGTCAATCATGCGCACATCGGCATGAAGGCGATGCACGGCAGCCGCAACGTGCTCATCACGGGCAATCAATTCAGCCGCAACGACCTGTGGGCGATCGGTTTGATGCCCGGAGCGGCGGCACATCCGGCGCAGGACGGCAAACCGGCGAATGCAGACGGCGGATCGATCATCGCGAACAACCTCATCTCCGATTTCGGCTATGGCGATGCGCACTGGATGTGGGGCGAGGAGCGTTCGCCCTTCAAATTCGACGCGGGACAGGACCCGGACGATCCACCGCTCACGGAAGTGCTCATCCAGGGTAATCTTGTGCATAACACAGGTGCGCCGCGCTACATCTACGACGTCCTCATCGCCAACGAGCCCAGTGGTCCGCAGGGACTGCATTTCAGCAACAACGTCTTCCCACCGGGCACACGCGGCGTGTGCAATCAGGAGATGAAGCCGTGATGCATGGCTTTTGTCGAAACGCAGGACTTGTCTGGCTGGAGAGCTGTCAACCTGCGCCTATCTCATGAGGTCATGGGATAGGGATTGTGGCTCCGCTGACCTAAACCGGTGCTGCTGAAAGAAGACGCACCCAGGGGGATCTACAATTCACGACTTTTCCGGCTCGTTGCTTTATCGCAAGCTTGCGCGGTGCTCACTTCGCCCGTGTCTGGAACGTGCGTGAGTGCTTCTGCGACGGCACATTCACCGTGTAGCTCTTTGCGTCCGCGGTGACCGTGCAGTAGATGTGATGCGCGGCGCAGCCATCAGCCAGATCGCCGTGATTGGCGATCATGGCCTTGTCAGCGGTGTTCTCGTGGTCGTCGCGGATGTTCTCATGCACCTGATACATGGCCTGGATGGTCGGCGTGGACTTCAGGGCGTCCATGGCGCTCTTGCTCGTGCCTTTCTTCGGGCCGTTGTTCATCACGGAAACCGTCGGCTGCAGGCTGCGAACGAGGACGGGGTTGCTGCTTACGTCGAGGCCGTGGTGGTTGACCTGATAAAGATCGACGGTGCCGACGAGGTTGAAGGGCGTGACGAGCTTCTCCTCCACATTCCAGGTCAAATCACCGCCGTCAAAGAAGCGGAAGTCGCCGAACTCCAGCAGCAGCACGACGCTGTTCGCGTTGTCGGTGGGATCAGGCGCTTTCGGCGGCACGGAGCCGGTGAGCGGGTTCTGCGCTTGATCGGGATAGGGTGGGATGAACTTCTGATTTGCCCCGAGGCAACGCAGCTTCAGTTTCGGGCCGCTCTCACTCTGCTTGAGTGGAATCACATCTCCTGCGGCCAGCGTCACACGCTTTTCCACCTTCGCATCGCGATACGGGCGGCTCATCAAGGTCCAGCGCATGTCCTTGCCTCTGCCATCGGGGCTGTCTTCCGTGATGCCCTTGTCGTAAAGCGCGCCCACGGGCATCAGCGCCGCCAGTTCGGCCAGACCGCCGAAGTGGTCGCCGTGGAAGTGCGTGATGACGACATGATCGATGCGCTTCAGCCCGGCGATCTCGGTGGCAACCTTCTGAATGCGCTGCGGATCGCGTCCGCCCGGATTCCCGGTGTCCACGAGCACGGATTCGCCCTCGGGTGTGACAATCAGCGTCGAGCCACCGCCTTCGGAGTCGATCCAGTAGATGTCGAGCGTCTTGTCACGAGCGACGGCGGTGAGAGTGAAGGCGAGGAGGGCGATGAGGGTGCGGATCATGGCAGGTGGTGCGTTGTTCACGGTTGAGTGAGGAAGAGTCTCTCGGCGTAGATTCGAGTGTCACTCGAATCCCTGAGGCTTCGATTGCCAATCGAAGCTACCGTCCCGGCGGATCGACTTCCTTCACGGTGGCGCCGTGGGTGTCGCTAAGCACGAGGATGGAGAGCTTGGAGACGTTGTTGAGCTCCGCGGGCTTCAGCATCGGGTAATCGAGGCCGTTGGCAGGCATGTCGGCACTTGGCGGTGCAGCCCCATTCTCCGGTGCATTCAGGCTGGCGTAGTCAAAGCGGCCGCGGAGGTCGGTGTAGCCGTCTTTGAAGAAGCGGACGGTGCCGTTGTTGAGCTTCGCATAGACCTTCACGTAGGCCTTCGGCAGCGGTTTGTCGGTGGTGACGTCGCGCGTTTCGAGGCGGCCGTAGTTTTCGGTGAGGGTGAGCTTGAGCGTGTTGGCGTGGTAGGCCTGCGTCTGGCGTTTTCCGGCACCGATGACCTCCACGAGCACGTTCGCCTTCGCGAATTCGCCCGGCAGCGGCATGTCGAGCTTGGTGGCGTCTTTGGGAAGGGCCTGCGTGGTGGTTTTGTTCGGCTTGATGATGCTGAACCGGCCCGCGTCCTGGCTGACGAAGGGATTGCTGCTGAAGCTGAACTCCGGATCCATCAGGTAGTAGTTCAGCGTGACCTCGGAGAGGTTTTTCCAGTTGAGCGAGATGGTCTGTTTTTCGACCTTGAAGTCAAAACCGGGCTCGGTGGCCGTCAAAGCTCCTTGCTGGGCCTCTCGGTCGGGTTGGTTGGGTTTTTCGGGCTTCGTGGCTTTGCCGTCGATTTCGTCGGTTTGGGTCAAAACATCCGAAAAGAGCGTTTTCCAGCGTGGAGGCAGTTCCGAGCCTGCGAGCCGCTTCGAGGCCACACCGCGTGCTGCCGCCACATCCCCCTCGTAAAAGGCCGCGTAGCACTGGAAGTAGTCGTGTTGGAGGCGCGTCGGCAGTTTCGTGGCGTCGATGGCCTTGAAGCGTGCCAGAGCCTCCTCGACGCGGTCCTGGAGGAAGAGGTGATAAACCACGCTCATGCTGTCCATGGCATCGAGCTGCGGCTTGTGCGCCAGCGCGGTGAGGAGCTGCGTGTATTGCTGCAGCACCGCGGGATTCGCGATGCGCCACTCGCTGCCGAGTCGATGGGCGCGTTGATTGACGAGCGGGCTGTATTCGAGGTGCTCGTAGCTGCGCAGCTCGATGGGTTCGATGGTGAGCAGCTTGCTGGCGAAGTAGGGGCCGTAGCCATCGTCGTCCTTCAAAAGCTGCCCGAGCATCGCCGCGTCGTTGTGCAGGAAGGCGTAGCTGAAGACCGCGTCGTTGCCGACATGATGCTGATTCATGAAGCCGACGAGCTTCTGGTAGAAATCGCCCTGCTTGCAGCGCCAGGCGACGCGTTCGAGGTCGAGCGCTTCAAGGTTGTTCTGCTCCAGGAAAGCGAAGACCTCGGCCTCGGTGCTGTTTTGCGAGACGTAATCCCACGAGGCCTTGTCCACCTGCGTGAGTTTGGCCACGACGTTGAATTCCATCGGCTTCGCCGCCGCACCGCCGACGTTCACGGGGAAGTGCGCGAACTTCACGCCCGCCTTCGCGGACACCGCAGGGAAGTAGAAGTGATACTCAAAGGTCTGCGTCGTGTAGGGCTCCAGGCGCACCTGTTTCGAGTCGGTGGCCTTGCTGCCGAGGATGGGAAGCGCGCCCTGCGGGATTTGCAGCAGCACGGCGGCCTTCACGCGACTGCTCGTCGGGTTCGTGACGACGACATTCGCGCCGTAGGTCACGCCGGTGAGGAATTCGTCCGTCACATACTTCTCGAACTTCTCATTGCCCTCCATCCGGTAGCGGTCGCCCTGCCGGAAGAAGCTCTGCGAGACGAGGAGCTGGCCCTGCGCCGACTTGTCGCCATCCACGGGCTTGATCTCCTTGTGGAAAAGAATGCACGGCCCGCCCGCGGTGAAGGTGAACTGGCCGTTCTCCGCCTTTGTGGTGTGCTTCGGTGCCTCAAACGGCAGATCGAGCACCGCCAGCGCCAGCATCATCTCCGGGAAGCTGTGGCAAGCCTCGGCGAAGTTCGGTGAAACGAAGCCACCCTTCGATCCCGCCGCCACCCACGCGGCGTAATCGTGCCAAAAGGCATTCACCGTGATGAGATCGGCGTTCTGCTCGGTGATGCGCCGCTTGTAGTAATTGTTCTCCGCCCATTCCTTCGTCGGGCCAAGGGCGCGGTAGAAGACGCGGACGAGTCCACGAGCGGCACCGGCGGCATCTCTGCCGAAGTATCCAAATCCTGCAATGGAACCAGCTCGCACAACCGGTTCGTTTAGGTCCACCCAACCGTTCAAAGCCAGTTCGCGTCCACTTCTAAGCTCTTCCAGTTCTTTGCGTCCAGCCATGCGATCACCATCTGCATCAGCTTTTCTCAACTCGGGAAGACGCTGGAGTTCATCTGCGGTCATTGAGCGGCGAAGGGCACCTGGGGCACCACCGACTCCAATGCCTTTGCCGAAACCACCACCAGCAGCAGGAGCCTCCGCTGCGAAACTATCCGCCGGGGCCGCAGGTGCTGCTGCGGGCATCGGCGACATGGGTGGAGGAGGAGACTTCGCCGCAGCGTCATAAGCGGCCTTGTCGAATCCATCGAGGTCCCCTTTTTCCATCGCCCGGCCGCGCAGCGCCGTCTCAAACAGGCGGTCCGCTTCCTCCGGATTCGGCGGGATCATTTCCCAAAGCTCACGCACATGCCGTGCAGCATTTGGCGCTTCGTTTTGAAGGCGCTGAGCCAGCAGGATGCGCTCGACGATGTTCAGGCGGGCGTAGGCCCAGGGTTCGAGGTGTTTCGAGAGATCGAGGCCGAGCAGATACTCGTCCATGAAGGTCTTGTCCTTCTTGTGGGCGAGGTAGGGCTTCACGACTTTGTCGAAGAAGGGCTTGTCCTTGTGCTGGAGGAAGAGGTTGAGCTCGTGGCAGGCGTATTCGCCGTATTTGGCGAGCTTTTCGTCGTCTTTGAGCTTCGGCCAGTTCAGCACGAAGGCGAACTCGGCGAGGTGAGGATTGAGCGTGTTCAAGAGGCTGTACACGCCGCTGAGCGTCTCGTAGGTCTCCAACTCGCTCGTGAGGATGTCGGTGAGGGTGAGTGACTTGCCGGTATCGAGCACGGTGATCTCTTTTTTCTGCGTGAAGGGCTTCGCGGGATCGAGATTCCGCGCGAGGCGCTGATCGGCAAATTTCGTCGGCACCTCCGGCAGCGTGAGCGTGCGCCACGAGGCGTTTTGCAGGTCCTCGGCGTAGATTTGCACGTGCTGGCGGTCGCCGAACATCTTGCGCTCGATGCGCACGACGCCTTCTTTGTCGGAAACGAGGTTGTAGATGACCGGCGCGGCGCTGGCGATGAAATCGAGGTTCGTGCCGCCTTGCGGGCCTGCCTGGGCCTTCATCTTCTTCGCGGGCATCGCTTTGGGAGCTTCGACCGCTCCAGCGGCTCCACCGCGAGTCATGGACGCGCCTTCACCGGCTTGATTGGCGAGCGCATCGAGATCAGTGCTGCGAATTTCCCACGGATTGAGCAGCAGGCCGGGGCGGGTGAGCATGTTGCCGGGGAAGAGCTTCGCGTAACGGCGTTCCAGGATGTAGCGGTATTCATCGCCGATCTCGCGGTCGGCGGAGTAGAGGTTGGGATTGCGTGCAGGTGTGCCAGAAGCCGCGCCGAAGCGTGCGAAGCCGCCAAGACCGCCAAAAAGACCGCTGCCAGGATCGAATCGCGATGCAGCAACATGCACGCGGGCAAACGGGCTGCTGTTCGCGAGTTTGACGGTGATGAAGTCTTTGTCGGTGGTGGTCTCGGTGATTTGGAGCGGCGAATTGCCTTTGAGTTCGAGCTGGCGGTGCTTGCCGAGGACCCAGCCGCCGATTTGGGTGCCTGCGGTGACTTTGATGGTGATGAGCGGCTGGCCGGAGATTTGCAGGGAGTAGTCCCCGGGTTTGAGGCCGGTGATGGTGAGGAAATTTTTTTCTGTTTGGAGGAGGGAGGAGAGGTCGGCGGTGTAAGTGCCGGAGGTTTGGGCGAGTAAGGAAGCGATGGGGCGTTGCGCTGCTGCTGCGGGTTGGAAACCCGTGCTCCACGGAATGTGCGCGGTCTCGCCCTCTTTGAGGTGAATCGTAGCAGACGGCGTCGTGTCGGCTTCCTCAAGCGGCCAGGAGGACTGGCGACCGTTGGGGATTCTTGCGGTGATTTGCTCGATGCCGTCGAGATTGCCGAGGGCGACGCGGCCTTTGTCGTCGGTTTTGAGGGCGTGGGTCTGCACGCGGGTGAAGTCGCGATGCTTGAAGGTGAAGATGACTTGCTGGTCGGCGACGGGTTCGCCGTTTTTGCCGAGAAGCTCAAAGACGCGGCTGCCATCGAAGGTGCTGAGATGGCCGTCGTTGGTGGCTTCGGTTTTGTCGATGCCGTTGAGCGTCCAGGTGTGGCTGGCGTTGAGATCGCGCTTCGTGCCACCGGCACTGAGGACATCCACCTTGCCACTGAGCGTGACGCTGAAGCTGGCGAGACGCTCGGGCACGGTGAGCGTGTGCGTGAGGACGCTGCCGGCGCTGAGTTTGAGGTCTTTGACTTCACGCGTCGTCGAAATGCCGTCGTGGGTGATGCTGGTGATGGTCAGCTTGGGCTCGGTGAGCAGTTCGGGGGCGAGATGTGTCTCCCCGAGCATCAAGGCGGTGCGCACGGCCAGCGTGGCCTCGCGACGCGCGAGGAGTTGCTCGCGCTCGATGTGGAATTGCGCATCAAGACGGTATTCCTCGGCGTGGTGGTTAAATTGCGTGAGTGTGGCGAAGGTGCCGGCGGCATCGCCGATGATGAGGTTCTTCGTGCCGGGCTGATTCGTGAACGGAATGGCGATGCGGCCGAGTTTTTCATCGACGGTGAGTTTGCGCCCCTCAAACCATGCGACGGCGTCTTTGACGGGCTGGTTCTTTTCATCGAGCACGAGCACCAAATCGCCCGCGGGGCCGGTTTGCTGCAAAAGGTGCCACTGGCCGGTGCGGATGAGCGCACGGCTGCTGCGGCCACCGCCGATGAATTCGATGATCCAGGCCCCGCGTTTGCCTTTGAGGTCGGGGAAGGCGAATTTTTGCCGCGTGCGCGTGAACGGGCCGCCATCGAAGGCGTGCGTCTGCTCGCTGTTGGCGACGAGGCCGTCGAGATTGAGGTCGGTGTTGAGCTGGCGCTGCTGCGTCTGGAAAAAGTTGAGCGTGTTGAGCTCGAAAATCTTCACGATGAGCTTCGGCGTGTTTTTGACGACCACATCGAACGCGATGTCATCGCCCGGCAGGAACTGCGGCGCATTCGTGGCGGGGAATTCGATGTCCACGCGGTCTTTGAGCGCCTGAAACTCCGTCGGCGTGATGAGCGAGGCCCAGCGTTCGGGATTGCCAATGCCATTCGTGATGAGCGCCTCGGCAAGGATGGGCTTCAGCCAGGTGTCGCTGACGTGCTCGATCCACGGGGCGAGGAGATCGCGCGGATTCGAGTCGGCTTTCGCGGATGTGGCAAAGAGGTGGAGGAAGTAGTCGCGGACGAGTTCTTCATCGTTGTGGACGGGGGGCGAGCTGATGAGCGGATCGCTGAGGTCGGCGTCGAGGTCGCACCAGTCGGAGTTGTAGGTGCGGAGGAACTCCTCGTTGATGTAGGCCATGCGGCGCGGGAGCTTCAGGTAGGTGAGGAAGCGCTCGCGATCATAGACGCCCTTTTTGCGGTCGTGATCGAGGCGGAGGTAAAGGATGCGGGCTTTGAGGGTTTTGTGCGAGTTGACGCCCTTCGCGAAGGCCCACACGCGGTCGAGCCAGGCCTCGCGCTCCGCTTCGTCGAATTCGAGGTTCACATCGGCGCTGGGGGCCAGTTTGCGCAAATAAGTGTAGATGAAGGCCGTGCTGCCGATGTTCTGGCCTCTCAGCTCATCCAGCTGCGTGAGCAAAAGCTGCCGATGAATCGGCAAATCGCCAAAACCGATGCTCGGCTCGGCTTGGAAGTCCGCTTTCACCGCCTCGATCAGATTTGGCACATCGGGGCGCTGGAGCTTTTGCAGCACGCTGCGGCGTTGATCCGGCGTGAGCGGCACCTGATCGCGAATGAGCGAGGCGAGCGCCTCCTGCGAGAGGCTTTGGAGGCCGCGGTCGTTGTTCAAAGCATCACGCAGAAAGACCTCGCGGCTGATTTTCGCCGGATCGAGGCTGGTGGGCAGGTCCGGCTTCGCATCCGGCACCTGGCGCTGGTGATCGTGGCGGATGCCGAGGCGCTCGATGAGGTATTTGAGGGTGACGAGCGGCTCCTTCTCATAGTTCAAGATGGCCTCGCGGTTCAAAATGACGCGGCGTGCCTCGTTTTCGTCCGGCGTGCGCTGCCGCCACTCGTTGAGCAGATTGTTGAGCTTCGCCGTGTCGCGGACGTTTTGGTAATGCAGCGCGTGGAAGAAATAGTACTCCTCCGAGCCCGGCACGAGCTCCCCGAGGGCTTTTTCGCGGTCCGCCGCGAGAGCGAAGCGCTCGATGAAGCCGATTTCGTTTTCGGCGTGGAGGGGGTAGAACAGGCCGAACGCGAGCACGAACGGAAGGAAGCGAAGGCGTGAGAAGGGGATGGCAGATTTCATGGCCAGAAGTCAGGTTGTGGACAACGATGCGGCCAGCATCACGGGTAAGGCGAGCTTTTATTGTAAAGCGACTGTCAATTCGCAGGCAGTGCGCAGCCCCGGTGCCTGCGTCAGGTGGCAAAAAAGTGATTGAAAGAGGGGGGGCGGGAACTACTGTCGCGGCCCTTACCTCCCAGACCCATGGCAGACGCAGCAAACAAATACGCCCACAACGCAGCCGGAGCTTATTATGTCGATGACCAGTGCATCGACTGCGATCTGTGCCGTGAAACCGCCCCGGCGAACTTCAAACGCGACGACGACGGCGGCCATTCCTACGTTTACAAGCAGCCGGAGTCCGATGAGGAACGCAATCTCTGCGAAGAGGCGCTCACGGGCTGCCCGGTCGAGGCCATCGGCCGCGACGGCGAGTGATTTTTTCCGGGATGCCGACGGGCCGGACGCTCTCCGGCCCTGTTTTTGACCCAGGATCAAGGCAGGACCAGCCAACGGGGGGTGATGACCTGCTCCAGGCGCACGCACTGATTTGACTGGGCGTCCGGTGGGAAGGAGACCATGAGGGTGTAACCCCGGAAACCGGTGGGACCGGTGCCGGAGAGGTCCGTCTCCAGCCAGCGGCAGAGGTCCGTGCCGCGCTCGGTGTAGGCGTAGAGGGAGCTTTCCCCGTTTTCGGAGGTGAGCTTCACGCAGAGATACCGTGACGAGTCGGAGAACTCGAAGTTGTAGTACTCAAACAGGCGCACGTAAGCCCTCATGCGCACCGGTTTGACCGGCCGCGTCTCACGGAAGGCCTGAAAGGAGAGCTCGCCGTAGCCGGTGACGCTTTCCCAGTCGATCAGGAACTTTCCGTCCGGTCCACGGCGCATGGCAACCTCCAGGGATCCTGTGGGGCGGTTGCTGGCGTAGCTGAAGTAGAGGATCTCCGTGCCATCGATCTCGTAGCGTGCCTTCGCCGCCATGCTGCCAGGCACCGGGTCGGTGCCTTTCTGGTTCTCGTAGAAGTCCTTCATCAGAGGAGCGACACGGGCGAGGTCGAAGACCAGCGGTTTGCGGTCTTCAATGGTCTGCGCCTTCCAAAACTCGTCCAGCGTGGCCAGTGCGGCGGTCATGTCTTCTCCGCTTTCATTGAGGGGCAGTTCCTTGATGGAGGAGATCGCTGGCACGGGCGATTCACGCCGGGTCTCAGGGGCTCCAACCGGGGCCGAGGGGGTGCCGGCAGCAGGGGGATTGGAGACGGCTGGTGCCGGCGAGGCGATCTTTGGCAGGACTGACGCCGGTGCCGGCTCTGCTGCGGCCGCATCGACCGTGAGGCCGAGGTTTTCCAATTCGCGGGCACGAGTCTCGGCTTTCTGGGCGAGTGAAACCAGCGCCTTCCGGCTGGCGATGGAATCGAAATACCAGCGCCAGCCGACGAACAGGGTCAGCCCCAGGCACACGCAGAGCGTGAACGCCACGCCCATGAAGGCGCGATGGGAACCGATGGAGCCGGAGGACATTGGCATGACGGACGATTATTGAAAAAAGCAGGTCATCATGACGGGGAAACGATTGATTCTCAAGCACTTGGTTGCCCCACCCCGGACTCCGCTTACACTCGCCGGCCCATGAATTACCCGGAGAAGGCACGCCGCGTCATCCAGCTCGAAATTGACGAGCTGCAGCGGCTGCACGCACGGATCGACGACAGCTTCGCCCGGGCCATCGAGCTGATGCTGCCCTGTGTGCGGAACCGGGGGAAGCTGATCGTGTGCGGGGTGGGCAAAAGCGGGAATATCGGCCGGAAACTGGCCGCCACGCTGAACAGCACGGGTGCGACCACGGTGCTGCTCAACGTGGGCGACGCGCTGCATGGCGACCTGGGGGTCGTCGATCCTGGCGATCTGGCCATCCTGCTCAGCTACAGCGGGGAAACCTCCGAACTCCTGGACCTGCTGCCGCATCTGAAGCGATTCGACATTCCCATCGTCGCCATCACGGGTGGACTGCAGTCCACCCTGGCGAAAAATGCCGATGTCGTGCTCGATGTGCATGTCACCCAGGAGGCCTGCCCGCTGAATCTGGCCCCGACCTCCAGCACCACGACGATGCTGGTCCTGTGCGACGCGCTGGCGATGGCGCTCCTTGAAGCCCGCGGCTTCCAGTCGGAGGACTTTGCGAAATTACACCCGGGCGGCTCGCTCGGCCGGGCGCTGCTCACCCGGGTCAGCGACGTGATGCGCAGTGGCGACCAATTGGCGAAAATCACGCCGGACACGCACGTGCGCGAGGCGCTGGAGGCCATGACAAAGGCCCGCAGTGGGGCCGCGATCGTCGAAAACGACGACGGCACCCTGGCCGGCGTCTTCACGCATGGAGACTTTGTCCGCGCCTTCCAGAAAGACGACGCCATCGCGGCGAAAGCGGTGAGCGGTTTCATGACGCCGAGCCCCATCAGCATCCAGGCTGACAAACTCGCCGCCGAGGTGCTGGCGACACTCCAGAAGTATCGCATCGATGACGTGGTGGTGGTCGATGGAGATGGTAGAGCCGTCGGGATGATCGACACACAGGACCTGACACGCCTGCGGCTGATTTGAGGTTCCAAGTTTCAGGTTTCAGGCGGTGCGTGACGTGAAACTTGAGACCTGAAACCTGAAACGAACTCAGAAGTCCGTCACCTCGCGGTAGTGCCGCACGCGGTAGCCGCGTTGGCGGAAAAGCTCGATCAATCCCGTGTCCGAGGTGAAATGGCCGGTGCCGACGAGCACCATGACCTTTTCGCCATTCTTCAGCATCGGCTCCAGGTGCCCCATCCAGGCCAGGTTTCGTGCGACGAGGAAGAGATTCAGCAGGTCGGGATACTTCTCCGCCTCGCGATACAGCATGTCCTGCAGCGTCTCCAGATTGCCATGCCGCCAGGCCTGGATCAGCTTTTCATACTCCTGGGCCACGCCGCTGACCTCACCCAGCGTCTGCTCCAGGAGCTCGCGTTGCTGCTGGTCGGTCAGCGAGGCGAAAAGCTGGATCTGGAACTCCACGGTCTCCAGACCCTCCATCGGCTTGCCATCCTGCTTCGCCCGCTGCTCAAAGTGGGAGTCCACGCCCATGTCCGGCTTCGCACCCAGGTTCGCATACTCCACATTCGTCATCAGCAACGCCACGAACCAGGGGCGGTAGCGGTTCATGGATGACATGTCCAGACCGTGCTTCTCCGTCCACTTTTTGACAGCCTGCCAGGTTTCCTTGCTCACATGCGCCTGGAGGGAGGTGTCTGCGGAATACATGCCGAGCTGGGACATGCGGCTGGTCAGCTCCGCGCCGGAAGCCGCTCCTGGCGGCAGTTCCAGCACGAGCTTGTTGGAGTACATGTAGGCCGCCTCGTAGCCAGGGGCCAGCGGGTAATCCTTTTCGCGCAAGATGTGAATCGTGCCGCAGAGATAGAGACGGCCGCCGTTTGGCGCGTCCACCACCCACACGCTGCCGTCGCCATCGCCGTCTGGTACAAAAGCGGACGATTCGTCCATCCTGTCGGTCCTGGCCGCCTCACGTTCGCAGGCGCTCGCGCAAACGATGATTGCGAAGGTCAAAAGGAGGCGGAAGAAGGGCATTCGCGATCCAAACACGCGGCCAAGGAGGGTTGCAACTGGGATGTGAGTTAGCGATGCTTCTGATCGGACTCGTGAACGGCAGGGGTATAGAAAGGCCAGCGTGTGATCAGCACACTTTCCAGCGAACCGACGGTGATCAGGCGATTCTGGGTCCCTTCGTCATCCACATACTCGTACAGGTGCGCACTTTGCCAATGCTCATCAGTCCAGTCGGGGACGAGGGGGTGGGACAAGAATGGGGCTCGCTGGTGGTGAGGTTCCATCTTGAGCGCTTTTATAAGAGCCACAGTGCTCTGCTTCGAGCATCGGAAGGTAAACGCTTTGTTACCAGAGTACGCCAGTGTCGGCGCAGAGACATCCATTCCCTCTGCATCTGGCGGAATCTCGACTGCAAAGTATTCGACGAAGAGTTTCCGGATCCCGTCTTCCCTGGAATAGGTCGAGGCGTGGAACAGGGCTGAGACTAACATAAACGCCGATGGCAGCAGTCCTAGCCACGTCCGCCCATGCCATATGCGTCTCGACGCATAAACCAGCCACACGATCAACAACCAGATGCCAAGTATGAAAGCGGCCGGAATGGTGATAATCGCCGTCATGTAGCACGCAAACGCCAAGACTCCCTCGCTCGATGGGTAAAGGGTGAGATCCCAGAAACAACTGCCGATAAACGTCAACTGTGCCAGCACCACCACCCAGCCATAGTGGAGTCGTTTCGGGGCCTGTGAGGTGCTCATGCTGCTGTAATACAACGACCGAGCTTGTGAGATCAAGCCACCACCTGCCGCACCACATTCCCATGCACGTCCGTGAGCCGGAACTGGCGGCCTTGGAAGCGGAAGGTGAAGCGGTCGTGGTCGATGCCGAGCAGGTGCATCAGCGTGGCCTGAAAGTCGTGAACATGGACGCCGTCCTTCGCCACGTTGAAGCCGAATTCGTCGCTCTCGCCGTAGGTCATGCCGGGTTTTATGCCACCACCGGCCATCCAGATCGTGAACACATACGGATGATGATCGCGGCCCCACTGCTTCGTGTCCTCGATCTTGCCCTGCAGGAACGGCGTGCGGCCAAACTCACCGCCCCAGATGACCAGCGTATCCTCCAGCAGCCCGCGTTGCTTCAAATCCTTCACCAGCGCCGCGCTCGGCGCGTCCGTGTCGGTGGCTTGAATCTTGAGCTGCGTGTTCAGATTGCGATGCTGGTCCCAACCCGCATGCATGAGCTGCACGAAACGCACGCCGCGTTCTGCCAGACGCCGCGCCATGAGGCAGTTGTAGGCGTAGCTGCCCTGCCGCATCACGTCCGGGCCATACATGTCCAGGATGTGCTTCGGTTCGTTCGAAAAATCCGTCAGCTCCGGCACGCTGGCCTGCATCTTGTAGGCCATCTCGTATTGCGCGATGCGCGTGGCGATCTCCGGATCGCCGTAATCCTTCAGCTTCATCTCGTTCAGGCCGGCGATGCCGTCCAGAATGGTGCGCTTCATCTCGCGGCTCATGCCGTCGGGATTGCTCAGATACAAAACGGGATCGCCGCTGCCGCGGAACTTCACGCCCTGATACTTCGACGGCAGAAAGCCGCTGCCCCAGCAGAAGTCATAAAAAATCTGGCCACAGCTCGCCTCCTTGTCGCGCGAGGTCATCACCACGAAAGCCGGCAGATCGTCGCAATCGCTGCCCAGGCCGTAGCTCAGCCACGAACCGATCGCCGGACGCCCCGCCTGCTCGCTGCCCGTCATGAAAAACGTGATCGCCGGCGCGTGGTTCACCTGCGTCGTGTGCATCGACTTGATGAAGCACAAATCGTCAGAGATCGCCGCCGTATGCGGCATGAAATCGCTCACCGTCGCGCCACTGCGGCCGTGGCGGGAGAAATTCGTGATCTCGCCCAGCACCGGCCGCGCTGTCTGTCCGCCGGTCATCGTGCTGAAGCGCTTTCCTCCCACCACGCTGTCCGGAATCTGCGTGCCATGCATCTTCTTGAGCATCGGTTTATGATCAAAAAGGTCCACATGGGAAGGCGCACCGTTTTGCAGCAGGTAGATCACCCGTTTCGCCCTCGGTGCGAAATGCGGCAGCGCCGGAGCCATCGCATCCGCCATCTGCGCCGCGAATCCTTCCCGCGTCAGCAGCGATCCCAAGGCCGCTCCACCCAGCCCCATCGCCGTCTTCCCAAACAGGGCACGGCGGGTCAGATGCAGGCGGTTGGCGTCAAGCGGGTTCATGGAGTGGCGACGAATCGTCGCCATCCACACGGCTCTTTCAGCTCAAAGTGGTGCGCACAGTCCCCTGTGCGGCGCTCCGCCATCAAACTTCGCTCTTATCGTCCAAGAAGCGCCGGTCTCTGCGAGGTTCTGGTTCCGGAAGCGTGTCAGATGGCTGCGCACAACCGCACAGGGGACTGTGCGGGCCACTTTGCTGCCGCCTTTACGAAAAATGTGTTCCAACAGTGAGGTTTGATCCGCTACGATCTCCATCATCCATGAAATCGTTGCTCTTCCTCCTCACCGCGTTGCCCCTCAGTGCCGCCGAACCCATCGAGCTCAAGCTCTGGCCTGACGGCCCTCCGGGGAAAATGCAGCCGCATTCCAAGGCCACCGAGGACTTCATCCGCACCAAGGCCGGCAAAAGCACGATCACCGACATTCACGAACCAACGATCACCGTGTATCGCCCGGAAAAGCCGAACGGCACCGCCGTCATCGTCGCTCCCGGCGGAGGCTACGTCTTTCTCTCCGCCATTCATGAAGGCACGCAAGTCTGCGAATGGCTGAACACCCTCGGCGTCACCGGCATCCTGCTCAAATATCGAACTCCGACCCGCGATGAGGCCGCTCCGCATGAAAAACCGGTTCAGGATGCCGCCAAAGCCATCGCCCTGGTCCGCGAGCATGCCAAGGACTGGAGCCTCGATCCGAAGCGTGTCGGCCTGCTCGGTTTCAGCGCGGGTGGAAATCTGCTGGCTCATATCGCGTGTGATCGTCTGGCAAAGACCGAGTTGCCAGATTTTGGCGTCATGATCTACGGCGGCGGTTTTGTGGACTATAAAGAGCCGACCAAGCTGAAAGAAGGCTTCACCGTGCCTGGCGATGCGCCACCCATGTTTCTCGCTTGTGCCCACGACGACGGCCAGAATCCCACAGCGGCTACCGTGCTCTATCTCGAATACAAGAAGCACAAAATCCCCTGCGAACTCCATCTCTTCACCAAAGGCGGCCACGGCTTCGGGATGCGGGACAACAAGCAGCCCATCAATGCGTGGCCGCAACGTGCGGCTGATTGGATGAATTCGATGGGCTGGTTGCACAAGTGAAACGACCTCTGCTGTCATGAGCACCTCTTTGACTCATTCCGAATTCAGCCGCCGGCGTTTCATCGCTCTGGCTTCAGGAGCATTGATGTCAGGCTGTTCTCGTAACTCCGGCTCGTGGGTTCACACTCGAATCTCCTCAGCTCTCGGGGCTGCGGTGAAGATGACTGTCCTGCACGCGGACGAAGACATTGCCAATGCAGCGCTCGACGCGGCTTTCGCGGAACTGGAGCGTGTCGAGAGCGTGATGAGCCTCTACCGGCCTGAGAGCCAGATTTCGCGGCTGAACCGAGATGGAGCGCTCGAAATGCCGGACGCCTCCTTGGTCGAAGTGCTGCGATTCGCGGCCGAAGTGGCTGAAAAGTCGGATGGAGCCTTCGATGTGACGGTTCAGCCGCTGTGGAAGCTGAAAGGTGCGAAACCGGATGCTGACACACTCGCGCTCGTGGACTGGCGGAAGGTCGAACTCGATGCAAACCGCATCAAGCTCGCCCCCGGCATGGCGATCACGCTGAATGGCATCGCGCAGGGCTTCGCGGCGGATGCTGCGATGCGCGTGATGCGTGCGCACGGTGTGGAGCACGCATTGATCGACGCGGGCGAGTTCAGCGCACACGGAATGAACGCCGAGAACGCCCCTTGGCGCATCGGCATCCAGCATCCACGGCAGCGCAATGCCTTCGCGGCGCTCACACCGCTCGAAAACCGGTGTCTCGCGACCTCCGGCGATTACGAGACATCGTTCAGCCACGACTTCAGCCGCCACCACATCCTAGATCCTCACACGGGCGAATCACCTGGCGAACTGGCGAGCGTTTCAGTGCTTGCTCCAACGGCGATGGCCGCGGATGCGCTTTCCACGGCGCTGTTCGTGCTCGGTGCCGAACGTGGACTCGACTTGATTCACCGTTATCCGGACGCGGACGCTTTCTTGATCTTCAAAGATGGTCATGAGTTGCGGACAAAGAACTTCCCCGTCTGCGTTTAAGCCTTCATGAAATCCATTCTCGCCGCTCTTTTTGCCATTTCTCCGATCTTCGCCGCGGACGTGGCTTCGCTCGCGAAGGCCGAGCTGCCGTCGCTGGTCACGCTTTACAAGGAGCTGCATGGGAATCCGGAACTGTCCCTGCATGAGGTGGAGACTTCGGCCCGGGTCGCCAAGGAGCTGCGGGAGGCCGGATTCGAGGTCACGGAGAAGGTCGGCGGTCATGGAATCGTCGGCGTTTTGAAGAACGGCGACGGGCCGGTGATCCTGGTGCGCACGGATCTGGACGCCCTGTCGGTCAAGGAGCTCACAGGCGCCTCCTACGCGAGCACGAAGGTCGTGAAGGACGACCTGGGACGGGAGGTGAATGTCATGCACGCCTGCGGTCACGACATCCACATGAGCAGCTTCGTCGGCACGGCACGGGTGCTGTCCAGGACGCGTGATCAATGGAAGGGGACGGTTGTCATGATCGGGCAGCCGGCGGAGGAACGCGTGCTCGGGGCGCGGTTCATGCTGCGGGACGGCCTCTTCACCAAGTTTCCGAAGCCGGACAAGGCGGTGGCGTTGCATTGCTCCTCGGACATGGCGCACGGGCAGATCGGCATCGTGGAAGGGTTCGCTCTGGCGAATGTCGATTCGGTCGAGATCGTGGTGAAGGGCGTCGGAGGCCACGGCTCCATGCCGCACCTGTGCAGAGATCCGATCGTGCTCGCCTCGCACATCGTGCTGGCTTTGCAGACGATCGTCAGCCGCGAGGTCAGGCCCGGTGATCCTGCGGTGGTCACCGTGGGCAGCATTCATGGCGGCACGAAGAGCAACATCATCTCAGACGAGGTGCGCCTGCAGCTCACCCTCCGCAGCTACAGGAAGGAGACGCGGCAGCACCTCATCGATTCCATCAAACGCATCGTCAAAGCCCAGGCCGAATCCGCCAGCATGCCTGCCGACAAGATGCCAGAGGTCATTGTTTCCGATGACAGCGCCAATGCGCTCTACAACCAGCCGTCTCTCTGCGCCGAGGTGCGCACCCATGCCGGCGCGGCCATTGGCGAAGGCAACGTGCTCACCCGCGAGCCGGTGATGGGAGCCGAGGATTTCTCCGAATACGGCCTGACCAAGGAGAATGTGCCGCTGTGCATGTTCTGGCTGGGCACCCAGCCGCCCGAAGCCGTTGAGGAGGCGAAGGCCAAAGGCACGACGCTGCCGTCGCTGCATTCGCCGTTGTTCAAACCGGTGCCGGAACCGACCATCGAAACGGGAGTCAAGGCGATGGCCTCGGCTGTGATTGGCTTGTTAGGCAGACGATAGGTCCTGTTTGAAAGCTTGGTGTGACCGCTCATCAGCAGATCGCTGCCCGGAACAGCACGAAGCCCCTCCGGCAGCATGCCTCCGGAGGGAGAGGAGGGCTCCAACCACCTTCGAGAAGCCTTCACCAACAAGCACCTGGGCCTGGAGAGTGGCTCACTTCCGGCCCAGCTTGTAAAACAGCCAGCCACCGATGCCGAGGAAGAGTGCGTTTGGCAGCCACATCATGAGATGAGGCATCGCCGCCGGCTTGTCGTTGAAGTTGTCCGCCAGGATGATGAACACCATGTAAACCGTGGCTGTGCCGAGGCTCAGCGCGAAGCCTGAGGAGGTCTCACGTCGCTGGGCTGTCACCCCGAGTGGAATGCCGACCAGCGCGAAGGTGAGGCATGCCAGCGAGAAGCTGTAGCGCTTGTGCAGCTCCGTGCGGGAGAGCGAACGGGCCACTTCGGTCAGATGCTCGCCGGTGAATGTGTCCTTCCAGGTGCGCACCTCCTCATTCAGGGCCGCGGTGCTCTTCATGCTCGCATTCACCCGCACGGCGTCCTGCTGCATGTCGGAGAGCGGAAACTCGATGGGAAACTCGGTGAGGCTGGAAGGCTTCGGCACGATGGGCTGCCCCTCGGCTTTCGCGGCGGGAAGATGCTCGATGTGCACGTCTTTCAGCAGCATGTTGAAGTCGAGCTTTCCTTCCACCGTCTGGATCATGCCGCTGTCCGCGTGGATGTAGCTTTCGGCGTTGGCGGAGTTCCCAAGCTTGATGATGTGCAGATCCGTCAGCGCCTTGTCGTTCCGCTTGCCGGTGTAGATGCGGTAACCGGGCACACGCTCGAGCACCTGCCCCTCCTGGAACAGCGTTTCCGGATTCTTCACGGCCACCTGGTAAAACAGGCGCTTCATGTGGTCCTTCGCCGCCGGAGCCAGGATCACATTCACCCACAGGCAGATGCCGCTGAGCGCCACCGCCAGCACAAACACCGGAGCGCAGATGCGGGTCATCGACATGCCGGTCATCCGCAGGGACACCAGCTCGTTGTCGGCGGACAGACGGCCAAAGACCAGCAGGATCGCCGTCAGGAAAGCCCACGGAATGGTGAAGATGAGCGAGAAGGGGATCACCATCGCCACAAACTCCAGGATGACCGAGATCGGCAGTTCCGTGTTGCCGAGCAGTTCGTCGAGCTTCTTGTACACATTCCCCAGCACCATGACGCCGCTGAGCAACGCCACGCCGATCAGCGTGGCGGTTCCGACCTGGCGGCCGAGATAGCGGTCAAAAATGCGGGGAAACATGTCGTTTGGCGAGGCTAGCGAGATGTGAACGCCGGGCAAGTCGCGCGGGCAGTCCTGTCCGCGAAAGTACACCCTCACACAGGGGCAGGCTTGTCTGTGCTACACCACGGCCTTCTTCACCTTGCCGAAATCGGTGCCCAGGAAGCGTTTGGCCAGGTTCTCGGCCTGCTCGGAATGGTCGGTGAGGTAAATCTCGAGCGTGGGCTTCGATTTGGTCGTCCTCAGCAGGTTGTCCTGCTCCAGCTTCGCCTTCACATGCGCCGCACAAGTGCTGGCGGAGTCCACGAGGCGCACTTTTTGTCCGAGCATGCGTTTCAGCACCGGAACCAGCAGCGGATAGTGCGTGCAACCGAGCACGAGCGTGTCGATGCCTTTGTCGAGCATCGGCTTCAAATACTCCCGAAGCACCGATTTGAGCGCGGGATGATCCGTCCAGCCTTCCTCGACAAAGGGCACGAGCAGCGGCGTCGCTTTGGCCTCGATCATCACATCCGGGCGCCGCATCGCGATCTCATGCTGATACGCATGGCTCCGAATCGTCCCCGCCGTGCCGATGATGCCCACACGCTCGCAATTCGGCTCCGACAGCGTCGCCTCGACCCCGGGGCCGAGCACGCCGACCACCGGCACGCGAAACGTCGCCTGCAAAACCGGCAGCGCATGCGCCGTGGCCGTGTTGCACGCCACCACGACCGCCTTCACGCCATGCGAGACGAGGAACTGCGTGTCCTCCATCGAGAAGCGCCGGATGGTGTCCGGCGACTTTGAGCCATAGGGCACACGCGCCGTGTCGCCGAGATACACGATGGATTCGTTCGGCAGCAGATCCCGCAGCGCCCGCACGACCGTCAAACCACCCACGCCGGAGTCGAAGACGCCGAGAGGGCTATTGGCGCTGACGGAGGTGCTCATGAGATCGGTTTATGTTGGTATTGCCAAGGGTTGCAGTTCTTCACAGAATCGCGCAAGAAACCATCCGCCATCCATGACTGCAACGAAGTTCATCACCTTTGGCATCGGCTGCCTGCTGCTTCTCCCCTTTATCTGGTCGTTTGTCCTAATGGTATTGCCTCCATCAGAGCCCACGGAGGAAGCGAAGGCGATTTGGGAACACGAGAAAGCCAAAATGCTTCAAGAATCAGGCGATCAGAATGATCCTGACGGCATGGTGATCGGGGCGTCAGGTATGATCACTTATCGATGCGTAACCATTCATGAACGGTTGGCGGGTGTGTGGCTGTTGGCTCCACGCACTTGGGTAGGCGTGCTCGGGATAGCGTCTTGTGCGACCTTGCTTCTCTGCCTCTTTGTCAGCAGTTTCTATCATGTGGTTGATGACTCGTTTGGGGTCGAGATTCGCGTGCCGAAACCAGCTTCACATGAAGGGGATGCGCTGCTTCAGAGTGAGAGCAGCGACAATTCTTGGGTCAACCCGCCTCCAGCGAATACAAAAAGGAATCCCGAGTAGGTTCCATTAGGCCTTCCGCGTGATCTGCACGATCACCGCTTTCTGCGCATGGAGACGGTTTTCGGCTTGGTCGAAGATGACGTCGGCGTTGGCTTCCATGACTTCGTCGGTGATTTCCTTGCCGCGGTAGGCGGGGAGGCAGTGCATGACGATGGCGTTCGGTTTGGCGTGCTTGAGGAGCGCGTCGTTAATCTGCCAGGGCTTCAAAATTTCGATGCGGTCGGCGCTTTCGGCTTCTTTGCCCATGCTGACCCACACATCGGTGTAGAGCACGTCGCAGCCTTTCACGGCCTCGGCGGGATCATCGACGACGCGAATGGTTCCGGCGGGCACGTTGCGCATGAAGCTCTCCTGCGGCTGAAAAGCCTTCGGAGCACCGATGACGAGCTCGAAGCCGAGTCTGGCCGAGGCCCAGATCCACGAGCGGGCGACGTTGCAATCGCCATCGCCGAGGAAACAAACGCGTTTGCCCGCCCAGCCGCCGAGACGCTCCTGGATGGTCTGCAAATCGGCCAAAATCTGGCAGGGATGCTCGTCGTCGGTCAGTGCGTTGATCGTGGGGATGCCGCTGAGCTTGGCGAAATCGACCACGTCCTGCTGCGCGAAGGTGCGGATGACCGCGCCATGGATCATGCGGCCCAAAACGCGGGCGGTGTCCTTGATCGGCTCGCCACGGCCGAGCTGGATGTCGGCTCCCGAGAGGAACATGACCTGCCCGCCGAGCTCACGAATGCCGACCTCGAAGCTCACGCGGGTGCGCGTCGATGATTTCGTGAAGATGAGCGCCCACTGCTGCCCCGTGAGCACCTGTGGCGACGATTTGCGGTCCTTTTTCAGGACGCAGGCGAGATCGACGATCTTTTCGATCTGGTCCTTGCTGAGTTCTTCGATGGAAAGGAGATGATTCATATAGCGGAGGGCGGAGGGCTAAGAGCAGAGAGTCACAGCAACGAATCGAGCACGCCTTTGAAGATCGCGAGTCCTTCGTTGAGGTGAGCTTCGGTGATATTCAGCGGGGACAGCCAGCGGACGACGTTCGGACCGGCGGGCGTGACCATCATGCCGGCGTCGAGGAGCTTTTGCGCGAGGAAGATGGAGGCGGCTTTGTCACCTGCCTTGGCTTTGAAAGCCTCGGCGTTGAGTTCCCAGCCGATGAAGAGGCCGAGTTGGCGCACTTCTTGGATGAGCGGATGATTCCACGCACGACCGGCGGCAGAAATGGCTGCGCCGCGGGTCTTGGCGTTGTCACAGAGTTTTTCGTCGAGGATCGTGCGTAGCGTGGCAATGCCGACGGCGCAGGCGAGCGGCGAGCCGCCGTAAGTCGTGCCGTGCGTGCCTGGGCCGAGCACTTTGCCCGGTTCGCGGCGGTCGTTGATCCAGAAAGAGCCGAGCGGGAAGCCACTGCCGATGGCTTTGGCCCAACTGATGCCATCGGGCTGAATTTCATCGCCGGGAACGATGCTGCGCCAGCCGGCCATTTCGCCCGCACGGCCAAAACCGACCTGAACTTCGTCCAGGAGCAGCAGCAGATCCTTTTCGCGGCACAAGGCCTGCGCTCTGCGCAAAAACTCGGCGGTGACGGCATTCACACCGCTTTCGCCCTGCACGGGCTCGACGAGGATGGCGACGGTTTTGTCGGTGATCGCGGCTTTGAGGGCTTCGAGATCATTGAAGGGCACATAGACGAATCCGGGCGGCAGCGGGCCAAAGCCGCCGTGGATCTTCTCCTGCGCCGTGGCGGTCATCGCGCCGAAGGTGCGGCCGTGGAAGCTGCCGGTGAAGGTGATGATCTCGTAGCGACCGCCGGTCTGCTGGCCGTATTTGCGAGCGAATTTGATCAGGCCCTCATTCGCCTCCGCGCCGCTGTTGCAAAAGAAGCACTTGCCGGGAATCTCCACGCATTCCTCGACGATGAGACGCGCGAGCTCGGCCTGCTTGTCGATGCAATACCAGTTCGACACATGGATGAGCGTGCTCGCCTGCTCGGCGAGCGCCTTCACCACCGGCGGCGGGCAATGCCCGAGCGGGCAAACGGCCACACCGCCCGCGAAGTCGAGATACTTCTTCCCATCGCGATCCCACACATACGCGCCCTCACCTCGCACAGGCCACACGTCGTAACGGCCGTAGTTGCCGAGCACGTATTGCGAGAGCCATTGGGTTTCAGGGTGAGGAGTGGACATGGAGGGATGGAGTCTTGGAGTGGTGGTTTAGCGGTAGATGTCGCGACGGTGGCCGATTTTGAGCACAAGCACGATGAGCACTTGATCTTGGATACTGTAAATGACGCGGTAGTCACCCACTCGAATACGCCACGAGGTCGAACCAGACATTTTGATCGCTCCGGGCGGCCGGGGATTCGATGCGAGAGAATCGACGGCCTTTTGAATCCGTTTTTGCTCGGTTTGAGGCAATGATTCGAGTTCTTTCTCTGCCCGGCGATCAAAGATGACTTGATACGCTTTGCTCATCCCTCGAGTCCCAGGTTTCTTTTCACTTCCTCCCAAGGCACCGTCTCTGCCTCCCCGCGCTCGATCTCGCCAAGGATACGCTTCGCATCCTCGGCATCCTCAATGTCCTCCAGAGCCTCGTGAATCCCGAGCATGATCTCGCGCATCTCTTCGGGGGAGAGGGTGACGATGTCAGCAAGCTTTTCTTTGGCGATGGTGCTCATGGGAGCAAAGTAACGCTCTGTGCCGGGGTGAAAAGCAAATATTCACCCCAGTGCCTCCACCGCCCGCAGCGTGGCGGCGGTGCGGCTTTCGACGCCGAGTTTCTCGAAAATGTGGATCGTGTGCTTCTTCACGGTGGCGACGCTGAGGCCGAGAATCTCGGCGATTTCTTGATTGCCCTTCCCTTGTGCCACCCAGAGCAGCACCTCGGCCTCGCGGGGGGAGATGCCGAGTTTTTCGAGCGGCTTGGGATCGTCGAAGTTGGGTGTGAAGCGCTGCTGTTGCTTGGCGCGTTCCAGGCGCATGCGCACAGCTTTGAGCAGATCGTTTCGCGAGACGGGTTTCGGCAAATAGTCGTCGGCACCGAGATTCATGCCGGCGCGGATGTCTGGCGGTGTGCCTTTGGCGGTCAAAAAGATGAATGGCACGGCTTTCGTCGCCGCCGTGGCCCGCAAGCGCTGCAAGACCTCATGCCCATCCATGCCGGGCATCATGATGTCGCACAAAACGAGGTCAGGATGCTCGCGTGCGGCCAGTTCGAGGCCTGCGTGACCATTTTCGGCCGCCAGCACGCGAAAGCCCTCCAGCGCGAGCATCTCGCGTAAATTCTCACGCAGCGGCGCGTGGTCTTCGATGAGCAGAATAGTGGTCATACACGCAAAAAGATCGAAACATGCGTTCCTTGACCCTCTTCGCTCCAAAACGAGAATTCGCCTCCGCAAAGAGCCACACTCCTTTTGACGACTGTTAAGCCCAAACCTGTGCCAGACACGTCACCAACATTCGCTGCACGATGAAATGGCTCGCCAATTCGACTTTGATCAGCTTTTGGAATTCCGATGCCTTCATCGGCTACCAGAAATCTCAGCAAGTCACCCAAGTCTTGAGCGCCAAAAATGACTTTGGAGCCCGCATTCGAGTATTTGACCGCATTCGTGAGCAGATTCGTCAGCACGCTGCGCATCAAAGTCACATCAAACGTTCGCGTACCTTCGCATGGCTTCCATTCGATCTCGCAACGGTGCTGCGTGGCCGTTTGGACCTCTTCGACGATTTCGCGGCAAAACGCCGCGACATCGACAGGCTGCGGATTCGGCTTCATCGCGCCGGATTCGATGCGGCCGAGGAGGAGCACCTGCTCGACCATTTCGTTCATGCGGTTCGTCGAGGCTTTGATCTGCGTGAGCAGTTCGAGGCGGCGTGTTTCGCTCAAAGAGGCCGCGTGGGCCTCCAGCAGCTCGGCACTGGATAGGATGACACTCAGCGGCGTGCGGAACTCATGCGACACCGTGCTGACGAACTGATTTTTGAGCTGCTCGGCCTCCAGCGCCGCGCGGAGCTTTCCGGCGCGGGAGGCGAGCATGACGAGCAAGCTCAGCGGCACGACGCTCAAGCCGAGCGCGACGAAGCCGATCCAGGGCGTGGGCGTGCCGTATTCGCGGCTGAACTGCGGTCCGCGTGTGATCGTGGCAGCCCAGGTGACTTCGCCTTCGCCGCTGATTTCGACGCGATGGCCATCCGGGCCTTCGGTGGCGGCGTGGAGGATGTTTTGCGCGAGCAACGGCAGTGATTCGTCATGGCAGATCGAGTCCAGGTCGAGCCAGCCAATCATGAAGCCACGCATGCGTCGCAAATCGTCCGCACCAGGCACGAATTCGATGATGGCGATGCGGTTCACGCTGATGCGCGCGGCATAAGGCATGGGCGTGCCGATGCTGCGGGCACGTTCGAGCACGGGCGCGAGCGCAGGATCGGCGGCTAGGTTGTCGCCGGGCTGTTTTTGCAAGTCACGGCCTGCCTGCCAGCGCAGCAGGATGGTGCCTAGGCCTTCGTCACTGGCATAGGCGACGGCGAGGAGATGCGGAAGCCGCTTCGACCATCCCGAAGGCGGCAGCGCCGTGTCCGGCGGGTTCACAGGCGTGGTGACGGAGCGCCACTGATTGCGCAGCAGGCTGAGGAAGGAAACATGGCGGTAGGTGGCGAGCTTCAACTGCTCGCCAAGCACCTGCGTGGCGGTGTCGAAGAGTTTCGCATCGCGTTCACGCGCGGCCTTGAAGCTGATGAGCGCAAACGCCGCCGGCACGAGCGCAAACGCCAGCGTCAGCGCGGCGAGCGCACGCGGTTGTTCGAGCCAGCGCGGTGTTTTCATGCGGATTTGCGTTTCAGCCACAAAACGTAGCCGCTGAGGATTTGCAGCACCAGCGCCACACAGGTCAGAAAGGCCAGCCAGCGCCCCAACATGCCACCGATGCTGCCCATGTGCATCGCGAGCTGGTTTTTCTGATACACTTCGAGCAGCGAGCCTTCGCGCGAGCTGTTCATGCCTAGCACGCTGCCATCGAGTCGGCTGATGAAGACTACGCTGCGGCCCGCGGGCGATCCATCCTCCGGATAGGCGAGCTGCACGCGAAACACCGGCCTTTGCGGCGGCGGCATCTCCACGGCAGCGGCGCGTGCTCCTGGCAGCGCGGCTTCCGCTTTCACGATGGCTTCATCCACGCTGAGAAGCGGCTGATTGGGCTGCACGAACGGTACCTGCGGGTTTTGCGGGTGCTCACCATGCATGTAGCGCAGCGTGAGGCCGGTGATGCCGAGCACGAGAAGAAAAACGGACGAGTAGAGGCCGGCGACGCTGTGCAGATCGAGATTGAAGCGGCGGAAGTTTGAGCCGCGACGAATGCTAAAAATGCGCAGCGGCCACCACAGCCACAAACCCGTCAGTGCGAGCCCGAGCGTGATGCACGTCGCCACGACGATGATGGTGCCGCCGACGCTGCCTTGAAGCAGGTTGACGTGCAGTTTGAGCATCGTCTGCTCCCAGCCGCCCATGCGCTGACGCGTGCCGAGTTGCCTGCCATCACGCGGATCGAAGTGAACGGCCTGCGGTCCGGCAAAGAGCACCAGCGCATCGGTTTCATCGCGTGGAAGGCGGATGCCTTGTGCGCGGGGAAATTGCTGGAGCGCTATCGAGATGGGCGCACGCTCCGACTTCGCTGTGGCATGCTGCGGATACAATTCCGGCCGAAGCCAGCGCTGGATTGTGTTTTCAAACACCAGCGCACCGCCGGTGACAGCGATCACGAGCACGACGAGACCCGCGAGCACGCCAGCCCAACGGTGGAGCCACAAAAGAGCGCGTCGGAGATTCATTCGAGCATTTCAGCGTGGATGACCGCGATGGCAAGCTGGTGACGATGCACCGAAAGGAGCATCAGACCGCCGCGTGCCGAGGAATACATCCTCAGAGGTATTGGCGTCCGTGGCTGACGATGTAGGGTGCAGGTGATGAAAAAGGTCCGCTGGATCGAGCAGTCGCGTTTGCTGGCACTGCTGGCGCTCGTGTTTGCACTGGTGCCGGCATGGCTGGCTGTGCGGACGTATCGCGATGGGCGACAGAAGGATGCGCTGGTTTATCAGACGACCGTGAAGGTGCTGGCCGAGCAGCTCTTGCGCAGCTTTGAGCGCCACACCTACTTCCCCCGTGAGGTGCGGCAGCAGGCGCGGAATCTGGATGAGGCTGGTCTGCTGGTAGGAAAGATGCTTCCAGCGTTTTCCTGGCAGGAGCGACTGCCGCATCTTCTCGCCATGGGCTATGCACGAAGGGAGGAGGGACGCCTCATGTTGCGATGGCTGAGCGATCAGCGTATGCCGGTTGCGGCGTTGGGAGACGATCTGCGGCGACTGGACGGTGTCACTGACGCGCTCAAGGCTGCTCCACCGAGTGATCCGTTCGCGACCATGGGCTGCACGATTGATCACGACCGAATGTTGGTGTTGCTGACAATCCCGGGCGCTGCTCCAGCAAGTGAACCGCGTGGCTACATCGTGGCATGGGTTGATCTCGCCACGATGTGCCGAGATCGTGCTTTGGAATTGATCCGCGATGACGTGCTGGCGGCCACGCCTCAGGCGACGATGCTAGCCTCGTCTGACATCGCGAGTTTCGTGCCCATCAGCGATGGCGTGGCGACGTGGGTGGCCCGTATTCAGCGCGGCACAGGCTTTGACAAGTATGATGCCCCGACTCCGTGGCTGACCTTCATCGCGGTGGGTCTGAGCACGCTGCCGCTGCTGTTACTTGCATCACTGGCTGGCCGAGCCGCACGTCTCAACGCCTCACTAGAGGCCGAGCGCGAGGTGTTGCGGCAGCAGCGGTTCTTCACGCAGAGTGTGTCGCATGAGTTTCGCACACCGCTGGGCATCATCCAATCAGGCGCGGACTTGCTGGATCAATACGCGGGACATCTGACGACTGAGCGACGTCGCGAAGTGCTCGATGAGATCCGTGACAACACCCGGCAGATGACGGCGATGGTGGAGCAGGTGCTGCTGCTCGGACGCATGGAGGCCGGTGGAACGACGTGCCAGAGGGAGCGAGTGAGTCTTTTCGCCGTCTGTGAAGCAGCTGCGCAACGCGTGTCCAAGGCAGCCGGTGGTGAGCGCCGCATCGAGGTCCGTGCTCCAAAGTGCGAGGTGATGCTCGATCCGTTGTTGATCGGCAGCGTGCTCGAGAACGTGTTGGGCAATGCGGTCAAATACTCTGAGCCAGACCAGCCGGTGACTCTGGAAGCTGCCGCCGATGATGAGCGCACGACGCTTGTCGTTCGCGACGAAGGCATCGGCATCCCCTCCGCCGATATTCCGCGAGTGTGTGATCCATTCCACCGCTGCACCAATGTGGGGGAAGCTCCGGGGACGGGGCTTGGGCTGGCGATTGCGAGTCGATGCGCTGCTTTGCACGGAGGCTCGCTGAACATCGAAAGCGCAGAGGGCCAAGGAACCACGGTGACCATTTCGATTCCCACCAAAGCTGTATCATGACCACGATTCTGCTCATCGAAGACAATGCGAGCCTGCGGCGAAACATCGCGCAGATCCTCACCATCGAGGGCTATCAGGTGCTGAGCGCAGCCGATGGGGCCACGGGATTGCAGATGCTGCGTGAGTCGAAGCCTGGGCTCATCCTGTGCGACATCATGATGCCGGGCATGGATGGCTACGACATCCTCGCGCAAGTGCGTGCTGATCCTGCTCTCGCCTCGCTGCCATTCATCTTCCTCACGGCGAAGGGAAGCATGCCGGACCTGCGCACCGGCATGGCGCTCGGTGCGGACGATTACCTGCCAAAGCCCGTCTCCAGTGCGGATCTGCTCGCTGCCGTGCTCACACGTTTGCAGCGTCACTCGCAGGTTCGCGCGTTCACGCCAAGCTTCGAGGACGCCACACCGCTGGAGAAGCTGGGCATCTCGCCGCGCGAGGCGGAGATCCTGCTCTGGATGGCTCAGGGCAAGAGCAATGGCGACATCGGCACACTTTGTGGCATCAGCGTCGGCACGGTGAAGAAGCATGCGAATCACATCTTCGAGAAGCTGGGGGTCGAAGGCAGAACGAGCGCGACGCTGTGTGCTCTGGAAGTGCTGGCGGAGTCGAGATGATCGCGACTGCACGTCGATTACCACCTTCGATCCATTGTGAGTTTCCCTGGCCACGCGAGCCTTGGCCCTGTTATGAGAAACCTTCACGCCTTCGTTCTTCTCCTCTTCATTTGCCTGACGAATCGTGCGCTCGCCGCGACTTATGATGTGGGTCCCGGCCGACCGCTGACCATGCTGCGCGATGTGGCGTGGGCCAATTTGCAACCTGGTGATGTCGTCAACATTCACTACAAGCCAGGCGGCTATCATGAGAAGATTCAAATCTCCGCGAGCGGCACGGCGGCGCAGCACATTATCATCCGTGGCATTCCTGATCCGACGACGCACGCACTGCCGATCATCGACGGCAAGGATGCCATCGAAGATCCCGCGTTTGATCCCCGGCATCCCAAGTTCACCGAGTGGAGCGTGATTTTGGTGAGCCCGCGCCAGAGCACCTACGTTTACGGCGCTTACAACATCAGCTTCGTGGACATCGAATCGCTCGACGTTCGCAACGGCAGCTACACTGGCGACGGCAGCATCACCTACACGGACAAGTCCGGCGCCGTGCGCGGCTACGGCGCATTTGCTGCGGGCATCTACATCGAGTGGGCGCACGATCTCGCCATTCGCGGCTGCGAGGTCAGCAACTGCGGCAACGGCATCTACGCTAACTCCAAGAATCCGGGTTTTCAGGTCACGCGCCGCCTGCTGATCGAAGGCTGCTACCTTCATGACAACTCGAACCCTCCGATTCCCAATCCGGCCGATCCCAATGGCGTGCCTTTGAGCAATGGATTCGGCGAGCATCACATCTACGTCGAGTGCGCTGGCAGCATCATTCAATACAACCGGTTTGGCGGCTTGCGCCCCAATGCGCATGGCACCGCGATCAAGAACCGCTCGTCAGGCATCGTCATCCGTTACAACGAATTCGTCATGGACGGCCAGTCGAACGTCATCGCCATGCCCAACGCCCAAGCGGGCACGGGCGAGATCGATCTCCAGCCTGATTACCGCGACGCCTACGTCTATGGGAACCTCATCACCATCAAGGACTACCCAGGCAGCATCACGGCCTTCATGTGGGGCGCGTTCGATGGAGCCACTCTCTACGATCCCGTGTATCGCGGCACGCTGCATCTTTATAACAACACGATCGTGAGCCATCATTCCGGCGTGACTCTTCTGCTGCTTCCGGGTAGCAGCTACACCTCCAATGCGTCCATCACCAACCCGACGCATGAGAATGTCGATTGCCGGAACAACATTTTCTACACTGATCCCGCGCTCCAGGCCGGCATTTATGATGCCTTCCGTTTCATCAACAGCGGCACCACCGATGGCGGCGGCGATATCACCCTCGGCAAGAATTGGATCAGCCCCGGATGGCGCAAAACCGCGCCTTCTCAAACCTGGTCCGGTGAACTGATCGGCACCGGGAACCTCATCGTCGGCGATGCGCTCGGCGCGAATGATCCGCACTTCATCGACATGAATGCGCGCGACTACCATGTGCTCACGCCGTCAAACATTCTGGATGCTGGTGAAGCGATTGCCGGTCTGCCACTCGATTTCACGGTGACGCGCGAGTATGTTTTCCCGCAGGGATCTCAGGCACGCACGTTGCAGGGCATCGCGATGGATTTGGGCGCGCTCGAGAGCACCGGCCTCGCCAGCGTGCCGCCGCCTGGAGGCGCATTGCAGTTCAGCGTCGCTAGTTTCAGCCGCAACGAGTCAGGCGGCACGGCCACCATCACGGTCACGCGTCTGGGAGGCACGTCGGGTGCTGTCGGCGTGAGTTTTGCCACCGTCGCTGGTGGAACGGCCGCTGACGGTGCGGACTATGCAGGCAGCGTCGGCACGCTGGCGTGGGCAGATGGCGACAGCGCTTCGAAGTCCTTCATGGTGCCCGTCTTGAATGACGCCGAGATCGAAAACGCCGAGACGATCAGCCTCGCGCTCTTCTCGCCTAGTGGTGGAGCCGTGATCGGAGTGATCGACACCGCGACGCTCACGATTCAAGACGATGACACGCCACCGTCCACGCTCATGTATGCGCTGGGCCACACGAGCAATGCGCTGTTCCTTTTCAGGACCAGCGCGCCCGGCTCGCCACTGAGTTTTACGATCCCAAGTGGACTCGTAGGCGGTGATTCGCTGCGCGCCCTCGCCATGCAACCGGTGACGGGCAAGCTTTTCGCCGTCGGCACCGCAGGCGTGCTCTACACGATCAATCCATTCACCGGCGTCGCGATGGCAGTCGGCCCGGCCTTTGCGCCGACTCCGACGGGCGAGACGATGGATCTCGCCTTTGATCGACTCACGGGCCACCTGCGGTTGTTCACTGCTGGCGGACAAAATTTCGTCATCAGTCCCGCCACGGGCGGGACGATTTCCTCCGATACAACACCCGCCTACGCCGCTGGCGACGCGAACGCCGCCACCACGCCGCAGGTTGTGGGGGCTGACTTCGCCTGGGTCGGCGGATCGCAGATGCTCTATGGCATCGAGGCCGTTCGGAATGCGCTTGTGAGCATCGGCTCGCCGGCTTCCGGCCAGCTCGCGACCGTTGGCGGGCTCGGGTTCGATACGGAGACACACTCAGCCTTGGAGATTCCGAGCGGAGCCTCTTACGGCTGGGCGTGTCTCAGTCTGCCCGGTGCCACAGGGGCGGGTCTGTATGCGGTGAACCTCAGCAAAGGCAACGCCATCTTTCAGGGCGACATTCGCACGGTGGAGAGAGTCCGAGACCTCGTCATCGCTCCGCCGCGCGATGTTTGGAAACAAGCACGCTTTGGTGCGAACGCAGGCAACCCGCTGATCGGTGGCGATGACGCTGATCCCGACGGCAATGGCGTCAGCAACTTGATGGAATACGCGTTAGGCGCAGTGGCAGGCAGTGCGCCGCCAACATTCATGCCCGTGGCGGACTACTTCGGGGGCCATCTGTCCCTGAGTTTCACGCGCGCCGCAGCGGCCAACGATTTGATTTACACCGTTCAGGTGTCCGACGATCTCAGCGTCTGGCAGGATGGCTCTGTTTACTCTCCGTATGGCGACACACCGTCAAACGCCTTCACCACCGAGTCCACGCGAACGATGCAGAATGGCAACGAATTCATCACCGTTCGCGACAATACGCCCATAAGCACCACAGCCCATCGTTTCATTCGACTTCGAGTTACAACACCATGATAGGCATCACTCCGTGAAGCTTCTTTTCCTGCTTTTTGCACTGCCCCTTTGCGTCTCGGCCAATGACACAGCGCTTCATGATGGTCGATTTGGTCCAGGGCCGTTGGATATGGACGATGGACGGGAAAGTCCTGTCCGCATGGAGCGCGAGCACCTTCAGGTTGATTTTGGCTATCAGTTCACCGCCATGCACGCCATCTTTACCTTCCGCAATTCTGCACCGCAGGGCACTGTGGAGCATCTGGTTGGCTTTCCTGACATCGGCGCTGCCAGTGTGGAGATGAAACGCCGGGATCCAGAGCACGCCAGGGTCATCAGCGAGCGGGTGAACACGGCTCCGCTTCTCGACCTTCGAACCCTCATCGACGGCAAGGAGCGGAAAGCAGCACTCAGGCTCGGGGAGGTGAAGCCAGGAGGGGATACGGATCGGACAACAGTTTGGTCATTCGACAAGGCTTCCGGGATTCGCGCGTGGCACGTTGTGCGCGTTCAATTCCCTGCCGGCAAAGAGGTGACCATCGAGCGATACTACCGCGTCCAGAATGGCACCAGCGCACTCGGGGTCGCATTTTTTCATTACACTACGGCCACCGGCGGCGTCTGGCAGGGGCGCATCGGACGCCTGCAAGTGGACGCAACGCTCAGTAACGGCCTTAAAGTCGGCGAGATTGTGTGGCCCGATACCAAGCTTGGGCGCGGCAAAACCCTTGATGCTGCCGATGCCATTTACGCGACTCAACCTGCCCGAAGTGAGTGGCAAGTGATCGGCGATACGCATCTCCGTCTCGTTTGGACAGACTTTGAACCGCGCACTGAGAAACAACGCCGTGGCTTCAAACTCTCCCGGCCCTTCCACGGTTGGTAAAGCCGGGTTGTGCGCGAGTGAGTGATCTCATCGTGGTCCAGGGACGTGGCTACATGCTCCCGGAGGTGCATTGTTGGTTCTGCAGTCGTGTCCGACGATCGGCACATGAAAGCCAAACATGCTTCTTCGTTCATCTTCCTCGTGCTCACCACCACCGCCATCGCTGGCCCGATCCAGAATGGCGGCTTTGACAACAATCCGGCGAACGTTGCTCTCATCTCGCCGTGGCAGCAAAGCGGCACGACCGTCGGACTCTCCGTCACTCGCACTGCGTCTGCTTTTACGTCGTCGCCGCTGTCGCTGCGCGTGGCAGGCCGCGGCACGGCCACGGATGGCCCGGTGCAGCAGCAAAACGTGCTCGCGGCACTGACGAATGGTGGGACGTATGTCACGCGCTTCCAGATCAAGCTCGATGCGCCCGCGCAGGTGCGCTGCCTCATGTTTGTGGCCTCCAGCATCGGCCAGTTGCCCATCCTCCTCGCGGAGACGGTGGTGCGCAGTGATCGAGTCGGCCAATGGATCACGGTGGAGGGAATCGCGCCCGTTTCCTGGACCGGCACGCCGACTGCGGCGCGCATGTATTTCGCGGTCGAGCAGCTTTACCCGAGCACCGCGCCCGCGAGCGCTTTTCCGTCCTACAACCTCGACGATGTCCTCATGGAACTCGACAGCGATGGTGATGGTCTGAGCAATGCCGAGGAGACCACGACGAATCCCAACGCGAAGGACAGCGATGGCGACACGTTGACCGACAAATGGGAACTCGCTCAGGGCTTCAATCCAAACTCCAGCGCCGATGCCGCTCTCGATGCGGACGGCGACGGTCACAGCAACAAGATCGAATACTGGGCGAACACGAATCCGCTCAGCGCCGCCTCTTATCCAGGAATCACGAGCGATCCGGTGGCCAGCACCGCCACAAAAGCGCTGCTGTATTATCTGCAAACACGCGGCGCACGCGGCAATGGCCGCTATCTCACCGGCACCAACGCGCAAGACGTGCCAGGCGGCGATTACACGAACTATGTGGAAGGTCTGAACACACTCATGACGCAGGCTGGCTATCCGAGCTGGGTGTCCATCCTCAGCATCGCTGCGGAAGGCAATGGCACCGCGCTGCAAATACCCAGCAGCGCACCGGTGGGGCGTGCCTACATGGATGCGGGCGGGCTCGTGGTCCTGCATTACGCACCGCGCAATCCATGGACGCTCGGCTTCAACGGCGACAAGACCGGCGTGAACATTCCCGACCTGCTCACACCCGGCACGGTGGCGAATTTGCGCATGATCGGCTGGATGGATACCATCGCGGCGGAGCTGGCGCTGTTTGGTCCAGATCGCCCGGTGATCTTCCGCCCGTTTTCGGAGCAAAATGGCTCGTGGAACTGGTATGGGCGGCTGCAGCAGGATGAGTTCGTCGCGCTCTATCGCTGGTTCCGCGACTACCTGGTGAACGTCAAAGGCCTGCACAACATCATCTGGACCATCGAAGGCCACCTCGGCGTGCATCGCCCCTCGGGCACTGCCAGCGCAGGCGCGGCGATGGATTACTACTACCCCGGCGATGACGCGATCGACCTCGTGGGCTTCAGCGCCTACATCAGCGGCTGGAATCCTGGCTTTGATGCCGATGAGCAGTCACGCCTGCATCCGAAAGCCTTCGCCATCACCGAAGGCGGCCCGCCACCGAACGAGGACGACGTGCCGAACGCCTACAACTCGCTCTACCTCCCTGCTCTCGACACTTGGTATCCGCGCAGCGCCTTCTTCGTCATCTGGAACAGTTGGCCCACCGGCCCCTTCGTCGCCATCAAAGACAACGCGAACTACGTCCCGCTGCTCACCGATCCGCGTGTGACAAACCGCGAGCAACTCAACTATCTCCACACGACGGCGTATTGGCAGGCCGCGAACGGATTGACGAATCAACCGCTCAACGCCGATCCCGACCAAGACGGCCTCTGCAACGCCCTCGAAGCCGCCATGGGCCTCAATCCGCTCATTCCGTCCGCCACCTCGCCCACGCAGGGCTTTGTCACGCTCAGCGGTCAGACCTACGCCACGATCACCTTCACCCACGATCCAGCGATCCTCGATCTCGTCACCACCGTCGAATGGTCTTCCGATCTCATCAACTGGAACACCGCTGCGGTCACCGAAGTGTCACGCGTGCCACAAAACGGCCTCGAAGTCGTCACTGTGCGCTCCAACTCGCCCACGAGCACCGGACCGCAATTTCTGCGCGTGCGTGTCGTGGGGCCATGAGGCTCAAAGATGAATCTCCGTGCCGATGCCGCCATCGGTGAAGATTTCGAGGATGAGCGCATGCGGCAGACGGCCGTCGATGAGGTGCACTTTGCCGACGCCGCCGCGGAGGGAGTCGAGGGAGCTGTCCACTTTCGGAATCATGCCGCCGCTGATGACCTTTTCGGCCTTCAGTTGGGCGATGCTGGCCTCGTCGAGGCTCGGGATAAGCGTGCTGTCGTCTTTCGGATCGCGCATAACGCCACGCACATCGCTGAGGAAGATGAGCTTGGTGGCTTTGAGGCGCTTCGCGAGGGCGCAGGCGGCGAGATCGGCGTTTACGTTGAGCGTTTTGCCGCTGGCGAGCTCGCGTGCGACGGGAGAGACGACCGGAACGAACTCACCGGCCACCGCAGCTTGGATGAGGCCGAGTTTGCAATCACTCACCTCGCCGACCCAGCCGAGATCGCCCTTCATTTTCTCGCCGAGGAAGACTTCCGTGCCGGGAATGCCGACCGCTTTGCCGCCGAAGGCATTGATCTTGTTCACGATCTCCGGGTTGATCACGCGGGCAAGGGTCTCTTCGACTATCTTGATCGTTTCGTCATCGGTGACGCGCATGCCGTTGATGAACTTGGCTTCGAGGCCGGACTCGACCATCGCTTTCGAGATCGCCTTACCGCCACCATGCACGATGACGGGATTGATGCCGACGGCTTCGAGGAAAACGACATCGCGCAGGAACGAATCGACCTGCACCGGGTCCTCCATGGCGCTGCCGCCAACTTTGATGAGAAAGGTGCAGCCACGGAAGGACTGCATGTAGGGCAGTGCTTCGAGCAGCACCGCGGATTTTTGGATTTGGTCGGTCATGCCAGTCCTTTTTGGCGTTTCGCGTGAATGGCGGCCGAGTACTCGGCGCTGTTGAAATCGACGTATTCCTCGGAGAGGTCGCTGGTGTAAACGGTGTAGCCGCTGGTGCCGCTGTTGAGGTCGATGGTGACGGTGAATTTGGGCTCCTTCACGACCTTCTCCATCTCGGTGACAGGCGTTTTGGTGGCGAGGCCGCCTTTGCAGGCCATGAGGCCGCCGAAATAGATGTCGATGAGTTCCTCTTTGATGCGAGCGCCGCTGTAGCCGACGGCGTGAATGATGCGGCCCCAGTTTGGGTCGCAGCCGTGGAAGCTGCACTTCACGAGCAGGCTCTTCGCGACCGTTTCAGCCACTTTGCGAGCGTCGGTGAGCGTGCGGGCGTTGCGCACGCGGATCTCGACGAACTTCGTCACGCGTTCGCCATCGCACACGATCATCTTCGCGAGTTCGAGCATGACCTTGTGCAAAGCGCAGCGGAAAAGCTCGGCTTCGGGCGTGTTGCGCTTGATGGTCGGCAGGCCGCTCTGACCGTTGCTCATCACGATGACAGTGTCGTTCGTGGAGGTGTCGCCGTCGATGGTGATGCAGTTGAAGCTCTTCTCGACCGCATAGCGCATGCTGCGCTTCATCTCGTCCTTGGCCACCTTGGCATCGGTGGTGATGAAGCAAAGCATCGTGGCCATGTTCGGGCAGATCATGCCGGCACCTTTGCAAATGCCACCGATGCGGAAGCTGCCGTTTTTACCCACGGGCACCTCGACGGCGAAGGTCTTCGGCCGCGTGTCGCTGGTCATGATGGCACGCATGGCGTCCTCGCTGCCTTTGTCGCTGAGTTTGGCCACGGCATCCGGCACCTTGGGAAGAATGCGCTCAATCGGTAGCGGCATGCCGATGATACCCGTGGAGCACACGAGCACCTGACGCATCTTGACGCCAATCTCCTCGGCGACGGCTTTGGTCATCGCTTTGGCGTCCTGGATGCCTTGTATGCCCGTGCAGGCGTTCGCATTGCCGCTGTTGGCAATGATGGCCCGCGTGTCGGTCTCCTTGATGTGCTGCTGGCAAACACGCACACAACCGGCACGCACCTTGTTTGTCGTGAAGACAGCATCGGTGACGGTCGGCGTGTCCGAAACGATGAGCGCTAGGTCGAGACGTGTGGCTTCGGGGTTTTTGATGCCGCAGGTGACCGCGGACGCACGGTAGCCTTTCGCGGCGGTGACTCCGCCTTCGACGATTTTAAACGGCACGCGGCATTCGCGCTCTTCGGTGACTTTGGCGGCCATAAGGATCAGATGTTGAGGAGTCCGGCGGTCGGTTCAAAACCGCAGATGAGATTCATGTTTTGCACCGCCTGTCCGGAGGCACCTTTGCCGATATTGTCCTCGGTGCTCATCAAAATGAGCTGTCCGGCGCGTGCATCGAAGGCCCAGCCGATATCGACGAAGTTGGTGCCGGTGACGTTTTTGGTATCGGGAGACTGATTTGGGCCGAGAAGGCGCACGAAGGGCTGCGCATCGTAAGCAGCGTGCAAAGCGGCACCGACTTGCTCGATCGTCGCTCCGGGCTTGAGCAGCGCAAACGTGGTCGTGCAGATGCCGGAATGCGTCGGCATGAGGTGCGGGACAAAGGAGAGCTTTACTTCGCGACCGGCAGCGAGAGCAAGTTCCTGGCCGATTTCGCTCAGATGGCGATGCACGGGCACGGAGTAGCTGCGCACGCTGTTTTGCACCTCGCAGAAGAGCAGCGGGATGCTTTCCTTGCGTCCCGCACCGCTCGCACCGCTCATGCTGGCGACGGCGAGAGGCGAATCAGCCAGCAAACCGGCCTTCAACAGCGGAATGAGCGGCAGGAGGATGCTCGTGGGATAGCAACCGGGGCAAGCGATCAGCCGTGCGGTCTTGATTTGATCCGCACGCACCTCAGGCAGGGCATAAACAGCCTCGTCGAGCAGCTCGGGCGCAGGATGCGCATGGCCGTAAAACTCTTCATACAGCGCGGCGCTGCGCAGACGAAAGTCAGCGCTGAGGTCGATGACCTTCAAGCCGAGTTCGAGCAACGGTTTCGCATATTCCGACGCCACGCCATGCGGCACCGCGAGAAAGGCGATCTCCGCACCGGCGGCTTTCAATGCATTCGCATCCGGGGCCGTGAACGTGAGCGAATCTGCCACGCCGACGCCGCGAAAGCGCGGAAACTCTTTCGACAGCGCCTTCCCCGCCAGCGAACGCGAAGTGACAGCGACGAGCTCCACATTCGGATGACGCAGCAGCAGGCGCAGAAGCTCGGCTCCTGAATAACCACTGGCTCCAACGACGGCGACTTTGACGGTAGCGGACATGATGCGGGGGGCGGAGTATGGGAGGTCGCGAGGGCAGCGCAACCGTGAAATGGGTCATTTCAATGCCGGGACAGCATGCATCGTGCCGCTTGTCAGGAGGGGCCAGCTTGGAAAGACTTCGATCAAGCCGTGCAGGGGCTGAAGACGTATCACTTCCGGGTCTCATCTGCCTTGTTGCAGAGTTTCCGCTGTGCACTACGCCTATCCCAATCCCCCATGAGCGATCCCACGCCAGAAACGCCAGATGCCGACAAGCCGAAGACTCCCGCCTCCCCGGAAGAGGTCACGCGGAAGCTGGAGGACTTCATCAAGAACACGCTGGGCGGCCAGGTGCTCTTCACCCGCATCGACGGACCCGGCGCGAAGAGGTCCCAGCCCGAAGGCGATGAGAAAGCCCCCGAGGAGCCGGCGGAAGACAACGGCAAGGCTTTCGAGTTCACCTACAAGCCGGCCGACATCAAGGCGCACCTCGACCGCTATGTGATCCGCCAGGATGAGGCGAAGAAGGTGCTCGCCACGGCTGTCTGCGATCACTACCACCACGCCCGCATGCTGCGTGAGCATCACGCGGCCGACGAGCCGGGGCCGCGTCTCGAATTCTCCAAGCAGAACGTCATCATCATCGGCCCGACCGGCGTCGGGAAGACCTACCTCGTCAAACACATCGCCGATCTCATCGGGGTGCCGTTTGTGAAGGCGGATGCGACGAAGTTCAGCGAAACCGGCTACGTCGGCGCGGATGTGGACGATTTGGTGCGTGATCTGGTGGCGAAGGCCAACGGCGACATCGAGCTGGCGGAGCATGGCATCATCTACCTGGATGAAATCGACAAGCTCAGCAGCGGGCCGGAGCGGCTGGGGCGTGACGTGAGCGGTCGTGGGGTGCAAACCGCGCTGCTGAAGCTCATGGAGGAGACCGAGGTGTCACTCTATGCGCCCAATGACATCCGCAGCCAGATGCAGATGATGTTCGACACGCGCAAAGGCCGCACCGGCCGCGAGGTGGTGAACACGCGCAACATCCTATTTATCGTCAGCGGTGCCTTCAGCGGGCTCGAAAAGATCATCGAAAAGCGCACGAACCGGAAATCGATCGGCTTTGTCTCCGCGGAGGCAAAGGCCGCCGCGTCGGAGCACCTCTTCCGCGAGGTGCGCACGAAGGACTTCATCGATTTCGGCTTTGAGGCCGAGTTCATCGGCCGCCTGCCGGTTCGTGTCGTGTGCGACCCGCTCAGCGCCGACGACATGTTCCAGATCATGAAACAATCCGAAGGCAGCCTCATCCGCCAGTATGAGCGCGAGTTCGCCGCCTACGGACTCAAAGCTGTGTTTGAAGACGATGCACTTCGCGAGATCGCCAGCCGCGCCGAGGAGGAGCAAACCGGTGCCCGCGGCCTTGTCACGGCATGGGAACGCGTCCTGCGCGATTTCAAATTCGAAATGCCCAGCCTCGGGCTGCCGGAGCTGCGCATTGATGGAGCCTTGGTGAAACATCCGGAGACGGCGCTGATGAAGTGCCGGAGTGCCGCCGCCAGCCTCGCCATGGAACTCGGCACAGCGCACGCTGGCGAGGTGAAGGCGTTCGCTGAGCGCTTCCAGCGCGATCACGGCTTCACGCTCGATTTTGACGCGGCGGCCATGGCGGCTGTCGCCGCACGAGCCCAGCGTGAAGGCATGAGCGTGGAGGCCATGTGCGCGAAGCTGTTCAAAGACTACCCCTTTGGCCTGAAACTGGTCACCCGCAGCACCGGGACGACCACGTTCGTCATCACCGCCGACGCAGTGGCCAATCCGGACAAATTCGTCAGCGACCTCGTCGTCAACGCCTGCCGTGGCAGCAACACGGAAGCCCAAGTCACGGGCGGAGAATGAACTTCTCTTGAGCCGCCGCCATTCTGCATTCTGATTCGTCGTCCGTCCTTTCACCCTCCTGAACTTCCCATCTATGAGTCGTAACCACGCAGCCGCCATGTTCATCGGAGTGTTCGTCTGCATTCCTCTGCTGGCCCTGTATCACTTTGGCTATTTCCAAAGCACCGCCGACTGGTTCGCCGCGTTGTATGCGCGTGGATTCATCCTGCCACAGGGCGGCCTGAAGCGGCTGGTGTGGCTGCAATACGGTTACTACACACTGATGGCCTTCGCTGGCGCCTGGGTGTGCATCGAAATGCTCTCACAGTGGCGTCGTTTCGCTTTCCTGCTCGGCGGCACCTTCCTCACGGCCACGTTTGGCTGTGTCATGGCGATGAGCGGTGTTCTGTTCGAGCCCGTCTCGGGGATTCTGGCCCTGTGGTTCGCCGGCATCGCTGGCATCGCTGTCGGTGGCACCGTCGATGGCTATCGCCGTCACGTGATGCGGGAATACTTCGTCGGCAGGCTGTCCACGCGGCTGTTTGAGGAGCTGGCGGACCAAAACAATCCCGGGAAGATGACCGAGCGCCGTGAGATCACCGTGCTGACCTGCCGCCTGCTCAATCATGTCGAGATCGCCACCAGTGTGGAGCCCAAGTACTTCGAGGAGCTGGCCACGCACTTCCAGCGCAGCGTGTCCGAGTTCCTCATCTCCCGGGGCGCTTACCTGGATGACTGCGATGCACGGCAGGTGCGGGTGTTTTTCGGCTTCCCGCTCACAGACGAGCATCATGCCCTGCACGCCGTGCAGGTGGCGGCGGTCCTCCGGGCGCATCTGGTGACCCTCGGACGGGAAATGGAGACACGATTCGGCAAGAAGGCGCAGTTTGGCGTCGCCTTCAGCAGCGGACCGGCTGTTTGCGGCCTTTTCGGCGTGAGCCACTTCGAAAGCTTCAGCGCGGTGGGGGATGTGATCGATTTCGCCACCCGCCTGTGCAATCTGAACGCCGACTATGGCAGCACGGTGCTGGTCAGCGCCCGCACTTACGCCCTGGTGAAGGAAAATGCCGAGGTCCGGCCCATGGAGATGGTCAGCGTCGCCGGCTCCACCCAGATGAGCGAGGTGTACGAGCTCCTGGCGGAGAAAGGCACGCTGTCCGAGCAGGAAGGCCGTGCCCGGGATGCCTTCTGGCAGGGAGTCGTGCAGTACCGCAAAGGAGATCTCAAGCAGGCCCTCGAAAGCTTCAAGAGCGCCACGATCGAGGATCGCGAGGATCTGCCGCTGAAGTATTTCACGGACCGCGTGGAGGCAGCGTTGAAGGAAAAAGCCGCGCCTGAGAAGGGCACGCCAAAACACGCCCGCAAGCTTCCGGCTTCCTGATTCACGCGAGGTGCCACGGCTCCTCGACACTCGTTCTTTTCATCGTGCGCATCGACTACCCACCCGCGATCCAGCGTCTCGTGGCCCAGCTCAAGGTCCTGCCCGGCCTGGGGCCCCGCAGCGCGGAGCGTCTCATGCTGTGGCTGCTGCAGATGCGTGACGAGCGCATCTCGTCGCTCATGGCTTCGCTGGGCGAGGCAAAGGAGCGCATCGTGTCCTGCCCCGACTGCGGCTTCTTCATCGAAAGTGACAGCGCCTGCCTGCTCTGCCACGATCCACGACGCCAGCAGAGGCTGCTCTGCGTCGTCGAGCAGGCTGCTGATGTCCTGCGTCTGGAGCGCAGCGGTGCGTTTCAAGGTTTGTATCATGTCCTTGGCGGACGTCTCTCCCCGCTCGACAACGTCACGCCGGAAGACCTGCGCATGGAGTCGCTCGTGCGCCGGGTGGGCGAATTGCAGACGGAGGAAGTCATCCTCGCCCTCGGTTCCGATGTCGAAGGCGAGGCCACGGCCAGCTACATCGCCGATCTGCTGCGTCCCGCCGGTGTCTCCGTGTCACGTCTCGCGCAGGGCATGCCCGCCGGCGGCGGGTTGGACCATGTGGATGAACTGACGCTCTATCAGGCACTGCATGGCCGGCGGAAGCTCGGCTGACAAGAAACGCATGGAAGTTTCACTCGACAAACGGCTCGCGGTTCAGGAGAAAGTCGCAGCCGGAATATGAAATCATACCAAATCTCACGAGAGGGCCAGGTGTTGGGGGAATTTGTCGAAGCCCAGATCCAGGAGGGCCTGCAAACCGGCTACTTCCGCCCCTCCGACTGGTGCTGGAGCGATGGCATGGCCGAGTGGCAGGGAGTCGGTGCCGTGTTTCCCCGGCCGCCGCCCATGTCGCTGCCTTTCCAGCCATTGGCCGAGCCAGATCCAAGGCCTGTGGACACCAGCCCCGTGGATCTGAACCCCTACGCCGCACCCATGGCCAACGTGGTGCGCAGAATCGGTTCACCAGCAAAGAAACTCATCGAGCCCGCCAGCCTTGGTTCACGCTTCGTCGCGGCCTTCATCGACAGTCTTTCCTTGGTGGTCTGGACGATTCCCGTTTGGTTCGTGGGGCCGTCAGACCAGGCTGGTTCAGTCCACGTCATGCTCTTTGTCATGGCGGGTTTGTTTCTCATGATGCTGGTTCTGAATGTCATCTACCTCGTCTCCAATGGGCAGACGATTGGCAAAAAGATGGCTGGCATCCGCATCGTCCGGATGGATGGCGGTGACGAAAAGGCCGGCTTCTTCCGCATCGTGTTTTTGCGATCCTTCGTGGCCCAGGGGCTGCTGGGAATGATTCCACTGTGGAATCTGATCGACATCCTTTTCATTTTTGGCGAGGAACGCCGCTGCCTGCATGACAAGATTGCTGACACGCAGGTGATCAATGCCTAAAGTCCCTTTCTCACCTTCGCGCTCATGACCCATCACATCGCACGCAACGGCCAGCAGCTCGGCGTTTATGCCGAGGAGGAGATCCAGCCCGGCCTCATCACCGGCCGCTTTCTGCCAGATGATCTTTTCTGGACGGAGGGCATGGCTGAATGGCAGCCGCTCAGCACACGCTTCGCCGTGTCCGTTGCGACGCCTGCGTTTGCCGCCGCCGCTTCCGCTGCCCCTGCGTTCAATCCGTATGCCGCGCCGCAGGCCAATGTGGTGACTCCGGCCATGCTGCCGCAGCTGAATCTCGCCTCACGTGGCAGCCGGTTTGGTGCGGCGTTGCTGGATGGACTGGTCGGGCTGCTTGTCGTGGGTCTGCCATTGATCGCCGGCATCGCCATGGCCGACACCAAGGCGGATGATCCAGGAGATGCCTTCGCGACAGGCTCCTTTGTCTGTTTCGGCATCGCCGGCCTCGGTTTTCTGGGTCTCACGATCTACAACATCGTGCTCCTCACCACGCGTGGCCAGACGATCGCGAAGAAATGGCTCGGCATTCGCATCGTGACGCATCCGGACGCCCAAAGTCCGGGATTTGTGAAGGGTTTCCTGCTGCGCTCGTTCGTGAATGGCATCATCGGCCAGTTCGTGCCGCTCTACGGCATCGTCGATGCCTGTTTCATCTTCCGCGAGGACCAGCGCTGCCTGCACGACCTGATCGCCGACACCACGGTGATCACCGACAACCCGAAAAACTGATCACGCCAGCCCCAGGGCGGCGACTTGGTCCTCGTCGAGGCCGAGATAGTGGCCGAGTTCGTGGAGAAGGGTGATCCGGACCTCCTGGCGATAGGTTCGCAGGTCCGCATCGCAATCCGCCCACAGATTGTCGAGAAACAGGCGGATGCGCGGCATCTCATCGGGCGATTCCGGCAGCGGATCACCCCGAGTGTTGCCTTCAAACAAACCGAGAAGGTCAGGATCAAGATCCGGCCCGGTGTCGAGCAGAGCGCCGATCTCAGCCATCTCGATCACACAATCCGCCGCCTCCGCCCGAATCGCGGGCGGCAGCGATTCCAGCGTGGCCTTGACGACGCTGCTCGCGATGGATTCGAGACGTTCGAAGCGCATGCGTTCAGGTTGGCTGGCGGGTTACGAGGTCGAGCGAGCGGCTTACTTTTGCATGATCGTCGGCAGGGATGGGATTCGTCTCGTGAAGCTCGAGCAGTCGTTGCAGGCGGACGACTCCGGTCTCGATGATGCCGCGCACCCAGGCGATGTCCTTGGCGCGGCCTGCCCACAGCTTGTTATAGGCGATGTCGTGCGGATCGAGGAAATGACCGCGCAAACCGGGCGCGAGCTCGATGATCGTCACGCGTTCCTGCCAGCCCGGCGGTGTGTTGCGGAGGAGGGCCGGGGTGACGTAGTCCACAAAGAAGAGATTGGCGTCCGCAAAAGGACTGTCTTCACCGAGCTCCCGCTCAATGATTTGTCCGTCGTAGTAGAGCACTGGAGTGCCGATGGGCACCACATCCACGTCCCGGCTCATGCGGAGATTCCCTGGCAGGTCGGCATGTGCCGCAGCCACGGCTCCACTGCCAATGATCCAGATCTCATGAACGGCCACGGGAAGAAATCGCCGCAGCAGCGGGCCGAGCCGGAGAAAATCATCCAACCCAAGCTCTTTCACGAATCTCCTCCATCTGTGACGCTGTGACGAACGGTTGTCCTTTGAAGGGGGTGCCGGAACGCAGGCGCTGGCCGTCTTCACCGGGCGATTCGAGCAATGCGGCGATCTTTTCCACCGGCCAGGTTTCCAGCATGAGCAACCATTCCGCATCGTGTCCGGACATCTCTGCTTCATGCTTTCGCAGCCATGAAATGGCGAGCTGAACGTCCTCCGGGTGCTCCCGCAGCCGTCGGGCCACCAGCTTGCCCTTCTGCCAGGCGATCCAGTCGTTGACGATGTAGCCCGGCGGCAGATCAAGCCAGGGCGGGAAGGCCTGGATGACGTGCGTGGAGAGATCGCGCTCGACGACGGACATAGTCGGAGTGTCGCGTCAGCCCCAGGCTTTTTCAACCGCTCACTTCTTCGCGGTCTGCGGCTTCTTTTGGAGCTCCTCGATCTTTTTCTCCTGATCCTCGCTCTTCTTTTGAAGCTGCTGCACACGGTCCCAGAGGTTTTTGAGGTCGGCGGGGCTGTCGAGGGAGGCGCGGATGGTTTGCGCGGACTTGGCGGCGGCTTCGCGGACGGGGTCGATGCGGTCGCCAGTGCTGATGGCGAGCATGAGATCGAGCAGACCCAAAGCCTTCGGATCACGCAAGGTGCCGAGCGCCTTCGCGGCGGCGACGCGCCAGTCGCGGCGCGGATCGCTGAGCTTTTCAGCGAGGAAATCGCGCACGGTATCGCGATTCGGGTTCGTGGGACGGCGGGTGAGGAAGGCGAGCGAATCGAAGGCATCGCCGATGTCACGCCCACGCAGGTCGTGCGGCTGCTGCAGGCGGGCAAGGATGGCCGGGACAGCGGATTCGTCGTCCTGGGCACGCAAGGCCTTCATCGCAGCCAGTTCGAGGATGCTTTGGTAGCTGGAGGCGGCGAGATGCTTCTTCAGCGCTTCGTTGATCGCCGGCTCACCCGGGCGTGCGCTCCAGGATTCGAGGATGGTGGCGAGGATGAGCGGGTTTTTCTCCGTCTGGGCCATCTTCCAGAGCGCCTCACGGCTTTCCGGCACATTCAGGCTGGCGAGCGCCTGCGCCACGGCACGACGGGCGCGTGCATGCGGTTGATTGGCATTGCCGGCGATCAAGGCGGCCCGTGCTTCGGGCGTGGCGAGCTTGGCGAGGACTTTCGCGGCTTCACTCCGCACGGCATACGAACCGTCCTCGCGCAGGATCTTGCCGAGTTTCGCGATGTGGCGCTCGTTCAGCGTGCGCACGGCCACAAGCCGCCCGATCACGTCGGATTCGAGCTGTTTGTCTAGCATCGGCCCTGGTGGTGTGAAGCTGATCTTTGCCAGCACGGTGTAATCCGGGTCGATGCGCACGAGTTCGGGCTGTGCCGGCAGGGCGAAGTGAAAATCCTCGCTCTCCTGGCTCACATCCATCGTGAACCGCAGCAGTTCCTTCTTTCCGGCCACCTGGAAGCCGACCGGCAGCGGCACGCGGAAGAGGCGCACCTGCTCGCTGAGCTTCTGCGTCTGGCGGACGGTGATCTTCGCCAGTTTGGAGGCGGAATCCCATGAGTAATCGATTTTGAACTCCGGCACGCCGCCGTGGTGCAGCCATTGGTCGAAGAACTGGTCAAAGGACAGTCCGCTGACCTCTTCGACGACGTCCTGCAGATCGTCCGTGCTCACGATGCCGCTGCGGTGGCGCTCCAGGTAGGCTTTGATGCACTTGCGATACAAATCGGCTCCGAGCTGGCTGCGCAGCATGTGGAGAACCCAGGCGCCTTTCGGATAAGCACGGGAGTCGAACTGCTGCATCGGGTCGGCGTAATCACGCCAGACAATGGGGCGACTGTCGTTCGACTGGAACACATCCTCAGCCTCACGCCAAAGTGCCAGCTTCATAGCGTCGCTGCCGCTCTTCTGCTCCTCGTAAAGGATCGTGTAATAGCTGGCGAAGCCCTCATTGAGCCATAGATGCGCCCAGTCGCGGCAGGTGACGAGATCACCGAACCACTGATGCGCCGTCTCGTGCGCGTCGAGCTCATGCAGCGTGCGAAGCTGCTCCGTGTCCGAGTTGAACAGCATGCCGGCGGCTTCAAAGGTGCAGCTCGTGTTTTCCATGCCACCGGCGATGAAGTCGAGGCAATAGACCTGCCAGTATTTGTCCCACGCGAAGGGCACGCCGATCTCCTTCTGGTAGAAGTCGATGATCTTCCGGGTGTCGGCGAAGGCGTTGGCGGCCTGTTTTTCGTGCGAGGGCGGCACCAGCATGGCCAGCGGCAGTTTACCGGCCTTGTCCTCCAGCTTGTGGAAGTAACCGGCCGCCATCGCGATGAGGTAGTTCACGTGTGGCTTGTCCTGCAGCCAGTGGAAGGCCACGAGACCGTCCTTGCCGGGCTTTTCACTCTGCAACGTGCCGTTGGAGACGACGGTCATGCCCTTCGGCACGTGGCAGATCACTTCACTGGTGAAACGTTCGTTCGGATAGTCGTAGCTGGGAAACCAGAAGCGGTGCTCCTCGGCCTCTCCCTGGCTCCAGACCTGCGTGTCGCCCGCCTTGTAGCCCATTTCAGGCGTGCGGAAATACAGCCCGTGCTCCGGCTGCGCCGAATGCCGCACGGTCAGCGTCACCTCGCTGTCGGGAGCGACGGGTGATGCGAAGCTGACGATGAGTTTGTCGTTCGTGACCTCGTGTTCCGCCACCTTTGCCCCTTCCGCCTTCACTTCGGCGATGCTGAGATCGATCGCGTCGAGTTCGAGCTTCGTCAGTGGCAACGCGATGGGCTTGAAACGCAGCGTGGTGGTGCCTGCGACGGTGCGTTTGGCGAAGTCAGGCGTGACATCGAGTTTCACGTGCAGGATGTCCACGCGGCGGTCACGCGCGTATTTGCGGCCGGCGACGAGCTTCAGCGGCTGCGGCAGCAGATGCTTGTCGCAATGGCGGCAGTCGAAGGAGTCGGCCGAGGCGAGTGAAACGACGGCGAGGAGGGCAAAGAGGGGGCGCATGACGGGCGCGAGCTTCTTGAACGCGTCCGCAAATGGCAAGCGCAAAGCGGAAGGAGCGCCGTTTCGCCGCCGTATTGGCCCGGTCATGCTGACTTTTTCCGACCAGGGCCACGGCTCGTCGCACCTGCGACGGCGGGATTTCCTGCGCATCGGCGGATTGGGCCTGGGCGGCCTCGGTTTGGGCGATCTGATGGCCGCGTCGTCAAAAAAGCTGATCAAGGACAAGTCGGTCATCTTCCTGTTCATGCACGGCGGGCCGTCGCAGTTCGAGACCTTCGACCCGAAGATGGACGCGCCCTCCGAGATCCGCAGCGTGACGGGCGAGATCAAAACCACGCTGCCTGGCATCACGTTCGGCAGCACCTTCGAGCGGCTGGCGAAGCTGGCGCACAAATTCAGCATCGTGCGTTCTTTCGTCACCGGGGATTCGGTGCATGACATCAAGACGATCGTCGGCAAGGACACGCTGCAGGCGAATCTCGGCTCGCTCTACTCGCGCATCGCCGGACCGCTGCGGCTGGGATCTGCCATCCCGACGAATGTGGCGCTGTTTCCGCAGTCGGTGGATGCGAAGACAGGGCCGGTGATCAAGCAGTTCGGTGATTTCACCTCCAGCGGCGAACTGGGAGCCACCTTCAAGCCGTTCGTGCCCGGCGCGGGCGGCGGGGCGCAGGCGGACATGCGGCTGAACCTGCCGATGGCCCGTCTCGATGACAGGCGCCTGCTCCTCGACTCGCTGGACCTGTGGAAACGGCAGATGGATGGCGGCATGCTCGATGGCATGGCGGAGTTTCAAACGCAGGCCTTCGACGTGCTGCGCCGGGGTGTGTCCGACGCGTTTGATCTTTCCAAGGAAGATCCGCGCCTGATCGCACGCTATGACACCGCGCCCCTGCTGCCGAAGGACCGCATCAGCACCGAGTGGAGAAACCGCGAGCACTACGCCGACAACGCGGCCACTTTGGGCAAGCTGCTGCTCCTGGCGCGTCGTCTGTGTGAGCGCGGCTGCGGCTTTGTCACCGTCACCACGAGTTTCGTGTGGGACATGCATGCGGACAACAACAACGCGCCGGTGCGCACTGGCATGGATTACGTCGGTCGTCCGTTTGACCACGCGGTTTCGGCGCTGATCGAGGACATCGAAGCGCGTGGCCTGTCCGAGAAGATCCTGCTCGTCTGCTGTGGCGAGATGGGCCGCACGCCGAAGCTGAATGCCAAGGGTGGTCGTGATCACTGGGGAGGTCTGGCACCACTCATGGTTTATGGTGGCGGGCTGAAAATGGGGCAGGTGATCGGTCAGAGCGCCCGGAATGGCGGCGAACCGTCATCGCAGCCAGTTACGATTCCCGATTTGATCAGCACCATCATGCACACGCTGGTGAACGTGGCCGAGGCGCGTGTCACGGACGGCCTGCCGACGAACCTGCTCAATGTCCTATCCCGTGGAGAACCGATCCGCGGCCTCGTTTGAACCTCATTCCATGCGTTTCTTCTTCGTTTTTCCTCTCATCGTCGCCTTTTCATCCGTTCGTGCTGCGGAACCGGTCACGCGCACGTTTTACGTCTCCGGCATCGAGTGCGGGAGCTGCGTTTACATGGTGCAGCAGTCCGTGGCGGAGACGAAAGGCGTGCAGGATGTCACGGTCATCCAGATCATCGACGGGTATGCGAATGTCACCTTCGACCCCGCCGTGGTGAGCGACCAGCAGATCGCCCAGGCGGTGCGTGAGGCCTATCCGCTGCACGGCATGCCCTATCTGGCCACGTTGAAGCTCAGCGTGACCGATTACGCGGCAAAAGCAGCGAAGGTCGAGGCGCTGTTCGCCGCCTGGAAAGACGCGCTGAAGCTGGAAGTCATCGACAAGGCCAAGGGCGAGGTGCTGGTGCATTTCCTGCCGCTGGAGGCGGACAAGAAGAAGGCGGGACCGCAGGGCTGGAGATTCACGCAGCTCGTGGAGGCCGCGAAGAAGGAAGGCGTTGAGTTCAAGCTGGAGCGGGAAGGGGAGTGAGCGGTCACTCCGCCTTCTTCTTTTTCTTCTTTTTGCCCTCGGGCTGGTCTTTGCCCTTCTTTTTGTCGCCGGAGACCGACTGGATCTCTTCCTTGGGCAGTGCGGACGCGAGGCGGGCTTTGATGTCGCTCATGCCGACTTCTCCGGCAAGGTTGGTCCATTCGTACGGGTCCTTCGTGTGGTCGTAGAGCTCCTCCGTGCCATCGGCGTAGCGGATGTAGCGCCAGTTGGCATCGCGCACGGCGTGGTTGCCCTTTCCGTGAGTGCAGATCGCCACGTCGTCCCACTTGGCGGCAGGATCTTTCAGCAGCGGCATGAGGCTGGCGCCTTTCACGTGCTCAGGCACGGGCAGGCCGGTCAATTCGCAAAGCGTGGGGTACATGTTCGTGTAATCGACCGGCGCCTTGCAGGTGGTGTCCGGCTTGGTGATGCCCGGGGCCACGATGGCCATGCTGGTGCGCGTGGTTTCCTCCCACAGCGCAAACTTCCGCCAGTGCTGCTTCTCGCCGAGATTCCAGCCGTGGTCGGTCCACCACACAATGATGGTCTTGTCCTTGCGCGGGCTTTGGTCCAGGCCGTCGAGCAGGCGGCCGACTTGATCGTCGAGGAAGGAAATCGTCGCGAGGTAGGCCTGCACGCCTTTCTTCCATTGGTCGCCCTTCAAAACCGCGGCGTGATCCCCTTCGGGGCCAGCCATTTTCACGCCAGCCTTCGGGATGTCGTTGAGGTCGTCGTCCTTCGTCACGGGCAGCTTGATTTCGGCCAGAGGGAAGCGGTCGAAGTATTCCTTCGGCACATACCACGGCAGGTGCGGCTTGATGTAGCCGAGGGCTAGGAAGAGCGGCTTGTCGGTTGGCGCGGTTTTGAGGTGGTTGATCGCCCAGTCAGTGGCCTTGTAGTCGCCCAGGTCGGTCGTTTTGGCCTCCACCGCGCCCCAGTCGAAATGGCCGCGATCCAGGCCGTTCAGGTTCTCCTCGTGTTCCTTGATGGTGGGGAACAGTCCTTCCCACTTCGTCCACGAATCGGCGCGGCCCTCCGCGTTGTAGTTGTGGTAAATCTTCCCGCCGCCGAGGGTGTTGTAGCCGTTGGCGAGGAAGTGGCGGTTGATGGTGACGACATCCTTCAAGACGCCCTGGGCCGGGTCGCCATTTGTGTAGATGCCGGTCTTCCAGGGGCGCAGACCGCTCATCAGCGCCGCACGCGAGGGATTGCAGGCAGGAGCGGCGCAATGCGAGTTCGTGAACGCGGTTCCACGTGCGACGAGGCGGTCGATGTTCGGCGTTTTCGCCTGCGGATGACCGCCGAGGTAGCTCGTCCAGTCGTTCAAATCATCGACGGCGATGAACAGGACGTCCGGCTTCGATTCGGCGGCGAGAGTGGCCGTGGCGACGAGAAAAAAGGCGAGAAGGCGCTTCATGGTGCGCCTTGAACGTGAAGTTGCCCTGGCTCTTGCAGTTTGAGGCAGATCACGCCGGAGACCGACGTTGTAGGCAGCGCCATGAACTCGCTCCTCCGCTCCACCATGCACGGCTGTCTCGGCTTCGGCCTTGTCAGTGTGGCTGCCTATTCGATCTGGGCCTTCGTTCCCCGCATCGCGGGCAGCGAGACCGGCATGTATGCGCTGATCGCGCTGGTCTATCTCGGCGGTGCGGGGTTAGTGCTGTGCGGGCTGCTGGATGGGGAGAGGAGGCTGGGTCGATTCTACCGCATGTTTTTGCCGGCGTTCTTTGGTTATGCGCTGCTTTGGAGCCTGGCGTGGTTTTTGATCCAGGACCCGCCCGGCGTGAAGCTGCGCGAATGGCTCGGCGCGGCGGCTGGCACGTTGTTTTTCTCGTGGGTGTGCTGGAATTCGCTGAAAAGGCCCGCGGGCTTCTGGAGCGGGGCGCTGGTGCTGTTTGCCCTGCACACGGCGGGTTACTTCATCGGCGGGAAATGGATGTACGGCATCCTGGCCGGTGGAATCGAGGGCTGGACGAGATCACAAGTGGCCATCGTGGCGAAGCTCGGCTGGGGGCTGTTCCACGGTCTCGGCTTCGGGGCTGGAATCGGCTTTGCACTGGGTTTCTGGCAACGGTGCCGCGTGAACGCCTTGTGAATAACCAAGGACGCAAAAATAGCTCAGGAGAAACTGATTCCGCTGGTTGCACTCGCCGCGTCACTTGCCATGAATGGGCGCTCCTTACTGAATGAGCGACCCGATCCGGCACGAGTGCGGCATAGCCGTCGTGCGGCTGAAAAAGCCGCTTGGTTACTACTATCAAAAATACGGCAACGCCCTCTATGGCTTCGATGCCCTGCAGGCGCTCATGACGAAGCAGCGCAACCGCGGCCAGGACGGCTTCGGCATTGGCTGCTGCAAGCTCGGCATGCCCGCCGGCCTGCCTTACATGTTCCGCGAGCGCAGCACGGAGAGCGTGGACAAGATCGGCGCCGTCTTTGAGGAGATGCGAAAGGACATGAAGCGCATCGCGCGTCGCATCGACAAGCAGCGCAAGGAGGAACGTGACCAGGAGGGGAAGGAGTTCGTGCCCTTTGAGGAGGACCCCGAGGCCATCAAACGCGAGTTCGAGATGGCGGGCGAGATTTACATCGGCCACCTGCGCTACGGCACCAGCGGTGACTTTGGCAAAGGCTGCCTGCATCCTTACCTCCGCCGCACCACCTGGCCGACGCGCACACTGATGGTGATGGGGAACTTCAACCTCACCAACACCCGCGAACTCAACGAGATCATGATGAAGCGCGGGCAGCATCCCGTCTTCGGCACGGACACGCAGAGCGTGCTGGAGGAGATGGGTTTCCAGCTCGACGAGGCGCACACGCAGCTCTACCACGCCATCCGTGACTCTGGCGTGCCGGGCGTCGAAATCCCCACGCACATCAGCCAGCAGCTCGACGTGACCCAGGTCGTGCGTGATTCGGCGCGGCGCTGGGACGGCGGCTACGCCATCATCGGAGTGATCGGCAATGGCGACCTCTTCGCCATGCGTGATCCGAGCGGCATCCGCCCCTGCTGCTACTACGAGAACGACGAGATCTTTGCCATCGCCTCTGAACGCGTCGCGCTCATGTCCGTGTTCGGCGTGACCGAGGATGATGTCAAAAAGCTCCCGCCGGCGCATGTGGCGGTCATCAAGGCCGACGGCACGATGACCGTCGAGCCCTTCACCGAGCCGCGTGAGTTCAAGCCCTGCTCCTTTGAGCGCATCTACTTCTCCCGTGGCAACGACTCCGTCATCTACAAGCAGCGCAAGGCGCTGGGCGAGCAGCTCGTGCCGCAGGTGGTGAAGGCCATCGACAACGATTTCGAGCACACCGTGCTCAGTTTCATCCCGAACACCGCCGAGACGGCCTACTTCGGCTTCCTCGACGGTCTGCGCAAAGCCCGCCGCAACACGGTGAAGGAGGCGTTGCTGGAAATGCTGCGCGACGGCCATTTCGACGCCGAGGACGAGAAACGCCTCGACGACTTGGTGCTGCGCAACTGGCCGCGGGCCGAGAAGATTGCGCTCAAGGACATCAAGATGCGCACTTTCATCGCGCAGGAGAACGGTCGCGACGCGCTCGTCTCCGGCAGCTATGACATCACTTATGGCGTGGTCACGCCGCAGGACAATCTCGTCGTCATCGATGACTCCATCGTTCGTGGCACCACACTGAAGAAAAGCCTGCTGCGCATCCTGGCCCGCACCAATCCGAAGCGCATCATCGTCTGCTCCACCGCGCCGCAGATCCGCTATCCCGACTGCTACGGCATCGACATGGCCGAACTGGGCAAATTCATCGCCTTCCAGGCCGCCGTGGCCCTGCTGCGTGAGCGCGGCATGTCCCAGGTCGTCTGGGACACCTACGCCGCCTGCAAAGCCGAGCTGCGCAAGCCGAAGGAGGAGATGCGCAATGCCGTGAAGGCCATTTACGCGCCCTTCACCGACGAGGAGATCTCCAACAAGATCGCGCAGATGATCCGCCCGGAGGACACCTCCTGGGGCGGCGCTGTGGAGGTCATCTACCAGACGATCCCGGGCCTCCACGAAGCCCTCGGCGCCGAATTTGGCGACTGGTACTTCAGCGGCGACTATCCGACCCCTGGCGGTTACGCGGTCGTGAACAGCTCCTTCCTGCTGTATTGCGAGGCGAAGGATGGCCGCGCCCACGAGGCGCTGCTGTAAGTTGTCCAGGTCCTGGGGAACTGGAATCAGGCTACTTTGCCACCCCGAACGCGCACACCTCGTTCTTGTTCGCCGAAAGGCGTTTCAGTCGGAACTCGGCGCACAGCGATGGCGCGTCACGTTTCAGCGTTTCCAGCAGCTCATACTCATCGTGCCCCTTGAACTTGATCGTCACGATGAAGTTCCGCATGCGCTTCTCCCGCAGCCATTCGAGGAGCAGGTCGATGCTGCGTTGCGGAGCCGCGATCACATCGCAGACGAGCCAGTCCACGGTCTGTGGCGGCTTGTATTTGAAAGCGTCGGCCGTTTCGAAGCGCAGGCGCGGATTCCGCATCAAATCCTCCCGCAATTCGGAGCGATCCACCGCGATGACATGAGCGCCACGTTGAATGGCGACATAACTCCAGCTTCCTGGCGATGCACCGAGGTCCACACAGGTCTGATCGCGATCGATGAAACGGCCCAGACGCTGTTCTGACTCGACCAGCTTCGTGAAGGCACGCGACGGAGCGCTTTTGTCCTCTGCCCAGGGGACTTCACCACGCAGGAAAGGTGAGATCAAATCGCGCAGCGAATGAGGCTGCGGAGCCAGGCTTGCGGAAAGCCAGCCGGACTCCGGCGAGGTGAGAAAACACTGAACGAGGGAGGTTTCGGGGGTGAATGGAGCGTCATTGGGATGCCCCTCACCTAACCTCTCCCCGAAGTTGATCGTGGCTTCTGTTGGGCTCTCTCGACGGGGAGAGGGATGTTGTCTTGCGTGTCTCGAAGGCTCTCCCTGCTGCGATCTCTGATCCCTCTCCCCGCCCCAGGCTTGATTGTCTCCTCCAATCGGCTTCGGGGAGAGGTTAGGTGAGGGGCCTTCTTTCACCAACGACCTCAGCAAATGCCTGCGGCGTTTCTTCAACCGCTCGACCAAGCTGGCGCGAATCAGTTCACAGCGATTCACGCCCGCTCGGCCCTCGCCATACTGGGGCCACAGATGCAGACGCCAAGGCTGCTCATCCGGGAAATGGCCGGCAATAGCGTCGATGATGCGATCCGCCCACGCATTGATCGAAACAGCCGTCGTTTCGAGCGCGTCTGGCAACGTCTGCCGCGCAAAGGCCAGATGCAGGCCTTCGAGCTTTGCGTCTGACAGGATGCCGATGTCAGTGATCTCCCTTTGCGTCGATTCTGGGGCGCTACGACGCAGTTCGTCCGCCAAAAACGGGATGGAATCAGGATCAGCGAGGAAAAGATGCACGCGTGGCTCGGGCGATCACGGTTGAGCCGGCTTTGTGGCGGGCACGTTCTCTTTGAAAGGTGACACGACACCGAGTGTGGACGGCAGGAAGTCATCCGTGCGGAAGCAGGAGGCGGGAAGACCTTCCGCGTTCATGAGGTTGGCGCCTTCAGGCCAGCTCGCCCAGGCGTAACGTACCCCCACGGGCTCCGGCACCGCCTCGCTCCAGACCACGACTTCGCTGCCTTCGAGCTTTGCGTTGGCCCAGACCCACTTTTTATCCGCTCCGGCGATCTGGAAGTGCTTCGGCTCGCCGCCGTCGCGGGTTTTCAAGCCGGTGCCGGTGTGCGTGAACTGGATGCGCACTTTGTCGCCCTGGACGGCGGAGGAGAGGTAGAGCGGTCCGCAGTATTCCGGGCCGTTCTTGCCGTAGTCCTTCGCCAGCGCCCACAGAGCCAGACGGCGACCGACCTCCTGCTTGTTCTTCGGATGGATGTCGTTCTGCTCGCCGATGTCGTTGATGATGGCGATCCCGCATTTGTCGAGTGTCTGCGCCGTGAGCGTCTGCGCCTCCTGCAATTCCACCCAGGCGTCAGCGACGCCGGCATCCTTCGTCACCGGCTTGCCATTGCCGAAATTCGCGAGTTGCACGATGTAGAATGAGAACGCGTCCACCCATTGCTTGCGCCAGTCGTTGACCATGGTCGGCAGGAGCTCCTGATACTGGAAGGCACGTTTCTGGTTTGATTCACCCTGATACCAGATGGCTCCCTTGATGCCGTAAGGCACGAGCGGGGCGATCATGCCGTTGAACAGCACGCTGGGGTGATGCGGCGTCTTGGCGGGATCATCCGGCGGCCGTGGCGCCTGGGGCTTCGTCTTCTTTTTGCCGGCGGGCAGCTTCGCGTTCTCCTCGTCGATCTTCTTCACCAGCGTCTGCCACTCCGCCTTGCGCGTCTCAAAGGCGGCCTGCTCCTTCGCGGCGTCCCACTTGCTGACATGGTCTTTCCAGTCGGCGAGCATGTCAGAGGCGCAGGGGCGCTCTTCCAGGGCTTCGCGGCTCGTCCAGGCCTCGATTCGGGTGCCGCCCCAGGAGCTGTTGATCAGACCCACGGGCACTTTCAGCACCTGATGCAGGTGGCGGCCGAAGAAATAGCCCACAGCTGAGAAATCGCCCACGTTGGCTGCGGTTCCCTCCTTCCAGGCGCCTTTGCAGTCGGCCTGCGGTGCCATGTTTGGAATGCGCTCGACATTGAACATGCGGATCTGCGGATGCTTCGCCGCCGCGATCTCGGCATCGGCGTTGCCAGCCTGTTTCACGGTCCACTGCATGTTGGACTGGCCGGAGCACACCCACACCTCGCCGACGAGCACGTTTTTGATCGTGATGGAGTTCTTGCCAGCCACCACGAGGTCGGCGGGCGTGGCATTCGCGTTCATCGGATTCAGCGTGATCGACCACTTGCCGGAGGGATCGGTCACGATGCTGTGAGCCTGGTCGGCAAAGGCCACCTTCACCTCCTCGCCGGCTTCGGCGGTGCCCCACACGCGCACGAGCTGTTGCTGCTGCAGCACCATGCCATCAGAGAAAATCGCGGGCAGCTTGATCTCCGCGCGCAGGCTGGTGATGGCGAGGAAGAGACAGAGGAGGGGGCGGTTCATGGGGATAGGTGTCTTTTGGCCGGATGTCGGGCAAGTAAGCCAAATGTCAGAGAATCGTGCTGTCGTCGGATCGCTCGAGGCGGCCGATCTTCTTTTTGATCGTCTCCAGCAGCACGGTCATTTCATGCACGCAGCGGAAACATTCCTTCTGCGTCTCCTCATCCGCCAGACCGGGCACGGCGGGGTGGATCTTCATGAACTGGAGGGCGATGTTTTTGCAGGCTTCGCGGAGTTGGGCGATGGCGGCGGGGCGGTCCATGGGGGCAGCGTAGAGCGTGCCGCCTTCTGTGCAAACGCGGATCAGTCCTCGTGACGGCGGCGGATGCGCAGCGAATCCTTCAGGCTCACAAAGTCGGACAGCAGGAAGATCACGGTGAAAAAGGCCAGCACGACCTCCATCATCGTCACCAGCTTGGCCACGACGGTCAGCGGTGTCACGTCTCCAAAGCCGAAGAAGGAGAAATTCAGCACGCTGAAGAAGAAAAACTCGAAGATCAGCTCCGCCTGGCCCCAGGCGGGGTCGATCGAGCTGAAACTCGTCGGTTCGTCCGTTTCAAGACACCAGTAGTCCAGCGCGAAACTCAGCGTGATCTGCGCCATGTTCACCCCCATGAGGCCCAGCACCTTGTGGTAGGCCAGGTTGTCCCGCGTGGCCATCAGGATGTGCGTCAGGTTCTCCACGAAGAAGAAAACCGTCTTCGCAAAGGCCACGGCCAGCACCGCCAGGCAAAACAGCGGCGCCTGCATGCCGCTTCGCGTCCACAAAACCTGCAAAACGGCGGCGATGGCGATGATGACCGCCACTTCGCCGCCCTGGCGGATGACCTGACCGATGATGCGTTGTTCCTGGCTCATGCGTGGCCGATTTGAGTTCGCCTCCAGCGGTTCGTCGAGCGTAAAATCCACCACATTCGCCATTCGCTCATTCTGGTTTCGTCATTTACCCTCGCCCATGCCCGTCGTCTCCACCACGCTCCGTTATTCCACCTTCATCCTCGCCATCGCGGGTGTGCTCGCCATGGGCGTGGTGCTGCAGAAGATCCGCAGCCAGGAGTCAAGCATCCCGCCGCCACCGGTGGCCCCGCCGAAAAAAAACGCGCAGGACGATGTCGCCGCCACCGGCATCCTGGAGGCTCGCGGCGAAAACGTCGCCATCGGCGTTCCCATGCCGGGGCTGGTGAAGACGGTGCAGGTGGAGGTCAACCAGACGGTGAAGGAGGGCGATGATCTGCTGCAGCTCGACGACCGCGAGTTGAGCGCGTCCCTTTTGAAGCAAAAGGCTGCGGTCGGTGTCGCCGAGGCCGAACGGGTCGTTGCCCAGGCCCAGCTCGCGAAGGTCCAGGACATGCTCGACCGCCTGAAGTCCATTCCCGACCAGCGGGCCATCAGCCAGGATGACCTGCGCAACCGCACGAACGATGTCCTTGTCGCCAAAGCCCAGCAGCAGGCTGCGGAAGCCCAGCTCGCCTCCGCGCGGGCCGACGTGAACCAGACGGAGCTGCTCATCGAGCGACTCACCGTGAAAGCGCCCCGTGCCGGCACCATCCTCCAGGTGAACATCCGCGCCGGCGAATACGCCTCGCCGCAGAACAAGCAGCCAGCCCTCGTGCTGGGTGACATCGAGACGCTGCACGTCCGGGCCGATGTCGATGAGCAGAACGCCACGAGGATCGCCCCCGGGAAAGACGCCACGCTTTACCTCAAGAGCGACTCCACCCGCAAATACACCGTCAAATTCGTCCGCGTGGAGCCCTACGTCATCCCGAAGGTCTCCCTCACCGGCGCCAGCACCGAACGCGTGGACACCCGCGTGCTCCAGGTCATCTACGAGCTCGAAAAACCGAAGGGCGACAGCCTCTACGTCGGCCAGCAGGTGGATGTGTTTATTCCGAGAAAGTAGTCTTGTTGTCTGAACAGAACATGCTTGGTCAGTTCAGCAATACCAGCGTCAACCACACAGCAAAGCAGCCGTAGACAATGATGCGGCTGGCTTTTCGAAAGCCCGAACGAGTGGACCAGTCGGTGCCAATGAGCCAAGGCATTGCCAGAACTACAATGAAGGCGACAACCGCCAGAGGAAGCTCCACAAAGATGGAATAGTCGTTGTGACGGAACTCCGTCCACCAGCCTTTGAGGGCCTCAGCAGCCAGACCAATACATAAAAACGACATCCCGAACCCTAGAAACAGGCACTCAAGCAGTCCGGCGAAAAACAACAAATAGGCCTTCATAAGCCGAAGACTAGCCTGACCTGAACCTGGTGGGGAAGAACAAATTGAGTCTTCCAGATTCCCACGCATGAATGCCCGCCCCACTGATTCCGCCCATGCATTACATCTCCACTCGCGGCCAGACGAAGCCGCACACGTTCTCTGAAGCCGTTGAAGCCGGGCTGGCACCGGATGGCGGGTTGTTTCTGCCGGAGAAGCTGCCGAACATCGCGGACAAGCTGCCTGTGTGGTCGAAGTTGACGTATCCGCAGCTTGCGGCGGAGTTCTTCACCTTGTTCGCGCCGGAGATCAGCAACGCGGAGTGGCATCAGCTCACGGCGGAGGCGTATCGCCGCTTCGATTCGCCGGATGTGGCCCCGCTGAAGAAGATCACGGACAAAACCTACATCCTGGAGCTGTTTCACGGCCCGACGCTGGCCTTCAAAGACTTCGCGCTGCAACTGCTGGGCCTGCTTTACAAGCGCCAGGTCGCAAAGAGCGGCAAACGCCTCGCGGTGCTCGGCGCGACGTCGGGCGACACCGGTTCGGCGGCGATTCATGGCTGCATGGGCCAGGACGGCATCACGATCTTCATTCTCTACCCGAACGGCCGCGTCGCCCCGCTGCAGGAGCGCCAGATGGCCTGCACGGGCGCGGACAATGTCTTCGCCATCCCGGTTCCGGGCACCTTCGACGATGCCCAACGCGTGGTGAAAGACACGTTTGGCGACACCGAATTCGCCAGCGCGGTGAATCTCTCCGCCGTGAACTCGATCAACATCGCCCGCGTCCTGGCGCAGTGCGTCTATTACATCTGGGCATCGCTGAAACTGCCAGCGGAAGCCCGTGCGACGGCCGAATACGTGGTGCCGACGGGCAATTTCGGCAATGTGCTGGCTGGATGGCTCGCGCAGCAGATGGGCATGCCTGCGGGTGGTTTCCGCGTGGCGACAAACCAGAACGACATCCTGCACCGCTTCTTCAGCAGCGGCGAATACCGCCAGGGGGACGTGCATCCCAGCCATGCGCCGAGCATGGACATCCAGGCCGCGTCGAACTTCGAGCGATTCCTCTATTTCATCCTCGATCAGAATCCGGAGTGTGTCCGCGAGGTCATGGCCGGAATCAAATCCGGCACGCCGCTTCAGATCACGCTGCCAGAGACCAGCATGCGCTCCACCCGCATGGATGATGATCAGATCGTCCGCGTCATCGCGCAGATGTGGAAGGACTGGCAATACGTGCTCGATCCCCACACCGCGTGCGCATTCACCGACATGGCGCAGGATCGTGTCAGTGTCGTGCTCTCCACCGCCAGCCCGGCCAAGTTCCCCGACGTGGTCAAACAGGCCACGGGCAACGAGCCGACGCACCCGACCCTGGAGGCGCTCAAGTCCAAACCGCTGCAAACCTGGCCGCTGACGGCCGAACCTGCGGCGGTGAAAGCTTTCATCCGGCAACATCACTGACGCAGAAGCAGGGCTTGACGGGTGTGGAGGCGGCTTGGTTTAATCAGGCTTAGACCGTCATGAATCCTCCGCCCTCGCTCCTCGCCGCTGCCATCACCATGCCGGACATCTCTCCCTACCTCACCAAAGGGGCGGACGCGGGCAGCGGCGTGACGCTTCACGTTGGTGATCCGTATGTGTGGGGTCTGCTGGGCGGCGGACCACTGCTGATCCTGGCCGGGGTTGTGCTGATCAAAATCATGTTCGGACGCGTGAAGTTCTTCGCGCTCGAATTTGGCAATGACGGCTTCTTCGGACGCGCGAAGGTGATCGCGCCATTCATTTTCCTCGGTTCGCTGCTGTTTCTGGCCGGCGTGGCGGGAACTTGGCTCGGCTGGCAGGCACAAGGCTATTCGGTGACGCTGAATGCGAACGGCGTGACGGAGATCACCCGCGGGGAGACGCTGCGCTACTCCTGGGAGGATGTCAGCGGCCGTGCGGATCACATCAAATCGACCGATTTCTGGCTCGCCTTCACGAAAGATGACCGCCGCTGCCGGTTGCAGTTCCAGCAGCGCTTCATCGGCGAAAAGCTCCAGGACAAGGCCATCGCCATCGCTGAGAACTCGCTGAGTTTCACGAGTCCGCGTCGCTGAGGCGTCCGCGCGGCCTCAATACGACGTGCCGGTCACCTCGTTGGTGTAGGTGTTGATGGTGTCGATGACCTCGTCCGCCTCCGCCTGGGTCACGCCCATGTCCAGCAGGGTCTCGATCAGATGGCCGGTGAAGAGGGCGAAGTGATGTTTCGCGATGCCACGACCGTGATGGGCGTGGGCCAGGGAGCGCCCGGTGTAGGACACGGGGCCGCCAGTCGCCATGGTGAAGAATTCATGCTGCATGCTGTGGAGCATCTCGATCGAGGTGTGTTTGAAGAACGGCGAGAGTTCGGCATCCGCCAGCACACGGGTGTAGAATGCCGGGATCAGGCTGTCGATCATGTCCGCGCCGCCGAGCCGTTCGTAGAGGGAGGGTGAGGTTGTGCTCATGCTCCTGCCAAAAGCACAAAATCGGCCGTGTTGAAGCCGCAATTCCGTCACCGTCAATCGAGGCGCACCGAATCGCAGCAGAGGCTGGATCACATCACAAAATCGGCTCAGAAAAGCCGTGCAAGGCTGGCATTCTTCGTGCCATGGGAAACCCATGTCTTTTATCCAGCATTTGCAGGAAAGCTCTCCCGTGGCGCACGATCTGCTCGTCTTCAGCATCGTCGTCCTGGCGGGCATCGGGCTGGGGAACATTCGTGTGGCCGGTGTGCGGATGGGCGTGGCAGGCGTGTTGTTCACGGGATTGATGGCCTCTCACTTTGGCCTGCGACCCGAGGCCGGGGTGGCGCACTTCCTGAAAGATTTCGGTCTCGTGCTGTTCGTTTTCGCGCTGGGCATGCAGATGGGCCCTGGATTCTTCGCCTCCTTGCGCCGTCAGGGGCATGTGTTGAACGGGTATGCCTTCGCCCTCGTTCTTGGCGGCGCGTTCGTGGCGCTGCTGGGCGGCTGGCTGCTCGACATTCCGCTTCCTGCTGTGGCGGGTCTTTTCGCCGGTGCCACGACGAACACCCCTGCGCTCGGCGCCGTGCAGCAGGCGTTGCAATCAGCGCATGCCGATCCTGCCACGGTGACGCTTCCTGCCCTCTCTTATGCCGCGGCCTATCCACTGGCGATCGTCGGCATCATCGTTTCACTCATTCTGCTGCGTGGCGTCTTCAAAATCGATGTCGTCGCCGAGGCGGAGGCCTTTCGTGGTGAACAGGGCGCTGGCGTGGAGCCTTTGCAGCGCATGAACCTGCGGGTGGAAAACCCGAATCTGGATGGCGTCGCTATCGCCGATGTGCCTGGCATCCTGGAGACCGGCGTCGTCATCGCCCGCCATCGTCCGGCGTCAGCGGAGGATGTGCGGACCGCCATGCCTGAAACGAGGCTGCACACGGGCGATTTGATCATGGCCGTGGGCACCCAGCCCCACTTGGAGCAGTTCCGTCTCGTCATTGGCAGTGTGAGCGAGGAAAACCTCATGAAGGCACCCGGCAGCGTCACCTACCGTCGTGTGGTGCTGACGAACAAACGCATCCTTGGCAAAACCGTGCGCGAACTGGGGCTGGATCATCTTCACAACGTCACGGTCACACGCGTCAGTCGTGGCGATCTCATTTTCACCGCCCTGCCAGACCTGCGTCTGCAGTTTGGCGACATGCTGCAGCTCGTCGGTGATGAGGAATCGCTCAATGGTGCCACCAAAGCGCTCGGAAATGCCGTGCAGATGCTCCAGGAGACGAAATTCGCCGCCATCTTCGCGGGCATCCTCCTCGGAGTGTTGCTCGGACTGTATCCGCTGCACATCGAGGGCCTTCCGGCACCGGTGAAGCTCGGTCTTGCCGGCGGTCCGCTCGTCATGGCGATCCTGCTCAGCCATCTCGGCCGTCTCGGGCCGATGATCATGCACATGCCGCTGAATGCGAATCGTGCCCTGCGCGAGCTCGGCATCATCCTGTTCCTGGCAAACGTCGGCCTGCTGTCCGGGGAGAAGTTCGTGGAGACCGTCGTGTCCACCCAGGGACTGCAGTGGGTGCTGCTGGGCATCGCGGTCACGATGCTGCCGCTGCTGGCAGTCGGCTGGCTGGCCCGGCGCTGGCATCGGATGAACTTCATGTCCGTCTGCGGCCTCCTTTCCGGCGGCATGACCGATCCGCCAGCGCTCGCCTTCGCCACGACCATGGCGCGTTGTGATTCACCCGCCGTGGCCTACGCCACGGTCTATCCGCTGACCATGCTGCTGCGCATCGTCGTGGCACAGATCATCGCGCAGCTTGGATAAGTGCCAGGTTCCAAGTGTCATGTTTCATGTTTCCAGAGATCCACCGCGTGACTCATGAAACTTGGAACCTGAAACACCTTATTTGAGCGCCTTCACGAGCACCTTCGAATTCCGCCCGCTTTTGTCGTATTTCTCGCGACGGCTGGCAGGCAGCGCATCCGGCCCGGACACGGTGTAGCCCATTTTCTCCTCGAAAAAGCGGAATGCCTGCGTGCTGAGGGCGACGATAACCTCGCAGCCACGTTGCCGGGCCATTTCCTCGGCGTAGGCGACGAGCTTCCGGCCGTGATTCTGGTTCTTGTGGCTCCGGCGCACGAAGAGGCAGGCCAGCTCGGCGATCTTCCGGCCATCTTCTTCATAAGTATGAACCGCCACCGAGCCGATCGAATGGCCGTCCAGTTCGAGGATGAAGAAGTCTTTGATCTTCGACTGGATCTGATCCCGCGTCCGTGGCACCAGCGCGGCATCGTCCACGCTCTGCTGCATCATGGAAAGCAGGCCTGGCACATCGCTGGCGCGTGCCTTGCGGATCTGCTGGTAGTCGTCGGCATGGATCATGGTGCCCACGCCTTCGTTTGAGAACAGCTCGGCCAGCAGGGCCTCATCCTGCATGCCATTGACGATGTGCACACGCGGCACGCCTTCCTGGCAGGCGAGGGCGGCATAGCGCAGCTTTGAGAGCATGCTCACGTCATGCCGCGGGTCCTTCTTCCGGTACATGTCCCTGGCGTCCGCCACGGAGAGCAGGGCCAGACGGCTGCCGCTGGCTTCCGCAAGGCCGCTTTCCGCCACGAAGATGACTTTCGCGGCCTGCAGCGCGATGGCGACCTCCACGGCCACGGCATCCGAGTTCAGGCGGAGCGTCGTGCCTTTGCCGTCGTAGCCAAGCGGCGGCAGGATGGGGATGATGTCGGCCTTGAGCAGGGCGCGCAGCGATTCAGCGTCCACGCGCTCGATCCGGCCGGTGAATTCGAGGTCCACACCGTCGATCACGCCCGCTGGATGCACCGCGAGCGCGTTGGAAACCGCCACGGGCATCTCCAGCGCGGTCAAATCGGCCACCAGGTCACTGCATTGATGCATGATCGCATCCACGGCGATCTCGATCCCCGCTGCGTCTGTACGGCCCATGCCGTCGTCGTTGTGAAGCGTGACTCCGCGTTTCGTGGCGAGCGCACGGACCTGCGCGCGTGCGCCGAAGACCAGCACGACTTCGATGTTGAGCGACTGCAGCACCGCCACATCCTGCAGCAGGCTTGCAAACACCGGCTGCATCATCAATGCGCCGTCGAAGGCGATGACGAAGACCTTTTGTCGGAACTGCGGCACGTAGTGCAGGATTCCACGAAGGTCGTCGAAGCGGGGCTGGGGTTTGGCAGGGTCGTTGTTCAAGGATGCGGAGGATCAGGATAGCATAAGTCTGCCAGTGCCGCTGAAAGTTTGTCACCCCGCTCCAAAATGACCCTCGGCGGCATTCGTGCCGACGGTCGTTCCGGAAATTCGTGTCAGTGGAGCCTCAGTTGGTCAGCGCTGCGGCCACATTTTCCTTCAGGGCTTTCAGCGTGGGCGCTCCCTTGAGCTTTGCCAGCTCCGCAGCCAGCGCCTCGGCACGTTTCGCCCCTTCGGCGTTGCCTGCGGCGGCACGTTCCTTCGCCTTGGCCAGCAGCAGCTCGCATTGTGCGGAGCGCATCTTGGCCGCGGCCTCGTCGGCGGCGCTCGTAATGGTGCCGATCTGGCTGTTGTAGGCGTTGCGCAGAGTGGTGAGCACGGGCGGCCACGAGGGCTCGGGGGCGCTCAGAGGTTCACGGTTGGCCACATGCGAGATCTCGCTCAGGATGTGGTCGCGCTGCTCCGGAGGAAGGCCGGCAAGGTTGCGCTGGAGGGCGGGAATGTATTTGCCCGCCAGTTCCGCCGTTTCCGGCGCGGTGTCGATCTCGGCATTGGCGGACCACTCTCCGGCGAACTGATCCATGAGCTTCGCCAGCTCTGGATCGCTCTCCTCCAGCTTCTGAATGGCTTGGAGGGGATTCTCCGGCGGTGGCGGCGCATCAGGTAGATGGTAATTATTTTTTACAGATATTATATGATCAATTATGCTGGTTTTCGTTTGGCTTTCTGCTCAATCTCTTTTCTGCTAGCTTCAGGGTTCTTCTCTTGCAGCTTAGCCCAAAATTATAGCTCTTCTAACAAAAAAGCGATTCGCGCCTTTGAAGAAGGATATGACCTCGCTATGAAACGACAGGATGATAAAGCCATTCCGAAACTCGAAGATGCCATACGAATTGACCCCAAATTTGGAGAACCGTTTGCCCTGTTGGCCGAAATCTATTTTGACCAAAAAAAATATGAATTGGCTGAAAATTATTACTCCCTCCTCATTCAGATTAGCGAACGAAAATATGCCATATATTATTCAAATCTGGCCGACGTCCTCATGAAACTACAGCGCTTTGCAGATGCCGCTCTTGCCATCCGTAATTTTTTAGACAAAGGCGAACCCCGTCAAGCTTTGGCCGATAAATACCGAGCCCTTCTTCGCAAATGCGATGTGGCCGCCTTTCTGATGGCTCATCCCGTACCATTCTTGCCCGAAAATTTAGGCCCTGACATCAACAGCCCCTACTCCGAATATCACCCCTCCATGCCCGCTGATGGTTCGTTTTTGATATTTACAGTTCGCGAAAAAGCTACCAGCCAGTCGTGCCGATCTCAAGATGGCACTTTCGAGGACTTCTATATCAGCTATTATCAGAACGGGCAATGGACACCTCGAAAAAATTTAGGCGAACCCGTAAATTCTGACTGCAACGAAGGTGCTGCTAATGTTTCTCCTGATGGAAGCAGAATGTTTTTTGCCGCTAATAACAGATTGCCTCGCGACGAAAGTATGGACCTGTTTGTAACCCATCGCCAGGGAAACAATTGGGGCATCCCAATAAATTTAGGCCCTCCTGTTAATACTTCCGCTTTTGAATCACAGCCCTCTTTCTCCTCCGACGGAAAAACTTTGTATTTTGTTAGTAATCGCCCGGGCGGAATGGGCGGCAACGATATCTGGATTACCTCTTTGATGCATAATGACACATGGTCCGAACCCATCAATGCCGGCCCCACTATCAATACTTCTGCCAACGAAATATCCCCTTTTATTCATCCCGACGGACAAACGCTTTATTTCGCTTCCGATGGCCATGAAGGAATGGGCGGTTATGATTTCTTTGTTGCTCGTTTGGATCTGAATTCCCTCAAATTTTCTTCACCAATGAACCTCGGTTATCCCATCAATACCGTTGCCGACGAAAGAAGCTTAATCATCACTGCCGATGGCGGCACCGGATATTATGCTTCCACGCATCAAGATGGATTGGGGGGCTACGACCTTTACCGTTTTCGCATTCATGAAGCCGCAAGGCCACAACCCGTTTCGTTCTTAAAAGGTAAAGTGCTCGACAAAAAAACCAGATTGCCTCTGCAAGCTCTTTTCGAGCTGATTGATGTCGAAACCGGCGAAACTGTTGTTTCTTCTGTTTCCGATATCATAACAGGCAGCTTCTTAGTCAGCTTGCCCCCAAACCGACGTTATGCCCTGAACGTAAGCAAAGAGGGCTATTTGTTCTTTTCTGAATCGTTTGACCTCAGCCAATCCGACTCTTTAAAACCTCAAAGTATCGACATCCCCCTTCAGCCTATCGAAGTTGGTGGCTCTGTCGTGCTGCGTAATGTTTATTTCGACACCGACAAGTTTGACCTTTTACCCGACTCTAAAGCCGAGCTCAACAAATTGGTCGCTTTGCTCTCTGCCAACCCTAGCATGAAAATTGAAATTGGCGGACATACCGACAATGTTGGCAGCAAAGTTCATAACCAAAAACTTTCCGAAAACCGAGCTAAAGCTGTATATGATTATCTGCTATCTAAAGGCATTGTTGCCGCTCGATTAACATACAAGGGCTATGGCGACAACACCCCCATTGCCGACAATGCCACCGAGGCCGGCAGGGCTCAAAATCGCCGTACCGAGTTTAAGGTAATGGCCCGTTAATCTATGCTCACACATCCCATTCATTAGTAGAGCAACAATATGTAGGGCGCCCGCCCCGCGCTTGCGGCTGCGGGGCGCCGGGCTATGCAGGGCTACGCTTCGCTCCGGTGCTACGCACCGCTGCCTCTGGGCAGCGCCCTTACTATCCCTGCCGCAAAACTACCCACACCTCCTACCCCTCCTTAAATTTTTTTTTTGCATTTCTCACCCAAATTCCCTAATATTGAATTCCCTAAACAAAAAATACAATGCCCTACACACAACCAACATACCCAAACCCCATCACCCTAAACCCCCATTTCCCGATGTTTAATGATTTGGTATCAAAAAATAAAGTATGGTACTTTTCATACCAATCCACCCAATTTGGGCGCATAAGTATGATTTTATCATACATATAAACGA